>NZ_JBFOCV010000006.1:0-414594 GCF_040907975.1 Aeromonas sp. s10 | reverse complement strand
TATTTTGACGCCGAGACCGGGCTTCACTACAACCGCCACCGCTACTACCAGCCCGGCACGGGTAGATTTATCACCCCTGACCCGATAGGCTTGGCCGGCGGGCTCAATAACTACCAGTATGCCCCCAACCCTACAGGCTGGGTGGATCCGCTAGGGTTAAGTAAAGTAAAAGCTGGATGTCAGCTTATATTAAAAGCAATATCCAAAACAGCGAAGGATGTTTCTGCCTCTTATCAAGGAAAGGATCCATACTTTGGTATCGATAGGTTAAAAGATATTTTGCTACCAAAGGGAACCAAATTATCTCATATCACTTGGAAAGAAAAAGGGGGAATAACAGGTAATTATTTCACTACCCCAGAAGCCGTTGAAATTAGCCGTGCTAAAGATGGTCTTGTTAGCTCCAGAGCACTAAATCAAGGTGTTCAAGTGTATGCCGGGGATGGCAGGACAGAATACAAAAAGTTTGTTCAAATATTTGAAGTACATGAAGACATACCCATGGGAGGTGCTGCGACTGGACCCACTAAAGCGAACCCTCAGTTTAACCCTGGCAGATACCAGACACATAATCAATATTTTATACTTGATGAGTTCTTGTTGAAATTAAAACCTGTCGATGGCACATTGGAAATGATGAAGAATACAACAGCACCTGATGTTTCGAAAAAACTGGAAAGCTTGAGGCGGTCAAAAAAATGATTGCAATTAATAGAAGTGCATCTTCTGAAGAAAAGGATTACTATCACTTGCAGCCAGTCGTTGACTATCTTTTAAGTAAAGGGAATGTCTCTCACAATGATTTCTTATGGGGGAACAATAGAACAGGCTACTTTTGCCACTTGGAGAAGGACATAGACTTTGATGACCTATTGTCAGTTTTTGAGTTTCCCGACACGATTAAAATAAATAAAAATGAACAAACTATCGATTGCTTCACTACATATAGTGTAATTAAGGGGGGGATGGGTAATAAATTGTAACTGGAAATAATATTGCTAACCTTTTAGGTGATGAATGCTATTATTTTCCATGTAAACACCATTAGTATTGGGTGGTGTATTCTCTACTCGTCATAGAAATTCAGTGACATAGATACTCTGGTATCTAAGCGTGAGGGTGTCTGATTTTCAATTGAACTCTACACAGCAGAACTTCTGAGTTTTAGAAAGGATGTAATATTGGTTTTTATAACTTGGCAATAAATTCAATTCTGTATCTCACCACATTAATAAATTTAACCAACTCAAAGCACTGTAATAAAACCTATGAAGAAACTCTTTCCAATATGCCTACTATTTATGCTTGTTGGTTGTGCCAACCAATTAAATTATTTATCTGATACCAAGTTACAAAATGCCGCCCAGCAGGGCCAGGGCAAGGCGCAATATGAGCTGGCCAACCGTTTGGCAGCGAAGCCGGATTATCCTGAGGCGATGCGCTGGATGAAGCAGGCTGCCGATCAAGTGGGTCCGCTGGCGGCAGATGCCGATATTCGGGGCAAGGCTGCACTACAGGTGGGAAGCTGGTATCAGGCGGGGTTGGGAGAGCCCAAAAATCCTGCACTGGCCAGGCAGTGGTGGCAGCGCTCCGCCAAGTTGGGCAATTCGGAGGCCAGCTATCAACTGGGTCAGGAGTGCCGACAACGGCACAAGGGCAAGCTTACCAGTGAGTGCCTCAACTGGTTCGAGCAGGCCGCCAAGCGGGATCATGGAAATGCCCAACTGGTTCTGGGGCAGTGGTATGCAGGTCAGGCGGGGGCCGATGAAGAGGCCGTCAAGTGGCTGGAGAAAGCCGCCGAACAAGGGAATCGGGATGCCCAATTCCAGCTTGGCACTCGCTATGAGCAGGGGAAAGGGGTGATCAAGCGCGCCGATCTTGCCCTGCGCTGGTATGAGAAAGCCGCAGCCCAGCAACAGCCGGACGCTTTGCTGGTACTGGCGAGCAAGGCGCCCTCTGAAGAGGCATTCAGCCTCTATCAGCGCGCCGCCAATGCTGGGGCTGCTCCTGCCCAGCTGTGGTTGGGGCAGGCCTATCTGAGGGGGGATCTGGTTGCCCAGGACCTGGCGCTTGGCCGTTATTGGCTGGAGCTGGCGGCAGGCAATGGTTCCCATGACGCCGAATATCAATTGAGCCTGCAGCAGAGCGATATCACCGCACGTGAGCACTGGCTGAATCTGGCTGCTGCGGGGGGGGTGAGCCAGGCTCTGCTTGAACTGGCGACCCTGCAACAGGAACGGGGGGAGTTGAAAGCTGCGCGCAAGAGCCTCTCTCTGGCGGCCTCACAGGGCAATGTCGAGGCTCGATATGCCTACGGCGAGATGCTGCGACTGGGGCTGGGTGGTGAGGCTGATTACACCGGAGCCATGAAACAGTATCGGGCTGCGGCAAACGCCAATCATCGGCAAGCACAATATCGCATGGGCATCATGCGTGAGCAGGGATGGGGAGCCCCCCGCAATAGATTGCATGCTTATGCATGGTATTTATTGGCCGCAACGGATGGCAATATTGATGCAACCGCCGCCAGCCGTGAACTTGAAAAAGGCATGACGGCACAAGAAAAAAGTGCCGGTCAAAAACTGGCGCAGCACTGGTTCATCAGGCTGGATAAACACGGTGAAATGGGGCAGGCGTCAGAGGGCATATGATGCCATTCCCATAACATGAATGAGACATAGTGTTAAAAATAACAGTGAGTGGATAAAGCCATTTCCCACTTATTATCGCCATCCAATACCGCCTTGATAATGCATCCTGGCGGTTTTTTTGACAAAAATAACATCGGATGTTGTCAGAAAAATCTCTTTTTGTGTTCGGAAAATGAGCACGGTTTATGGCTTATCATGAGAAGTCATGAAGATTTAAAATCAGATTTTTCCTATTTAACTCTTCACTAAATACAACTTTCCTACACTTCTTGTCTCAAGTTTACATTTTGATAGGTTGATTCTATCTTGTTGTTTTTATTGGTATTTATGCGTTTATTTTGATTTTGATACATTTGTAGATATATTTGTCGTTGACGTTATCATCATCAAAAATATACCATTCGCTACAAATGGCTCTTAAGCCAGATATGATCTCTAACGAAGAGTAGAGACGTAATCGGATTGTATTGAATAACAAGCTGAATGCTGCCTTTTGGATATCCAGGATCTCTCCTGGAATATATCGAAAAGGCGTGGTTGGTTGGTGCTTTTTTGTTCATTTTCGTTCTGAGCACGTCAACTGTCATTTTTTACAGTTGCCGACAAAAGCATTGGCTATAAGCTTTTGGGTCTTCATGGATCCTCAACTTGGTATCTAGAGCATGGGAAAAGGGATTGATGGCGCCACTGTTGCGCCCAAAGAACGTATCAATATCAAATATGTGCCGGCAACCGGTGGCCAACAGGCGGAAATAGAGCTTCCGTTGACCATGATGGTGGTTGGAAATATGAAAGGGCGCTCTGAAGAGACCCCCATCGAGGAGCGTCAGACCGTCTCCATCGACAAGAATAATTTTTCTTCCGTCATGAAAGAATCTGCACTGGAGCTGAATTTTTCGGTTCCCAACCGCCTGGAGGAGAACAGCCAGGACGAGTTGCCCGTGTCGATCAAAATCCAGTCCCTGGAAGACTTCACCCCTGACAGCGTTGCCCAGCAAGTGCCCGAGCTGCGCAAGCTGCTGGAGCTGCGTGAGGCGCTGGTTGCCCTGAAGGGGCCGCTTGGCAATATCCCCGCCTTCCGCAACCGTCTGCAGGATCTGCTGTCCAGTGACGACGCTCGCGAGCAATTGCTCAAGGAGCTGGATTTGATTAAGCCTGCCGAGTGATCAGCAGATTAATTGACTGACTTATAAGGAAAAATTATGTCTCTGGTCGAAGAACAGGTTCAAGCGGGGGCGAGTGCAGCCTCCTCGTCCCTGCTGGACGAAATCATGGCGCAGGCCCGCATCACCCCGGTGGATGAGGGTTACAGCGTCGCCAAGCAGGGTGTTGCAGCCCTGATTGCCAACATTCTGGACAGTGGCACCACCACAGAGCCGGTGAACAAGGCGCTGGTGGACAGCATGATCGTCGAGCTCGACAAGAAGCTCGGCAAGCAGATGGACGTCATCCTGCACGCCAAGGAGCTGCAAGAGCTGGAGTCCTCCTGGCGCTCCCTGAAGCTCCTGGTGGATCGCACCGATTTTCGCGAGAACATCAAGATCCAGGTGCTGCACGCCACTAAGGAAGAGCTGCTGGACGATTTTGAATTTTCTCCTGAAATCACCCAGTCCGGCCTCTACAAGCACGTCTATTCCAGCGGTTATGGCCAGTTTGGCGGACAGCCGGTCGGCGCCGTGATTGGTGACTACGCCTTCACCCACAGCTCCCCTGACATCAAGCTGATGCAGTATGTCAGTGCAGTGGGCGCCATGGCCCATGCCCCCTTCATCTCTTCCGTCGCCCCCGCCTTCTTCGGGGTCGACAGCTTCACCGATCTGCCCTCCATCAAGGACCTGAAATCGGTATTCGAAGGGCCGGCCTACACCAAGTGGCGCTCCCTGCGCGAGTCGGAAGATGCCCGCTATCTGGGTCTGACTGCACCGCGCTTCCTGGCGCGTCTGCCCTATGATCCGACGGAGAACCCCATCAAGGGCTTCAACTACCAGGAAGAGATCAGCTCGAACCATGATCACTACCTGTGGGGCAACACCGCCTATCTGATGGGCACCTCCCTGACCGACAGTTTCGCCAAGTACCGCTGGTGCCCGAACATCATTGGTCCGCAGAGTGGTGGCGCCATTCACGATCTGCCGGTGCACGTCTATGAGGCCATGGGTCAGTTGCAGGCGAAGATCCCGACCGAAGTGCTCATCACCGATCGTCGTGAATACGAGCTGTCGGAAGAGGGCTTCATCACCCTGACCATGCGCAAGGACAGCGACAACGCCGCCTTCTTCTCCGCCAACTCGGTGCAAAAGCCCAAGGTGTTCCCGAACACCAAGGAAGGCAAGGAAGCGGAAACCAACTACAAGCTGGGTACCCAGCTGCCCTACATGTTCATCATCAACCGCCTGGCCCACTACATCAAAGTGCTGCAGCGCGAGCAGATCGGTTCCTGGAAGGAACGCCAGGATCTGGAACGGGAACTCAACAACTGGATCCGTCAGTTCGTTGCCGACCAGGAGAACCCCCCTGCGGACGTGCGTAGCCGTCGTCCCCTGCGCGCCGCCCAGATCAAGGTGCTGGACGTGGAAGGGGAGCCGGGCTGGTATCAGGTTGCCATGGCCGTGCGCCCGCACTTCAAGTACATGGGAGCGAGCTTCGAGCTCTCTCTGGTAGGTCGTCTGGACAAGGAATAAAGCCCGATGCCGCATCTCTCATCATGGGATAGAGGCAATGCGGCCAGTCTGTTTGATCGCATCCGGGGGGAGGGGCTTGGCTCCTCCCCCCGTTCGGAAGTGGATGAACTGGTGGACTCTGTCAAACGGCAGCTCGATCAGATCCTCAACACCCGTCCCGGCAACTGTCGCAGTGCCCCCGAACTTGGCGTCATCGATCTCAATGACGCCACCCAGGGGAGTGCCGACATCAAGGGGCGGATCCGGGAGGCGATCCGGCAATGCATCCGCCGCTATGAGCCGCGGATCGTGCATGTGGAAGTCCGTTCACCCGACTATCAGGCGAGCCCGCTTGAGATGACGTTTCAGGTGACGGCCCACGTGCGGCTGGAGCAGCTCGAGCAAGTTACCTCGTTCAACGTCCATATGGACAGTCACCGTCACTACCGCATGGTCTGATCAATGTCGCTGGAACATTACTTCAGGGATGAACTGGCATTTTTGCGCCTGCAAGGGCGCGAATTTGCCGACGCCTATCCCGAGCTCACCCGTTTTCTGTCGGAGCAGAACACCGATCCGGACGTGGAGCGCCTGCTGGAGGGATTCGCCTTCCTCACGGGCAACCTGCGCGCCAAGATTGAGGATGAGTTTCCCGAGCTGACCCACGGTCTGCTCAACATGCTCTGGCCCAACTACCTGCGTCCCGTGCCCAGCATGACCATCATGCAGTTTTCGGTCATTCCGGGGGCCATCGCCCAGCCGGCGCTGGTCAGGCAAGGTTGTCAGCTCGACAGTCTGCCCCTGGACGAGGTGACCTGTCATTTCCAGACCTGTCACGATACCTGGGTCTATCCGGCCGATATCCGTCATATCGCTGCCCAGAGCGGCAACGATCTCTCCACCATCTCGCTGGATATCGCCCTGCATGCCCCTTTGCCGCTTAGCGAGCTGCAGCTGGACAAGCTGCGCTTCTTCCTTGGTGGCGACAGCTACACCGCCTATGAGCTCTACTTCTGGCTTTCCAACCAGCTCTCCCATATCGAGCTGGAGATCGACGGCAAGCGCTTTCGTCAGGAGGCCAAGGCCCTCAAATCGGTCGGCTTCGAGCGTGATGATGCGCTCTTGCCTTATCCGAACAACGTCTATTCCGGCTACCGGATCCTGCAGGAGTACTTCTGCTTCCCGGAAAGCTTCCTCTTCTTCGAACTCTCCGGTGGCGAGTGGCCCAAACAGCCGTTGCCGGTGAGCGAATTCAAGGTGCACTTCTGCTTCGACCGGCCATTGCCGGCGGAGCTCAAGATCCGTCCCGACTCCTTCATGCTCAACTGCGTGCCGGCCATCAACCTGTTCCAGCACGACAGCGAGCCGGTCAATCTCAACGGTCGTCAGGCGGAGTATCCCCTCAAGGCAAGTTATCGCCACGCCGACAGCTTCGAGATCTTCTCGGTGGATCAGGTGGAGGGCTGGGTCGAGGGGAACCTCGGCCGCTCCCGCGGCACGCCGCGCATCTATCAGCCATTCGAAAGCTTCCAGCACCAGATCGAGCGGGCCAAGCAGCGGCTGGCGCTCTACTACCGGGTGCGGGTCAAGGAGGCGGTGAGCGGGGATGGTTTCGAACACAGCCTCTCGTTCGTGCGTGGGGATGAAACCACCACGGTCGAACTGGATGAATCCATCTCGGTGACGCTCACCTGCACCAACCGCTCCCGCGCCGCCCGTCTCAAGGTGGGCAGCGTCTGCGTGCCGACCGGCAGCTCGCCCTCGTTTGCCACCTTCCGCAACCTGATCCGGCCGACCCGGCCGCTGCGCCCGGCGCTGGACGGCAGTCTGCACTGGACGCTGATATCCAACCTCTCCCTCAACTATGTCTCCCTGCTGCGCCGCGATGCCCTGGTGCAGGTGCTGCGCACCTACGATTTTCCGGCGCTGCACGACAAGCAGGCCGAGCAGGCCTCGCGCAAGCGGCTGGCGGGGATCGAGGAGATCGAGACCAAGCCGGTGGATCGGCTGGTGCGCGGCATGCCGGTGCGGGGGCTCAAGTCGGTGCTCTCCATCCGCCAGTCTGCCTTTGGCAGCGAAGGGGAGCTCTATCTGTTCAGTACCGTGCTGGCCCACTTTTTCTCGCTCTACGCCAGCGTCAACGCCTTCCACCTGCTTGAGGTGGTCAATCTCGACAACAAGGAGCGCTACCAATGGCCAGTCCAGATCGGTCAGCACTCCCTGATGTGAGCGCCGCCCGGGAGGCGCCCCGTTTCAACTTCTTCCAGCTGGTTGAGCTGCTCAACCGGCTCGATGGCGCCGATCAGGAGCGAGGGCTCGACTACCTGCCCGGTGACGAGAACATCCGCTTCAAGGCGACCGCCTCCTTGGGGTTCCCCACCAGCGACGTGCTGCAGATTGGTCGGGACGGGCAGGGTCGTCACGAGCTGGAGGTGGCCTTCCTCGGCCTGCACGGCAGTCAGTCGCCGATGCCCGGCTATTACCTCGATTCGCTGGCGTGGGAGTACGCCCAGGGGGAGCAGAAGCTCGGCCTGTTTCTGGACTTCTTCCACCACCGTCTGCTGACCCTGCTGCACCGGATCTGGCGCAAGTATCGCTACCACGTGCGGTTTCAGGACAACGGCGAGGATGGTTTCTCCCGCCTGATGTTCGCCCTGGTGGGGCTTGGCAATGAGGCGGTCTGCCAGAGCCTGCCGGTCAACCGGGCCAAGATGCTCTCCTACGCGGGCATGCTGGCCAGCCCCAGCCGCTCCCCCGAGGTGGTGGCCGGTCTGGTGGCCCACTGCTTCGATCTGGCCGACGTGCAGGTGAGTGCCTGGCAGTGGCGCAAGGTGCCTATTCATGAGGATCAGCAAAATCGCCTCGGCGGCGCCTGCGCCACCCTGGGGAGCGATTTTGTCATCGGTGACAAGGTGAATGACTGTGCCGGCAAGTTCTTGTTGAAGATCAACAACCTGAGCTTTGGCCAGTTTCTCGGCTTTCTGCCGAACGGGGAGCACTTTCATGCCCTGGTGACCTTCGTCTCCTTCATCCTGCGCGATCAGCTGGCCTGGGATCTACGTCTGGGATTCGGCCAGGAGCAGGCGAGGGGGTTGAGGCTTGGGGAGGAGCAGAGTGCCCGTCTGGGGTGGAGTACCTTTCTCGGCCAGCCGCCGAGTGATCCGTTTGTGACCATTTGTGTGCAGGAATAAGTGCAGGAATAAGTGCAGACATCAGCAGCGCAGAAAATTTAACTACAGGAATCAGTGCAGGAGTAACTGTGGACGATTTTAACCAGCAACTTTCCCTGGTGGTGCTCAACAGCGAACAGCTCGACGGCAGCCAGCAGGTGCAGTACCGCTTCGACGAGATGGGGGGGACCCTGGGGGCCTCCGAACAGGATGACTGGCAACTGCGCGACAGGCTGGGGGCCGTCATGCCCGCCCACGCCCGCATCGAGCTCAACGACGGTCGATTCTGCCTGTGCGATCTGAGCGGCCAGACCTATATCAACGGTGCCACCTCGCCCATCGGGCGGGCCCGCAAGGTGCATCTGGAGCAGGGGGACGAGCTCGTGGTCGGCCCGTTCCGGCTGCGCGCCTATCTGGGGGCCATCACCCCCGAGCAGAGCCTGCAACAGGTGCTGGGCAATCGCCCCACCGAGCAGCTCGACGAGTGGCTGACCAGCGATGAGCCCGTCGTGCCGGCTGACGATCCGCGCACCCTGGCGGCGGATCCCTTGCTGGCATTGCAGCAGGAGCGCAGAGCGCCCAACCCATTGATGGATGGTCCGCTGGCGGACGGTCGCCTGCAGGCTTCACTGCGTTCACAACCGGATGTGGACGTCCCCCCTCTTGCCCCTTTTTCTGCTGTCGAGAACACCATGAACCAAGAATTTCTGGATATGCCCGCCATCGAGAACCATCCCGATTATCAGCTGTCGCTGGACGGCGTCGACCACGTGGCCCTGACTCCGCTGATGCGTGGCCTGGGCCAACCCTTGCAACTGCAGGACACCCAGCAGGCCCACGACATGCTCGAAGAGATGGGCAAGACGGTGCGGGCCATGGTGGAGGGGCTGCTGCAGCTGCAAAACGAGCAGGCGGCACTGGCGGACAAGCACCTGCGTCCCATCGAGGACAACCCGCTGCGCCTGGGCCTTGATTATGACGAGACCCTGGCGGTGCTGTTTGCCGAGCAGAAGAGCCCGGTCCACCTGAGCGCACCGGCGGCGGTGGCCGAGAGCCTGCACAACGTGCGCATCCACCACGTGGCGAACCAGCAGGCCATCGGCGCGGCGCTCGACAGCATCCTGCAGGCGTTTTCACCGCAGGCGCTGCTGGGGCGCTTCGAGCAATACCGCCGCAGCGGTGCACCGGGCACGGCCGACGAAGGCTGGGCCTGGGACATGTACCAGCACTACTACCGCGAGCTCACCTCCGCCCGCCAGCAGGGGTTCGACAAGCTGTTCCACCAGGTGTATGCCCAGGCCTATGACCAGGCCGTGCGTCAGCAACAGGGACTGATTTGATGATACGTGCGCTGATGCTGGGCGCCGCGCTGCTGGCCCTGGCAGGTTGTACCACCATGGGCAAGATGGCAGACGTGGCCATGAACCCGGATATCCAGGTGGGCAGCAACAATGATCAGCCCTCTACCCTGGGGCTGAGTCTGCTGGCGGAGCCTGACGTCAACCCCAACGAGAGCGGGGAGGCGGCGCCCATCGAGTTTCAGGTGGTGCTGCTGGCGGAGGATTCCAAGTTGCTTGCCACCGACTACGACCAGGTGACCGCGGACGTGGAGAAGGCCCTTGGCAAGAACTACCTGGACCACCAGGACTACACCCTGCTGCCGGGCCAGTTCAAATACCTGCCCCCCATCAAGCTCGACGAGAAGACCCGCTACATCGGGGTGATCGCACGCTACGCCGACCCCGACAGCGCCGAGTGGCGCAAGGTCATCAAGATCAAGAGCAAGGGAACGGCTTATCAAATCCTGGTGCACCTGCGCCTGGATGAAGTAGAACTGCAAAAAGAAGAAGAATAACCATGTCGAGTCGAAATCGGGTTATCTGGCGTGAGGGGCTGTTCATCAAGCCCCAGCACTTCCAGCAACAACAAAGACATTCGGATTACGCGCTGCACGCTCGCCTGAGCGCGCTGTCCGACTATTTCTACGGCTTGCAGTCGCTTGCCATCAACGAGGACTACCTGGGCTTTGGTCGCATCGCCCTGGTGGGGGCCACCGGCATCCTGCCGGACGGTACCGTGTTCAACATCCCGAACGACGACGTGCTGCCGACCCCGCTGGAAGTCACCGACGCCTCGGTGGCCAACCAGAAGGTCTATCTGGCGCTGCCGCTCTCGGTGAGCGGCGTCAACGAGGTCAATCAGGGCGGTCAGGTGGCCACCCGGTTGCAAGCCCATCGCCACGACGTGCGCGATCTGCACAGCGAAGGGGGGGACGTGGTCTCCCTCGAGGTGGGGCGGGTCAGCCTGCGGCTGATGCTGGAGCGGGAAGATCGCAGCGCCTACGCCTCGCTCGCCATCGCCCGCATTCTGGACAAGCGTCCGGATGGCGGTCTGGTGCTGGATCCCAACTTCATGCCTTGCAGCATCAGCGTCTCCGCCATCCCGACTCTCAAGCGCTTCCTCGGCGAGTCGGCCGGCCTCGTGGCCGAGCGGGCCCGCAGCCTCTCCCAGCGCATTGCCGCGCCGGGTCAGCAGGGGGTGGCCGACGTGGCCGAGTTCATGATGCTGCAGCTCCTGAACCGGGCACAGCCCCAGCTCTCCCATCTGGCGCGCCTTGGCACCCTGCACCCCGAGCGGCTGCATGAGGCGCTGGTGCAGATCTGTGGCGAGCTGATGACCTTTACCGACGAGTCCCGTCTGCCGCCCGAGTTCCCCGCCTATCGCCACGACGATCAGCAGGTGAGCTTCGAGCCGGTGATGCTGGCCCTGCGCCAGGCGCTCAGCACAGTGCTGTCGCCGCGCGCCGTCTCCATCCAGCTGCGCAAGCACCAGTACGGCATCATGGTGGCCATGGTCAACGAGAGCGAGCTGATGCAGAGCGCCGACTTCGTGCTGGCGGTGCGTGCCCGCATGCCGCAGGAGCAGCTGCGCAAGCAGTTGCTGCAGCAGACCAAGGTGGCCTCCAGCGACAAGATCCGCGAGCTCATCAGCCTGCAACTGCCCGGCATTCCGCTGCTGCCGCTGCCGGTGGCGCCGCGCCAGCTGCCCTATCACGCCGGTTACAGCTACTTCCAGCTCGACCGGCAGAGCCCGGCCTGGCAGATGCTGGCGGTGGGCAACACCCTTGCCTTCCACATCGCCGGCGACTTCCCCGAGCTCGACATGCAGCTCTGGGCCATTCGCAGCCAGTGATCGCACCAAGGAATAAGCAGAGATGACCACGGACATTATCAAGAACGAGCAACTCAGCGACCTGCTGTTCGATCATGCCGAGCAGCTGGACATGGATTCGGACTACTGGTTCCGCCTGCGCGGCCAGAGCATCAACCCGATGATCGATGCGGTGACCCCTTTGTTGGGGCTGGTGCAGCGGGTACGCCTGCTGTCGCGCTACGACCGGGTGCCCGAGCTTTATCAGCGGGTGGTGACCGAGATCCAGGCCATCGAGCAGGAGCTGATGGCCCAGGGCTACGAGAACGGGGTGGTGCTGTCGTTTCGCTACATCCTCTGCACCTTCATCGACGAGGCCGTGATGGGCCGCGACTGGGGCAGTCAAAGCGAATGGTCCGAGCACTCCTTGCTGACCCGCTTTCACAACGAGACCTGGGGCGGCGAGAAGGTGTTCGTGCTGCTGGCCCGCCTGCAGGAAGACCCGGTGCGTTATCGCGACATTCTGGAGTTCATCTACCTCTGTCTGTGCCTCGGTTTCGAGGGGCGTTACAAGGTGATGAGCAAGGGACAAGGGGAGTTCGAGCGCATCGTGCGCCAGCTGCACAAGCAATTGGCCCCCGAGGCCGGTGGCGAGGCGCCCAGCGTGTTTCACCTCGATCTGGGCCAGCAGGCCTCCCGCTACCAGCTGCGCAAGCAGGTCTCCCTGCGCAGCCTGTTCATGGGCGGCGCGCTGATCCTGACGCTGATCTTTGGCCTCTATCACCACCAACTCAATAACCAGACCCAGGACGTACTTCGTCAACTGGGCGAATTATTAAAATAAATACCTAAGGAGAGCACGCCTTGATTCGTATAGAGCTACCGGTACTGGTGGAAAGACTCAACCCCATCTGCCGTCACATGCTGGAGGAGGCCGCGGCCCTCTGCGTCAACCACCAGGGAGCCGAGATCCGCATCGAGCACCTGCTGCTCAAGATGCTGGAGACCCCGCTGAGCGACGTGCGCCAGATCCTGAAGGTGGCCGAGGTGGAGGTGGAAGAGCTCAAGACCCTGCTGCAACCGTCCGCTGCCGACAGCAGCTATGGCCAGGGTTACCCCTCCTTCTCGCCCATGTTGGTGGAGTGGCTGCAGGACAGCTGGCTGCTCGCCTCCGCCGAGCTGCAACATGCCCAGCTGCGCAGCGGTGTCATGCTGCTGGTGCTGCTGATGACCCCCCAGCGCTATCTGCCGGGCTCGGTGACCCGCCTGCTTGCCAAGGTCAATCGCGAGCTGCTGCGCCAGCAGTTCGACGAGTGGGTCAAGGAGTCCGCCGAGACGCAAGTGACCACTACCCCCGGCGGCAAGACGGCCCAGGCCGCCCTGCCGGCCGATGCCAGCCTGCTGGCTCGCTTTACCGTGAATGTGACCGAGCAGGCCCGCCAGGGCAGCCTGGATCCCGTGCTCTGCCGGGATCACGAGATCGACCTGATGATCGACATCCTCTCCCGTCGTCGCAAGAACAACCCCATCGTGGTGGGTGAAGCCGGTGTCGGCAAGAGCGCCCTCATCGAGGGGCTGGCTCTGCGCATGGTGGCGGGTCAGGTACCGGAGAAGCTGCGCGGGGTCGAGCTGATGACCCTGGATCTCGGTGCCATGCAGGCCGGCGCCTCGGTCAAGGGGGAGTTCGAGAAGCGCTTCAAGGGGGTGATGCAGGAGGTCAAGGACGCCGTGCAACCTGTCATCCTGTTCATCGACGAGGCGCACACCCTGATCGGGGCCGGCAACCAGGCCGGCGGGCTTGATGTCTCCAACCTCATCAAGCCGGCGCTGGCCCGGGGCGAGCTGCGCACCATCGCCGCCACCACCTGGGGCGAGTACAAGAAATACGTGGAGAAAGATGCGGCCCTGTCGCGCCGCTTCCAGCTGGTGAAGGTCGGTGAACCCGATGCCGACGAGGCCACTGTGATCCTGCGCGGCCTGCGCAGCATCTACGAGAAGGCCCACGGGGTGCTGATCGACGAGGAGGCGCTGCAGGCCGCCGCCCAGCTCTCCGCCCGTTACATCTCCGGCCGTCAGCTGCCGGACAAGGCCATTGACGTGCTCGATACCGCCTGTGCCCGGGTGGCCATCAACCTCACCACCCCGCCGCGCGCGGTCAGCCACCTGCAAAACTCGCTGCGCCAGCGCGAGCTGGAGATCCGCCAGCTGGAGCGCCAGAGCCTGATAGGTCTTGGTGACAACGCAGAGCGCCTGGCCGAGTTGCAGGCGGCCCAGCAAGCTTGCCGTGAAGAGCTGGCCGAGCAGGAGGCCCGGTGGCAACAACAGCAGGGGCTGGTGCACCAGATTGTCGAGTTGCGCGCAGCCCTGCTGGCCGATCAGCAGGATGAGATGCTGGCCAGAGAGGCGCTGGATCTGGCCGATGCGCCGCTCGATCCGCAGGCCGCTGCTGAGCAGCTGGCCACCCTCGAGCGCGAGCTGGCCGAGCTGCAGCAGGGGGAAGTGCTGGTCTCCGCTCACGTCGACAAGACCCAGATTGCCGCCGTCATCGCCGAGTGGACTGGGGTGCCGCTCAATCGCATCTCGCAAGGGGAGCTGGACGTGGTGACCCGTCTGCCGGAGTACCTTGGCGAGCTCATCAAGGGGCAGGATGTGGCGGTGGCCCACCTGCACAAGCACCTGCTCACCGCCCGCGCTGACCTGCGTCGTCCCGGCCGCCCGCTCGGCGCCTTTCTGCTGGTGGGACCGAGCGGGGTCGGCAAGACCGAAACCGTGCTGCAGATTGCCGAGCTGATGTTCGGTGGTCGCCAGTACCTGACCACCATCAACATGTCCGAGTATCAGGAGAAGCACACCGTCTCCCGCCTGATCGGCTCGCCGCCCGGCTACGTCGGTTTCGGCGAGGGGGGCGTGCTGACAGAAGCCATTCGCCAGAAGCCCTACTCGGTGGTGCTGCTGGATGAAGTGGAAAAAGCGCACCCGGATGTGCTCAACCTCTTCTATCAGGCGTTTGACAAGGGCGAGCTGGCGGACGGGGAAGGGCGCATCATCGACTGCAAGAACGTGGTCTTCTTCCTCACCTCCAACCTCGGTTTCCAGACCATCGTCGACCATGCCGAGCAGCCCGACGTGCTGCTGGATGCCCTCTATCCGGAGCTCGCCGCCTTCTTCAAGCCGGCCCTGCTGGCGCGCATGGAGGTGATCCCTTATCTGCCGCTCGGCCACGACACGCTAGTGCAGATCGTGGGCGGCAAGCTCGACCGGCTGGTCAAGCTGCTCAAGGAGCGCTTCGGCGCCGAAGTGGTGCTGGACGACGAGGTGGCAGAAGAGATCCTGCTGCGGGCCAATCGCAGCGAGAACGGTGCCCGCATGCTCGAATCCGTCATCGACGGCGCCCTGCTGCCGCCGGTCTCCCTGCAACTGCTGCAGCGCCTCTCGGCCGGTGACCCCATCAAGCGCGTCCACTTTTCCGTGGCCGATCACCAGTTCGTGGCCGAGGTGGGGGCTTGAGTATGGAGCAAGCCCTCGCATTTGCCCTGGCCCTCACCGCCCAGCGCGATGAGCCGCACCTGTGCCACTGGTGGAGCTCGACCGTTCATGCCAGCTTCCAGCCCAAGGGGCTGCTGCTCGGCATGCTGGATGTGAGCGGCCGTCAGCTGGAGTGCCAAGGCTGGGTCAGGGGGAAGGAGGTGGCGCTGGGGCTGGCGGTGGACGATTTTTCCCACCCCCTTGCCTATGTGCTGCACAAGGCCCAGTCCCGCACCTGGGACTCCCTCTACGGCGGTGCTCGCATCGAGCACGCCGGTTTTCGCGCACTGCTGGCCAACCTTGGCCAGCAGTGCGGGCTGCACGCGTATCCGCTGCTGGATGGCAACGGCAAGCCGTTTGCCGTGCTGGCCCTGATGGATGAAGGGGAGGTGCTGCGGGCCTGGGCCGACGGCCCCGAGCTGGCCCAGCTCTCCCAGGTCTTTTGCAACCAGCTCACCCTCATTCGCGATCTCGGTCGCAGTCGGCGGGATCAGGGGGTACTGCGCGACTCCCTGCGCCAGATGAAGGGGGAGGGGGAGCGGCTGCGTCAGCACGAGAAGCTGCTTGGCGATCAGCTGGTCGGCCAGTCGGCGGTGATCCGCGGGCTGCGCGAGCAGATAAGCCAAGCCGGCCAGCACAAGCTGACTGTGCTCATTCAGGGGGAGACCGGCAGCGGCAAGGAGGTGGTGGCACGGTTGGTGCACCAGTGCTCCGATCGCGCCAACAAGCCCTTTGTCGCCATCAACTGCGCCGCCATCCCGGAGAACCTCATCGAGAGCGAGCTGTTCGGATACCAGAAGGGGGCCTTCTCCGGCGCCCTTGCCAACAAGACCGGGCTGGTGGCCCAGGCCAACGGCGGCACCCTGTTTCTGGACGAGGTGGGTGACATGCCCGCCGCCATGCAGGCCAAGCTGCTGCGGGTGCTGGAAACCCGTAGTTACCGGCCGCTCGGGGCCGAGCAGGAGTATCACTCCGATTTTCGCCTCATCGCCGCCACCCATCATCCGCTCACCCGCCATGTGGAGGAGGGGCAGTTTCGGGCCGACCTCTACCACCGCCTCTGCCAGTGCCTGCTGCTGATCGCCCCCCTGCGCGAGCACATGGATGACGTGCCGCTGCTCTGCCAGCACTTCATGGCCCAGTTTGCCGCTCAGGATGGCAAGACGCTCGCCGGCTTGCAGCGCAAGTTCTTGAAACAGCTGCAGACCTATGACTTCCCCGGCAACGTGCGCGAGCTGCGCAACCTGCTGGAGGTGGCCTGCGCCCACACCCGTCACGGGGAAGAGGTGGTGCTGGAGGCGCTGCCGCCGGAGCTGCGCGAGCGGGTCTGCGTCGAGTTGCCCGGCACCATGGACGATTACAACCACATCCGCGATCTGCGGCGGGCCATGCAGCAGTACGAGGCTTCCGTCATCGAGGCGCGGCTGCGCCACTTCCAGGGCAATCGGATGCTGGTGGCCGAGAGCCTCAACATTCCCAAGCGCACCCTGGATCACAAGTGCCAGAAACTGGAGGTGAACTGATGAGCATCCTCGGCTTGTTACCGCTGCTGCTGGCCACCAGTGCGGCCGAGGTCCCGCTGGACATGGCGCGCTGGCAGGCCTGCCGGCAGGAGCCCTCGCCGCTGGTGCGGCTCGCTTGCTACGACGCCATCGGCAATGGCGCGGCCAGTGCCGCCGAAGGGGCCGCCCCCAAGTCGGCGGCCTGGCAGGCCATCTGGGCCCAGGAGCAGGCCCGCACGCCAGCGAGTGCGCCCTTCCTGCTGCAAAGTGACGCCGGCAGTGGCAGTGAAACCCTCACCCGCCCGGCACTGCGCGGGGCGACCCTGGCCATCGGCTGCGTCGACAGCATCACCCATATCCGGCTGCGGCTGGACAGCCCTTGGAGCGGCGAGAAAGTGCAGGTCGAACTGGATGGTCAGCCGAGTGCCGGCTCCCAGAGCTGGTTTATCCGGGATCAGGGTCTGCTGCTGGAATATGGCCGCGGTCTGCCCGCCATCAAGGAGCTCAAACGCTGGCTGGGCCATCGCGAGCTGCAGGTGCGGGCCGACAACGGCGCCCTCTTGCGGGTCGACCTGAGCGGCCTGAAAGAGGCGCTGGCACCGCTGCGTCAGCAGTGCCGCTGGTAGGAGGGACGATGAGCTATCAACACCCCTGGTGTGCACGCCTGCTCACCAGCCTGCCGGATGAACAGATCAGAGGCGCCGTGCTGGCTGACGAGCCGCGCTGGGACTACGTGGAGACCGAGCTGGTCAAGCTGGGATCCCTCGCTCACAGCCAGGTGGATCTCAATGCGGTGGCCGAGGCCTGCCTTGGCTTGCTGGAGAGCCGCACCAAGGACATGCGGGTGCTGGCCCAGCTGCTGCGCTGCCTGCAGCACCCGGCCAAGGCGACTCCTCTGGGGGCTGCGATCAGCCTGCTGGAGGCCTGGATCCAGGCTTACTGGCTGCTGGCCTGGCCCGGCAATGCCAGCCAGAAGCAGCGACTGATGGTGCAGATCGTCAAGCGCTTCGAAGGGGCCTTGCCGCGCATTTGTGAGAGCGCTTCGGCGGCCGAGCTGGCCCAGTTGCAGGCTCAGGCCGAGCAACTGGAGCGTGTCTGGCTGGCCCAGTGTCCCGACAAGGGGGAGCTTCTCGACCCGTTGGTGATGGGGCTGAAGCGGGCCCAGCGCCAGCAGGTGGCACAGGCCGAGGCGAACGCCGCAGGGCAGCCCCAGAGCAGCGGCGCGGCGGCAGCGGGCACCCCGGCCTCGGTGGCATCGACCGCCAGCGGTGCCAGCGCCATGGTACTCAGCGGCGGTGGCAGCAGTGCTGGCGTCGACATCGACAGTTCCAACGATCGCGCCTGGCGCCAGACCCAGCTCAAGGTGGCGGAACTCCTCATCGAGCGCCAGCCGGAGGCGGCGGTGGGCTATCGGCTGCGCCGTCACGCCGTCTGGGCCGGGATCACGGCGGTCCCCATGAGCGGGGCGGGCAATAAAACCCCGCTGGCGCCCATGTCGGCGGACATGGTGGACGAGTACCGCGCCGCCATGAACGCTCCTGATCAGGGGCTCTGGCAACGCATCGAGCAGAGCCTGACCCTGGCGCCTTACTGGTTCGAGGGGCACAGGCTCTCGGCCGAGGTGGCCCAGAAGCTCGGCTTTGGGGCGGTGGCCCAGGCGATCGCCGAGGAGCTCGGGACTTTTCTGCAGCGCCTGCCGGCCCTGCGGGAGCTCGCCTTCAGCGACGGCTCGCCGTTTCTCTCCCCCGAGTGCAGCCGCTGGCTGCAACCGGCCAAGGGCGGCAGTGCGGGCATTGGAGAGGCGGGGCTGGCCGAGGAGGTCGCCCAGCGCCACGGCGAGCAGGGGATCGCGGCGGCGCTCGCCCTGCTCGATGAGCGGATTGCGCAGTTGAAAGAGCCAAGAGATCGCTTCCACGCCTTGCTGGTGCAGGCGGAGCTGTTGGCGCAGGAAGGCATGGAGGCGCTTGCGCGCCAGCACTATCAACACTTGTGGCAAGAGGCCAGTCGCCTCGGGTTGTCGCACTGGGAGCCCGGGCTGGTCAACCGCCTGGAGAGCCTGGCGGCGCCGTTGTCGAAATGAATGCCGAAATGAGTCATTGAGTCGGAGTTGGATCACATTTTATGTTCAAAACCATTTTTACTTTTCTGCGGCAACAGCTGCCGAAATTGAAACCCTCCTGGCCCCTGCTCGGTGCTGTGCTCTGGGGGCTGGCTCTCATCCTGGTGTGGTGGCTGGGCCCTCGTCTCGAGGTGCGCGGCGCCAAGCCGTTCGAGCCGTTGTGGGGGCGGGTGGTGTTCACCCTGCTCTGGCTCTGGTTGCTGCTGGGGGTGGTCTCCTGGCGGGTGTGGCGCAAGATGCAGCAGCTCAAAGCCGAGCGCCAGCACGAGGTGGTGCTGGAGCAGGATCCGGTCAAGGGGCTCATCGACAGGCAGGCGCTGTTCCTCGATCGTTGGCTGCAGGCGTTGAATACTCATCTGGGCAAGGGGGCGCTCTACGCCATGCCCTGGTATCTGGTGCTGGGCCTGCCCGGCAGCGGCAAGAGCAGCCTCATTCACCGCGCCAACCCGGCCAACAAGCTCAACCCGAGACTCGACACCGAGCTGCGCGACGTGGCGCAGGATCAGCTGGTGGATTGCTGGTTGGGGGAACAGGCCGTGATGCTGGATCCCGCCGGTGTGCTGCTCTCCCAGAGCGAAGCCGAACTGGATCCGCAGGCGCGCAAGCATGAGCGGCTCTGGCTGCACCTGCTTGGCTGGCTCAATGAACACCGCCGTCGCCAGCCCCTCAACGGCCTGGTGCTGACCGTCGATCTGGCCTGGCTCTCCCACGCCAGCGTGGCCGAACGCAAGGCCTATGCCCAGCTGATGCGCTCGCGCCTGCAGGAGGTGTCGGCCACCATGAATACCCGGTTGCCGCTCTATGTCACCTTCACCAAGCTCGATCTGCTGCGCGGCTTTGACGTTATCTACCAGCAGCTCGACAAGGAGGCCCGCGAGGCCGTGTTGGGGGTGACCTTCAAGCCGGGCGCCGACTGGCAGCAGGATCTGGCCCTGTTCTGGGATCAGTGGGTGGACAACCTCAACCAGAATCTGCCCGAACTGATGCTGAGCCGGCTCGATGCCGCCCAGCGCAACGCGCTGTTCTCGTTCGTGCGCCAGCTGGCGGGCCTCAAGGATTACGTGACCAGCCTGCTGGCCGAGACCCTGGCCATCGAGGAGAGCAAGCCGCTGTTGGTGCGCGGGGTCTATGTCAGCTCCGTCTATCAGCAAGGGGTACCGTTCGATGCGTTTGCCCAGGCGGCCTCCCGCCGCTACAACCTGCCAGAGCCCATCCACTCGGCCCTGCGCGGGGAGTCCAACACCTATTTCGTGCGCCAGCTCTTCTCTTCCATCATCTTCCCGGAGGCCCATCTTGCCGGCGAAAACCGGCTGCACACTCTCTATCGCCGGCGCCGCATGGCCATCGGCCTCAGCTGTCTGTCGCTCTTCTCGGCCGCCCTCATCGGTGGCTGGCACTACTTCTATCGGGTCAACGAGGAGGCGGGTCGCAACGTACTGACCAAGGCCCAGGCCTTCATGGAGACCAATGAGGTGGCCGATGCCCACGCCTTCGGTGTGAGCCAGCTGCCGCGCCTCAACCTCATTCGCGAGGCGACCCTCTCCTTTGGCAACTACCGCGAGCGGATGCCGCTGGTGGCGGACCTCGGCCTCTATCAGGGGGACGAGATTGGTCCTTATGTGGAAGGATCCTACCTGCAACTGTTGAGCCTGCGCTTCCTGCCGGCCCAGATGCAGGGATTGCTTGAGGATCTCAACCAGGCGCCTGCCGGCAGCGAGGAGAAGCTCGCCATCCTGCGGGTGATGCGGATGCTGGATGACGCCTCCGGTCGCAACAAGGAGCTGGTGGCGCAGTATATGGCGAGCCGCTGGCAGAAGGCCTTCCCGGGGCAGGGGGCGGTGCAGGAGCAACTGATGGGGCACCTGGACTATGCCCTCGACCACACCAACTGGTATGGCGCCAGGGCCGAGCGGGATCAGGCCGCCATCACCGCCTTCGTGCCGTTCAAGGAGCCGGTCTACGGTGCCCAGCGCGAGCTCGGCAAGCTGCCCATGTATCAGCGGGTCTACCAGAATCTGGTGGTGAAGGCGGGTGATGTATTGCCGCCGGATCTCAACGTCCGTGACGAGGTGGGCCCCACCTTCGACACCGTGTTTGCCCTGCGCAGCGACAACGCCGGCCAGGTACCGCGGCTGCTCACCTGGCCCGGTTTCAACGACTTCTTCCTCAAGCAGGACAAGGCGCTTATCGATCTCACCGCGATGGATGCCTGGGTGCTGGGCCAGCGCAAGCTGAGTCAGCTGAGCGAGGCGGATCGCAAGGAGATCACCCGTCAGGTCAACGACCGTTACGTCACCGATTACGTCAACCAGTGGCAAAAACTGCTGACCAATCTGGACGTGCAGACCCTGGAGAGCCCGGAGCAGGCGCTGGACGTGCTCGCTGCCATCACCGGCAACGATCAGCCGTTCCAGCGGGTACTGGCCTCGCTGGATGACAACACCCGCATTCGCAAGATCTCCGATGTGGAAGGGGACCCGGCCCAGGCCATCAGTGCCCGCATCGGTCGTCCCTTTATGGCCACGAATGGAGTATTGGCTGGACGTGGCGAGCAGGGACCGCTCATTCAGGAGGTCAACCAGAAGCTGGTGGAGCTGCAGCACTACCTGGAGCTCATCGTCAACGCCACCGAGCCGGGCCAGTCTGCCTTGAAAGCGGTGCAACTGCGCATGACCAACAAGTACGCCGATCCGGTGTTCGCCCTGCAGCAATATGCCCGCAGTCTGCCGGCCCCGCTCGATCGCTGGGTGGGTCAGCTCTCCGAGCAGAGCTCGCGGCTGGTGATCGATCTTGCCATGTCTTCCCTCAATCAGGAGTGGCAGGACAAGGTGCTGGCCCCCTTCAACAGTCAGCTGGCCGGCCGTTATCCGTTTGATCCAAGCTCGAACAAGGACGTGCCCCTCTCGGAGATGGAGCGCTTCTTCGCACCCAACGGGACGCTGGACAGCTTCTATCAGGTCAACCTCAAACCCATGGTGGAGAGCGGCCTGATGGAAGGGGAGTTCAGCTCCCCCATCCAGGCCGAGCTGATCAAGCAGCTGGACCGTGCAGCCCGCATCCGTCAGATCTTCTTCAGCCAGCAGGGCAACCTGGAGGTGCAGTTCGCCCTTGAGCCCATCGAGCTCACCGCCAACAAGCGGCGCAGTGTGCTGAACCTGGACGGCCAGTTGCTGGAATACGCCCATGGCCGCCGTACCAAGATCCCGCTGGTATGGCCCAACACCATGCGCGACGGGGCCGAGAGCAAGATCACCCTGGTGCCGGCCGCCCGCGAGCGCTCACCGCGCAGCGAAGGCTTCGTCGGCCCCTGGGCCATGTTCCGCCTGATGGACAAGGGGGAGCTGACCCAGGTCAATGACGCCACTTTCGATGTGCGCTTCCCGGTGGATCAGGGGGCCATGACCTATCGCGTCTACACCGACAGCGCACAAAACCCCTTCACCGGCGGCCTGTTCAGCCAGTTCAGACTGCCCGAATCCCTCTATTGATCGCGTCGGGGGCACGTTGTGCCCCCTTCCTGCGTTGGAAGTCCATATGTCACAGAATCAACAAGGTCAGCAGGCCCTGAAAGTGGGGCGCGACCCCAGGATGTTGCCGGAGTACGAGGCGCTGCGGGCCGAGATCAACAAGCTCAGCCACGCTTCGCGCCCCGAGGTGGACTGGCAGCGGATCCATCAGCTCGCCAGTCTTATCTTCGAAAAACACGGGGTGGATCTGCAGACCGCCATCTACTTCACCCTGGCCCGTTCGCGCCTGCAGGGGCTGAGCGGTTTTACCGAAGGGTGCGAGTTTCTTGCCAACCTCATCGTCACCCAGTGGGAGAGCTTCTGGCCGCCGGTTCATCAGGAGCGGGCCCGCATCGAGATGCTCGACTGGTTCATCGCCCGCATCAGCGACGTCATTCGCCAGTACCAGATCAGCCACGAGGACAAGCGGCTGATCTATCGCTGCGAGCGGGCGCTGCAACTCATCAGCGAGAAGCTGCACAACGCGGATCTGAGCCGCATTCCCCGGGTCGAGAATCTGGTGCACTTCATCGAGGGATATACCCACCTGTTCGATGAGACCGAGATCGTCATCGTCTCCGACGAGCCAGGCCTCAAGGAGGATCTGCAGATCCCGCCCATGGTGTTCTTCAAGTCCGACCTGGAGAGTGATCACGGCGGCACGGTTTCGGCATCGACCCCGCACCTGCCCCAGGGCAGCGTTCTGGTGGGGCGCGAGAAGGGGCAGGTCAAGCCCACCGTGCTGAAGATTGAGCAGCACCGCCGGCAGCGTCCGGCCTGGTTCTGGTTTGGCTGCGGCTTGCTCAGCTGCGCCCTGCCGGTGATGGGGTGGCTGGGCTGGCAGCAACATCAGCAGGAGAAAACCGTGGCGGCCCAGCGTCTGGTGCAGCCGGCCGCCGAGCTGCCTCGAGCCCTCAGCTATGACGACATTCGCCAGGCGCGCATCGTGCTGGGGGAGCAGACCCTGCAGAACATGGAGAGCGATCTGGTGGCCCGCTACCAGAACCAGTTGACCCGGCTCGAGCAGACGTCGTCGCTCTACTGGTATCGCTACGGCGAGGGGCTGCGCAACTCGCTCTCGATGCTCTATCCCGACTCGCTGGCGGTCAAGGCGCTGGACAAGCAGTGGCAGGCGCAGCTTGGCGGTCAGCAGGGGGATGTCATCAGCGTGCCCACCTACCTGGATGCCCGCGCCGGGGTGGATGCCCTGCTCGATCAGCTGCTGGAGTTGGAGCGCCAGCGCAAGACGGTGACCATCTCCTACCTCAAATCTCAGCTCTACGAAGTGCAGAAGAACCTGATGCAGAACATCCCGTTCAGTCTGCGCCTCGGTGAACTGGAGGCGAGAAAAGCCTCCCAGGAGCCCATCACGGCTGCCGAGCTCAAGAGCCTGGAAAATGATCTGAAAGCGCTCAACATCCGCCTCTATCAGCTGCAACAGGGCGTTTCTGGTAGCTGAAAATGCCGCCCTGAGCAAAAAATTGCGCAAGGTGTGGTGAGTTTGACTGGCAAGGCAAGGTTTGCCGGGAAACTTGCTCTGTCTTGCGCAATGGATTGCAGCAGATTGGTCAGGCTCAACGAGATTGAACTGTAATTGACTGATTTTTAATGTGATTGTGGGCGACTTTGCCATGGCATGGAGGCTGCTGGGTCGCCGTTCCAACTGTCTCTGCACCAGGCTGCGCTTGCACCATGGTTGCCCCACGGAGAATCCAGATGTGTCCTTCTATTGCATTGCTCGGTGACATCGGCACCGACCACGATGGTTTCCACCCATCCCCCGTGATTGCCGCGAGCCCCGATGTGTTCCTCGATGGCAAGCCGGTGGCCCGGCAGGGTGATCCGCTGGCTCCCCACGACAAACCCAACAATCCACCCCATCCGCGCAGCATCTCGGGCGGCGTCGGCTCTGTGCTGGTCAACGGCAAGCCCATCGCCGTGACCGGTACCGCCGTCGGCTGCGGCGGCGTGGTGATTGGTTCAGGCAGCGGACAGGCAGGTTAAGGAGCGCTTCATGGCAGACAGCACAGGATTACAATTTACCGTCAAGGTGGGGGCCCTGCCCGAGAGCACCTTCGTGGTGGCCGAGTTTGCGCTGGATGAAGCGCTCAACCGGCCGTTCAACCTGCGCCTTGAGCTGGCAAGTGCCCAGCTCGACATCGACTTTGGCGCCGTGCTGGACCAGCCCTGCGAGCTGCTGGTGTGGTACAACGGCGAGCTGCAGCGCCGGGTGTGCGGGGTGGTAAGTGACTTCGCGCAGGGTGACAGCGGCTTTCGCCGCACCCGCTATCAGCTGCTGGTGCAGCCGGCCTTGTGGCGTCTGTCGCTTCGCCAGAACTCCCGCATCTTCCAGGCGCAGAAGCCCGATGAAATCCTCTCCATCCTGTTGCAAGAGCACGGCATCACCGACTACGCCTTCGCCCTGAAAAACGAGCACGCCAAGCGGGAGTACTGCGTTCAGTATCGGGAAACCGACCTCGATTTCGTGAACCGCCTTGCCGCCGAAGAAGGGATGTTCTACTTCCACGAGTTTGAAGCGGGCAAGCACCGCATCGTGTTTGCCGATGACGCAGCCGCCTTGACTGCCGGCCCCGAGCTCTTCTTCAACCTCGGCAACCGTTCCCTCGAGCAAGGCCCCTATGTGCGGCAGTTCCACTACCGTGAGGCGGTGCGCCCGAGCGATGTGGAGCTCAAGGACTACAGCTTCAAGACCCCGGCCTACGGCCTCTCCCACAAGAAGGTGGGGGCGGAGCTTGCGCATCAGCGCGACACCTACCAGCACTTCGACTATCCGGGTCGCTACAAGCAGGATGGCAGCGGCAAGGCATTTGCCCAGCATCGGCTCGATGCGCTGCGCAATGACGCGGTGGCGGGCCATGCTAAGTCCAACTGCGCGACCTTGCAGCCGGGGCAGAGCTTCTCGCTCACCGAACACCCCAACGGCAGCCTCAACACCGACTGGCAAATCGTGCGTATCCAGCATACCGGCTTGCAGCCGCAGGCGCTGGAAGAGGAGGGTGGCGGCGGCCCCACCGTCTATCACAACGAATTCGGCGTGGTGAAAGCGAGCACCACCTGGCGGGCACGCATCGGCAGCCCGGAAGCTCCTCACAAGCCGATGGTGGATGGCCCGCAAATCGCCATGGTGGTGGGCCCCGAAGGGGAGGAGATTTACTGCGATGAGCACGGCCGGGTGAAGCTGCAGTTCCCGTGGGACCGCTACGGCTCGAGCAACGACCAGAGCTCCTGCTGGGTGCGGGTCTCCCAGGGCTGGGCCGGCGGTCAGTACGGCATGATGGCCATCCCGCGCATCGGCCACGAGGTCATTGTCTTGTTCCTGGAGGGGGACCCCGACCAGCCCATCGTCACCGGTCGTACCTATCACGCCACCAATCGGCCGCCCTACGAGCTGCCAGCCAACAAGACCCGCACCGTGCTGCGTACCGAGACTCATCAGGGGGAGGGTTTCAACGAACTGCGCTTTGAAGACCAGGCGGGGCAGGAAGAGATTTACATCCACGGTCAGAAAGACCTGAACGTGCTGATAGAGAACGACGCCGCCTGGCACATCAAGTACGACCAGCACACAGATATCGACAATGAGCGGGTGACCCGCATCAAGGCCAATGACCACCTGACAGTGGAGGGCGAGAAGCGCGACCAGATAAAAGCCGACTACTCGCTGACGGTGGATGCCAGTTTGCACCAGAAGTTGGGGCAATCCCTGCTGGTGGAAGCCGGTCAGGAAGTGCATATCAAGGTGGGCGACAAACTGGTGCTGGAGGCGGGTTCTGAAATAACCCTCAAGGGAGGCGGCAGCTTTGTGAAAGTTGACCCGAGCGGCATCAAGCTGGTGGGCCCCGCCATCAAACTCAACGCTGGCGGCAGCGCAGGTTCAGGCTCTGGCTGGGATGGCAAGGCCCCCGTGGTGCCCAAGGGGGTAGAAGTGGTCAAGGCTCCCGAACTGGTTGAACTCATCAAGGCCATTCCCACCGAGAAGGCGATGGAGGCGCTCTTGAAAGAAGAGAAGCCTGGCGCGTTCTACCTCTTTTCTGAATAAGGAAACAGCATGAAGTTTGCATTTCCCATCCTCACTGCCACAGGGGAAGAGTTCAAGGACGTCAAGGCGCTGACGGCGCTGATCAATGGCGAGCAATCGGGTCACTATCTTCTTGGCAATCACAACAAATGGCACGGTGGCATTCATATCAGCGACAAGAGTGCCCCTTGGTGCAAGGATAAGTCTCCTGTCAGAGCCATGGCCGATGGCAAGGTGGTGGCATTCCGGATGATGAAGGATTACTTGACCTCTGAATTTCAGGGGGAGTCCTTGCGTTATTCCAACTGCTTCTGCCTGGTACAGCATGAATATTGTGAAGTGAATGCAGAGACCAAGGCGAAAAATGAGTTCACCTTCTACTCGCTCTATATGCATCTGCTGCCTTGGGATCAGTACCAAAGCACCGAGAAGCTGGTACTGAAGAAGGGGTGGAATGCGCGCAATTCCGTTCCCCATGCCAATCCCGATGCCGAGCAGCAGCGTGTTAATGCCGCCTTGCCGCGCTTCACGCTACCTAAAGATACCGAACTGGAAATGGACAGCAGTGTACCATCCCAAAAGGGGAATGTCGGGGGCAAGGTGTATGACTTCATCAAGGTGATCATCAAGAGTCAGCTGTCCAATACCCAGATGAAAGAGGCTGAGAAGGCCGGTGTTGTGGTCAGTCAAGGGAGTTCGGTCTGGATCGCCAATAGTCCGGCCGCTGTTGAGGTGATTAAACCCAACCTGCCTACCTGGCTATTCGATCAGATAGAGGCGGAACTGCTGACTAATATGGTTGGCCGTGCGGATCCTGGAGTTGATGGGTCTACAGGTCGTCCGGTGGTGGGAAAGAAAAGTGTTTCTCTGCCTGCCGGTACCAAGTTGCAGTATGATGCACACCAACTCGAATTCCATTGGGATGGTGACAAGGCGCACAAGATGGCCAGATGCAAATATGTGACACCGAGTGTGGACGGTGTGCCAAGTAGTTGTGGTGTCGCCTGGGTATGCGTCGAAGACAAATATATCGAGGCAAATACGCTTCCTCCCTCCCATCTTGGCGAACTCTATGTGTTGCCATCTCCCGTGGCCATTGCCGCAGGTGAGACCATCGGCTATCTCGGCTTGGTGGAAACGCCAGGCTCTCTGATTGGAGGCAAAAAGAGTAAGCATCAAGTTCATCTTGAGGTGTTCACCCAGGATCCCAGACTGGACGATGTATTGGCCAACAAAGCGGGAACAAAAGGTGGTGCCACCTATGCCAAGGTCCCGGCGGGACTCATCTTGCACGAGAAGAAAAAGCAGGATGGTAAAGATCTCTGGGTGGCAACCGGTGATAAGAGTCTGGAAGCGCTGGTTGAATCACCAAAGTTTGAAAAAGATGCCGCCAAGCAGGAGTGGGTCAGCATTTCGTCAGGAAAATATGTCAAGAAAGAGCAAGTGGAGCTATTGAGCCAGCATGACTGGCTTAAGATTGGCTTTAAAAAGGTCGATGGTTCAGGATCAGATGGTTATCTGGACCCGGATGCGCCGCCTACTTTCTTTACCGAATTGGTAAACAGTTTCGATACCGACAAGAGCGGTGAACTTAGCAGTGAAGAGATACAGACCGCGCTGCAAAATAGCAGCAATGCAGAGCAACTTCACAAGCTTATCGTCAAGCATCCCAGCGAGTGGTATGAAAAATCGTCGGCCAGCAGTTATCTGTGGCTGGAAAAACTGATGGCTAAAATTGGCTTGCCTGATTTTGACCTGCTGGTGGATCACGAGAAACAGCGTATCGATAAGCTGGAGTGGATGCAGAGTGCAGCCAAGTTAAAATTTAATGGAGAGGTTTCACATCTATATCCATTATCCATAATAATAAAGCCTATGGTTTCGGAGCATATAATTACTACTGAGTTAATAGAGCTATTACTTGGTCACAAAAATGACTGGTTTACTGGTGAAAGGGGCGGCAAGGCTTTTGCAAGCAAGTTTAAAAAAGACTATCCTAATGTATACAAATATAATAAGACTGATTTTGTTGCACTTCTTAATGAAATGCTTTTTAAATACGAAATTAATGGTCCTTATCATAGAGCCCACTTCCTATCACAATGCTTGCATGAGTCAGCTCATCTAGATACTACATTGGAATTTGGCTCTGGAGTTAATTATGATCCTGGCCGACATGCAGATGCAGAGAAGAACGGAAACACCAAAATAGGTGATGGTCCAACCTATAGAGGGCGAGGTCTGATTCAATTGACTTGGAAAAATAATTATATACGCTTCTCTAAACATTCTGGTGTGGACTGTGTCAACGACTCGTCATTGGTGGCTGCTAGTATGGCAAATGCAATAGAAGCATCATGCTGGTATTGGCGTTTTAACGGTGCTGTTCATAAAAAATTTGATGCAAAGGGTGATATAAATATCTTAGTTGACAATGACAGAGATAATGTAAAATTAATTACTTTGGCTGTAAATGGTGGTGACAATGGATTGTTGGATAGAATGAAATATTTTAATCTTATAAAGACAGAGTGGGGGCTGAATTAATGGCGGCTAGAAATGTTGCATTGTTGTTTTGTTTGTTTTTAGTTAGCGTAAGCTTTCCTGTTTACGCAGAGGATTGCAATGCACAGTCATGCAAAGGTTTTATCACTCCACCTTTAGTGAAAACACTTTTGAATGATGGGTATGAAAAAATTGAAATAAAGAAGATATTTGATTTAGAGTATTTATTTGTGACAACCTCACACGATGTAAATCAGTGCTCCATTATATTTAAAATCGTACATGGAAAGATAGAGGATACTCCATCTGCTGGCGTTGATGGGAAATTATGTAATATATCACTTCATGATAAATATGTAGTGAGCTCTTGGAGAGATAAGGGTGAGTGGAATGATGATGTTTATATGATAATTCAAGATAAATGGACGTTACTTTTTAGGGATGCATGTGTCGGATGTCAACAAGTAAAGAGAATTTATAAAAAAGATGGAAAAAACAACCACACCGTTCTTCTTAGTGATGGTAGCGACTTTTTATCTCGAGAACCATTAAATGGGATTGTTGAAGAATCAAAAGTTCATCTTTATAGTGGACCTAAGGAGAGCGAAGTTCTTAAAGCATATTTAATTAGAGGTGATGAGTTCATTCTTTCTGACATGTCTGATGATGGAATGTTTTATAAAATAATATACAAAACCCCATCAGGAGGGAAAAATTATTGGATAAAATCTGATAGCTTTTCACTGAAATAGTGTCATTGCTTTTAATAGGTTTGGTAATAGATGTCGGATGGTAGTGAGTTATTTTCAGAGCTATGACTCATTGCATTAATGTGCCATCAGTATAGGTATTATTTAGCACCGGTTTCAGCCGGTGTTTTCTTGTGTCATCATCAGAAAACGTGATCGCCATTCTTCCGGATAGTTGGTTGGAGGGGGAGGAGGCTCTGGCTTGGGAGGCCTGCCTTGTCTGTACAATGAAAGCGGGTTTCGTATGAGACACAAGCGTTTCTGCTGGTGATTCAGCCACTTTCTGTAGTCCTTGAGCTTGGCTATTAAAGTACCGCGCTTGATTAATTTATTTCTGTTTTGGCAAGAGATGAAGGACTGACTGGTGGCGTTATGTACGCTGCAACACCTATTGATGAAGATGAGATGCTGGAATAACAGGGCCGAAAAATAAATTCTGTGACAATGCTTTAATTTTTATAATTTCATGCCGAAAACAAAGACGTAATTTATATGGTGTTAATTAGGTCTTTCTTGAAATACCTCTTTGTGGGTGTTTTTGGGGGCTCGGAAAATAATAAATGCATGTGGCATATAGCTTTTTTAATTTCACTCTCCAGTCCAACAGAGGCATTAATAGGGTTCGACTTGATGGAGATCAACATAAAGGGGGAAGGGGAGGCATAGCATTCCCGCAATTAAGCATTTGTCAAACAATGCTCACTGACGGGAATAAGAAGAATGGTCGAGGATACTTTTTTATCGGCTCATGGAATTAATCGCCGTGACTTTATGAAGCTTTGCGCCGGGATGGCCGCTACCCTTGGATTAAGCCAGCATGCCGTGGCCAAGATGGCTACCGCGCTCACCAGCCCCGAGCGGCCACCGGTGATCTGGATTGGGGCGCAGGAGTGCACCGGTTGTACCGAATCGCTGCTGCGCGCCACTCACCCCACCATAGAGAACCTGATCCTCAACACCATTTCGCTGGAGTACCACGAGGTGCTCTCGGCGGCCTTTGGCCATCAGGCCGAAGAGAACAAGCACAACGCCATGGAACGCTACAAGGGCAGGTATGTGCTGGTGGTGGATGGCTCCATCCCGCTCAAGGATGGCGGCATCTACTGCATGGTGGCTGGCGAGCCCATCGTCGACCATATTCGCCGCGCGGCTGCCGATGCGGCTGCCGTCATCGCCATCGGCTCCTGCGCCGCCTGGGGTGGAGTGCCCGCCAGCGGCGGCAACCCGACCGGTGCCGTCAGCCTGGAGGAGGCCCTCGGCAACCTCGGCACGCCGATTATCAATATCCCGGGCTGCCCGCCCAATCCCCACAACTTCCTCACCACGGTCGCCTACTACATCACCTACGGCAAGCTGCCGGCGCTCGATGCCAAGAAGCGGCCGCTGTTTGCCTATGAAAGGCTCATCCACGAAAACTGCGAGCGCCGTCCGCACTTCGATGCCGGCCGTTTCGCCAAGGAGTTTGGCGATGAGGGCCACCGTCAGGGCTGGTGTCTCTATCACCTGGGCTGCAAGGGGCCGGAGACCTACGGCAACTGCTCGACCCTGGAGTTCTGCGACGTGGGCGGTGGCATCTGGCCGGTGGGCATCGGCCACCCCTGCTACGGCTGCAACGAGCAGGGAGTGGGTTTCAGCAAGGGGATCTTCCAGCTCGCCAAGGTGGAGAATCCTACTCCGCGGGTGAACAAGCCCGACGTGGCCATCCAGGAGGGAGGACACATGTCGCCCACCGCCACCGGCCTTATCGGTGGGGCGCTCGGGGTGCTGGTCGGGGTGAGTCTGATGACGGTGCGCGAGCTCGGTCGCCAGCAGAAGCGCCATGAAGCCGGGCAGCACACCTCACGGGAGGAGTGACCGTGAACAGACGCAACTTCCTCAAATTCGCCTCCGTCGGTGCGCTGGCGGCGGGCACCACCGTCTCCGGCACTGCCCTGGCGGCGGCCGAGAACAAGCCGCCCATTCCCGGTGCGCTCGGCATGCTCTACGACTCCACCCTCTGCATCGGTTGCCAGGCCTGTGTGGCGGAGTGTCAGCGCCTCAACGGCAACCCGGTCAATCCGGCCGGGGAAGCGACCTGGTCCAACAACGACAAGCTGAGCCCCTACACCAACAACATCATTCAGGTGTGGAAGAGCGGCACGGGTGAGCACAAGGATCAGCTGGTGGATGGCTATGCCTACATCAAGAAGCAGTGCATGCACTGTGTCGATCCCAACTGCGTCTCCGTCTGCCCTGTGCAGGCGCTGACCAAGGATCCCAAGACCGGTATCGTCCATTACGACCCGGACGTCTGCACCGGTTGCCGTTACTGCATGGTGGGCTGCCCGTTCGACGTGCCCAAATATGACTACGACAACCCGTTCGGGGCGATCCACAAGTGCGAGCTCTGCAACCAGAAAGGGCTTGAGCGCATCGATCAGGGCAAGTTGCCCGGTTGTGTCGAGGTGTGCCCCACCGGCGCCGTCATCTTCGGCACCCGCGAGGCGCTGATGGCCGAAGCCAAGCGCCGGCTGCTGGCCACCCCGGGCAGCGAATATGCCTACCCGCGCCAGACCTTCAGCGCCAACGATCCCTACCTGCATGAGGTGCCCAACTACCAGCCTTACGTCTATGGCGAGAAGGAGGGGGGCGGCACCCAGGTGCTGGTGCTGGCCGGGGTGCCCTATACCAAGCTCGACATGCCCGATCTGCCGGAGCTCTCCTCCGGTGCCCGCTCGGAGCATATCCAGCACACCCTCTACAAGGGGATGGTGCTGCCGCTGGTGGTGCTGACCGGGCTCTCGGTACTCATTCGCCGCAATGCCAAGCAGCATGGCGGGGGAGAGGGGGATGATGCCAGCCATGGCCAGAGCAAGGGTCATGACCAGAATACGGGAGGCAAGGACCATGAGTAATCACAAGGCACATCCGCTGGGGGGCAGGCTGGTCAGCTGGCCGGTCATGGTGCTGGCGCCGTTCGCCATCCTGTGCGGCATGCTTATTCTCAAGCGCCTCTTCTTCGGGCTGGGTTCGGTCACCGATCTGAACGGGGGTTATCCCTGGGGTCTCTGGATCTCCTTTGACCTCTTGATTGGCACCGGTTTCGCCTGTGGTGGCTGGGCGCTTGCCTGGGCGGTCTACGTCTTCAACCGGGGCGAGTATCACCCGCTGGTGCGACCGGCCCTGCTGGCGAGCCTGTTCGGCTATTCCCTGGGCGGCCTCTCCATCACCATCGATGTTGGCCGTTACTGGAACCTGCCCTATTTCTACCTGCCCGGTCACTTCAACACCTCCTCGGTGCTGTTCGAGACGGCGGTCTGCATGACCATCTACATCGGGGTGATGGCGCTGGAGTTTGCCCCCGTGCTCCTGGAGAAGTTCGGCTGGAAAACCTCCATGGCACGGCTCAACAAGATCATGTTCTTCATCCTGGCGCTGGGGGCCCTGTTGCCCACCATGCACCAATCCTCCATGGGATCCCTGATGATAGTGGCGGGGGAGAAGATCCATCCGCTTTGGCAAAGCTACGAGCTGCTGCCGGTCTTTTCGCTTCTCACCGCCTTCATCATGGGCTTCTCCATCGTGGTGTTTGAAGGCTCTCTGGTGCAGGCGGGGCTGGCGGGGCGCGGCCCCAACGAGAAGTCGCTGTTTTACAAGCTGACCCAGGTGATCGACATCTTCCTGATCCTGTTCGTGGCGCTGCGCTTTGCCGAGATCGTCATCAACGACAAGTCGGAGTACCTCTCCCAGTGGAATCGCTACGCCTTGATGTTCTGGAGCGAGATCGCGCTGATGATCTTCCCGCTGCTGGTGTTCCACTGGGACAAGAGCCGCCGCGATTCGCGCATGTTGTTCCTGGGGGCCCTCAGCATGCTGCTGGGCGCCGCCCTCTGGCGACTGGACTACTCCCTGCTCGCCTTCAACCCCGGCAATGGCTACCACTACTTCCCCTCTGCGGCGGAAGTGCTGATCTCCTTGGGCTTCGTCGCCATCGAGGTGTGTGCCTATTTGCTGCTGATCCGGCTCTTGCCGGTACTGCCATCACTTGAACGTGTTCACCAAGATTATCAGGTCCGAGGGAAAGCCAACGTATGAGCCAACGTATCACCATAGACCCCATCACCCGCATCGAGGGTCACCTGCGTATCGACTGTGAAATCGAAGGCGGCGTCGTCACCAAGGCCTGGTCGTCCGGCACCATGTGGCGCGGGATGGAGGAGATCGTCAAGGGCAACGACCCGCGCGATGCCTGGATGATAGTGCAGCGCATCTGCGGGGTGTGCACCTCCATTCACGCCATCGCCTCGGTGCGGGCGGTGGAGAACGCCATCGGCGCCAAGGTGCCGGTCAACGCCCAGTACATCCGCAACCTCATCATCGCGGCCCACAACATCCACGATCACATCGTCCACTTCTATCAGCTCTCCGCGCTGGACTGGGTGGACATCACGGCGGCCCTTGAGGCCAATCCGCAAAAAGCGGCGGACATGCTCAAGGGGGTATCGACTTGGTCCCTCAACAGCGTCGACGAGCTGACCAAGGTGCAGGAGAAGATCCGCGCCCTGGTGGCGAGCGGCCAGCTCGGCATCTTCGCCAACGGCTACTGGGGCCACAAGGCGATGAAGCTGAGCCCGGAGGTGAACCTCATCGCCGTGGCCCACTACCTGCAGGCGCTGGAGTGCCAGCGCGATGCCAACCGCATCGTCGCCATTTTGGGCGGCAAGACCCCCCACATTCAGAATCTGGCGGTGGGCGGGGTGGCCAACCCCATCAACCTGGATGCACCGAGCGTGCTCAACCTGGAGCGGCTGCTCTATGTGAAGAGCTTTATCGACCGGCTCAGCGAGTTCATCGAGCAGGTCTACAAGGTGGATGCCGCCATCATAGCCGCCCACTACCCCGAGTGGCTGAACCTGGGGCAGGGGGCCAGGCACTACCTGAGCGTGCCGGAGCTGCCTACCGACGGTGACGGCGGCAGCTTCCTGATGCCGGGCGGCTATATCGAGAACGGCGATCTGGCCGGCTATCGCCCCATCGAGAGCCATCAGGATGCCTGGCTGATGGATGGCATTGCCGAGAGCAACAAGCACGCCTGGTACAAGGATGACGCCCCCCTCAAGCCCTGGGAGGGCAAGACTGAGCCCGACTACACCGGCTGGCAGGATGACGGCAAGTACTCCTGGGTCAAATCCCCCACCTTCTACGGCAAGGTGGTGGAGGTGGGGCCCCTCGCAGACCTCCTGGTGAAGCTGGCCGCCAAGCACCCCGGGACTGTGGCGCACTTCGATCAGCTGAATGGCATCTACAAGGCACTGACCGGCTCGGCCATCAAGACCGAACAGCTGCACTCCACCCTGGGCCGCATCATCGGCCGGGCGGTACGCTGCTGCGTGCTCAAAGACACCCTGTCTCACCAGTGGCAGGCGCTGGTGGACAATATCGACAAGGGGGATATCAGCGCCTATATCAAGACCGAGATCCCGGCGGACAAGGAGTTTCGCGGGGTGGGCTTTGAAGAGGCGCCGCGCGGTATGCTCTCCCACTGGGTCGTCATCAAGGGTGGCAAGATCGCCAACTATCAGGCGGTGGTGCCATCGACCTGGAACTCGGGTCCGCGCAACTTCAATGACGAGCCCGGCCCCTACGAGCAGTCCCTGGTGGGTACCCCGGTGGCCGACCCCGCCAAGCCGCTGGAGGTGGTGCGCACCATCCACTCGTTCGACCCCTGCATGTCCTGCGCGGTACACGTGGTGGATACCCAGAGCGGCGACGTGACTCAGGTGAAGGTGCTGTGATGAACACCCTGATCCTGGGCGTGGGCAACCTGCTCTTGAGCGATGAGGCCGTCGGCGTGCGGATCGTCGAGGGGCTGGAGCGCGACTACCGCTTCGCCCCCGGCATCGAGCTGCTTGACGGCGGTACCGCTGGCATGGAGCTGCTCGAAGCGATGGCCAGTCGCGACCACATCATACTGGCGGACGCGGTGCGCAGCGGCAATCCACCGGGTACCGTGGTGACCCTGAAAGATGAAGCGATCCCGACCCTGTTCGGTCGCAAGATCTCCCCGCACCAGCTGGGGCTGGCGGACGTGCTCTCGGCGCTGCACATGACGGGGGAGTCCCCCAGGCGGCTCACCCTGATCGGGGTCGAGCCCGCATCCCTCGAGCCCCGCATCGGCCTCACCCCTGTGGTGGCGGCTGCCATGGGGGAGGCGACGGATCGGATCCTGACCCTGCTGGCCAGTGTCGGTGCCCCAGCCATCCCGCTCTCTGAGCAGGAGAAGGCCGAGCGAGCGCGGGAGGGCCTATGGCGCAATCCATTGTGAATGAGGCAGTGAACGAAGCCGCGAAAGAGCCGGCGCAGGAGTTTAGCGGTTTTGCCGCGAACCCAGCCCCGCGCCTGGTGGCCCAATACGAGCGGATCGCGCAGCAAGAGATGCAGGCCCTGCCGTTCTACCACCCGGCCATGCCGATAGTGGCGCAGTGCACCCTGTTTGAAGGTCAGTGGCTCGGCTGCGTGCTCACCCCCTGGATGCTGAGCGTGGTGGTGCTGCCGGGGCCGGATCAACTCTGGCCGGTGCGCAGCAGCAGTGATCGGCTCGCCCTGCAGCTCCCCTGCGGCAACCTGACCTTTATGGTGGGGGCCTTGCCTGAGACGGGGCAGTTGCTGGCCTGCTCGCTCATGTCCCCCATCGACCCGCATCTGGGGGCCGACGAGGGGCGGGCGCTGGTGAGCAGTACCCTCAAGATGTTGCTTTCGCTTCCGGTGCAGCAGGGGGAGGGCTGCGTGGATCTGGGGCGCCGACGACTGTTCGGGGGACGAAAGTCCTGAGACCAAGGCGTGCCGACAACCGGGCGCGTCAGTTTGACACAGGGGCCGGCATGGGCCCCTCACTCGCCTCATTGAGGTGGCGTTGCATCTCTGCGAGTGAATCCTGGGAACAAGGATCATGATGAAGATTGAACATGGCCGCGTCGATGGCCTGCTGGGTGCGCCAGTCCTGGTGCGGGCACTGCCCCTGCTGGCCCTGCTCTCGGGCGGTTTCTCTACCATGGCGCTGGCTGCCCAGCCCGTCCCCGCCGAACTCAAGCTCGCCATTGGCAGTGAGCCCACCGAAGGGTTTGACCCGCTGCTTGGCTGGAGCCACGGCAGCTACCTGCTGCTGCACAGTCCGCTGCTCAAGCAAAACGCCGACCTCAGCTGGCAGAATGTGCTCACCCAATCGGTGACTCCGAACCAGGATGGCAAGGGGTGGCTTATCCGCCTCAAGCCGAACCTGACATTCTCCAACGGCGCGCCCCTCACCGCCGAGGATGTGGCCTTCACCTACAACAGCGCAGCCCAGGGGGGCGGCAAGATCGACATGGGCAACTTTGTCTCGGCCAAGGTGCTCTCGCCTACCGAGGTGGCCATCACCCTGAGTGCTCCCCAGAGCACTTTCGTCAACGTGCTGGGATCTTTGGGGATAGTGTCGAAGCGTGATTACGACGCAAAAGCATATGCCCAAAAGCCGGTCGGTGCCGGCCCTTACCGGCTGGTGAGCTTCCTACCCGGTCAACAACTGGTGGTGGAGGCCAACCCCTATTACGCCGGTGGCAACAATGACTTCAAACGGCTGGTCTTTGTCTTTATCGATGAAGAGAGCGCCTACGCCGCGGCCCAGAGTAGCCAGCTCGATGTGGTGCGCATTGCCCCGTCACTGGCGCCCACCGTGCCTGCCTCCCTCAAGCTGTGGGTGCGGCCGAGCGTGGAGAACCGCGGTATCGTCTTCCCCATTCCGCCTGCTGGCGGCAAGGATGCCAAGGGTTATCCCATCGGCAACGACGTGACCTCGGACGTGGCGGTGCGCCGCGCCATCAACTACGCCATTGACCGCAAGTTGCTGGCTGACCAGCTGCTGGAGGGGCACGCCATCCCCGCTTACAGCGCGGTGGAAGGGTTGCCATGGCTAAACAAAGCCACCGCCTTCAAGGATGGCGATGCTGCCCACGCCAATGCCCTGCTCGACGAGGCCGGTTGGAAGATGGGCAGTGACGGCATTCGCCACAAAGGCAATCTGCGCGCCGCCTTTACCCTCTGGTACACCAGTGGCGACAGCACCCGCCGGGATCTGGCGGAAGCGGTGCGGGCCATGCTGGGGCCCATCGGTCTCGACGTGAGCCTCAAGTCCGGCAGCTGGGAGCAGGTGGAGCGGGAGATGCACGCCAATCCGGTGCTGATGGGGTGGGGGAGTCTGGATCCCATGGAGATCTATCACCACTACCAGAGCGGCTCCGGTGGCGTGGAGTTCTACAATCCGGGCTACTACAGCAATCCGGTGGTGGATGGCCACCTCAAGCAGGCGCTGGATGCCCCGAACTGGCAGGCGGCCGTGCCGTTCTGGCAGCAGGTGGAGTGGGATGGCAAGACCGGTGCCGGAGTGCAGGGGGATGCCGCCTGGGCCTGGCTGCTCAATGTGCAGCACACCTATCTCGCCAACCGTTGCATCGATCTTGGCAAGGGGGCGCCGGAAATCCACGGTAGCTGGTCTCTCCTCAACAACCTGCAGGATTGGCGGTGGACGTGCCGTTAAGTTCGCCCTTGAGTCATTCAGGTTATCTGTTGCTAAAAGCCCTGCTGCGTCTGGCAGGGCTGCTCTGTCTGGTCTCGGTCGCCACCTTTGTGCTGCTGAGTTACTCCCCCATCGATCCCATCAAGGCCTATATCGGCAACGATCTGCTCCATGTGCCGCCGGAGCAGTACGCCCGCATCGCCGCCCGCTGGGGGCTGGATCAGCCGCTCTGGCTGCGCTATTGGCACTGGTTCAGCCAGGTGCTGCAGGGGGATCTCGGTTACTCCATGCTCTACAACGCGCCTGTGGGTGAAGTCATAGGCCAGCGCTTTGCTGCCTCTTTCCTGCTGCTGGCGGGCGCCTGGCTGCTGTCGGGCTCGCTGGGCATATTGCTGGGCCTCTGCGCCGGCCGCTATCTCAATCGCTGGCCCGATCGCCTGATTTGCCGCTTCGCCTACCTGCTCGCCTCCCTGCCCACCTTCTGGGTGGGCCTCTTGCTGCTCGCCCTGTTTGCGGTGCACTGGCCTTGGCTTCCGGTCTGCTGCGCCTGGACGCCGGGCCTCTCCGCCGATGAGGCGGATTGGGTTATGCGAGCACGCCATCTGCTGCTGCCGGTGACTACCCTGGCGCTGCTCGGGGTGGGCAATATTGCCCTGCATACTCGGGGGCGGGTGGCCGAGGTGCTGGAGAGCGACTTTATCCGCTATGCCCGCGCTCAGGGGGATGGCGGCTGGCCCATGCTGCGTTTTCATGTGCTGCGCCACGCCCTGACCCCGGCGCTCTGCCTGCAGTTTGCCTCCCTTGGGGAGCTGATTGGCGGATCGCTCTTGGCCGAAAAGGTCTTCTCATACCCGGGGCTCGGCCAGGCCACTGTGGATGCGGGGCTGCGGGGCGATATTCCCTTGCTGATGGGAATCGTGCTCTTCTGCACCCTGCTGGTCTTTATTGGCAACACGGTGGCCAGTTTGCTGCTGGCACGCATCAATCGGGGCTGGGAGGGTGAGCATGCTGTTTAATCCGTTTCCCTCTATGGTGCGCTTGGCCGTGGCAATGATCGGGCTGGCGCTGCTGGCCACTTACGGCTGGAGCCTCTCTCATCAGGATGTGCCGATGGATCTGCTGGCGCGCCAGCAGCCTCCCTCGCTGACCCACTGGTTCGGCACCGATCAGATGGGGCGTGATCTCTGGTTGCGCGCCTTTCAGGGCTCCCTCACCAGTCTGGAACTCGGCATCAGCACGGCTCTCTGCAGTGGCCTGCTGGCCATGGTGGCGGCAAGCGTGTCGCTCGTTCATCCCAGATGTGATGTGGCGGTGCGGCTGGTGATCGACGCCATGCTGGCGCTGCCCCATATGCTGCTGCTGATCCTGATCTGTTTTACCGTGGGGGGCGGCATGCGCGGGGTGATCCTGGCGGTGGCGCTCACCCACTGGCCCAAGCTGGCGCTCATTCTCTGCGCCGAGGCGCGGCGGATCGCCTGCAGTGACTACATGGTGCTGGCCCGCTGTCAGGGGATGGGGGTGCTGCGCCGCTGGCGCATCCACCTGCTGCCGGGGCTGTTGCCCCAGTGGTTTATCGGGACTTTGCTGATGTTTCCCCATGCGGTGCTGCATAGCGCTGCCTTGAGCTTTCTCGGCTTTGGGCTGGCGGCCCACGAGGCCTCGCTGGGCCTGCTGCTGGCCGATGCCCTGCGTTATCTGGCCGGTGGAGGTTGGTGGCTGGCCCTCTTCCCGGGGTTGATGCTGCTGACCTTGGTTTTACTGTTTGATCAGGCTACCCGGGCCTTGCAACAGCTGCTGTGGCACAGGAGTGAACCATGCTGAGTTTTGATCAGGTGACCATAGAGGCGGCTCACTACTCCTGGCTGGGGCGGCGCAGCTGGCGACCGCTGTTGACCGATATCAGCCTGCAACTGGCGCCCGGCGAAATCGTGGCGCTGGTGGGGGGGAGCGGCGAGGGCAAGAGCCTGCTGCTGCAAAGCGCTCTGACTCTGCTGCCGGACAATCTGCGCATGGGCGGCAGCATCTCTCTTGATGGCACACCTCTGTGCGATGCCAGCCGGGCCCGTCTGCGCGGTCACACCCTCTGCTATGTGCCGCAGGGGGTGAGCGCCCTCAATCCGCTGCTGACGGTGGAGCGCCAGCTGGGCCGTGCGGCACGTCTCTGCGGCCAGAGCGGTTCTCGCGAGCGGCTCGGCGAGCAGTTGCTGCGCTACCAGTTGCCTGCTGCCACTCTGGATCGCTATCCGCGCCAGCTCTCCGGTGGCATGGCCAAGCGCATTCTGGCCTGTACTGCGGCGCTCGGCGGTGCTCGCTACATTCTGGCAGACGAGATCACCGCCTGGCTCGACGAGGGGCTGGCCTGTCTGCTGCTCGGCCAGTTGCGTGAATTGGCCAATCAGGGCAGCGGTATCCTCTGGGTGACCCACGATCTGGCGCTGGCGGCTCGCTTTGCCGATCGCATTGTGGCGCTGCATCAGGGGCAGGTGAGCGATACCTTGAGCTGCCACCATCTGCGCCAGGGGCAGGGGAGCGAGATGCTCCGCGCCCACTGGCAGGCGCTGCCCGAGTTCAATGCGCTCTTCTCTGTGCCGGAGGTCTCCTGATGTTGGAAGTACGAAATCTCACCATCGCCCAGGGGGAACGCCCCCTCTGGCAGGGGTTATCGCTGACGGTGAAAGCGGGCGAACGGCTCGGCATCTCAGCCCCGAGTGGCCATGGCAAGACCACGCTGGGGCGGGTATTGGCGGGTTGGCAACCGGTTGGGGCCGGCGGGCAGATCCTGCTGGATGGGCAGCTAGTGCCTGAACAGGTAAAAGGTTATAACCCCATCCAGCTGGTGCCTCAGCACCCGGAACTCACCTTCAATCCATATCGCACCACCGGGCAGGCGCTCTGGGATGTATGGCGCCCCGATGACGCCATACTGGCCCGTTTTATGGTCAAGCCTGAGTGGCTCAGCCGCAAACCGGGTCAGCTCTCTGGCGGCGAGTTGGCCCGCATCGCTCTGCTGCGCGCCCTCGATCCCCGCACCCGTCTGCTGATTGCCGACGAGGTGACCGCCCAGCTGGATCCGCAAATTCAGCGTCATCTCTGGCGGGAGTTGATGATGGAGTGCGAGCAGCGCGGGCTTGGCATGGTCATCTTCAGCCACCAGCAGGCGCTGTTGCGCCAGATCTGCCATCGGGTGCTGCGTTTTGGGGAGATGCCTGCGGAGCAGGAGGCGATGGCCCGTAGCGTGGCCTGAGGATTGGCTTCCCCTCATCCCCAGCCCTTCTCCCGCAAGGGGAGAAGGGAGCAGAAGGTGCCATCTCGCCAGGCTCGGGGTTTAGGGTTTGGAAAATCTCGGGGTTTAAGAATATGGCTGGTTGTTATGCTCGAAGCCCCCTGAGGGGTTTGAGGGCGTCGTATAGTTGCTGCATGCTGTCGGCATCCACAAACCGGTCCCCTCTCCCTGGGGAGAGGGCCAGGGTGAGGGGACGCTGGCTACTCCGAACAGATAGCACGGCCGACAAGTTCTACAGGTAAAAGAGAGGGAGGCATCAGCCTCCCTCTCTTGTTATCCGCCACTGGTAACGGCATTTAACCGGTTCTGGTTCAGGCACTGGCCAGCCAGTTGAGCCAGGCATCCATCCCTTCGCCTGTAGTTGCGCTGACCTGGATCACCTGAATATAGGGGTTGACCCGTTTGGCGTTCTCGATGCAGCGGGCTATGTCAAAGCTGACATAGGGCAGCAGATCGATCTTGTTGATCACCATCAGCTGGGCGGCGGCAAACATGTCCGGGTATTTCAGCGGCTTCTCTTCCCCCTCGGTGACGGAGAGGATCGCCACCTTGTACTTCTCGCCGAGATCGAAGCTGGCGGGGCAGACCAGATTGCCCACGTTCTCGATAAAGAGGATTCCCCCTTGATTGGCAGGCAGCTGGTGGCAGGCGTCGTGGACCATTTTGGCATCCAGATGGCAGCCCTTGCCGGTGTTGATCTGCACAGCAGGGACGCCGGTGGCACGAATGCGATCCGCATCGGCACTGGTCTGCTGATCCCCTTCGATCACCGCGCAAGGGCGCTTGTCGGCCAGCTGGCGCAGGGTTTCACACAGCAGGGTGGTCTTGCCTGAACCCGGGCTAGATACCAAGTTGAGCACCAGTTGGTCGGCAGTTGTGAAGTGCTCGCGGTTGTGGGCGGCCAGCGCGTTGTTCTTGGCCAGCACATCCATCTCGATGGCGATCAGCTGGCGCTGCCTCATACCGGGGACCGACAATCCCGCTTCCCCTTTGCCATAGTGCAGATCACCCTGCTGATGGTCATGGTCATGGTCATGGTCATGGTCATGGTCATGGTCATGGTCATGGCAGTGATCATGGGGATGCGTGTGGGAATGGCCGTGCTCATGAGATTGGGCATGATCATGATGATGGTCGTGGGGGTGATCATGACCCTCGTGGCTTATGGGATCTTGCACCCCGTGGTAGTGGTGATGGACATCCCCCTGATGGTGATAGTGGTGGTGAATGATCAGGGTGCGCGGCGCGCTCTGCTCGTGATCATGATGGTGATGGGCGTCATGACCATGATGATGGTCGTGTTCATGACCGTGTTCATGACCGTGTTCATGACCATGTTCATGGTGATGTTCATGTTCGTGATGATGCTCATGATCGTGCTCATGGCCGGCGATCCGCGCCTGGCCGCATCCGCATACGCTACACATATCAACTTACCTCGATGTCGGTGATGCGCAGGCTATCACCCTGCGCGACTCGTAATTTGTACCCACCACACCCGGGGCAGGCCTGCCCGCGCTCGGTGAGGGTGACCGTCTGGTTGCAGTCGTAACACCAGGCCTCTGCCTCCTGGCGCTGAAAGTGCAGCTGGGCGCCTTGGGCCACGGTGCCTTTGGCGGCCGCCTCGAAACAGAAGGCAATGGTGTCCGGGTCGACGCAGGAGAAGCTGCCGACCTCGAGCCAGAGGGCGGTCACCTTGCTAAAGCCCCGCTGGGTGGCCTGTTCGGCCGCCAGATCGATGGCGGCCATGGCCAGAGACATTTCGTGCATGGAGGCTCCTTAACCGATATGGGGAGGAGCAGTGACTCCTCCCTGTAATTGACTAGACGGCATGGCCGCTCAACAGATCCGCGGTAGCAGCTCCCCCTGCGGCAGCTCCAGATAGCGGCGGCTGCCCCAGGGGTTGTTCAGGATCACCTTGTGGCGATCGCTCGCCTGCACCACGCCGATCTGGCTGGCGGCGGGGTTGAATTGCCGCAAGATGCCCAGCGCGTCCTGCGCCTGTTCGGCAGGCAGGGCCAGCACCATGGTCCCCTCGTTGGCGAGATCATGGGGCTCGAAACCGTAGAGCTCGCACAGGCCACGCACCGGATCGCACACCGGAATGGCGGACTCCTCCAGCTCGATGGCAACGCCGGAGGCGCAGCTCCACTCGTTGAGCACGGCGGCAAGGCCACCGCGGGTGGCGTCGCGCAGGGCGTGAGGGGTAATGCCAGCCTGCAGCAGCGCTTCGACCTGCGGCCAGAGGGTGGTGCAGTCGCTCTTGAGATCGGATCCCAGTTGCAGGGCGTCACGGGCCATCAGGATGCAGGCGCCGTGACTGCCGATATCCCGCGACACCAGAATGGCGTCACCGGCCTTGAGGTTGCGTACCGAGATGCCCCGGCTCTGCTCAGGCAGAGGGAAGGTGCCGACCCCGCTGGTGTTGATAAAGATCTTGTCGGCCGCTCCCTTGGGTACCACCTTGGTGTCGCCGCAGACGATACGGGCGCCGCTGTTGGCAAGCTCTGCTGCCATCGACTCGACGATGCGGGCGAGATCGGTGTAGGGGAAGCCCTCTTCGATAATAAAGCTGCAGCTCAAATACTCGGGCTTGGCCCCCATCATGGCGAGATCGTTGACCGTGCCGGCGATGGCCAGCTTGCCGATATCGCCCCCCTCGAAGAAGAGCGGCGAGACGGTAAAGCTGTCGGTGGTGAAGGCGACGGGGCCGTTTACCGGCAGCAGGGCGGCATCTTCACCGCGCAGCAGGATCTCGTTGCCAAAGTGGCGAAAGAAGAGCTGATTGATCAGCTGGTTCATCTCCACACCGCCGCCGCCGTGGCTTAACTGAATTTCTCTCATTGGATCCCCATATATCGGTAGTAGGCATTGCAGGCCCCTTCGGAGCTGACCATGCAGCTGCCCATGGGCTGGGTCGGGGTGCAGCCCCGGCCAAAGACTTTGCACTGGTTCGGTTTGGCCAGGCCGCGCAGGATATCGGCGCACTGGCACGCCTTGTGGTCATCGATGGGAGTCTGATTGAGCGCGAAGTGGCGCTCCGCATCGCGTTTGGCAAAGGCATCGCGCAGGCGCAGGGCGGAGGCGTTGATATCCCCCAGACCTCGCCAGCGAAAGTGCTCGCGGGTCTCGAAAAAGCGCTCGACCAGCCGCTGGGCGGCTTTATTGCCGCTGGCGGTGACGGCGCGGCTGTACTGCACTTCCAGCGCGTAGCGACCCTCCACCTTCTGGCGCACCATCATCAAGAGCGCCTCCATCACATCCACCGGCTCGAAGCCGCTCACCACCACTGGCACCTGATAACGATCGACGATAGGCAGGTAGATATCGGCGCCGGTGATGACGCTGACGTGGGAGGGGCCGATAAAGGCGTTCACCTTGGCCACCCCGTCGGCCATCACCGCATGAATGGCGGGGGGCACCAGCACATGGTTGATATGAAACAGCAGATTCTCGACCCCTTGCTCTTCAGCGGCAGCCAGCAAGGCGGCCGTCATCGGGGTAGAGGTCTCGAAACCGATGGCGAAGAAGACCACGGTTTTTTCCGGATTCTCTTTGGCGATACGCATGGCATCGAGGGGGTCATAGACCGGGCGGATATCGCTCCCCTTGGCGCGCTGCTGGGCCAGCGTGCCTTTGGAGCCCGGCACCCGGATCATGTCCCCCAGGGTGACCAGAATGACATTCGGTTGACTCGCCAGCTCGATGGCCTGATCGATGCGCTCTTTGGGCATGATGCAGACCGGGCAGCCAGGGCCGTGGACAAACTCGATGCTGGCCGGCAGCAGCTGGTGCAGGCCGTACTTCATGATGGTGTGGGTATGGCCGCCACACACCTCCATCACCCGCAGCGGCTCGGGCAGATCCTTGGCCAGTTCTGTAATTTGGGCGGCGAGGGCACGGATCACCTCGGGCTGGCGAAAGCCCTGAAACAGGTCATTCAAGGTCAGCATGGCAAGATATCCTGTTTGGGCATCAGGGCCACCATCTGGCGGAAGCTCTCGAGGCTGGCCTGCGCCTCCTCTTCGTCAATCTTGCTCATCACAAAGCCGATGTGGAGCAGCACATAGTCGCCAATGTTGAGAGGCTCTTCGAGCAGCATGCAGCTGACGCGCCGCTGCACCCCCAAGGTATCGACGGTGACGCAGTTATCTTCGGGGTGCAGCTGCACCACCTGAGAGGGGATGGATAGACACATGGATTTCAGGACTCCGACAAGGTGGCACAGCCGGCTGTGGTTGGGCGGTGCGTGGCAAGATGGTGGATGGCAAACCAGAGCTGACCGGCGGCGATGCCACCGTCATTGAGTGGCAGGGTTTCGCTGGTCAATACCTGCCGGCCGGCCGCTTCGAGAGCCGGTACCAGCTGGTCCATCAGCACCCGGTTTTGAAAGACGCCGCCCCCGAGCGCCACCGGATAGCCGGGGAAGCGCCCGGCAAGGGCGATGACCAGATTGCTGATGGCGCGGATAAAACCGGCGGCCAGGCTGGCGGTGGCGGTGCCTTTTCTCTGCTCGCTGATAAGGGTGTTGAGCAACTCGGCCCACTCGATGTGCAGTGGCCCTTCCGCTGATTGGCTGAGATCAAAGGCGAGGGGGAAGGGCTGTTCATCGGGGGCCAGCTGCAAGGCGGCCGCCTCCAGCAAGAGCCCCGCTTCGCCCTCGTAATCGGGGTTATCGATCACCCCCAAGAGTGCCGCCACCGCATCGAACAGCCGACCGATGGAGCTGGTATGGGGGGTGTTGCGGCCCAGATGCCAGAGCTGGTGCAGGTTGCGGATCCGCTTAAGGGGCAGTTGCTTGATCGCCGGAATATCGAGGGTGCTGATCTCTTCCACGCCATAGGATTCAAACAGCAGCCCCAGCAACTGGCGTACCGGCTCGCGGATGGCCGCCTCGCCGCCGACAAGCTTGAAGGGGGCAAGGTGGGCAACCCGCTCAAATCCCTGAACGTCTGCGATCAGCAGCTCGCCGCCCCAGAGGGTGCCGTCATCCCCAAGGCCGGTACCGTCGAAGGCAACACCCAGCACCGGGCCTGTGATGTCGTGCTCGGCCATCACCCCCAGCAGGTGGGCGTGATGGTGCTGCACCTCGAGGTGGGTGGCACCCTGATCATGGCAATAGCGTTTGGCCCACTGGTGGCTGAGATAGCCCGGGTGGCGATCCGACACCAGCAGTTCGGGTTTGAGATCGTAGAGATCGCGAAAGGTCGTCAGGGTCTGCTCGAAGTGCTCCTGCATCGGCAGGCTGTGCAGATCGCCGATATAAGGGCTGTAGATGCGCTGGCGACCGAAGGCGAGCGCCAGCTGGTTCTTCTGCTGCGCCCCGACCGCCAAGAGCGGCACCCTGACCGCCTCTTGCAAGCTGGGAGTGCAGGGGGCATAGCCCCGGGCGAGGCGCAACGTCTGGCGTCGTCCGCCGGCCCACTGCACCAGACTGTCGTCGCAGGGGTGCAGTATGGGGCGGTTGTGATCCAGGATGCCGTCAATCTCGCTGCCGAGTTCCCTGACCACCGCCTCGTACTCGATAAGGATTGGGCTGCCGCGACCATTGGCGCTGGTGGCTACCAGCGGCATGGCGCAGGCATCCAGCAGCAACTGGTGCAGCGGAGTATAGGGGAGCATGACGCCAAGGTAGGGGATGCCGGGGGCGATCCCCTCGGCCAGCGATATGGCTGACGGTCGGGATTCTGAGAGCCGATCATCGTTTTTTCGCTTGCGCAGCAAGGTGATGGGTCTGGCCTGAGAGGTGAGCAGCTTCCACTCGTCTTCGCTGCCGGTGACATGCAATTTGGCCTCGGCAAGGGAGCCCATCATCACTGCCAGCGGCTTGCGTTCGCGCCGTTTGAGCATTCGTAATCTGGCAACACTCTGTTCATTGCGGGCATCACACATCAGGTGATACCCCCCCATCCCCTTGACCGCAATCAGGGCCCCCGCTTGCAGGGCGCGAGCAGCTTCTTGCAAGGCATCCTCGCGCTCGGCCAAGGCATCGCCACGGCCATTTCGCCAGCTGAGATGGGGCCCGCACTCGGGGCAGCTCACCGGCTGGGCGTGGTAGCGTCTATCCAGCGGGTTTTCATAGGCCGCCTCACAGCGCGGGCACATGGCAAAGCCTGCCATGGCAGTATGGGGTCTGTCGTAGGGGAGGCGGCGGATGATGGTGTAGCGCGGGCCACAGTGGGTGCAGTTGGTAAAGGGGTAGTGGTGGTGGCGATCGCTTGGATTGGCCACGTCCGTGGCGCACGCCTCGCACATCCCCTGATCCGGCGAGATGGCGACCGTGGCCGCGCTCTGCTGCTGGCTGGCTTTAATTCGAAACTGGCCATGAAATTGGCCATCGAAGTCGGGATCATGAGCGAGGGGCAGTTCCCGCTCGCTGAAATGATCGATACGGCTCAAGGGCGGCGCCAGTTCCCGCAGTTCGCGGGCAAAGCTGGCGAGCTGCTCGGGCGATCCTTCGGCGCCGATGGTGACGCCGTTGGCATCGTTCAACACATAGCCGGCAAGGCCGTGGCGCAGTGCCACCCCATAGACGAAGGGGCGAAAGCCGACCCCCTGTACGATGCCGTCGATATGAAATTCCCGGCGCAGTCGAAGGCGTGTCGACGTGGTCATGGCGCCATCCAAAGAGGGGCCAGCGCCCCTCCCTCATAACCGGGGGGCAGGGAACCCTCCCTCATGACAGGGAGGCTGGGGAGGGCCGACAGGGGCGGCCATCCGGCGATCATCCTGGGGGATGTCATGCGATATCGAACTCCCATCTGCTGGCCTGCCGCCACGGCATGGGCCATCGGGTGCAACGAACGGGGGGCAACGGGCTGCGTCGCGATAGAAGGGGCGTAGCCTGGGCAGGGGAGGGAAGCGGGCCTCTCATCCTGCCGCGGGGGCCAAGTTTACCGGGGCACTTGTCCCTATTACCTTGATCTCGCCCCTGTTTGAGTGCCAGATGCGGCGCTTCTTTGCGATCCTGTGAGCCTGCTCCGCCAGCGATCGGCGTGTGAGAACTGGCGGCGCCGCACCCCCGGGGCGCTGAACCGGCCCCTGAAGGGGGCAAGTCGAGGTGGGACGGAGAAACATCGCACTTTTTTTGTTCGGTTTTACTTAACGATTGTGGTCAATCGAGTGGAAAAATTGAACACCTTGGGGGCTGTTTTACCCCTTGCGGGGGCTGGCGGGGGGCTGCCGGCCCTGAAAAACGGGGCCAGCCCGGTTTCCCGGTGCGTCTCGGCGGCGAGACACCAGCGGGCGGGATCTGCCATTGGCGGCCCTGGGCTGGTATAGTCCTGCGCCAACAAAAGAGGTTGGAGAGACGGCTTGCCGATGCCCCTGGGGCGGCGCCTCTCTTCGCGGCATCAAAGGATATCCCCATGAAATTCAGTCCCCTGCTCGATGAGATGATGAAGGCGCTGCAGGTCTTGCCGGGCGTGGGCCCCAAGTCCGCCCAGCGCATGGCGTTCACCCTGCTGGAGCGCGAGCGCAGCGGCGGTCTGCGTCTGGCCTCCCTGCTCAACCGGGCGCTCACCGAAATAGGTCATTGCAGCCATTGCCGCACCTTTACCGAGAACGATCGCTGCGAGATCTGCGCCAATCCCAAGCGCGAGGAGAACGGCCTGCTCTGCGTGGTGGAGAGCCCGGCGGACGTGGCGGCCATCGAGCAGACTGGCCAGTTCTCCGGCCGTTACTTCGTGCTGATGGGCCACCTGTCGCCCCTTGACGGCATCGGCCCCGAGGAGCTGGGGCTCGATATCCTGGAGCGCCGCCTGCAAGAGGAGCAGATCAAGGAGTTGATCCTCGCCACCAACCCCACCATCGAGGGGGATGCCACCGCCTGGTACATCGCCGACATGGCCCGCACCGCCGGGGTGGAGGTGAGCCGCATCGCCCATGGCGTGCCGGTGGGCGGGGAGCTGGAGCTGGTGGATGGCACCACGCTCTCCCACTCCCTGATGGGGCGCCAGCGTCTGAGCTAAAGAGGCCACGAACCCCACCCCGGCCCTCCTCTTGGCAGGGGAGGGAGCAATGGATCCTGCCCCACTCCTCTCTTTGGCAGGGAAGAAAGCAACGAACCCCACCCCGGCCCTCCCCTTGATAGGGGAGGGAGCAATGGATCTTGCCCCACTCCTCCCTTTGGCAAGGGAGAAAGCAACGAACCCCACCCCGGCCCTCCTCTTGGCAGGGGAGAGAGCAATGGATCCTGCCCCACTCCTCCCTTTGGCAGGGGAGAAAGCAACGAACCCCACCCCGGCCCTCCCCTTGGCAGGGGAGGGAGCAATGGATCTTGCCCCACTCCTCCCTTTGGCAGGGGAGAGCAAGGCTGACCCCGCTATTGGCTCCACGCTCGATCCCAATCTGACCCTCCTCGCCAGACAGGGGACGACGGTGCACCTCCCCCTTGTTGAAGGGGGAGGCCGGGAGGGGGTTGCCTGTGTGGGCCAAGCGAGGGGCCGGTGTGCAAATTTGCTCTCAAGTTTGCACGCAAGCCCCTTGATATTTGAAAGGCCAACCCCATCTAGCTTGGGAATCTGTTCAACCCGACGTTTTGAGGACTGGTCGATGACCCAAAGTGTTCACGCCGAAACCCACGGCTTTCAGACTGAAGTCAAACAACTGCTGAGCCTGATGGCTCACAGCCTCTACTCCAACAAAGAAGTATTCCTGCGCGAGCTGATTTCCAACGCCTCCGATGCGGCGGACAAGCTGCGCTTCAAGGCGCTTTCCGATGCCTCTTTGTTCGAAAACGACGGCCAGTTGCGCGTGCGCCTGGTGGTGGACAAAGAGAACAAGACCCTGACCATTTCGGACAACGGCATCGGCATGACCCGTGACCAGGTGATCGAGCACCTGGGCACCATCGCCAAGTCCGGCACCGCCGAGTTCTTCAAGCACCTCTCCGGTGACCAGGGCAAGGATTCCCAGCTGATCGGCCAGTTCGGGGTGGGCTTCTACTCCGCCTTCATCGTGGCCGACAAGGTGACCGTGGTCTCCCGCGCCGCCGGCACCGCGCCGGAGCAGGGCGTGCAGTGGGAATCACAAGGGGAAGGCTCCTTCACCGTGGCTGACGTGACCAAAGCCGGTCGCGGCACCGACGTCATCCTGCACCTGCGCAGCGATGAAGAGGAGTTCCTGGACGACTGGCGCCTGCGCTCCGTGGTCAGCAAATATTCCGACCACATCAGCGTGCCGGTGGAGATGTTCAAGGAGGGTACGCCGGATCGGGAAGAAGACGGTGAAACCATCGTCGGCACCCCGGGGGAGTGGGAGCAGGTCAACCGCGCCACCGCGCTCTGGACCCGCAACCCGAAGGACATCAAGGACGAGGAGTACCAAGAGTTCTACAAGCACGTCGCCCACGACTTCGAAGATCCGCTCCTGTGGGGTCACAACCGGGTGGAAGGGGCCCAGGAGTACACCAGCCTGCTCTACATCCCGGCCCGCGCGCCGTTCGATCTCTACAACCGCGAACAGAAGCACGGCCTGAAACTCTATGTGCAGCGGGTCTTCATCATGGACGACGCCGAGCAGTTCATGCCGACCTACCTGCGCTTCGTGAAAGGGGTGCTGGACTCCAACGATCTGCCGCTCAACGTCAGCCGTGAAATCCTGCAGGACAACAAGGTGACCGCCTCCCTGCGCAAGGCCTGCTCCAAGCGCGTGCTCACCATGCTCAACAAGCTGGCGAAAGACGATGCCGAGAAGTACGCCAAGTTCTGGAGCGAGTTCGGCAATGTGCTCAAAGAGGGCCCGGCCGAGGATTACGCCAACCGGGAAGAGATCGCGAAGCTTTTGCGCTTTGCCAGCACCGCCGGCGAGGGCGAAGCCCAGACCGTGTCGCTCGAGGATTACGTTGGCCGCATGAAGGAAGGTCAGCAGAAGATTTACTACATCACCGCCGACTCTTATGCCGCTGCCAAGAACAGCCCGCACCTCGAGATCTTCCGCAAGAAGGGCGTCGAAGTGCTGCTGATGTGGGAGCGGGTGGACGAGTGGCTGATGAGTCACCTGACCGAGTTCGACGGCAAGCAGCTGGTCTCCGTCACCCGTGGCGAACTGGATCTCGGGGATCTGGAAGACGACGCCTCCAAGCAGGCGCAGGAAGAGGCTGAAAAAGCCAACGCCGGTCTGGTGGAGCGGGTCAAGAAGAGCCTCGGGGAGGCGGTGAAAGAGGTGCGCGTCACCCACCGTCTGACCGACTCTCCGTCCTGCATCGTCACTGACGCCCACGGCATGAGCACCCAGATGATCAAGCTGATGCGCGCCGCCGGCCAGCCGGTGCCGGAGCAGAAGTACATCCTGGAGCTCAACCCCGACCATGCCCTGGTGAAGAAGCTTGGCACCATCGAGGATGAGAGCCTGTTTGGCGAGTGGGTCTCCCTCCTGCACGAGCAGGCCCAACTGGCGGAGCAGGGCGGCCTCAATGATCCGGCGAGCTTCGTCTCCCGTATCAACCGTCTGCTACTCCAGGCGTGATGTGATTGTGATTGGCCCACTGCATGACAGTGGGCTTTTTTTTGGCCGTTCCCCTCTGGTGCGCTGCTGCATTTTCAATCATTTTTCGTGGTCGTCGTCTGCGTCTTTGGTCGCAGAGACGGGGCGGGAGTGTGGTGATAATCTGGCCACTCACACGGGGCGAGCTTGTTAATACGGGCGAAAACGTGTAGTTTTTTGCCTTCTCAAGAATTGAATAACCAATCAACTAGGAGCGTGTATGCGCATTGTTCTGTTGGGAGCTCCGGGCGCCGGCAAGGGTACCCAGGCTCAGTTCATCATGGAAAAACACGGTATTCCGCAGATCTCCACCGGCGACATGCTGCGTGCGGCGATCAAGGCGGGTACCGAGCTGGGCCTCAAGGCCAAAGCCGTGATGGACGCAGGTCAGCTCGTCTCCGACGACATCATCATCGGCCTGGTCAAAGAACGCATCGCGCAACCGGATTGCGCCAACGGCTTCCTGCTGGACGGCTTCCCCCGCACCATTCCCCAGGCGCAAGCCATGAAGGATGCCGGTGTGACCGTGGACTTCGTGCTGGAGTTCGACGTGCCGGACGAAGAGATCGTCAAGCGCATGAGCGGCCGCCGCGTGCACTCCGGCTCCGGCCGTACCTACCACGTGGTGTTCAACCCGCCGAAAGTGGAAGGCAAGGATGACGTGACCGGCGAGGATCTGGTGATCCGTGCCGACGACGAAGAGACCACAGTGCGCAAGCGCCTGGATGTCTACCATCAGCAGACCGCGCCGCTCATCGGTTTCTACGGCAAGGAAGCGGAAGCGGGCAACACCCGTTACGTCAAGATCGACGGCACCCAGCCAGTGGATCTGGTCAGCCAGCAACTGGCCGCCATTCTCGGTTAAGCCATTCAGGGCCGGCAGGACGCAGCCGTTCGCTGGCTGGCTACGAGGGTGAGAAAAGGGTCCATACCGGGCCCTTTCTTGCATTCCATTCCCACGACACAGAACGACAGGATGCTAACGTGACCACGAAAACCGGGATCTTGCTGGTCAATCTGGGTACCCCGGCCGCGCCGACCACGGCGGCGGTCAAGGCATTTCTCAGCCAGTTTCTGCACGATCAGCGGGTCGTCGACCTGCCGCGCTACCTCTGGTGCCCCCTGCTTCACTTCATCATCCTGCCGACCCGCTCCCCCAAGGTGGCCAAGCTCTATCAGCAGGTGTGGACCGAGCAGGGTTCCCCCCTGATGGTCATCAGCCAGCAGCAGCGCGCGGCCCTGGAGCACGAGCTCAAGCGGGAAGGGGTCGAGGTGCCGGTGGCGCTCGCCATGACCTATGGCGCCCCGTCGCTGGCCGATGGCTGGCAGGCCCTCAAGGCCCAGGGGGTCAACCGGGTGATCCTGCTGCCGCTCTATCCCCAGTATTCGGTCAGTACCACCGCCTCGGTGTTCGACGCCTGGGCCAGGGCGATGAAAACCGAGCGCAATCTGCCGGTGGTGCGGCTCATCCGCGATTACCATGCCCACCCGGAGTACATCCAGGCGCTGGCCATGAGCGTGCGTCGCCACTGGGAGCAGCACGGCCAGGGGGAGCATCTGCTGATGTCCTTCCACGGCATTCCCGAGCGCTACGAGCGGGAAGGGGATCCTTATGGTCATCAGTGCAGGCGCACCGCCGCCCTGCTGGCGGAGGCGCTGGGGCTGGCCCCGGAGCAGTGGACCGCGAGCTTCCAGTCCCGCTTTGGCAAGGAGGAGTGGCTCAAGCCCTACACGGACCTGACCGTGGGCGACTTGCCCTCTCGCGGCGTCAAGCGGCTCGATGTCATCTGCCCGGCCTTCTCGGCGGATTGCCTCGAGACCCTGGAGGAGATCCAGGTGCAGAACCGGGAGATCTTCATGGCCGCCGGTGGCGAGCAGTTTGAATACATCCCGGCCCTCAACAGCGATCAGGCCCATATCCGCATGATGGTTTCCCTCATCTGTCGCGAGCTGGCATGATGGCCGTTCTCATCCGGTGCCCGACGTGGCGGACGTTCGGATTCAACGATAAAGGAGTGTCCTGATGATGCATATCACGCTGATTTACGCCGGCCTGCTCGGGCTCTTGTTCCTGCTGCTCTCCTTCTGGGTGGTCAAGCGCCGCGCCCAGTTCAGGGTGATGATAGGGGAGGGGGAAGCCCCCGAGATGCTGGCCGCGATCCGCGCCCACGGCAACTTTGCCGAGTACGTGCCCCTCACCCTGCTGCTGATGGCCCTGTGCGAACTGGCGGGGGTCGGGTCGCTCTGGCTGCACCTGGGCGGTGTGCTGCTGCTGGTGGGTCGCATCCTGCATGCCATCGGCATCCAGATCCCGAGGGCTCCCAACATGCCGCGCCTCTTCGGCACCCTCTTCTTCTGGCTGTCGCTGGGGATTTTCTCGGTGCTGGCCCTGGTGCAGGGGCTCTCGGCAAGCTGAATGTCATCCCGCACACCACCCCGTCACGGGGTGGTTTTTTGTGGCAGGCAAGTCAAACGTTTTCCTCGCAAGCCCTTGTCTATACTGACCTCAAAATTCAATCGTGCGACTTTTCGGCGTGGTGGATTGTGTTAAAATCCCGCCCCTCTTTTCCCCAGAGCACAGAAGATTGCCATGAAATTTCCCGGTCAGCGCAAGTCCAAACACTACTTCCCGGTCGACAGACGTGATCCCCTGATCCCGCAGAATTCCCAGCTCACCGAACTGGGCAAGGCCTATGTAGTGGGCATCGATCAGACTCTGGTGGATATCGAAGCCCATGTGGACGAAGACTTCCTGAACCGGTACGGTCTGAGCAAGGGCCACTCCATGCTCATCTCCGACGAGGTGGCGGAGATGGTCTACGACGAGCTCAAGGCCAACAACATGGTGGTGAGCGAATTTGCCGGTGGCACCATCGGCAACACCATGCACAACTACTCCGTGCTGGCGGACTCCCACTCCATCCTGCTTGGCGTCATGAGCCAGGACATCCGCATCGGCAGCTATGCCTACCGCTATCTGTGCAACACCTCCTCCCGGGTCAACCTCGACTACCTGCAGCCGGTGGACGGCCCGGTCGGACGCTGCTTCACCTTCATCACCGAAGGGGGAGAGCGCAGCTTTGGCATCAACGCCGGCAAGATGGATCACCTGGATGTGGACCACATCCCCGAGACCATCATCAAGGAGGCCTCGGCCCTGGTGATCACCGCCTACCTGGTGCGCGGCGCCGACGGCACCCCCATGAAGGAGGCCGCCATGGCCGCGGTGCGCTATGCCCGCGAGGCCGGGGTGCCTGTGGTGCTGACCCTGGGCACCCGCTTCGTCATCGACGAGAATCCCCAGTGGTGGCGCGATTTCATCAGCGAGAACGTGACCGTGCTCGCCATGAACGAGGACGAGGCGGAGGCCCTGACCGGGATAAAGGATCCCCTCGGCGCGGCCGACAAGGCGCTGGACTGGGCGGACATGGTGCTCTGCACCGCCGGCCCCATCGGCCTCTACATGGCGAGCTACACCGACGAGGACTACAAGCGCGAGACCACCCACACCCTGCTGCCCGGCGTCATCCCCGAGTTCAACATGTACGAGTTCAGCCGTCCCATGGCCCGGGACAAGTGCCGCAAGCCTGCGCGTATCTACTCCCACATCTCCCCCTACATGGGCGGCCCGGAGAAGATCAAGAACACCAACGGGGCAGGGGACGGTGCGCTGTCCGCCGTGCTGCACGACATGGTGGCGAACGCCTACCACCGCATGAACGTGCCGAACTCCGCCAAGCATCTCTCGGAATTCCTGACCTACTCCTCTCTGGCCCAGGTGTGCAAGTACGCCAACCGGGTGAGCTACGAGGTGCTGGCCCAGAGCAGCCCGCGCCTCTCCCGCGGGTTGCCGGAGAAGGAAGACAGCCTGGAAGAGGTGTACTGGGAGCGGTGATACCTCTTCCTGTCGACCACGAGAAAGGGTGCCACTGGGCACCCTTTCTTGTTTTTGGGGCTGGATCATGTTTTTGGCATCGCTTTTGCTGACATCGTGGACAGCCCGCGTCGCGGCGGCATACCTTGTGTTAAGGATATGTAGCTGCTGCGGGGCGAGGGTATGTTGAGACAATGGAGTATCGGTCGGCGTCTGTCGCTGGTGACCCTGATGGTGCTGGCGCTGCTGGGACTGCTGCTGTTCTTCTGCCTGCAGATCTATCAGCAGGGGCTGATGGGTGAGAAGAGCCGCCAGACCCAGGCCCAGGTGGAGACCGCCTACAGCCTGGTGGCAGGGCTGGAAGCCAGGGTGCGCAAGGGGGAGCTGGACGAGGCGAGCGCCAAGGCCGAGGCGCTGGCGCTGATCAAGGGGTTGCGTTACGGCAACGATGACTACTTCTGGATCAACGACAGCCACCCCACCATGGTGATGCACCCCATGAAACCCGAGCTGGACGGCAAGGATCTCTCCGGGGTGGAGGACAAGCAGGGGCTCAGGCTGTTCGTCGCCTTCGCCGATCTGGCCCGGGCCCAGGGCGCGGGGGAGGTGGCCTACTACTGGCCCAAGCCGGGGGTGGACGAACCGGTACGCAAGATCTCCTACATCAAGCGCTTCGCCCCCTGGGACTGGATCATCGGCACCGGCGTCTATGTGGACGACGTCGAGGCCCAGTACCGGGAGGTGCTGCACACCCTGCTGGGGATCGGGCTGGTGCTGGCCCTCCTGCTGTTTGCCGTGGTTGGCCTCATTGTGCGCAGCATCGTCGTGCCCCTCTCCCGCTCGGTCTCGGCCCTTGGCAACATCGCCAGGGGGGAGGGGGATCTGCGGGTACGTCTGCCGGAATCGGGGCGTGACGAGCTGAGCCAGCTCAGCATCAACTTCAACCTCTTCGCCAGCCAGATGGCGCAGCTGGTGGCCCGCAGCCAGCAGATAGCGGATCAGAACCGGGTGCATGCCCACCAGCTTGCCGAGGTGGTGGAGCGTACCGGCGCCATCGTCACCGGCCAGGAGCAGGATACCCTGCGGGTGGCCAGCGCCATGGAGCAGATGACGGTGAGCAGCCGCGAAGTGGGCCAGCACGCGGCCCAGGCCGCCGACGCGGCGGACTCGGCGCTCAATCTGGCCCAGCATGGCCGCGAGGTGGTGGTCCAGACCCGGGAGTCCATCAGCCAGCTGGCGGACGAGATGGTGGAGACGGTACAGGCGGTGAGCCGCCTCGAGCAGGAGACTCAGCAGATTGGCTCCGTGCTAGACGTCATTCGCGGGGTGGCGGAGCAGACCAACCTGCTGGCCCTCAACGCCGCCATTGAAGCGGCACGGGCCGGGGAGCAGGGGCGCGGCTTTGCGGTGGTCGCCGATGAGGTGCGTACCCTGGCGACCCGCACCCACAGCTCCACCGACGAGATCCGGCAGATGATCCAGCGGCTGCAGGAGGGGGCCGGCAAGGTGGTCAGCGGCATCAGCCAGTTGCAGCAGCTCTCCCGCGCGACGGCGGACAGGGCCGGCGATGCGGATGTCGCCATCAATGCCATCGATGGATCCGTCCACACCATTACTGCCATGAATGGGCAGATTGCCACGGCGGCGGCGGAGCAGAGCCGGGCGGCGGAGGAGATCAACCAGCGGCTGGTGGCCATCACCCAGCTGGCGGCGGATGCCCTGGCCCAGAACCGGCTGACCGAGCAGGCATCCGGGCAACTGGCGCTGGCCTGCGACGAGCTGGGGGCCCTGGTGGCGAAATATCGCATCTGACGGCCTTTATCCCCGCTTTTTCGGGATAAGGCTTGAGTCTGGGGGGCTTTTGGGACACCATCTGCCCCATTCTCGGCCAGCCCTGGCCGACAGCCTGCCATTGCTTTGCAAGAGAGAGACCCCATGAGCAAACTAACTGACAATCTTGACGCCAATTTCCAGCTGTTCATCGAAGAAGTCCGCGAGTCGGGTCAGGTGTGGGGTCTGCGCTACGGTGAAGACTGGGTGGTGTGCCGCTCCGCCGAGTTCGAAGATGCGGACGTGATGCCGCTCTGGTCCGCCGAAGGGGATGCCCGCCTGCACTGCGTGGACGAGTGGGCGGATTACGAGCCGGAAGTGATCGAGCTCGAAGAGTTCCTGGACATCTGGATCAACGATCTGGACGAGGATGACGTGCTGGTCGGCCCGAACTGGAACGCCGATCTGGAAGGCCAGGAGCTCGAGCCCATCGAGCTGGCCAAGGCGCTGGTGGAACTGGACGCCTGAGTCTGCCGTCCTGCCGGATTGTGATGAACCGGCCCCCTTCGGGGGGCCGGTTTTTTTATGGCCGCCATGGGCCATGAAAAGGCGATTTGCCTTTGCACCCGTCCCGGGGATGGGTCATCATCAACCCTTTGCCGATCGGGAGGTGCCATGTTTGTCTTTGACGTGACCACGAAGGCGGGGGCGCAGGGGAGGATCCAGGTGCAGGCGCTGGACTGGAGCCAGAGCGGCCCGGTGAGCTTTCAGTGTGACAGCGACGAGCTGGCCCTGGTGCTGCTGAGCGGGTGCCGCTGCGATGCCGTGGGGTACTTCAATCTGCTGGGGGGCTGCAAGCCGCTCTACGTGGAGCAGTGGCTCACCTATTTGCAGGAGCGTGGCCAGCTGGAGAAGGTCACGGCCCGCCAGGAGAGCCCGTCCCAACCCGATTACCTGACCCGGGCCGGGCTGGCGGACGACGAGCTCAATGCCCTGCTCGGCCAGATCTACAAGGTGGCCGGGTTCAACCGCCTGCAGATCAACCGCTACCTCAAGCATCGCCACAACCCGACCATGCTGGCGACCCGTTACGATCAGAAGGAGCTGGAGCGCTATCGCCAGCTCAACGACATCATTCTGACCCTGTTGAAGCTGAAACCGTCTCCGTGAAGATCCCCATCTGACCGATCTCCGGTCCCAGCTCCTGGGGCCGGGCGATGAGGTAGCCCTGCAAGCCGTCCACATACATGCTCTGCAGCATCTGCTTCTGGCCTATCTGTTCCACCCCTTCCGCGATCACCAGGCAGCCCATGCGATGGGAGACGTCGACGATCATCCGCACGAACTGCTGATTGGTGAGATCCTGCTCCAGCTCGGTGATGAGTCCGGGGTCCAGCTTGATGTAGTCGGGTTTGAGCTCGCGAAACAGGCTGAAGGAGCCGATCCCCTTGCCGAAGTTGCAGATGGCCGAGCGGCTGCCGTGGCGCCTGAGCAGCTCGAACAGCCGCCTGGACCCGGTCAGGTTGCGCTCCAGGTGCTCCTCGTCGAGCTCGAACACCAGGTTGGCCCCGATGTCGGGGTCTTTTTGCAACTGGTGATCCAGCCAGATGAGAAAGGCGCTGTTTTGCAGCAGGGAGCCTGGCAGATTGAGACCCCATCGGCTGTTGTGGCCTCCGAAGGCGCGGTATTGGCGGATGACGTGGCGGATCACCATCTGGGTCAGGCGCAGTACCATGTCCAGCCGCTGCGCCATGGCGAGCAGGGTATCGCTTGGCAGCACGGTGCCGTCGCTGCTGCAAAAGCGGGGATAGATCTCGTGATAGGCGAGCATGCCGCGATGCAGGGGCTGGATGGGCTGGCAGGTGAAGTTGACGCTCTCCTGCTCCAGCAGATCGGTCAGCACCTGGGTCCAGTGACGCTGACCCTGCACTTCGACCACCTCGTCGTTCTGCTGGATGGCCCAGCCATTGACTACCTCTGTCTGGGCGCGGGCCAGCGCGAGATCCGCCCGGGCCAGAATGGCCTCTATCTTCTGCTCGCTGCTCAGGCGGGTCATGCCCGAGTAGGCGGCGCTCTCGAGCTCGTGATCGTGCTGATAGCGATCGAAGGCGAGCTTCAGATCCCGTCCCAGCAGATGGGGCGGGATCTGGGCCAGGGGGGGCAGCAGGACGGCAAAATCGGCCCCCGAGATGCGATAGACCCGGTGGCCCGGGAAGCGGCTGACGGTGTGGCTGATGAGGGCGGCGATGTCCCGGATGTAGGCATCCCCGGACTGGAAGCCGCGCTGGGCGTTGAGGGTCCCGAGCTCGGTGGCGCGGATGAGCACCAGGATGGCGGTCTGGGTGTTTTCCTGTTGCAGCAGCTCGGTCAGATCGCGCCGGAAGGCGTGGCGATTGCCAAGCCCCGTCATCTCGTCCCGGGTCGCCTGATTGTGCAATTCGGTGATCTGGCGGTGGGCATCGATCTCGGCCTCATTGAAGGACGCAAGGAGCTGGCGCAGAGCCGTTTGTGCCTGTACGCTGTCGAGCATGGCGGGATCCCGCTGCTGCAGCGCCAGCAGCCAGCGTTGCTCCTGCCTCGCCTTTTCTCCACGGCGCACGCTGTGGGTGAGAAAGAGCAGCAGGGCGAATCCCGTCAGGGTGGTCATCAGGACCAGCAGCAGGGTGAGCGGTGAGGCGGGGGGGGCGAGCAGCACTCCCTGCAACAGCAGTATGGGAATGCAGACCAGTGCGCTGACCAGCAGCAGGTTTCCCTCATGTTTATTCAACATCGTTTCATCCTTGATGATGTTCATGATGTAGAAATTCTAACCAAGTCGCTGGCGCAAAACATGAGTACTCACGCAACTCCACGATAAAGCGCCGGCGGAATGCAACTAAATGTGAGTGAAAACACTTTCATGGTCTGTAAAAAAAGCGAAGATGGGTTGAAAACAGCCCCAACAGAGCAGAGGTAGATATGTTGCTAGAACCCGTAGACACCGCCAAAGCACGGCAACTATTGAATCAGAGTATGGCCTTGGTGCTCGCAGGGGGACGGGGCAGCCGCCTGAAGCAGTTGACCGATAACCGCGCCAAGCCCGCCGTCCACTTTGGCGGCAAATTCCGTATCATCGACTTCGTGCTCTCCAACTGCATCAACTCCGGCATCCGCCGGGTGGGTGTGGTGACCCAGTACAAGTCCCACAGTCTGTTGCGCCACCTGCAATCGGGCTGGTCTTTCCTGCGCTACCAGATGAACGAGTTCATCGACTTGCTGCCCGCCCAGCAGCGGGTGGACGAGGTGCACTGGTATCGCGGCACCGCAGACGCCATCTACCAGAACGTCGACATCATCCGTGACTACGGTCCCAAGTACATCGTGGTGCTGGCAGGGGATCACATCTACAAGATGGACTACGCCGCCATGCTGCTCGATCACGTGCGCCTCGGCGCCAAGGTGACGGTGGCCTGTATCGAGGTACCGCGCTGCGAGGCATCGGCCTTCGGCGTCATGGACATCGACGAGCAACGCAAGATCCGCGCCTTCGTGGAGAAACCGGCCAATCCGCCTGCCATGCCGGGCTGCGAGGATCGCTCGCTGGCCTCCATGGGCATCTACATCTTCGAGGCGGAGTACCTCTACCAGTTGCTGGAAGAGGACATCCACAACCAGGAGTCCAAGCACGACTTCGGCATGGACGTGATCCCGCGCATCGTGGGCGAGGGCAAGGCCTTTGCCCATCCGTTCAACATGTCCTGTGTCGGGGCCAAGGAGGGGCAAAAACCCTACTGGCGCGACGTGGGGACCCTGGATTCGTTCTGGGAGGCGAACATGGACCTTGCCTCCGTGGTGCCCGAGCTCGACATCTATGACGAGAACTGGCCCATCTGGACCAGCCAGAACATGTCGCCCCCGGCCAAGTTCGTGCAGGACAGAAACGGCCAGCACGGCATGACCATCAACTCCATGTTTGCGGGGGGCTCCATCGTGAGCGGCTCCTTCGTGCTCAACTCGGTGTTGTTCACCAACGTGCGGGTGCACTCCTTCTGTACCCTGGATCAGGCGGTGATCTTCCCCGGGGTCGAGATCGGGGCTGGTTGCCGCTTGCGCCGGGTGGTGGTGGACAAGGGGTGCAAGCTGCCAGACGGCCTGGTGGTGGGGGAGAACGCGGACGAGGATGCACGCCGCTTCTACCGCTCCGAGCAGGGCATCGTGCTGGTGACCAAGCCGATGCTGGCCAAGCTCGGCTAACCTCGTCGACACAGACAAAAAAAGGGAGCCCTGGGCTCCCTTTCTATTGGTGGTCGATTTATTTCTCGCTGACCAGGGCCTTGCCGGCCATCACCATGGCGGTGCCATGCTTGCCACCGGCGGCGGTCACTTGCGGGACGCCATCTTCGTCGGTGTCGCTGCCGGCGCCCTCGATGACGTTCTCGCCGGAGTCGCCGACCCACTCAGCCATCTGCATGCCGCCGTTGACGGTGCCACGGAACCAGCTCACGTAGCGCTGGGTCAGCTGGGCCAGCTCCAGCTCGGGTGCCTTCTCGGCCCCTTCGTTGCGCAGGTTCAGCATGGCAGAGCGCAGGGCGCCGGAGATGGCGGCCTGGGTCCAGGGGGTGTATTCACCCTGCTTGCCGGCGAGCCAGGTTCCGGCCTTGGCATTGAAGTAGGCCTTGTCGGCGGCGATGAAGAGCTCGCGCGCCGCGGTGCGGTACTTGGCATCCGAGGTGGCCAGGAAGGCGGCGGTCAAGCCGCGGATGGCGGCGAACTGCGCGTCGATGGACTGACCGGCGTCAAGCTTGCCGCCCAGGGTCAGACCGTCATGGACCAGGCCATTCTTGCCCTTGAGGTTGGCGAGGATGAAATCGGCCTGCTTGCGGACCAGTGCGATCGCCTGCTCACCCTGTGGGGTCTTGAGGTTCAGCTCGCCATTGTCACCGGCGGCGTAACCCACCGGCAGCGCATCCTGGGCGCGCTGGAAGATCTGCAGGGCGACCAGGGCGTAGGCGGCGTCGAAGGTGGTGACGTGCCCGGCCTGTTTGCCAGCCTGCCAGCTGTCGACCAGGGTGCCAGCCTTGGGCTCGAAGTGCAGGGCCTGCAGGTTCTTGAAGGTGAGGTTGGAGAGGTTCAGGGCCAGGGAGAAGGCATCACTGCCCGCCACCGCCTTGCCCAGATCGTTGGTCTGGTTGGCAGCCGGAGCGGCGGCGAACGGGGCACCGTCAAACACGGCGTGGAAGGCCGGGTTCTGATTGGTGTTGGCCGTGCGCTGATCGCTGAAGGCGTAGAACTCGGAGAGGGGCCACAGCAGCATCCAGGCGTCGCGCAACTGGGCGGAGCCGTCCACGACCTCCAGCTTGCCGATGGCACCGGCGTCATTCTTGCTGGTCTCGGTTACCTTCACCTGATGAGGGAAGTAGACAACCTCCTTGGCCGGATCGTACTGCGGGGTGATTTTGGCGCCCAGGGTCTTGCCGTCAAAGCCGAGCTGACCTTGCAGGATGGCGAGCTTGTCGATGGACTGCTCGGTCAGCATCATGCCGTTGAAGCCGTCGGCGGCAGAAACCCCCAGCTTGTGCTTGCCGTCCTGATCCATGGTGGCGGACGCGGCTTCCACCTCTTCATCGGTCTCGGCTACGTGCATGCCCCCCAGGAAGTCCTGGGACCACATCACCTCCTTGAGCAGGATGCCGCCCACGGCGGCTGGGACCAGCAGGTTGTCACTGCCGCTCCAGCGCAGGGTGGCGTAGTCGCGGAAGTAGGCGGGGACCTGGGTCTTGACGCTCTTCTCGTTGCCCTTGGCGGTCTTGATGGTGATCTGGTCACCGTTGACCGGGGTGGCGTTGACGGCTTGCGCAAACTCCGGGTTGGCGGAGGCGTAGGGCAGGGAGAGGGGATACATGCCCTGAGGAATTTCATCGGCGGGGAAGCCGACGGCCTCGGCCATGGCCAGTACCCGTTTGCCCAGGTCGGCCAGGGTGCCGCCACGGGCCTGGTTTTGCGGCCCGTTTACCAGATGGGGGCCCATGCCGGACTGGTAGTTGAGGGCGTACATTGCCTCTTCGGAGTATTCATAGGATTCGATCCCGGCGGCGAAGTCGAACGGGGTCGGCTCGTCGGCGCGGTTGGCGTCCAGCACATCCAGATCCAGACCGAGGGCCTCGGCCAGCGGCTCGCCGGAGAGCTCGAATTCGGTGTAGGCCAGCATGTTGGCGGCGGTGTTGAACGTCTTGTCCTCCACCTTGACGGCAGCCTGTGCGGCGCTGCTGAGGAGTGCGCAGGCGATCGCCTGCACCAGTACGGTTTTTCTCATGTCCTTCTCACCATATTGTTGATTTTATTATGACGCTTCTCATGAATCTAAATGAGAATGGTGTGCATTATGGGGCAAAGGGCGGGGCTTGAGAAGAAAAAAACCGCGCCCCGGTGGGGTGAAGAGGAGAGGCGCGGCGGCAGGTGTCACATCAGTTTGAAGGGGATGACCAGTCGGCCCGGCTCCACCTTGAGGGCTTCGACCTTGTCCTTGATCCGCGCCTCGTTCTGGCGGCTGCCATCGAGCCGGTAGACGGGGGTCTGGGAGAGGAACAGGGAGAGGGACTGGTTGAAGGTGGGCAAGAGCGGGGAGAGGGCGGTGCCCACGTCCGCCGGCTCGGTCTTGACAGAGATGAGCTCAAGATCGCGCAGATAGATGGCGCCCTGTTCGGCCACGTAGTCGGGGCGGGCACTCAGGGAGAGGCGGATCTTCATCTGCTGGCTGCCCAGCGGGCTCGCCACCTGCAGCTCGCCGGCGGCATCCAGCTCGACCTTGTCGGCCTGGCTGCGGCCGATGCGGCTTTGCATGTCATCGAGTCGGATCTTGCTCGACATGATGCCGGGGATCCCCAGCTGTTTCTCGAAGGCGACTCGCTCCTTGAGGTACTGGTTGATCTCCCCTTCGCTGACGCTGTACTGGGTCAGCGAGCAGGCCGCCAGCAGCAGGGCGAAGGGAAGCAGAAGCAGGTGTTTCAACATGGGAGGGTTCCATTTTCGGGGCTGTCACAAGAGGTGGCGCCATCTTAGAGGCAAAGCGGGTTGGCCGCCAGTGGGGCCTCTATGACCGGTTGCTGTCGCATCCCCCATATGGGGATGGCAATCCGTTTTCATTCGAGTAGCTGTTTCCCTTCACCGCCAGCAGGCCCGCCCTGGCGTCATCCCCGACATACCCACAAACAAGCTCCTGTTTTAGCGATGCAAAATCCCATTGACCCCGTGATTTCAAAGCGAGTATTTTACCGCCGCACAAAGTCAAATTGATAATCATTATCATTTTGAATCTTCTTTGAGGGTATAACGTGAATACTCGTGTAATGGAAAATGGCGCACCTGCCGAGGCGAAGATGTCGCCTGATTTCTTGTTTACCTCGGGTCAGGGCACTCTCAGTGCCACTGACCTGGGCCAGCCTATCACCACCCCCGCCTGTGAATGGCCTTTGCTAGAACAACAGATTGCCGACGCGCTGGCAGCGGCCAGTGCCGCCGGCCAGGCCAACCCCCTGCTTATCGGTGCCTTCGCGTTCGATCCGGCGGAAGCCTCCTGCCTCTATGTGCCCGGCCGCTATAAGCGGGGTGAGCGCCTTATCCCGCAGGAACAGGCGCCGGCGATAGACGCTGTGGCAGAGCAGGCCGTCGAGGCCAACCGGGTCATCTCGGTGCAGAGCACCCCGCCGGCCAGCGAATTCCAGGCCTCGGTCAGCGCGGCGCTGGATGCGTTTGCCCAAGGCCGGCTGTCCAAGGTGGTGTTGTCGCGCAAGCTCACCCTTACCCTGCATCAGCCTGCCGACCCTAAGCAGGTGCTGGCCCGTCTGATGGCCCAGAATCCCCACGCCTTCCACTTCTCCCTGCCGCTCGGCCAGGGCCGCCGCCTGCTTGGCGCCAGTCCGGAGCTGCTGCTGCGGGTCAGCGGGGGAGAGGTGTTCACCCACCCGCTGGCGGGCTCCGCCAGACGGGCGAGCGAGCCGGCGCAAGACGAAATGGTCGCCCGGGATCTGCTGGCCTCTCGCAAGGATCAGCATGAACACAAGTTGGTGATCGACGAGATCCGCCGGGTGCTGACCCCCCACTGCCGCGAGCTGGCGATCCCCGCTCATCCATCCCTGATGAGCACGGATACCCTCTGGCATCTGGGCACCCCCATCGCCGGCCGGCTGCACGGCGGCGAGGCATCGGTGCTGTCACTTGCCTGCCAGCTCCATCCCACCCCGGCCCTGTGCGGCTATCCCACCGATCTGGCCCGTCAGTTTATCCGCGAGCAGGAGCCCTTCCGGCGCGCCCTGTTCAGCGGCATCGTCGGCTGGTGCGACAGCCAGGGCAACGGCGAGTGGGCCGTGGTGATCCGCTGTGGCGTGCTCGATGGCCATCAGGTCGAGCTGTTCGCCGGCGCCGGCATCGTCGCGGGTTCGGATCCCGCCATGGAGTGGGCCGAGACCGGCACCAAGCTGAGTACCATGCTCAAAGCCCTGGGCCTGAGTCCGGAGGTGGCGCAATGACGCAGTCCAACCGCTTCCTGCCCTATACCCGCTGGCCTGACGCGTTGGCCCGGCACTACCGCGCCAAGGGCTATTGGCGCGGCGAGCCGCTGACCGCCATGCTGGCGCGTCAGTGCGAGCTGGCCCCCGACGCCGAGGCCATTCTCTGCGGCGAGCGTCGCTTCAGTTATCGTGAGCTGGACGCCGCCTCGAGCCGGCTGGCCGCAAATCTGGCCCGCCATGGCCTGGGGGTGGGGGACACCGCGCTGGTGCAGCTCCCCAACGTGGCCGAGTTCTATCTGGTGTTCTTCGCCCTGCTCAAGGCCGGCATCGCGCCGGTCAATGCGCTCTTTAGCCACAACCGGCTGGAGCTCCTCTCTTATGCCGAGCAGATCACACCCCGCCTCTTTGTCGGTTCGCTGGCCCATCCGCTGTTTGCAAGCAAGGGTCGCGAGAGCGAGCTGCTGACAACCATCGGCGCCGAGCTGGTGCTGCTGGATGGCGATGGGGGGGAGCTGGGGCTGACCCGCTGGTTGGCGAAGGTGGCTGAGAGTGAGCCGGTGAAATCTGGCCCGACTCCGGCGGACGAGGTGGCCTTCTTCCAGCTCTCCGGCGGCAGCACCGGCACCCCCAAGCTCATCCCCCGCACCCATGACGATTACCTGTACAGCGTGCGCCGCAGCAATGAAATCTGTGAATTGGGGCCCCATACCCGCTATCTGTGCGCCCTGCCGGCGCCCCACAACTTCCCCCTGAGCTCCCCTGGCGCCCTGGGGGTGTTCGAGGCGGGCGGCACAGTGGTGCTCGCGCCCGACCCCAGCCCCATCAGCTGTTTCCCGCTCATCGCCCGCCACAGGGTCAACCTCACCTCGCTGGTGCCGCCGGCGGTCTCGCTCTGGCTGCAGGCTGCGGAAGCGGATCCCGCTGCGCGCACCCAGCTCGAGAGCCTCGGCTTGCTGCAAGTGGGCGGCGCCAAGCTGGGGGAGGCGGTGGCCAACAAGATTGGGCCGCTGCTCGGCTGCCGGCTGCAGCAGGTGTTCGGCATGGCGGAAGGGCTGGTGAACTACACCCGGCTGGACGACCCCGACGAGAAGGTCATTCACACCCAGGGCCGCCCTATGAGCCCGGACGACGAGGTGCGCATCCTCGATGAGGCGGGCAACCCGGTTGCCCCCGGCGAGCCTGGCGCCCTGCACACCCGCGGTCCCTACACCTTCCGCGGTTATTACCAGAGTCCGGCCCACAACGCCCGGGTGTTCGATGCCGAGGGTTTCTACTGCTCCGGCGATCTGGTGGTACAGGATGCCGATGGTTACCTCACCGTGGTCGGGCGGCAGAAGGATCAGATCAACCGGGGCGGCGAGAAGATCGCGGCGGAAGAGGTGGAAAACCAGCTGCTGCACCACCCGGCCATCACCCATGCGGCCCTGGTCTCCATGCCCGACAGCGCCATGGGGGAGAAGAGCTGCGCCTTTATCGTCAGCACCGATCCCGCCTTGAAGCCGCTGGCCTTGCGCAAGTTTCTGCGCGAGCGCGGGGTGGCGGACTTCAAGCTGCCCGACCGCTTCGAAACCCTGGACGCCCTGCCCATGACGGCGGTGGGCAAGATTGACAAGCAGGGGCTGCGGGCGCGCATTGCGCACCTCATCGCCGCCAACCAGTCCCTGACAACCGCATAAAACTAAAAAGGAATCATGACGTTATGGCTATCCCAACCCTGAACAATTACGCCATGCCCAGCCAGTGGAAGGCCAACAAGGTCAACTGGTCTCTGGATCCCAAACGCGCCGCCCTGCTGATCCACGACATGCAGGAGTACTTCACCGCCTTCTATGGCGAAAACAGCCCGCTGATCGCGGCCCTGACTGAGCGCCTGGCCGCCGTGCGCAAGCAGTGCAAGGCCCTCGGCATCCCGGTCTTCTACACCGCCCAGCCCAAGGATCAATCCCCTGAAGATCGCGCCCTGCTCAACGACATGTGGGGCCCGGGTCTCAACAAGCGGCCCGAGCAGCAGCAGGTGGTGGCAGCACTCTGCCCGGAGCGTGACGACACCGTGCTGGTCAAGTGGCGCTACAGCGCCTTCCAGCGCTCCGAGCTGGAGCAGATGCTCAAAGCGCTGGGACGGGATCAGCTGATCATCGGCGGCATCTACGGCCATATCGGCTGCATGATGACCGCCTGTGATGCCTTCATGCGCGACATTCAGCCCTTCTTCCTGGCGGACGGGGTGGCGGACTTCTCCCTGGCCGACCACCAGATGGCGCTGGACTATGTGGCGACTCGCTGCGGCAAGGTGATCCGCTGCGAGGAGGTGCTGGCGCTTGCTCCGGCTTCCGCTTCTGCCGCCCAGCCCACCAATCCCTTGCTGACCAATCCGTTGCTGACCTACGAGGGGCTCAAGGCGCGGCTGCTGAGTCACATCGACGAGGATGAAGATGAGTTTGACCCCGACGAGAATCTCATCGACTACGGTCTGGATTCTGTGCGGATTATGGCCCTGCTCACCGAGTGGCGCACCGCCGGGGTGGAGCTCGGCTTCGTGGATCTCGCCAAGCTGCCGACCCTCAACGGCTGGTGGCGCCTCATCGAGGCCAGGCTGGCAGCCCAGGCGCTGGAGGTGACCCCATGAACCGCTTCCCCTTGACCATCCCCCAGCAGGGGCTCTGGTCCGGACATCTGCTCAACGACGACAAGGCGATGTTCAACACCGCCGAGTGCATCGCCTTCGACGGCAAGGTCGAGGCGGCCGTGCTGGCGGCGGCCCTTGCCAAGGCGGTGGGGGAGTGCGAGGCGCTCAAGGGCCACTTCGAAGACGATAAGGAGGCGGTCTGCTTCGTCTCGCATGAGCTGCCCCTGGCCTATGAAGAGGTCTCTCTCGAGCGCGATGACGAGACGCTGGCCCGCGCCTGGGCCTGGGCCGATCTGCGCCGCCCGTTCGAGCTGACCACGGAATCCCCTTGCCGCTTCGCCCTGCTGCGCGGCCCGGGCCGCGATTACCTCTACAGCTGCGTGCACCACATCGCCCTCGACGGCTTTGGCACCACCTTGCTGTTCCAGCGCATCGCCGAGCTGTATGCAGAGGGGCTGGCCGGTGAGATGAACTCCCCATCGCCCTTCGGCTCGTTGGCTGAGGTGCTGGCGGAAGAGGCGAGCCGCGAGCAGAGCGGCAAGAACGCCGCCGCCCGCGCCTTCTGGCAGGAGCAACTGCAAGGCTGGCCCGAGGTGAAGTCCTTTGGCGAGACCCGCGCGCCCATCGCCGCCGAATTTGTCCGCGAGAGCCGTCCGCTGCCAGCGGCACTGTGGCAATCCCTGACCGGCTTTGCCGACGAGCACAAGCTGGGCTGGCCCGATCTGCTGCTGGCCGGCCTCTCGGCCCAGCTGTCGCTGTCGAGCGGCCAGGATAAGACCCTGCTCGGCCTGATGATGATGAACCGCATCGGCTCGGCGTCGCTGACCGTGCCCTGCATGCAGATGAACATTACCCCGCTGGCGCTGACACTGGGTGAAGAACTGGATCTGGCGGGAGCCGCCGGCGCCGTGGCCAAGGCCAAGCGCGGGGTGCGCAAACACCAGCACTACCGCTACGAGCTGCTGCGCCGCGACCTTGGCCTGGTGGGGGGCGAGAAGCGGCTGTTCGGCCCCCTGGTCAACATCATGCCGTTCGATCACGCTCGCCGCTTCGGGCCGCTATCTGCCCATATTCTCAACATCAGCGCCGGGCCGGTGGAGGATCTCACCATCGAGGTGCAGGTCGGCGTCGATGGCCAGCCACGCCTGGATCTGGACGCCAACCCCGGCTGCTACCAGCAGGGGGATCTGGCGGCCATCGCCGATACCCTGTTTGCCCTGCTGGGGCGCTGGCTGGCCGAGCCTGCCCAGACCCTGGGGACGCTCAAGGCCGATTGGCTGGCCGAGCAGCGAGTCAGGGCCCTGATCGCCGGCCCCGCCCATGAAGCTCTCCAGGTGCGGCCGGTGCTGGAGGCGCTCTGCCACTTCGCCGCCCAGACCCCGGAGAAGGTAGCGCTGGAGCTGGGAGAGGCCCGCTTCAGCTACGAGGCGCTGCTGGCCAGATCCGAACAGATGGCGGCTGCCCTGCAGGCCGCAGGCGTCGCCCCCGGCGACAAGGTGGGGGTCATGCTGGCCCGCACCCCACAGGCCATCTTCGCCCAGCTGGCGGTGCTGCTGGCGGGCGCCGTCTATGTGCCCCTCGACCCCGAGCAGCCGCTGGAGCGTCAGGGCCATATTCTGCGGCTGGGGGAGGTCAAGACCCTGATCACCCAGGCCGAGTACCGCCACAAGCTGGCCAGCCTGTTTGAGGGGCGCACCCTGCTGGCGGGGGATCTGGTGAGCGATGATCGGCTCAACCAGCCGGCCGCCGGCCGCGCCGTCGCCTACCTGATGTTCACCTCGGGCTCGACCGGTCAGCCCAAAGGGGTGGCGGTGAGCCACGACGCGCTGGATCACTTCGCCGCCGCCGCCCGCTGCCGTTATCACCTGGATGAAGAGGCGCGGATGCTGCAATTCGCCCCCTTCAACTTCGACGCCAGCATCGAGGAGGTGTTCGCTACCTTGAGCGCCGGCGCCACCCTGGTATTGCGCACCGACGCCCTGCTCGAATCCATGCCCGCCTTTGCGGCCGGGGTGGAGCAGATGGGGATCACCCACCTCGACCTGCCCACCGCGTTCTGGAACGAATGGGTGGTGGCGCTGACGGCGGGTCAGGCCCACATTCCTGCCGGGCTTACCACCGTCATCATCGGCGGCGAGGCGGTCTACCCCGAGCAGCTGGCCCAGTGGCAGCGCCAGGTCCGCTTCGATGTGCGCCTGTTCAACACCTACGGCCCCACCGAGACCACTGTGGTGGTGACCACCCAGGAGCTGCAACAGGAAGACCCGAGCCAGGCCCAGTTGCCCATCGGCCTGCCGCTGCCCGGCATGCAGGCGCTCATTCTGGGGGCGGGGGAGCAACCTGCCGAGGAAGGTGAGTTGGTGCTGCTCGGCCCACAGCTGGCCAACGGCTATGTGGGGGGCGTGCAAGGGAGCTTTGGCACCCTGCGGGTTGGCGCGGAGCTGATGCCCGTCTATCGCACCGGCGATCGGGTGCGCCTGGTGGCCGGCCGGCTGGTCTACCTCGGTCGGCGCGACAATGAATTCAAGATAAGCGGCTATCGCATCCAGCCCGGCGAGGTGGAGGCCCAGCTGCTGGCCCTGCCCGGGGTGGACGAGGCGTGCGTGCAGGGGGTGAGCATCGGCAGCGTGCGCCGGCTGGTGGCCTTCGTGGCGGGGCCGGAGCGCGACAGCCGGGTCATCAAGGCGCAGCTCGCCAGGGTGCTGCCTGCCGCCATGATCCCCACCGACTATCGCCACTATGACCAGTTGCCTCGCACCGGCTCCAACAAGCTGGATCGCAAGGCCCTGCTGGCCGCCTACCAGGCGGGCGGCGAAGCCCTGACCCTGGGCAGCGAGACCGAGAACCGGGTCGGCGCCATCTGGCAGCAGATCCTGGGGCTCGCCACCATGGCGCCCACGGACAACTTCTTCGAACTGGGGGGCCAGTCCCTGCAGACCATCCAGATCGTCAACCGGCTCGGCGCCGAGTTCGGGGTGCAGGTCAAGGTCTCCGACGTGTTCGATCACCCGCGACTCGATGACTTCTGCCGCTTCCTCGACGGCCTGCTTGCCGAGGACGAAGAGAGCGTGGAGATGGTGTGGTGATGGATAAGGAGCAACAAGCAATGGCCCTTGATTTCACTGGCAAGCGGGTCTGGGTGACCGGGGCCGGGCGCGGCATCGGCCGCGAGGTGGCCACGCAGTTCGTGGCGGCCGGCGCATCCGTGGTGGGGCTGGATCTGGCGTTTCCCGAAGCCGATTACCCCTATGCCACCCGGCTGCTCGATATCGGCGACTCGAAGGCGGTCAACGCCTGCTGCGCAGCGCTGCTGGCGGACGGCGGGCTGGATGTGCTGGTGAACGGGGCCGGGGTGCTGCGCCTCGGCCCCACCGAGACTCTGAGCGATGACGACTGGCACGGCTGCATGACGGTCAACGCCAGCGGCGTCTTCTATCTGCTGCGGGCCCTGGTGCCCCACTTCAAGGGGCAGCAGCGCGGTGCCATCGTCACCATCGGCTCCAACGCCGCCCATGTGCCGCGCATGCAGATGGCGGCCTATTGTGCCTCCAAGGCGGCGGTCACCAGCCTGACCCAGACGGTGGGGCTGGAGCTGGCCCCCTTCGGCGTGCGCGCCAACCTGGTGTCGCCGGGCTCGACGGATACCCCCATGCTGCGCGGCATGCTGCCAAGCGAGGAGGCCATGGCCCGCACCATTGCCGGGTTGCCGGAGCAGTTCAAGCTCGGCATCCCCTTGTGCAAGGTAGCCACCCCGGCGGAGATCGCCCATACCGTCCTCTTCCTGGCCTCGGATCTGGCCAGCCACATCACGCTGCAGGATCTGGTCGTCGACGGCGGCGCCACCCTGAGTGCCTGAGGCTTGAGAAACAGATGAACAATATGATTTTGCTGTTGAAACAGCTGGAACGGCAGGGAGTGAAGCTGGCGCTGAACGACAAGGGCCAGCTTATCTCCCAGTCGAGCAAGGAGGCGGTGACGCCGGCCATCGGCGCCACCATCAAGGCCCACAAGGATGAGCTGGTGCGCTGCCTGGCGGCCCGCGCCGCCTTCGAGGCGCCCATTGCCTCCGAGGGCGCCCGGCAGGGGCCGCTCTCGTCCTCCCAGAGCGGACTCTGGTTTATCGAGCAGTACGAAGAGGCCTCCCACCTCTACAATATGCCGGTCTACTTCAGGGTGAGCGGCGAGCTGGACACGGCGGCGCTGGAGTTTGCCTTCGACCACCTGTTTGCCCGCCACCCCAGCATGCGTACCCGCTTCATCAAGGACGAAGCGGGAAGGGGGGCGCAGGAGATCCTGCCCCATACGCCCTTCAAGCTGCAGATTGAGGACGTGAGCGCAGAGCCCGCTGCCGAGCGCGAGGCCTATGTGGCCCGCCGGGTGCGCGAGGAGATAGGCCGCCCCTTCTCCCTGACCCAGGGGGATCTGAGCCGGGTGCACCTGATCCGGCTGGGCAGCCGCGAGCACGTACTGCTGATCACCCAGCACCACATCATCTCCGATGGCTGGTCGGTCAAGAACATGTTCGCGGATCTCAAGCGCGCCTTTCTTGCCCATCAGAACCGCGAGCCCCTGCAGGTGAGCGAACTGCCGCTCACCTACCTCGACTATGCCCGCTGGTTCAACTCGGACCGTTTTCTCGATTATCACGCCGAGTTCAAGCCGTTCTGGGTCGATCGGCTCGGTGGCAGCCCCGAGGTGCACGGTCTGCCGCTCGACAAGCCGCGCCCGGCCCATCAGGACAGCGGCGGCGAGCTGGTCTTCTCCACCATCGAGAGCGACCTGTGGGAGAGCTTCAAGCGTTTGTGCCAACGGCACAGCACCTCCAACTTCATCGGTCTGCACGCCCTGTTTGCCTTGCTGATGGTGCGCCAGAGCGGCGAGAAGGAGGTGGTGATCGGCACCCCGCTCGCCTATCGCGAGCGCCACGAGATCGAGTCCCTGGTGGGCTTTTTCGTCAATACCCTGGTGTTGCGCACCCGGCTTGAGGGGCGCCCCAGCTTTGTCGATTATCTGCAGCAGTGCCGGGAGGAGGATCTGGCGGCCTTCGATCACCAGCTATACCGTTTCGAGGCGCTGGCCGAGGCCATCGGCGCCGATCGCACCACCGCCATCAACCCCATCTTCCAGATCATGCTGGTCTATCAGGCCAAGGTGGACTTCAACGATCTCATCCCCGGTTGCCAGCTGGTGGAGGAGACCTCTCCTGTGTTGCCGGCCAAGACCGACATCTCGGTCAAGGTGACCGAGCTGATGGACTCCGTCAGGGTGGACTGGCTGTTCGCCACCGCCCTGTTCGAGCGAGAGACCATCCAGGCTTATGCCGATCGCCTGCTGCACCTGATGCGCGCCGTGGTGGCGGCTCCCGAGACCGACATCTGGCAGTTGCCGCTGGAGGCGGGCACCGACCAGGCCGCGCTGGCCGCCGAGCTTGCCGACCTGCCGCGGGATTACCCGAGCCGCGACACCCTGCTCTGTCATATCGAGCGGCGCGCTATTCAGTTGCCGGACGCGCTGGCGGTGAGCGACGGTGCGCAATCGTTGACCTATGGCGAGCTGGAGGTGCGAGCCAACCAGTTGGCTCACTGGCTGCTGGCTCAGGGCGTCACCCCGGGCGCCGCCATCGGCATCCAGGCCAGGCGCGATGTGGCCTTCGTTATCGCCCTGCTCGCCTGCTGGAAGGCGGGGGCGGCCTATGTACCGCTCGATCCTGCCTATCCCGCCGAGCGGCTGGCCCATATCCTCACTGATGCATCCATCAGCCTGGTGCTGGGTGGCGTGCCGGACCCGCGGCTTGGGGAGGCGCTGGCGGGTACGACTGCCGCGTATCACGATCTGCACCAGCTTGCGCTGGACAAGATGCCAGCCAGCACGCCCGCACTGCCCCGGGACGCCGCCATGCTGGCCCAGATCATCTACACCTCCGGCAGCACCGGCCTGCCCAAGGGGGTCATGGTGGAGCAGGGCAGCCTGGTCAACCTGATGGCGGATCACGGCGAACGTATCGCCCTCGATCAGAATGGCGCCATGTTCAACTGCATGTCTCTGTCGTTCGATGCAGGCAACATGACCAGCTTGCTGCCCCTCTACTGCGGCGCGGCCCTGCACTTCGGCGAGCCGGGCGAGGGGGTGATCGGTGCCGCGATCGCTTGCGGCGCCAGCCATATGATTTTGCCGACCACTTTGCTGGCGAACCTGCTGCCACCGACGGATCTCGGTTCCCTCAAGGCCATCGGCTTTGGCGGCGAAGCGTGCCCGAGCAGCCTGGTGGAGCGTTGGGGAGAGCGGGTGGCCCTGTTCAACATGTACGGCCCGACCGAGTGCACCGTCACCGCGCTCTGCGCGCGGCTCACTCCGGGGGCGCCCATCACAATCGGTCGACCCGTCAACCACCTGAAGGCGCTGATCCTGGACGAGGCGGGCAACCCCTGCCCGGTGGGAGTGCCCGGCGAGCTCTGCCTGGCGGGGCTGGGGCTGGCCCGCGGCTACCTCAATCTGCCGGAGCGTACCCAGGAGGCCTTTATCGAGCTGGCGATGGCGGAACGTACCCATCGCCTCTATCGCACCGGCGATCGGGCCCTGCTGCGCCGCGATGGCAACATCCAGTATCTGGGCCGGATAGACGAGCAGATCAAGCTGCGCGGCTATCGCATCGAGCCGGGTGAGATAGAGACCCGGCTTGCCGAATTGTGCCCGGTCATCCGCCAGATCAAGGTGGTGGTGCAGGAGGGTCGTCTGCTCGCTTACGCCTGTTTGCAGGCCGGGGCCAGGGAGCCTGACGGCGATGCCCTGCTGCAGCGAGCCGGCGAGTGCCTGCCCGAATACATGGTGCCGGCACGCCTCTGCTGGTTGCCCGAGATGCCGCTCACCCCCAACGGCAAGCTGGACTTGCGCCGACTGCCCGCCATCGTCTGGCAGCAGAGCAAGGGCGAGCCGCAAAACGAACTGGAGCAGACCGTGCTCGCCATCTGGCAAGGGGTGCTCAAGCAACCGCTCGGGGTGGAGGATGACTTCTTCCGGTTGGGCGGTGACTCCATCCTCAGCATCCAGCTCACCACCCGGTTGCGGGATGCGGGGCTGCACTGCAGCGTGAAGGACGTGTTCGAAGCCAAGACGGTGCGCCGCCTCTGCCGCCAGCTCGGCCAGCAGCAGGCGGTCAGCCACAGGAGCGAGCAGGGCAGCCTGACCGGCGAGTTCCCGCTCCACCCCATTCAGCACTGGTTCTTCGAGCAGGGCTTTGCCAAATCCGGTCACTGGAACCAGGGGGTGATCCTGCGCCTGCCGGCCGGGGTGGACGATGAGGCCCTGCGCGGCTGGTTGAATACCCTGCGCCAGCACCACGATGCCCTGCGTCTGGCGGTGACCCCGACCGGCCAGCGCTACCTGGCCGAACTGCCATTGCCGCCACTGCCGACCCTGGATGCCGCCAATCTCGATGAGACCGAGCTGCAGGCCCGCCTGACCGAGCTGCAGGGAGAGCTCGACCCTGCCAGCGGCCACACCCTGGCCTGGGCCCGCCTGCGCAATCTATCCCTCGAAGGGGAGCGCGAGGGCGAGACGGTGGAGGGGCTCTTCCTCGCCTTCCATCACCTGGTGATCGATGCCGTCTCCTGGCGCATTCTGGCCGAGGATCTGGCCCGGGTGAGCAGGGGCGAGCCGCTGCCCGCCAAGGGCAGCAGCTATCGCCAGTGGGGCGAGGGGCTCGCGGCCTACGCCAAACGGGAAGAGGATCAGCTTGGCTTCTGGTTGGCTCAGGGGGAGGGCAGCCAGGGTCACCTGCTGGAAGCGGCGCGCGCCGCCGATGGCCGCGCCGCCGCCAGCCTGCTGCAACTGAGTCAGGAGACCACTGCCCGGCTCATCGACACCGCCAACCAGGCCTACTTCACCCGGGTGCCCGACCTGCTGCTGGCGGCACTGACCCGCACCCTGAGCGAGCTGGGTTATGGCGCACGTCATTGCGTGATGCTGGAAGGGCACGGCCGTGAGGCCATCGATGCGGAACTCGACGTGAGCCGTACCCTGGGCTGGTTCACCAGCACCTACCCGCTGGCACTGGCGGATGCCAAGGAGTGGGACGCGCTGGTCTGCGCCACCAAGGAGCAGCTGCGCGCCGTGCCGGACAAAGGGGTGGGCTTCAACGCCCTGCGACTGCACCACCCACGTGGGGCTGAGCTGCCCCAGGCCCTTGCCGTCTTCAACTACCTGGGGGTCAGCCATCAGGGCGAGGCTGCTCAGCCCTGGCAGCCTCTGCCGATGGCACCTGGGGCCCCCACGTCCCCTGACAACCTGCCGCGCGAGCTGGTCAGCCTGCACGGTGGCGTGTTTGATGGCCGTCTCACCCTGCGCCAGGTGGGCGCCCTCAACCAGCAGGCGAGCGACGCCCTGATGGCGCGGCTGGCGGACAACCTGACGGCGCTGGTGGAGCACTGCTGCACGGTGAAGGCTCCGCGCCATACCCCGAGCGACTTCCCGGGGCTTGGCCTCTCGCAAGCCGCGCTCGATGGGGTGCTGAGCGGACGCGAAGTGGAGACCCTGCTGCCCATGACCTCGCTTCAGCAGAGCATGTTCCATCACAGGGCGTTGCTGCCCCGAGATCACGCCTATCACCTGCAGACCGAGATGGACTATCACCAGCCGTTGGACGTGGCGGTCTACCGTCAGGCCTGGCAGGGGCAGATCGCCCGCTGGCCGGCCCTTCGCAGCGAGCTGGTGCTGGCGGACGGGGTGGCGCTCCAGCGCATCCTCAAGCACGCCGAGTTGCCATTCCACTATGAGGACTTGTCTGAAGTGGAAAATGCAGAGACACGGGTCCAGGCCTATCGCGAGCAGGATCTGGCCAGCCCGATCCCGCTGGAACAGGCCCCCCTGCTGCGCCTTGCCTGTTTCAAATTGGCCCCCGATCACCACAAGGTGATCTTCAGCGCCCATCACGGCGTGCTGGATGGCTGGAGCGGTCCCGTGTTGCTGGGTTCCTTGCATCGCGCCTATCAGGCGCTGATGAACGGCCTGTTGCCGCAGGGCGAGCCGGATACCGCCTGGCTCGAATTTGGCCGCCATATCGCCAGCCAAACCCGCAGCGCCGACGCCTATTGGCAGGGGCGGGAGGAGCTGCTAACAAAGCCTAACGATCTCGCCTGCCTGTTCGGGGTGACGCTGGACGCAGGCTCAAGCGGGCGCCATACCCAGCAGCGACCGGCGGTGTGCGCCACGGCGCTGCCGGCCGAGGTGGCGACCCTGCTCGCCCATCGTGCCCGCGACCTTGGCGTGACCGCGGGCCTGTTGGCCCAATATGCCTGGCACCGTCTGCTGGCACGCCGCTCTGGCGATGCCGTCACCCTGGTGGGCAACGTGACCCCGGGCCGGGATTACCCCATCGAGGGGATCACCGCGAGCGTCGGGCTCTACATCAACAGCCTGCCGTTGGCGCTTGAGTGGCGCACCGAGCTGACCCTTGCCGAGCATATCGCCCGGTTGCAGACCGATCTGATGGCGCTCAACGAGCACGGCACCCAGTCGCTGGCGGCATTGACCAAAGGCCGAGCACGCCTGTTCCAGAGTCTGTTCGTGTTCGAGAACTACCCCATGCCGGCGGCCCCTGTCGCCCCCGAACCCCACCAGCTGGTGCCGCGCTTTGGCACCGTGGTGGAGAAGGTGGAGCTGCCGCTCTCCTTGGTGGTCAGCAGCCGGGGTGAGACGCTCCAGCTGCGCCTCGAGTTCGATGGCGAGCAGATCCCCGAGGCACGGGCAGAGGCGGTGCTGGCTGACTGGCTGGTCGAGCTCGACTGGCTGGCGCAGGCGGATCTGAGCCAACCGGCCAGTGTGGTGGCGACGGCACTGCCCCCGGTGATGCCGCAGGTGGCCGCCACCAGGACGGAGCCCGGTCTGGCTCAGCCGCCGGCCGAGGCCCGCGTGCTGGTGGCTCTGTGGGAGCGCCAGTGCGGCGTGCCCGGCATCTGGCAGCAGACCCTGTGTGAACTCGGGGTGGATTCGGTGCAGCAGCTCGCCCTGCTGGCGGCCCTCAACGAGGCGTTCGCACAGGATCGAGCGCCGCTCACCCTGCAGACCCTCAAGGCCCATCCATCCCCCAGCCGGCTCTACCGACACTGGCTGGTGCGCCAAACGGAGGCCGCGCTATGACGGTGACCATCAAGCATGAGGCTCCGCTCGTGCAAACCCGGCCTGCCCCCCGCGAGGGGGCGGCCAACCTAGGCGCGCGGCTGGCGGCATGTCTGGCCGCCACCCCGCTGGCCCCCGCCATCCGTATGGGCGGGGAGGGCATCAGTGAGGGCGGATCAGATGAGCAGTGGCTCAGCTACGGCGCACTCAATGATCGAGTGGCCCAGATTGCCGCCCGATTGCAGGGGCTGGCGGTGGGGGAGCGGGTCGGCCTCTATCTCTCCCGCAGCCCCGATCTGGTGGCCAGCCTGCTGGCCTGCCTGCGCCTCGGTCTCACCTTCGTGCCCCTTGAACCGGATTTTCCGGTGGAACGACTGCAGGGGATCGCTCGCCAGGCGCGCCTGTCGGCGGTGATCTGCGACGGCGACAGACCGGCTCCCGCCTTCGGTTGTCCGCTGCGCACTCTCGACGGGCCGGCAGCTGCAGGGCCCGTCTCCTGGCCCCAGGTGGATGATGCCCTGGCTGCCTACATGATGTTCACCTCGGGCTCCACCGGCGAGCCCAAGGGGGTGGTCATCAGCCGGCGGGCCCTGCTCTGCTTCCTCGACGGGATCCGCGAGCGGCTCGGGCTCTCACCGAACTGCCACTGGCTCTTCATCACCACCCCGGCCTTCGACATCTCCCTGCTGGAGATGCTGGGGCCGCTCTGGGGTGGTGGCCGGCTGACGGTGGCCGGCGGTGAGCACAACAAGGATCCCCTGGGGATGCTGGCCTTGCTCGAGGCCGACCCCTCCATCAACTGGCTGCAGGCCACCCCGGCGTGCTGGCGCATGCTGCTCAAGGCGGGCTGGCAGGGGCGCAATACCCTCACCGCCCTGTGCGGTGGCGAGGCGCTGGACCCAGGTCTGGCCGAGCAGCTCTGTGCCCGCACCCGGCGGCTGTGGAACTGCTACGGGCCGACCGAGGCCACTGTCTGGTCCCTGGTGAGCGAGGTGCGCTGGCCGCCGGTTGGCGGGCAGATCACCATCAGCCACAGCCTGCCCGGCTATCGTCACTGGGTGCTGGACGAGGCGGGGCAGCCGGTGGCAGAGGGGGAGTGCGGCGAGCTCTGCATCGAGAGCCCGGCCCTGTGCGAGGGGTACTGGCGCAAGCCGGCCTTGACCAGCGCCGCCTTCCTGCGCCTTGCCACCCATCGCCTCTATCGCACTGGCGATCGGGTGCGCCTCCTTGGGGCGGACCGCTTCCTCTATCTGGGGCGGCGTGACGATCAGATCAAGCTGCGGGGTTTTCGCATCGAGCTCGGCGAGGTGGAGGCGGGACTGCGCCACCAGGCCGGGGTGCAGGAGGCGGCGGTGCGTCTGGTGGGCGAGGGGGACGAGGCCATGCTGGTGGGCTACGTGGAGGCGAAAAGCGGGGTGACTCTCAATCGGCTGGCCCTGCGCAAGGGGCTGCAGGCGACGTTGCCGCACTACATGGTGCCGGCGCGGCTCATCCTGCTGGATGTCCTGCCCAAGACCAGCAGTGGCAAGCTCGACAGAAAGGCGCTGCCATTGCCGGTGTGACAAAGGGCTTGCAGGCTCGATGCCTCAACAACAGGGTGCTGGCACGGATCCTCTTGCTGGATGCCCTGCCCAAGACCGGGAGCGGCAAGCTCGACAGAAAGGCGCTGCCCTTGCCCGAGTAGGCGGCCTTGCCGGGCGGTAAGAGCGATGGATAAAAAAGAAGCCCGCATCATGCGGGCTTCTTGTTGGCTGTAAACCGAGGGGGCTTAGTGAGCGATGGGGGCGGCATCCGGTTTGGTGAGCAGGCGCTCGACGTCGTCGATCACCTTGAGGGCCGCCTGGGGGCCGCCGGTGGAGGTCCAGAGTGACCCGTCCACGGCGCCGAAGCGCTTGCCCTTGATGGCGCCGAGCTGCTGGAAGGCCGGAGTCTGCTCGGCCTGCTTCATGGCATCCACCGCATCCCCGCTGGTGCTGAGGGTGCCGATCACCAGCCAGTCACCGTCCAGCAGGTTGAGGGACTCGAGGCTCAGGGCCGGGGAGTGGGGGCTCTTGTCGCCAATCTGGTGGGAGGGGCGGGTGAGCCCCATCTCGGTGACCACGCTGCTGGCGAAGGTGCCGCCGTGCATGTAGCTCGGCCCCTTGGGGTTCCAGCGCACTATGCTCATCTGTTCCCCCTGATGCTGGGCGAGCTTGCTGCGGGCCTCTGCCAGGCGGGCCTCATACTGGGTGAGGAACGCCTTGGCCTCGGCCCCCCGGTTCATCGCGTCGGCGCTGCGACCGAATACGGTTTTCCAGGGCTCGCCCCAGTTGCCGGTGACGACGGTGGGGGCTATCTCCTTGAGCAGGGCGAGGAGCTCGGGCTTGGTCTGGCCGGTGAGGATGAGGTCCGGCTCCAGATCGATGAGGGTCTCCAGATTGGGGTTGTCCAGATCCCCGACCACGGCGATCTCCTTGCCCGCCTTGTCCAGCAGATAGCGGGGCAGGGTGGACTGGCCGCGCCCATTGACGGTGCCCACCGGCTGCACCCCCAGAGTCAGGGCGCTGTCGAGATCGAGTTCGCTCAACACGACGACCCGCCGGGGCGCATCGGGGACGCTCTGGGACTGGCCGTTGGCATCGATGACCTGGCGGCTGCCCGCCTGGGCCTGGAAGCCCGTCAGGCTGGCCAGCATGAGCAAGGTGGCCAGCGGGGAGAAGATCTTCATGGTGACATCCTTATGGGTGAAATCGGTGGGCCGGAGTCTGTGGAAAGTGCCTGAGAGCCGCCCGGCCAGCCCCGAATGGGCGGGGACATGCTACCACAAAGCAAGTGAGAAGCGTTGTCATTTGTATTTGTGGCATGACCTCGGCTTGCTTTGGTACCATCGCAGACCCCTGTCAGGAGCCTTTCATGTTGCCTCGTTGTCCCTCACTCGATGGATCCTTTGTCCGTCAATCCGATACCCTGTGCCTGCCGGGTCTTGAGACGCTGCCTCTTCATCGGGTCTGTTTTGATCCCGCCGCCTTCTCGCCGGAGTGCTTTGGGGCACAGGGCATCACCCTGCCTGCTTCATTGCAGGGGGCTGCCCCCAAGCGCCTCGGGGAGTTTCTGGCGGGGCGTCTCGCAGCCCGTGAGGCCCTGCGTCCCTTCTGTCTTGCAGGATGCAGCGTGGCCATCGGAGCGGCCCGGGAGCCGCTCTGGCCTGAAGGGGTGGAGGGGAGCATCAGCCACAGCCGGCTGGCGGGAGAGGGGGTGGCCCTGTGTGCGGTGCGCCTGGGCCAGGAGGGAATAGGGCTGGATCTGGAGGCCTGGCTCGATGGCGACCAAGGGGCGCAGCTCTGGCCCGGCATCATGGATGGGGAGGAGTGGGGACGGCTGGAGGCGGGGGTTCACGACGCCCAGCTGAGCCTAGCAGAGGGACTGACCCTGGTGTTTTCCGCCAAGGAGAGCCTCTTCAAGGGGCTCTATCCCCGGGTGGGGCGCTACTTTGACTTTCTCGATGCCCGCTGGCTCGCCATGACGGCGCAGACTCTCACCCTGGAGCTCAAATGCCCGCTGACGCCGACCCTGCCCGCCGGCTGGCGCGCCACCCTGCACTGGCAAGCCCTGCCGGGGGGCGTGCTTACCGTCTTGCTGCTGTGAGCACGATACCAGCGCCCGGATAACGCCAACGCAAAGCCCAGAGAAAGAAACCGCCATCAGGCGGTTTCTTTCTCTGGCACAGGGTCTTGCTCAGGCCGACACGTCATGGTCGGCACGCAGGCGGGGCACTTCGTCAGCGCGTCGGCGGGGCACGATGACAGGGGCCCCGTCGCCGGGGGCGTGCAGTATGTCCACATCGGTCTGGTAGAGGCGATCGATGAGGGGCTTGGTCACCACCTCCCGGGCCGGGCCCATGGCCTGGATGGCGCCATCCCCCAGGGCAATCAGCTCGTCGCAGTAGCGGGCGGCGGTGGCGAGATCGTGGATGACGATAAGCACCGTCTTGCCCTCGGCGGCGACCCGATGGATGGCCTCCATCACCTCGGTCTGGTGGCCGATGTCCAGCGCGCTGGTGGGCTCGTCCAGCAAGATGATGTCCGCATCCTGGGCCAGCACCATGGCGAGCCACACCCGCTGGGCCTGACCGCCGGACAGCGAACTGGCGCTCTGGTGCCAGATGGCATCGAGCTGCATCCGCTCCCGGGCCCAGTCCACCATGCGGGCATCTTCCTCGCTCCACTGATTGAACCAGCCCTGATGGGGATGGCGGCCGTATTGCACCAGCTGCTCCACCAGGATACCGGGGGGGACCAGGGGACGCTGGGGCAGATAGGCGAGTTCCCGAGCCAGGGCTTTGGCGCCATAGGCACCGAGTGGCTTCTCCTTGAGCAGGATCTCCCCGGACCGGGGCTGCTCCTGTCCCGCAAGGAGCTTGAGCAGCGTGGATTTGCCGCCGCCGTTGGGGCCGACGATCCCCACCAGCTTGCCCCGGGGGAGGGAGAAGGAGATCTCCTTGAAGATGGTCTTTTGCGGGTAGCCGAACTGGAGTCGGTTCACGGTGAGCGTCATCGGGCGGCCCTCGGTCTGTATTGAAAATGGATGAATGCCATGGTCAGTCGGCCTTCTGGCGATCTTTGAGCAGGATGAAGAGCAGCAGCAGGCCGCCGAGAATGCGGGTCATGATGCCGGTAGCCACTTCGTGGGGGCTGGCCAGCACCCGCACCAGGGTGTCGCTGGCGAGCAGCATCAGGGCGCCGCACAGGGCGGCAATCCAGAGCGGCACGATGCGATCCCGGCTGAGCCAGGAGGCAAGGATGGGTGCCGCCATGGCGATGAAGACCACGGGGCCGCCGATGGCGGTGCCAAGGGCTGCGACGATGATGGCCTGGGCCAGCACCCCGAGCTGGACCCGGTTCACGTTGACCCCGAGAGTACGGGCGGTGACCGGTCCCAGGCGCAGCACGCCGAGGGAGCGGGAGAGACAGACGGTCCAGGGGCAGATGAGCAGGAGCAGCAGGCTTACCGGCAGCAAGGTGCCATAGCCCTGACCGACGAAGTTGCCCATGTTCCACAGATAGAGGCTGGTGAGGTGCACCAGGGACTGGGTGGACATGACGAACTGGCCGAGGGCATTCATCAGCTCCGAGACCCCGATGCCGATCACCACGAACAGGTAGCCCTGCTCCCCCGGCTTGTTGCACAGGGCATAGAGCACGGCGGCGGCAAACAGGGCGCCGAAGGGGGCGGCCCACCAGGGCCAGGTACCCAGGGTCAAATAGAGGGAGAAGATGATGATGGCAAGGGATGCCCCCTCGTTGACCCCGATCATGTCCGGGGTGGCGAGGCGGTTGCGCACCAGGGTCTGCACCAGGCAGCCCGAGAGTCCCATGGCGGCGCCGGCCACCAGCACTGCCAACAGGCGCGGCAGGCGGATCTTGAAGACGGTTACCTGATCGAGTCGGCTTCCCTCCCCGAGCAGGGTCTGGATCACCCCCATCATGGTGATCTTGCCGGAACCCAGGGTGAGGGCCAGCAGGGAGAGCAGGGTGAGGGCGACCAGGAGCCCCAGCGTGATGAGCCAGGCGCGACGGTGCAGCAACAGGGTGTGGCTGCCAAGGCGAAGGCAGAGGGTGCCGCTCGGGAGTGAGAGAGAGTTCTTCATGGGCGTGGCACCTTATTTGACGGCCAGCAGGGAGCGGAAGCCGCCGCTGCGCACCACCAGGATGAGCACGGGCGCCCCGATGAGCGCCAGAATGACGCCGTTGGGCAGCTCGTAGGGCTGGATCAGCCAGCGGGCCAGCACATCGGCTCCGAGCAGAAAGAGCACCCCGAACAGGGCGGAGAAGCGCACCTGGATGGCGAGGCGAACCGGCTCCACCAGGCGGGCGCAGTAGGCGGCGAGGAAGCCGACAAAGCCGATGGGACCAGCGATGGCGATGGCGCAGGCGGTGAAGAGCGTTGCGGCCAGGAGCACGCCGATCCGCACCCGGGTGGGGCGGATGCCGAGGGCCCTGGACTGGTGATCCCCCATCTGCATCAGGGTGAGAGGGCGACAGAGCGCCAGTGTCAGCAGCAGAGCGGCCAGGGCGAAGGGGACCACGGTGAGTACCGCTTCCAGACTGGAGGCGGCAAGGGACCCTAAGTTCCAGAAGCGGAACTGCTCCAGCACCACCCGGTTGGAGAGCAGCAGGAAGTTGGAAAGACCGCCGAAGGTGGCGGAGAGGGCGACCCCTACCAGGATGAGCTTGAGGGGGTTGGAGCGCCCCACCATGAGGCCGAGGCCCAGCACGATGAGGTTGCCGAGCAGGGCCCCCATGCCGGACCAGAGCAGATACCCGTAGGCGGATTCGACGCCAAACCAGGTGAGGCCGATCACCAGAGCAAAGACGGCGCCGGCATTGACCCCGAGCAGGCCGGGTTCGGCCAGAGGGTTGCGGGTGGCACTTTGCAGCATGGAAGCCGCCAGGGAGAGTGACGCCCCCACCACCAGGGCTGCCAGGGTGCGGGGCAGGCGCAGGGTATGGACTATCATGGCGAGCTTTTCATCGGCCACGAAGGCGGGATCGCCCATCAGGAAACCGGCGACCTCGCGGCCACCATAGACACCGGCCCCGGTGGCCAGTGACAGACAAATCAGTAGGAAGAGGAGCAGCACGCCGAGCCAGAACAGCCGAGCTTGGTATCTGAGCACTCAATGACTCCTTGAATTCGGGGAGGCAGAAACGCAAAAAGGGAGCCCCGCGACCGGGGCTCCCGTATACAGGATGGATTACAGCTTGTAATCGACCCCTGCGTAGACGGTGCGACCTTCCAGGATGAAGTCGGCGTCGGTCGCCACCTCGTCACGCTGGGTGTTGGTGAGGTTGGTGATGCCGAGCTTGAAGTCCAGGGCCGGCGTGACGGTCCACTTGGTGTTCACGTCCAGGGTCTGGTAATGCTTGGAGGTGAATGCCTGGGCGTTGCGGGCCGGCACCTTGATCACCTGGCTGCCGACATACTGCCAGGCCAGGTTGGCGCTGACCACGTCGCTCGCCTTCCAGTCCAGGCCGATGTTGCCGGTGTGATCCGGGGTCTTGGCCAGATCGTCACCCGTGCTCTTGTCTTCGGAGTCGAGCAGGGTCAGGTTGCCGGTCAGCTGCACGTTGTCCAGCACGTCGAACCAGCCGGTCAGCTCCAGCCCCTTGATGCGGGCCTTCTTGACGTTGAGGTAGGTCATGACGGTCGGACGGTAGCCCGGGCCCCACTGATCGCTCTGGATCAGATCCTCGATCTCGTTGTGGAAGCCGGTCACGCCTGCACCGAAGCGATCGGCGTTGTAGGCGGTGCCAAGCTCGTAGCTGACGGAGGTTTCCGGCTTCAGATCCGGGTTGCCTATCACCTTGCAGGCGCCGCGGCAGGCGGTGGTGGCGAACCCTTCGCTGGACTGGGCCAGGGTCGGGGCCTTGAACGCCTTGCCGGCGCCGCCCTTGATCACCCACTCGTCACTCAGGGAGTAGAGGGCGTAGGCACGGGGGCTGAACTCGTTGCCATAGGTCTCGTGGTGATCCAGACGGCCGGAGAGCGTCAGGGCCAGATCCCCAAAGCCGAACTCGTCTTGCAGGTAGAGGGCGCTCTGGCTCGCATCCACGCTGCCGTTCTGGATGCTGCGGCTGTGCTCCAGCTCGGTCTTGCGGAACTCTGCACCCGAGGTCAGCAGGTGATCCCCGAGGTAGCCGCTCAACTGGCCATCCACCGTGTTGTTGGTCTGGGTGATGTCGGCGGCGCCACCGTTGAGCTGGGAGTCATCCATCAGATCGGTCTGCTCGAAGTAGTAACGAGCGCGGCTGTCGAAGTGTTCCCAACGGCCGTTATGGGTCAGCCCCAGGCTCAGGCGATCGAGTTTCTGCACGTTGTGGGGGGTGGCCGGTGCGGTCGGGGCACGGGGCACGTTGTTGAAGTAGCTGTCCATGTCGTTCTGGTTGTAACCCAGATCGAAGTCGATGTCCTGGTTGTCGGCCACCAGCCACTTCAGGCTGGAGAGCACGTTGACCACTTCCCGTTTCTCCAGGGCGTCGGCATCCGGGTTGTTGGACTGCTCGCTCTTCCAGCGATCCCGCTGATAGCCTTCCACCACCACGCTGCCCAGCAGCTTGTTGTCGATGAGGGCGCCGGAGACGAAGGCGCTACCCTGGTTGGCATCCCCGCCATCCCCCTTGGTGGGCATGGTGTGGGTGTAGCCGACGGCCGCTTCGGTGTTCTCCTTGGCCTGGCGCAGGATCACGTTGACCACGCCGCCGAGGGCATCGGCCCCGTACAGGGAGGAGACGGGACCGCGGATCACTTCGATGCGCTCGATGGCGGCCATGGGGATGGAGCTTAAGTCGAAGTCGTTGCCAAAGGAGCTGCCCAGGGTCTCGCGGGCGTTGACCCGCTTGCCGTTGACCAGCAGCAGGGTGTAGTCACCGCCCATGCCGCGGATCTTGATCTCGTTGCGACCCGTGGGGTTGGTGCCGATGATGTTGACACCGGGCACGTGCTTGAGGGCATCGCCGATGTTGTTGACGTTCATCTTGTCCAGATCGGCGCGGGTGACCACGGAGACGCTGGCCGGGGCGGTCAGCTCGGTGTGCTTGGTCTGGGTGGCGGTGACCACCACCGTCTCGTTGGCCTTGACGGACTCGGCCTGGGCCAGGCCCGGTACGGCCAGCAGACCAAGGGAGAGCAGAATGGGGTTCAGTTTAAAGAGGCCGTGCTGCAACTGCATTGTCAAAAACTCCATGGATATAACTGAGGTTATGGGGTCCGGATTCTTCTGATCCGGTGCTCACTGACTTCCTTGTCTGGCGGTGCCAGAGGCAGGATTATTGTTATCTCTTGTGCTCTTCAGGCTCCGGATGAGGAACCAGACACCGGCGCAGGCCACCAGGGTGCACGCAATGTTGATCCAGGCCAGGGTGGGGAAACCGTGCAGGGCGCCCCCCTCGTCGGAGACCAGATATCTGGCGGAGAACAGGCTGCCGAGGCCCGCGGCCACATTGGTGACCGAGCCCTGGAAAGACATGAAGGCGGCGCGCTGGTGGGGGGCCGGAATGGCCGCCGTGACCGCGAGGGTGGTGCTGGCACGGGCGGAGCTCAGGGCCATGAAGAGGGTGAACAGCAGATAGAGAGGCAGGCCTGCCGGCAAGGCAAAGCCCACCAGGGTGATCAGGGCTAGGGCCAGGCTGGTGAGCAGGATGGCGCCCTGGGCGCGGCCCTGATCGATCCAGCCGCCGCACAGGCGCATGGTGGCCATGCTGGCAAGGCCGCCGCACAGATAGAGGCTGGCGATCTGCTCGCGCGGGAAACCCAGGTTGAACTGGAAGTAGTTGGCAAAGTGCGGAATGAGCAGGAAGTGGCCGAACATCTGCAGGCAGAGGATGAAGAGGGCTCCCTGGCAGAGCGGTGACCCCAGCAACTGGCGCATCCCCTGGCCTGCCGGGGCCCGGTTGACCGGCAGGGACGGCAGCCAGATGGCACACAGCAGGGCCAGCAGCAGGCCGCCTGCACCAAACAAGAGGAAGGGGCTCTGCCAGCCAGACCACTGGGCCAGCACGAGGGCCGCGGGCACGATCAGAATGGCGGCCAGGGAAAACGCCATGCCCACGTAGGCGAGACGGCGGCCCCGCTCGGCGGGCGGTACCAGATCCAGCACCGCCGCCATCAGGATGGCACCCAGGGGGCCGGCCACGCAGCCGGACAGGATAAAGAGCAGCAGCAGGGTCTGGCTATCCTCGGCCAGGGCGCAAGCCATCAAGAGCAGGAAGCGCAGGACCAGCAGCACCAGCAGAGCGGGTTTGCGGTTGACCCGATCGAGCCAGGGGGCGGCCAGGAGGCCCAGCAGGGCGGCTCCCAGGGTGGCGCCGCCGCTGAAGTAACCTGTCTGCTCCGGGAGCATCCCCAGGCGGGTTACCAGTTCCGGGCCAAGGGGCATCACCATCATCATGCAGCCCATGGAGAGCATGTTGATGAGCAGCGCCAGGTGGATGGCGGCAGGGGTGGATGCGACGGATTCTGGCTTCATCAGAGGCTGACTCGAAAAAATGAGTCCGAATTGTATCCGAGGGTTTTTGTTGTGACAACAAATGATAACCATTTTTATTTGTATTGATTGGTATCTTAACGAGTCTTTATCAGGTGCCTCTGTGTGGGGATGCATACCAGGCCCGTTGTAATCGGGGCGCCATGGACCATGATGGCAGGAAGCGAGAGGGTGGCGGTGAACGCCGGGAGGAGAAGATGCGTGCTGGATCAGGGTATTGGGGGCTGGGGTGCTGCCTGTTGCTGGCATTGCCCCTGAGGGCCGAAGTGAAGGTCATACCGGTATTCGAGGCGGATGCCGCGGTGCAGACGCTCAAGGAGATCTACCCGGATCTCGGGGTGAGCGCCATGGGCAACCAGCTGGTACTGAGTGGAACCCCCGCCCAGTTGCAGGAGGCCGAGCGTACCCTGGCGCAAGTGAACCAGCCGCCCCAAAGCCTGCTCATCGAGTGGCGGGTGGATGGCGCCTCCAGCAGTCAGCAGGCCGGAGTGGGGCTGGGCCTGGATGCCAAACGGCAGTGGCTGCTGGGGGGGGATGCCCGGCACTATGAACGCAGCCAGAGTGACAACTGGCAGGTGCGTGGCCTCTCCGGGCGGCCCGTGTTGTTGCAGATGGGGTCCTATCAGCCGGTCACCTTTTACCAGTGGCAGGGGGGAAGGGTGGTGGGCATGATGCCGCTGATGAACGGTCTCTACGCCACCGCGACCCTGATAGGGGACAGGGTGCAGGTGGCCCTCAGCAGTGAACAGGCAAGAGTGGAGCGAGGCAACATACACACCGGCCAGAGTGCCACCGAGGTGAACGGCGCCCCGGGCCAGTGGCTGACGGTGGGGGAGCTTTCCACAACCCAAGGCAGCCGGGAGGCCGCGATCGCCAATCCATCAGGCATGGGCGGGGCCAGCGGCAGCGAACGCCAGACTCTGCAGATCCGGGTCACGCGCCAGTGAACCAGCCTGTCAGTGGGGCTGATCCAGAGCGTAATCCCGCAACTGGCGGCTTCTTAGCAGATACCAGAGCGCCCAGAGGCTGGCGATGAGCACCAGGGCGGTGGGCCAGTTGAACGACCACTGCTGCAGATTGAGGCTGTGCAGTTGCATCACCAGGCCGCTCGCGGTGGAGCAAAGCAGCAGAGCGCGGCTGTGGCGTCTGAGCCAGGCTCTGGCACTGTGGGTCTGGCGATGGGTGCCGCCGCAGGCGAGCAGCGCCAGCATGGCGGGCACGTCCGTCAGCAGGCTGACATAGAGGGTGAGCTTGTCCGGGTAGAAGAGGGTCAGGATGGCGCTGCCACTCTCCCGGGTGACCCCCGCCATCAGAAACAGCCAGACCGAGCGGGTCAGCAAGAGGGCGATGGGCCAGAACCAGAGCGGGGGGCGCAACTGGCCGTGATCGTCGTAACGGTGTTCGGGGTAGAGGGTCATGGTGGCCCGGTATCCATTCATGCAGTGCGAGTGATGAAGGGGATATGGGGCACAGGGCAGGCCATTGCAAGGTCGGCAACGGCCGGGAATTAATCGGGGGGCCAGCCCCCCCAATCCACAGTCTTTAGTTGCCGGGTTCCGGCGTCACAGCCAGCCTTTTCTCTTGAAGAAGAGACCGGTGCCCAGCGATGACATCACCATCAGCACCAGGGAGAGGGGGTAGCCGTATTCCCAGGCGAGCTCCGGCATGCGGCCAAAGTTCATGCCGTAGATGCTGGCGATAAGGGTCGGCGGCAGGAAGATCACCGCGGCTACCGAGAAGATCTTGATCACCTTGTTCTGCTCCAGATTGGTCACCCCCATGGAGGCCTCCAGCTGGAAGTTGATCTTGTCGAACAGGAACTGGGTATGGGGCAGCAGGGATTCCACGTCGTGCAGCATCTCGTCGATCCACTTGTTCTGCTCCCCCGTCATGCGCTGGCGCAGACTGCGTTTGAGGAAGCGCAGGGCGCGGCGGGTATCGTGCAGGGAGAGACGGATCTGGCCGTTGGCCTCTTCCTGGGCCATCAGCTCCTTGAGCATGGGGTTGATCTGGTCCGGCTCGAAGATCTGATCGGCGGTGTTCTCCAGGGTCTTGTAGCCATCCTCGATCAGGTCTGAGAGATACTCCACCTTGAGGTTCTGCACCTCCAGCAGGATGTCGAGGGCGTCTTCGACCTCCAGCCTGTCCTGGCGCATGTAGTGGCGCAGCAGACGCACCAGGCCGATGTCGTCCTCGCGGATGCTGATCAGCAGGTTGTTGCGCAGGGTAAAAGAGACGTGCACACCCTTGGTGTCGCGACCGATGCGCTGGGGAAACAGGGAGTGGATGTGCAGACCGTCGGTGTCCCAGTAGAAGCGGGCGGATGCCTCGATGTCATCGAGCTCCTCCTTGTCCGGCACCTCCTCCAGGAACAGGCCCGTCAACCATTCTCGCTCCGCTGTGTCCGGCTTGTAGGCATCCAGCCAGACGGTGTTGTCGGGAACGATGTCATCCGGCCCGAGCGTGACTATGTCCAGCACCTTGTTGTTGAGAATGTAGGCGGTGATCATCTGTCCCCCCTTAAGAAGTCATGGGTAATCAGGGATGGTTGCACAGGTTCATGCGGCCTTAGATCGCACGGAAAGCGATCCCATGAAATAGCATAACGAGGCCGATGGACAACCTGAATGCGGCGAACTATACAGGGGCGGGACCCGCTTGTCAGGGCCTATTCATCGGGGGTTCAGCCTGTTCGCTCAAAAAATCGGCGAGGTCGGATCAGCCACGCCGACCTCGAAACGGGCGATCCCGACGTCGCCTCCTTTGTTCGCCCTGGAGTGGAGGAGGGTCCGGGCTCACCGGCGGGAATGACGGGTTGCTGGTCGCCCTGCGACAGCCCCCGGCCAAGCGCAGGAAACGGTCTCCGTGCGGTGTTCCGGGGCTGCGTCTCCTTGTTATCTGCTCTGGTTTGCGTGGGCAAGCCTGTTACATATTGGGATAGTTGGGGCCCGAGCCACCCTGGGGCGGCGTCCAGACGATATTCTGGCTGGGATCCTTGATGTCGCAGGTTTTGCAGTGAATGCAGTTGGCAGCGTTGATCTGCAGCCTTGGCCGGGTATCCCCATCGAGGATCTCGAACACCCCCGCCGGGCAGTAGCGCTGGGCGGGTTCGGCCCAGGTGGGCAGGTTGACCTCGACCGGAATGCGCGCGTCCTGAAGGGTCAGGTGACAGGGTTGATCCTCGTCGTGGCTGGTGCTGGCCAGATAGACGGAAGAGAGCTTGTCGAAGCTGAGCTTGCCGTCGGGTTTGGGGTAGTCGATGGGCTGGCAACGGCTGACCAGGCGCAGCTGGCGGTAATCCGGCTCCTTGTCCAGCAGAGTAAAAGGAGAGGTCAAGGCAAAGAGTCGCTGCTCCAGCCAGTTGAAGGCGCCGCCGAGCCAGGGGCCGAAGCGGTGCAGGGCGGCCCCAACGTTGCGGGCCCTCTTCAGTTCCCGGGTCAGCCAGCTTTGCAGCAGCGCGTCCTGAAACTCGGCCAGATCCCGTCCCCCTTCATCCCCTCCTCGCAGTGCCATGGCGACCGTCGCGGCCGCCACCATGCCGGACTTCATGGCAGTGTGGATCCCCTTGATGCGGGAGAAGTCCAGGGTGCCCGCGTCACAGCCGATGAGCAGGCCGCCGGGAAAGTGCATGCGCGGCAATGAGTGCCAGCCCCCCTTGGCGATGGCCCGTGCGCCGTAGCTGATGCGCTCGCCCCCCTGCAACGTTGCCGCGATGAGGGGGTGGTGCTTGAGACGCTGGAATTCGTCAAAGGGGCTGAGCCAGGGATTCTGGTAGTTGAGATCGACGATAAGGCCGACCGCCACCTGATCCTGGGCCAGATGATAGAGATAAAAGCCCCCCTGACTCTTGTTGCCCTTTCCCTCACCAAGGGGCCAGCCGCTGCCATGGAGCACCCGCCCAGGATGGGATTGTCCCGCAGGCACCTGCCACAACTCCTTGAAGCCGATGGCGTAATGCTGCGGCTGGGCGCTATTTTCCAGATGGAATCGGGCGATCAGCTGCTTGCCGAGGTGGCCGCGCGCCCCTTCGGCAAACAGGGTATAGCGGCCATACAGGGCCATGCCGGGCACGTGATCCGGCTTGGGGTTGCCCTCCTTGTCGAGGCCAAGATCGCCGGTCACCACCCCGCGCACCCGGCCCTCCTCCACGATGAGGGTGCTCGCCGCAAAGCCCGGGTAGATCTCGACTCCGAGGGCCTCGGCCTGCTTGCCGAGCCAGCGGCAGAGGGTGCCGAGGCTGATGATGTGGCTGCCGTCGTTGTGCATGCGGGGTGGCACCGCCCAGTGGGGCAGTTGCAGGGAGCGGCTGTCGCTTTGCAGCAGATGGACCTGATCATCCGTCACCGGCACGCCGAGGGGGGCCTCCTGCCAGCTCTCTGGCAGCAGCTCCCTGAGGGCGACGGGATCGAGCAGGGCGCCGGAGATGAGGTGGGCGCCGATCTCGGCCCCCTTCTCCAGCAGGCAGACCGAGAGGGCCGGGGCCTGCTGCTTCAATGCGATGGCGGCGCTCAGGCCTGCCGGGCCGCCACCGACGATGACGACATCAAATTCCATTGCTTCGCGTTCCATCTTGCCTCTGCGCTCGACTTGGCCTAGGGTAGTGCTGGTAGTTTACGTAAACGTAAACCACTTTGTCAGCAGAAAAGTGAGTGACGACAAGGTGGACCCACACAACAGGTATGAGGGATGACCGCCATGAAGCTGCTGGTCGCAGTCAAACGGGTCGTTGATTACAACGTCAGGATCCGGGTCAAGGGGGATGGCTCCGATGTGGAGCTCGCCAATGTGAAGATGGGCATCAACCCGTTTTGTGAAATCGCGGTGGAGGAGGGGGTCAGGCTGCGGGAAGCCGGCGTGGCATCCGAGCTGGTGGTGGTGACCTTCGGCCCCGAGGCTGCGGCCGAGCAGTTGCGCCATGCCCTGGCGCTGGGGGCGGATCGGGCGCTGCACTATGTTACCGGCGAGACCCTGACCCCGCTCACCGTGGCCCGGGCCCTGCAAACGGTGTGCGGGCAGGAGCAGCCCGACCTGGTGCTGCTCGGCAAACAGTCCATCGATTCGGACAACAATCAGGTAGGGCAGATGCTCGCCGCCCTCAATGACTGGCCGCTTGCCACCTTCGCCTCCGCCATCAGGCTGGTGGAGGGGGAATTGCAAGTGACCCGCGAGATAGACGGTGGCCTCGAGACCCTCGGGATGGGGCTGCCCGCCGTGGTGACCGTGGACTTGCGCCTCAACGAGCCGCGCTTCGCCTCCCTCCCCAACATCATGAAGGCCAAGCGCAAGCCGCTGGAGAGCCAGCCGTTCGCCGCCCTCGGGGTAGCGCCGGCCGGCCAGACACGGCAGCTCGGAGTGATGGCGCCGCCGGTGCGCAGCGCCGGCATCAGGGTGGGCTCGGTGGACGAGCTGCTGGACAAGCTCAAGCACGAAGCCCGGGTGCTCTGATGGGCAGGTGCATGAGAGGGATGCCTCCCGCAGGCGTGAGCGCCATGCATGGGGCAGCGGCCCAGGGGAGCAAGGGATCAATGGATGACATGAAGGTGCTGCCATGAGCGTACTTGTGATTGCGGAACATCATCAGGGGCGGATCGCCGACAACCTGGCCCAGCTGGTCACGGCGGCGGGGCGCCTGGGGGGCGAGGTGCATCTCTTGCTGCTGGGGCAGGGGCTGACGGAGGCGGGGGAACAGGCCGCCGCCCTCACGGGGGTAAACCGGGTGCTGCTGGCGGAACATCCCATGCTGGCGGAGGGGCTCAACGACGGGGTCGACAGACTGCTCGCCGAGGTGGCCAGGGACTACCAGCACTGCCTGATGGCGGCCAGCAGCCAGGGCAAGGATCTGCTGCCGCGAGTGGCGGCCAGGCTCGGAGTGGAGATGATCGCCGAGGTGACCGGCATCGAGGGGCCCGACACTTTCCTGCGTCCCATCTATGCGGGCAACGCCATCGCCCGGGTGGCGAGCAGCGCCCCCGTCAAGGTGCTCACCGTGCGGCCCACCGCGTTCGCCAAGGCCGGGTCCGGGGAGGAGCGTGCCGTGATGGAATCGCTGCCGGTGGCCGAGGTGCGCTGCCGTACCCGGCTCATCGAGCGGCGTGCGGTGCGCTCCGCCAGACCCGAGCTCGGGGCGGCCCGGGTGGTGGTCTCCGGCGGGCGGGCACTCGGCTCGAAAGAGCACTTTGCCCTCATCGACGCTCTGGCGGACAAGCTGGGGGCTGCCGTCGGGGCATCGCGGGCCGCCGTGGATGCGGGTTATGTCTCCAACGACCTGCAGGTGGGGCAGACCGGCAAGGTGGTGGCCCCCGAGCTCTACATCGCGGTGGGCATCTCGGGCGCCATCCAGCATCTGGCGGGGATGAAGGAGTCCAAGGTGATCGTCGCCATCAACAAGGACGCCGAGGCCCCCATCTTCCAGGTGGCGGACTACGGTCTGGTGGGGGATCTCTTCACCCTGCTGCCGGAGCTCACCGCCAAGCTGTAAATTTGCCACAAAGGGGCGAAGAAAGCCGTCCGTGCTGTCTCGCCCCCGTTTCCATGCATATTCTCTGCAAGCCCTGGCCCGTTCAGGGCTTTTGTCTGATGGGTGCCCGGTGGCGCCAGGGCAAAAGGTTGCGCTGGATCCCAAAAAGCCTTTGCCCCCACGGGGGGCTGTCGTGTAAAAACGTTCGAGTCACCGATCACACACATCCATTCACGGAAAGCGTCATGAGCAAACAGATTTACAACTTCTGCGCCGGCCCCGCCATGTTGCCGGTTGAAGTCATGGAGCGCGCCCAGCGCGAATTTTGTAATTTCCAGGGGCTGGGAGCCTCGGTCATGGAGCTTTCCCATCGCGGCAAGCCCTATATGGCGGTCGCCGAGAAGGCCGAAGCGGACCTGCGCGACCTGCTGGCGGTGCCGGACAACTACAAGGTGCTCTTCATGCACGGCGGTGGCCGCGGCCAGTTCTCCGCCGTGCCCATGAACTTGCTGGGTGGCGCCAACAAGAAGGCGGATTACCTGGTGACCGGCGTCTGGGCCCAGAGCGCCGTGGATGAAGCCCAGAAATACGGTGACATCCAGACCTTCCAGGGGGTGGCCAAGAACGAGCAGGGGGTCTCCCACCTGCTGCCGACGCCGGCGTTTCGCGCCGATGCCGCCTATGTGCACTACTGCCCGAACGAAACCATCGATGGCATCGAGATGTTCGACATCCCGGCAACCGGCGATGTGCCCCTGGTGGCGGATCTCTCCTCCACCATCCTCTCCCGTCCCCTCGACGTGAGCCGCTTCGGCATCCTCTACGCCGGTGCCCAGAAGAACATAGGCCCCTCTGGTCTGGCCATCGCCATCGTGCGCGATGACCTGCTGAACCAGGCCCGCGCCGATGTGCCGTCCATCTTCGACTACCAGCTCACCGCCAAGAACGACTCCATGTTCAACACGCCCCCCACCTACGCCTGGTACCTGGCCGGTCTGGTGTTCGAGTGGCTCAAGGAGCAGGGTGGCCTGGCGGCGATGGAAGCACGCAACAAGGAGAAGGCCGACTTCCTCTACGGCTACCTCGATCAGTCGAGCTTCTATGGCAACAAGGTGGATGTGGCCTGCCGCTCCCGCATGAACGTGCCCTTCCAGCTGAAGAACGAGGCTCTGGACAAGCTGTTCCTGGCGGAATCGGAAGCGGCCGGTCTGCTGGCCCTCAAGGGACACCGCATCGTCGGTGGCATGCGCGCCAGCCTCTACAACGCCATGCCCCTGGAAGGGGTCAAGGCCCTGGTCAGCTTTATGGATGACTTTGCCAAACGCCACGGTTGAGGCGTGTCTCCCCATTGCCAGACGCCGGGGACTCCCCGGCGTCTGTTTTTCAGACCCATCCTGACCCAGGCCGCCCTCTCCCGCGGTCGTGCCACTGTCGAACTTGCCGCGGGGGACGCGGGCTGTTAACGTCCGGTCAGGTGATTTAATTGAGATCGAACAGGAAGTCTATGAATTCGTTGCGTTTGGAACCCATTTCTAGCGTGGCCGGGGTGGTCAATCTGCCCGGCTCCAAGAGTGTCTCTAACCGGGCCCTGCTGCTGGCGGCCCTGGCCCGGGGCACCACCCGGCTGACCAACCTGCTCGACAGCGATGACATCCGCCACATGCTGGCGGCGCTGACCCAGCTCGGCGTCAAGTACAAGCTCTCCGCCGACAAGACCGAGTGCACCGTGCACGGTCTGGGTCGCAGCTTCGCGGTCTCGGCACCGGTCAACCTGTTCCTCGGCAATGCCGGTACTGCCATGCGCCCCCTGTGCGCCGCCCTGTGCCTGGGCTCCGGCGAGTACACCCTGGGCGGCGAGCCGCGCATGGAAGAGCGCCCCATCGGTCACCTGGTGGATGCCCTGCGCGAAGCGGGTGCCCACATCCAGTACCTGAAGAAAGATGGCTATCCGCCCCTGGTGGTGGATGCCAAGGGGCTCTGGGGTGGCGATGTCCACATCGACGGCTCCGTCTCCAGCCAGTTCCTGACGGCGTTTTTGATGGCGGCCCCCATGGCGGCCGGCGACACCCGCATCCACATCAAGGGGGAGCTGGTCTCCAAGCCCTACATCGACATCACCCTGCACATCATGAAGCAGTTCGGGGTGGTCATCGAGCACGACGACTACAAGGTGTTCTACATCAAGGGCAACCAGACCTATGTCAGCCCGGGGGACTTCCTGGTGGAAGGGGATGCCTCCAGCGCCTCCTACTTCCTCGCGGCGGGCGCCATCAAGGGCAAGGTGCGGGTTACCGGCATCGGCAAGCACAGCATCCAGGGGGACATCCACTTCGCCGACGTACTGGAGAAGATGGGGGCCCGCATCACCTGGGGCGATGACTTCATCGAGGCCGAGCAGGGGCCGTTGCACGGCATCGACATGGACATGAACCACATCCCGGATGCGGCCATGACCATCGCCACCACGGCGCTGTTTGCCGAGGGCACCACCACCATCCGCAACATCTACAACTGGCGGGTGAAGGAGACCGACCGCCTGCACGCCATGGCGACCGAGCTGCGCAAGCTGGGCGTGGAAGTGGAGGAGGGGCACGACTTCATCACCGTGATCCCGCCCGCACAGCTGACCCACGCGGCCATCGACACCTACAACGATCACCGCATCGCCATGTGCTTCTCCCTGGTGGCACTCTCCGATACGCCGGTCACCATCAATGATCCGGGTTGCACCTCCAAGACCTTCCCGGACTACTTCGACAAGCTGGCCAGCGTCAGTCAGGCCTGAGCCCTTTCGGCCCGCTTCGTGCGGGCCTTTTCATCACTGCCCCCCGCTTTTTTCATGCCTCCTAGCAGCATTATGCAAACTTGCAAGGTGCGATAATAAAATTCCTTGTCGAAGAATGTAATTTTCTATTTACACCGACCCGGCACAGGGCTAGATTGAGATCTCTTTATCGCAGTCATCTAGCAGGAAACTTGGTCATGCAGCATCAAACCGACGACGTTCGTATCAGTGAAATCAAAGAGTTATTGCCCCCGGTTGCGGTGCTTGAGAAGTTTCCGGCGACCGACACCGCCTCGGCCACCGTGTTTGAATCCCGTCAGGCCATCCACAACATCCTGGCCGGCGACGATGATCGCCTGCTGGTGGTGATCGGCCCCTGCTCCATCCACGATCCGGTCGCCGCCCTGGAATACGGCAAACGCCTCAAGGTGCTGCGCGACGAGCTGAAAGATCAGCTGGAGATCGTGATGCGGGTCTACTTCGAAAAACCCCGTACCACAGTGGGCTGGAAGGGGCTGATCAACGACCCCTACCTCGACAACAGCTGCCAGATCAACGACGGCCTGCGCCTGGGTCGCAAGCTCTTGCTGGATCTCAACGACATGGGGCTGCCGACCGCCTCCGAGTTCCTCGACATGATCACCCCGCAATACGTGGCGGATCTGATGAGCTGGGGTGCCATCGGCGCCCGTACCACCGAATCCCAGGTACACCGCGAGCTGGCCTCCGGTCTCTCCTGCCCGGTGGGCTTCAAGAACGGCACCGACGGCACCATCAAGGTGGCCATCGATGCCATCGGCGCCGCCAGCGCCCCGCACCACTTCCTGTCGGTGACCAAGTACGGCCACTCCGCCATCGTCTCGACCGCTGGCAACCCGGACTGTCACATCATCCTGCGCGGTGGCCGCGAGCCCAACTACAGCGCCCGTCACGTGGATGAGGTGGTGAGTGGTCTGGACAAGGCCGGTCTGCCCCAGAAAGTGATGATCGACTTCAGCCACGCCAACAGCAGCAAGCAGTTCAAGAACCAGATGCTGGTGGCCGAGGACGTGGCCGGTCAGCTGCGTGCCGGCAGCAAGGCGGTGTTCGGCGTCATGGTGGAGAGTCACCTGGTGGAAGGGCGTCAGGATCTGGTGGACGGGTGCGAGCTCACCTTCGGCCAGAGCATCACCGACGCCTGCATCGGCTGGGCCGATACCGAGGTGCTGCTGCGCAACCTGGCGGACGCCGTGGCCGCTCGCAACGCCCTCTGAGCCCAAGGCGCCCCGTTGGCGGGGCAATAAAAAAGCGCGACCCTGGGTCGCGCTTTTTGTTTGGCCATCTCTCGGCAGGTCGCGGTTTACTTGGCCCGCTCCTGGTGGCCGCGCAGGCGGATGTTGATCATCTCCACCACCAGCGAGAAGGCCATGGCGAAGTAGATGTAACCCTTGGGAATGTGCAGATCCAGCCCTTCGGCCATCAGCGCCACCCCGACCAGAATAAGGAAGGAGAGGGCCAGCATCTTGATGGTGGGGTGGGTATCGACGAAGTCGCCGATGGCCTTGGCGGCAAACATCATGACGCCGACGGCGATGATGATGGCCAGCACCATGACAGGGACATGATCCGCCATGCCCACGGCGGTGATGACGGAGTCCAGGCTGAAGATGATGTCGAGGATGGCGATCTGCACTAGGGTGGACAGGAAGCCCGCGGTCTTGCTCACCACACCCGCCTCTTCGGCGGCCCCTTCCAGGCTCTGGTGGATCTCGTGGGTGCTCTTGGCGATGAGGAACAGACCCCCCACCAGCAGGATGAGATCCCGTCCCGAGATGGCTTCCCCCAGCACGGTGAAGAGGGGCTCGGTGAGGCGCATCACCCAGGCCAAGGAGAGCAGCAGCAGGATGCGGGTGCCCATGGCGAGCCCCAGCCCCAGGATGCGCGCTTTCTGGCGCTGGGCTTCCGGCAGACGACCCACCAGGATGGAGATGAAAATGATGTTGTCGATGCCGAGCACGATCTCGAGCAGGGTCAGGGTGGCGAGCGCGACCCAGGCGGAGGGGTCCGCAATCCATTCCAGCATGATTGAACCTTGGTTGAACAGTGATTGAGGTAGAAGCCGCGCATTTTAGCAGGGGGTCATGGCTTGTCCCAGTGGCGGGAAAAGATAAAAATGGCGGCGATCCAACAGGAGGGAAACATGTTTCGATTAGGGCTCATCATCAACCCCGTCGCCGGCATCGGCGGGGCCGTCGGTCTCAAGGGCAGTGACGGCATGGTCGCCGAGGCGCTGGCGCGCGGGGCCGTCCCCAAGGCCCGGGAGCGGGCTCGCCAGGCCCTGTTGCCCCTGTGCGAGCTGACCACCCCATTCGAGCTGCTGACGGTGGCCGAAGAGATGGGGGCCGACCTCGCCGCCGAGCTGGGGTTGCCCCATCGCATCGTCCATCGGCCTGCCGGGGCGCAGACGAGCGCCGAGGACACCCGGGCTGCCGCCCTGGCCCTGCGCGATGCCGGGGTGGATCTGCTGCTCTTCGCCGGTGGCGATGGCACCGCCCGTGACATCTGCGCGGCGGTGGGGGAGTCCTGCCATGTGCTCGGCATCCCGGCGGGGTGCAAGATCCACTCCGGGGTCTACGGGGTGACGCCGGCGGCGAGTGGCCGGGTGGCGGCCAGAATGATCGCAGGGGAGCTCCTGAGCCTGGTGGATGCGGAGGTGATGGACATCGACGAGGAGGCGTTTCGCGCCGGCAAGGTGCGCGCCCGCCACTACGGCCAGTTGCTGGTGCCCGGGGATCTGCGCTACGTGCAGGCGGTCAAGCAGGGGGGACGGGAGTCCGAGGAGCTGGTGCTCGCCGATCTTGCCGCCGGTGTGGTGGAGCAGATGGAGCCCGATACCCTCTACCTGATGGGGTCGGGGAGCACGGTGGCCGCCTGCATGGGGGAGCTGGGTCTGGAAAATACCTTGCTCGGTGTGGATCTGGTGGAAAATGGCCGGCTTATCGGGCAGGATCTCAGCGCCGCCGAGATCCTGACCCGGATCCGCGGCCGTCGCTGCCGTCTGATCATCACCCTGATCGGCGGTCAGGGACATCTGTTCGGGCGCGGAAATCAGCAATTGAGTCCAGACGTGATCCGGGCCGTCGGGCGCGAGCATATCCAGGTGCTCGCCACCAAAGCCAAGCTGGCGGCGCTAGAAGGCCGTCCGCTGCTGGTGGACACCGACGATCCGGCACTGAACCGGTCGTTGAGTGGTTATCTGCGCATAACCACGGGATACAAGGATCAGGTCATCTACCCGGTGGCCAACCCGGAATAGGACATCAAGGATGCGGCTGGCCTGGCGCCAGAGAGCCGCGATCAACCGGATCGCGGTTCCACTCCCCGAATTTTTTGCCGGCAACCCCGGAAATGAGGCTGCGTTAAATGACGATTCACGATTTTGAACACAAGTTGTTGGGACTGATCGACGCCATGGTCGCCACGGCCAGCGAAGACGAGCTGTTTGCGGGTGGCTATCTGCGAGGGCACATCTCCCTTGCGGTGGCGCGCGCCGAGCTGGAGGGCAAGACCCTGGTGCGGGACGTCAAGAGCTATGTGCTGCGCAGCCTGAACGAGGCCATCTTGCAAGGTGAGCTCTCCGAGCAGGACGAGGTGCTGGTGCAGGAGATGTGGAAGCGTCTGCAGGCCCAGGCGGAAGCTTGATCCCATTCGCAGTTCAAACACAAGTTTAAGTAATCTGCTTCCCTGAGTGTTATCAAAAGGTTAATAATGAGGCTCGCCTTTTGTTTCAGGGATTAAACCATGGCCTCCACCTCACGCATTGCCACCAGACTGCCGCTCGAGATGCTCTATCACTGGGAGCGGCAGTGTCCCGACCGAATCTATCTGCGTCAGACCATCCACCGCGAATACGTCGACTTCACCTGGGGTGAGGTTGCCGACGAGGCGCGGCGCATGGTGACGGCACTGCGCGCCCTGGGCCTGGAGCCCGGTGACAAGGTAGCGCTGCTCTCCAAGAACTGCGCCCAGTGGTTCATCGCCGATCTGGCGATGCAGATGGGGGGATACGTGAGCGTGCCCATCTACCCCACCGCCAACGTCGACACCATCGAATACGTGCTGCGCCACAGCGAAACCAGGGCGATCTTCGTCGGCAAGCTGGACGACTGGAAGAGCCAGGAGGCGGGGGTGCCCGGGGATCTGCTGCGCATCGCCCTGCCTTACGACACCATGCCGGCCGCCCACCAGTGGGACGATCTGCTGGCGCAATACGACCCCATCCCGGACAGCCCGGTGCAGGCGCCGGATGCCCTGCTGAGCCTGGTCTACACCTCCGGCAGCACCGGCAAGCCCAAGGGGGCCATGCTGAGCGTGGAGCGCTACGCCTGGTCCTGCGAGAAGCTGGTGGAGGCGGTCTCCCTCACCGCCGAGGATCGCGGCTTCTCCTACCTGCCCCTTGCCCACATCACGGAGCGGGTCTACATCTACGGCGGCAGCCTGTTCAGCGGTGCCACCATCGCCTTCCCAGAATCCCTCGACACCTTCATCGAGGACGTCAAGCGCTGCCGTCCCACCGTCTTCATCTCGGTGCCGCGGCTCTGGGCCATGTTCCGCATCAAGATCCACGAGAAGCTGCCCCAGAAAAAGCTGGCGCTGCTGCTCAAGATCCCCCTCGTCTCCAGCCTCATCAAGAGCAAGCTGCAAAAGGGGCTGGGGCTGGATCAGGCGCGGGTGCTGGGCTGCGGCTCGGCGCCGGTGGCCCCGGCGCTGCTGGAGTGGTACTACAGCATCGGCATCCATATCACCGAGGCCTGGGGCATGACCGAGAACCACGCCTACTCCACCCTCAACTACCCGTTCCGGGCGGACAAGATAGGCACCGTCGGCAAGGCCGGGCCCGGGGTGACCATCAAGATCTCCGACGAGGGGGAGATCCTCTGTCGCTGCGACGGCATGATGGTGGGCTACTACAAGGATCCCGAGCACAGTGCAGAGGCCATCGACGCCGAGGGCTGGCTGCACACCGGTGACATGGGCAAGCTGGACAGGGAGGGTTACCTCACCATCACCGGCCGCATGAAGGACGTCTTCAAGACCGCCAAGGGCAAGTACGTGGCCCCGGTGCCCATCGAGGGGATGCTCGGGCAGGAGCCCATCATCGAGCAGCTCTGCGTCATCGGCTACGGCATGCCGCAGCCGGTCGCCCTGGTGCAGCTCGCCGAGAGCGCCATGAAGGGGGACAAGGCCGGGGTGGAGGCCCAACTGGAGGCTGCCCTCAATCGGGTCAACGACAAGCTGGAATCCCATGCTCGCCTGCGGGGCATCCTGGTGGTCAAGAGCCCCTGGAACATCGAGAACGGGGTGCTGACCCCCACCATGAAGATCCGCCGCCACCTGCTGGAACAAAAATACGCGGACATCGGCGAGCGCTGGTCCGGCAGCCAGCGCATCCTGTGGGAGTCCTGACAGGGACCGGCGCCGCCATATCGGCCACATCAATGACAGTCGGGGGAGCCAGTGGCTCCCCCGCTGTATTTCAGGGGGAAGCAACCCGACAGGGGGCTGGGGCATTGACCCCTTACCCGAGGTTTCCCGCCGCCATGCCGCCCCGCGTCGGGGGAATCGGCAGGGAAAGGTATTTGCAAAATCCATGGAGAGGCGGGATCCCAGTGGCTTGGCAAATGCATCTTGGGGTCACACACGGGGGCCGCCAGGGGCGGGGGCGGGCATTGACCCCTTCCCCGACGTTTCCCGCTGCCGCCATACCGCCCCTCATCAAGGGAACAGGCAGGGAAAGGTATTTGCAAAATCCATGGAGAGGCGGGATCCCAGTGGCTTGGTGAATGCATCTCGGGGTCACACACGGGGGCCGCCAGGGGCGGGGACGGGGTATTGGCCCCTTAACCTGGGCTTCCCGCCACCGCCATACCGCCCCGCGTCGGGGGAACGGCAGGGAAAGGTATTTGCAAAATCCATGGAAAGGCGGGATCCCAGTGGCTTGGCAAATGCATCTTGGGGTCACACACGGGGGTCGCAAGGGGCGGGGGCGGGGCATTGACCCCTTAACCTGGGCTTCCCGCCACCGCAGAGGAGGTCTGCCAATAAGGTTATCGGAGGGAGGTCGCCCTCACATGGGGCAGGGGGGCATCTGATGCACGGCGCCAGAGGCGCAGAGAAAGGGGGTGAGGGGCAGGATGAGAGCCGCAGAGAGCAAGAAGGGGAGCCGCAGCTCCCCTTCCCGTTGGCGGATGCCGGGGTCAGACGGCTTTGTACTCAAGCTCGACCGAGCCCAGCGCCTTCAGGGTGGACTGGGCGGAGTCCCGCTGGCTGATCTGGCCATCCTTGCTCTCCAGCAGCACGGCGCGGCGCACGGTGGCGAGATCCTCGCCACCCAGCACAGCGTGGGCGCAGGCCATCTGCATCGGCGGCAGGCTCGGGTTGAAGGCGGCGTTCTCGGCATAGCGGCCGCAGAAGATGCGCCCGTCCTCGAACTGCAGCGCCACCGCAGCATAGCCCTGGCTGTAGGGGGCATAGCTCTGGCGGGCGGCGGCGAGTGCAGCCTGCCACAGGGGGTCGTCGCTCTCGAGCACCAGCTCGTCGTGAGCCTGGGGGCTCATCAGGGCATCGGTGATCTCGAGATCGGCGGGGCCGAAGGAGTGGGGCAGGAAGGATTGCAGCTCGCTGAGATCGTCCGGCAGGGAGACCTTCAGGGTCTTGGCGGTGCTCAGCTCGTTCATGAACTGGCGGCAGTGGCCGCAGGGGGTGTAGTTCACGGTGATCTCGGAGATCCCGGTCTCGCCACCCAGCCAGGCGTTGGAGATGGCGGACTGCTCGGCATGGACCGAGTGGAACAGCCCCTGGCCCGCGAACTCCATGTTGGCGCCAAAGTACCAGGTGCCGCTCAGGCCGCAGGCGATGGCGCCGACGAAGAACCTGGAGATGGGGGCCACCGAGCAGGCGGCCGCCAGCGGCAGCAAGGCCAGACGCAGGGCCCTGTCATCCAGCCCGGTGGCGGCCTTCAGGGTCGCGACCTGGTCCGGGGTGAAACGGGCCTGGAAATCGTCCCCCAGCATGGGCAGCAGGGCGGCCTGGAGCGGGGCGGAAAGGGTCTCGAATGGCTTGGCAAAGCGGGGATGCATACTGTGTCCTCAAAGGCCAATTGGGGGGCCATTGTAGGGAGCAAGCGCGGCGAATTGTGTGAGCGCGCTCACGCCTTGATGGGCAAAGGGGCGGGGATGGTAAAGGAAACGTTTGTCTTTCGCAATCTGTGCGCCAGCTCCCGGCATCAGGGAGGCGAGGGTATCGGATGGAAACGGTGAAAGGGCACAGAGGCCATGGCCGCAGGGGCGGCCATGGCAACGGGGATCAGGCCAGCCAGTGGTAGAGGGCGAACAGCAGGGGGGCGATGGCCGCGGTCAGCACACCGCACACCACCATGGCCAGCGACGAGAAAGCGCCCTGGGTCACCCCCTGCTCGGCGGAGGCGGCGGTGCCGATGGCGTGGGCGCAGGCTCCCATGGCGAGCCCCTGGGCCTCGGGGTCGGTGACCCGCATCAGCTTGAGCAGGGGATAGCCCACCAGGGCCCCCAGGATCCCCACCACCACCACCACGGCGGCGGCGATGGCGGGAATGCCGCCGAGGGACTGGCTGACGCTCATGGCGAGCGGCGTGGTGATGGACTTGGTGGCGATGGAGGCGAGCAGCGCCGGATCCGCCCCCATCAGGTGGCCGACCCCCAGGGTGGTGCAGACCGAGATGAGCACCGCGGTGAGGGTACAGGCCAGGATGGGTGTGAGCTTGTCGCGGATCTGGCGTGCCTGCTGGTAAAGCGGCAGGGCCAGGGCCACCACGGCGGGTTCCAGCAGGGCGGTCAGGGGCGAGGCCCCCTGCTGGTACTGATCCAGGGGCAGATCGAGCCAGAGCAGCAGGCCGATGATGACGGCGGTGGGGATCAGCACCGGATTGATGACGGGCCAGGGCAGGCGGCGGTAGAGGGCCCGGGTCATGAAATAGAGGGCCAGGGTGAGGGGAATGGCCAACCAGAAGATCATGGCTGCATCCTTGTGATGACAGGGTAAGGTGAGGTGAGGGGCAGGGCGAACCAGAGGATCATGGCTTGTTCATCCTTTGATAGAGGTGGCCGACCGCGCCCAGGATGAGCACGATGCCGAGCACGACGCAGAGCATGATGAGACCGAAGGATTGGCGCAGGGGCTCGAGCCAGGCCACCAGGCCCACCGACACCGGCACGAACAGCACCCCCATGTGGCGCAGCAGCAGGCCGCCCCCCAGCTCGACCCAGGAGAAGCGGACGATCTGCAAGGAGAGCAGCACGAACAGCAGCAGCATGCCGATGATGCTGCCGGGGAAGGCGAAGGGCAGGATGGCCGCCACGGCCTTGCCTGCCAGCAGACAGGCGATGATGACCAGAAAATCACGAAGGTAGCGCAGGGTGCGTTGCAGCAGCACGGGGGCCTCATCTTGGCAAGTGTGAGCAAGGTCGCAGTTTAACAGGCACGGGGGGGAGGGAACAGGGTCAACTGGCCCGCAGGGGATACAATGGCCCCGGCTTCATCCCCATTCACAAGAAGGAGTTCCCATGTCGACCCCCTCTCTCCTGGCCCGGTTGCGCCAACTGCCCGCTGATCCCGCCCTCCCTGACACCCTGCTGCAAACCCGCCAGTGGGAGGGGCCGCTTTGCCGGGTGAGGCTCGACAACACCGGGAAGCAGTCCGAGGCCGTCCACCACTGGCGGCTGTTTGAGGGGGATCTCGGACTTGCGCCCGACGCGGCCATCTACGGAGAGGGGTTCCAGATGCTGGCCCAGACCGGGGGACGCTGGAATGCCCCCGAGCACCTGGGCCGCTGCCCCGATGCGTCTGTCTATCGCATCACCGCCGACCATGGCTACCACACGGTGCACAACCTGCTGCTGGTGGCGCAGGAGGGGGGCTGGCTGCTGCTGGCCTTTGCGAGCTGCCAGCGCTTTGGCGGGGAGTTTCGCCTCCATCCCGACGGGCGCCTCGAGATCGTGATGAACACCGAAGGGCGCACCCTGGCGCCGGGTGCGCACTGGCAGAGCGAGGCGCTGATCTGCCTGGAGGGGCCGGACAGGGAGGCCCTGCTCGCGACGCTGGCGCAGCATATCGCCGCCGAGCACGGCTCCCTGGTGGGGGAGGTGCCCACGCGCCCGAGCGGCTGGTGCTCCTGGTATCACTATTACGCGAACGTGAGCGCGGCGGACATTCGCGAGAACCTGGCGGTGCGGGCCGAGCGTTTCCCGGCCCTGCGCTACGTGCAGATAGACGATGGCTATCAGGGGAAGATGGGGGACTGGCTCACCCCTTCTGCCAAGTTCGAGGAGGGGGTGGCGGCCTTGGCAGGGGAGATCCGCGCCGCCGGTTGCGAGCCTGCGCTCTGGGTCGCCCCCTTTATCGCCGAGCCCGGCTCGCAAGTGTTCCAGGATCACCCTGACTGGTTCGTGAAAGGGGAGGATGGCCTGCCGCTCCCCTCGGAGCGGGTCACCTACGGGGGCTGGCGTTGCACCCCCTGGTACGTGCTGGATGGCACCCACCCCGAGGTGCAGACGCACCTGGAGCAGGTATTTCGCACCCTGCGTACCCAGTGGGGCATTAACTACTTCAAGCTCGATGCCAACTTCTGGGGGGCCATCCACGGTGGGCGCTTCCACGACCCCGCCGCCACCCGGGTGGAGGCCTATCGGCGCGGAATGGCCGCCATCCTGCGCGGCGCCGGGGAGGGGGCCTTCCTGCTCGGCTGCAATGCGCCGCTGTGGCCGAGCCTCGGCCTGGTGCACGGCATGCGGGTGAGCGATGACGTGGAGCGCCAGGGCCCCCGTTTTCGCCAGATAGCGCGAGAAGCCTTCTGCCGCGCCTGGCAGCACGAGCGGCTCTGGGTGCTGGACCCCGACTGCGTCTGCCTGCGGGATATCCCGGGCCAGCACGGGAGCCGCGCCGAGTACGACTTCCACCTGGCCGCCCTGGTGGCGAGCGGTGGCATGGTGCTGGCGGGGGACAGATTGCAGGATCTGGACGAGACGCAAGGGGCGCGCCTTGGCAAGCTGCTCGCCCTGAGCGCCGCTCGCACCCCGGCGGCCCGCTTCGAGGGGATGGCATTCGAGCGCGGGCGGGTGGCGCTGCCCGAGGGCGGCGAGCTGCTCTGCCTGTTCAACTGGGGGGAGCACGCCTGCGAGTTCCCGTTGACGCCGGGGGGCACGGACTTCTGGGACGAGACGCCCCTGGGGAGCACCCTGGTGCTGCAAGGGGGGCAGGGGGCGGTGATCCGCTACCCCTGATGGCGTTGCACTACAAAAAGGCTCCCTCGGGAGCCTTTTTTATGTGGCGAAATGGTCTCTAGAAGTGCCACTCCATCCCGATGGCGTAATTGGCGGAGCCATAGCCCGGGATCTCGTTGCTGGAGGCGAGCGCCTTGACGGTGAGGCGAGTTGTCAGGGGGATGCCGAGCCCCATGCCGATGGCGATCTCGTCGCTCTGATCCCCCATCATGTCCACCCGCAGGGTGCGATAGAGGGAGAGATCCTGGCTCATCTGGGCATAGATCTGGGACGACTTGTTGTAGAGCTGGCCGAACACCTCCATCTGGAAGCCGTTTTGCGGCGTGATGGCCAGGGGAATGCCGGCGAAGCGGTAGAGATCCGAGTGGTTGAAATAGCTGTTGGTGATTTGCGGGGTGAAGTCGGTCTGCTGGTAGAGGGTGCTGAAATTGCGCTCGATGAGCCGGTAGGTCTGCTCCGGCAGGCGCAAGAGGTAGTCTGGCACCTCGAACCGGGCGCCAGCGAGGGCGGCCTGGGGCAGCAGGGCACAGGCGACGAGTGTCAAAGCAGGCAGAGCTGAACGCATAAAACGAGAGTTCCCCAACAGTCGAAAGCACGGCATCCATGCCGCCAGCGCATCTAAATATTCACACTATCAGGAGCTTGGGCTCCCTGCCCATTATGTCGCGAGCCGGGGAAACGCATCGGTTTTTAACTGTGAAACGGCTCACATCTCACAGATTTTCAAGGTAGTGATAGAGACTCTTTAGAATCGCAAAGTTCCGTTCGTTCCCCTGGTTCTGTTCCGCCAGGGCTTCCAGGCGCGGCACATAATCCGGCAGGCGGCGGCTGAAGTAGTCGCTGCAGTGCAGGCGCCAGCGCTTCTGCTCCGCTTCGCTCAAGGTGTGGGGCCAGTTGCGGGCGCGGTAACGGAACAGCATCTCGGGCAGACGGGGATCCGTGAAGGCAAACTCCCGCTCCCCCAGCAGATCCGCCGGGGTGGCGCGCACCAGATCCATGGTGGACTTGTCGCCGTGGCCGAAGAAACCGGCGTAGAGCTGGGTGTCGGGGTCGCCGTCGGTGCTGCCGGCAAACTCCTGGTTGAACACCTCCACCAGTTTTTCCCGCACCTCGGGGTGGGCCCGCAGCAGATCCAGGCTCTTGCGGCACTGTGCCCGATTGATGCCCAGCTCGTCCGCCCGCTCCGGCGTCAGGGTAGCGGCCGGGGCCAGCACCGGGCACTTGTTGATGTGCACCAGTTTGACCGGAATGCCGGCCAGATCCCCCAGCTCCTCTTTTCTGGTGTAGAGGCGCTCGCGGATCTCCTCGCAGGAGAGCTCGATGAGCGGAGTCGGGTCACGGGTCAGATCCACCATGATCACCGCGTTCTGGTTGGTGGGGTGCCAGGCGAGCGGCGACACCCAGCTTGCGCACCCCTGCCAGGGGGAGAACATGCCGGAGACGTGCACCAGGGGTTTCATGGTCACCACGTCGATGAGGGCCTTCACCTTGTTCTTGTTGCGAAGATCAAAGAGGTACTCGAAGAGCTTGGGCTGGGCTTTTTTCACCAGCCTGGCCATCTCGATGGTGGCCAGCACATCCGAGAGCGCATCGTGGGCGTTGGCGTGGGCCACGCCGTTGGCCACCGTCAGCTTCTCCAGCCTGAAGCTCGGCTTGCCCTCGTCGTCCAGGGCCCACTCTATCCCCTGCGGGCGCAGGGCGTAGCAGGCCCGCAGCATGTCGAGGATGTCCCAGCGGGAGTTGCCGTTCTGCCAGGCGTAGGCATAGGGGTCATAGAAGTTGCGATAGAGGGTGTAGCGGGTCACCTCGTCATCGAAGCGGATGCTGTTGTAGCCGAGCACGCAGGTGCCCGGGGCGGCGAACTGCTCGTGGATCTGACGGATGAAATCCGCCTCGCACAGGCCGTCCTTCATCGCCTTTTGCGGCGTGATGCCGGTGATGAGGCAGGCTTCCGGCTCCGGCAGGTAATCTGCCGGCGGCTTGCAGTAAATCACCAGCGGCTCGCCGATGATGTTGAAATCCGCATCGGTGCGAATGCCCGCAAACTGCGACGGCCTGTCTTTGGCCGGACTGATGCCGAAGGTCTCGTAGTCGTGGAAGTAGAACGTGGGCCCGCTGGCCGGGTGCGCTGATGTGCTCATGTTGCTCGAAAGGAGTATCCGATGACGGCGGCGCCTGGCGCCTGGGTGGGGGTGCCATGCACCGCAATTGCCTGCATGGTAAACCATCGCGCTGGCAGAGCGAAGTCCGGGGCGTTCGCCTGGCGCTTTAATGGGCAGTGGGCGTTGTCCGTGAGCCTGGTCATCCCATCGGTTCGGCTCAGGGCTGGGGAAAGTGAGGGGTCAGGGTATTGAGGTCCAGCAGGGTGAAGTAGCCGCCCTCCTCGGGATACCAGCCGCCGGTGTCGATGTAGTGGACGTTGCCAAGGCGCATCGGCACCCTCACCGGGGTGTGGCCCACCACCAGGGCGGCGAGATCCGCGACCCCGCTCTCGTCCAGCCGTTCGATGCGGCGCCTTGACCAGAGGCAGACGTTCTTGATGGCCCGAAGCCGTCCGCCGCTCACCCCTGCATCGAGTTGGTCCAGCAGCCCCTGCCAGGCGGAGAAGGGGCAATCGGCGTGAAGCAGCCCGACCGGGCCGGCCGGGGTGGCCACCTCGATGGCCAGGGGCAGGCTGCGGTAGTGGACGGCGAACGCCGCCTGCTCGGCAGGGGTCAGCTGCTGAAACCAGCCGCCGCCGTTTTGGATCCAGTTCTCCCGATCGCAGCTCTCGTAACGGCAGACGTAGTCGTCGTGATTGCCGCAGACCGGGTGAAACCAGGGCCTGGCCAACCAGTGGATCACCTCGCTGCACTCGGGCCCGCGATCCGCCAGATCCCCGACGCTGAAGAGACGGTCCCGGGCGGGATCAAAATTCAGGGTGTCGAGGGCCTGCTGCAACAGTGCGAAGTGGCCGTGGATGTCGCCGACGGCCATATCGCGCCCCTGGGCGTTTTGGGGGAAACGTCTTATCAGGGGGGAGGGTGTCATGACGTCTCCTGCCTCTATCCCGGACGGGGATGTTTTGTCTGCCTGTACATAAGGTTACAGAAGAAAAGTGGCGAGCGGGCAGGGCCTGGTAAATCATAGGATTGCCCCCGTGAACGTGCGGCGTCACGCGCCGCCTGTGGGGGAGTCACTCCGGGAGGGCGCCTTGTCCGCCCGCTTTCGGAGCCTCTCTTTCTCCACGCTTTTTGACAGGAATCTTGAATGCGGCGTCAGCTGTTGATCTGGATAGGCCCCCTGTGCAGCCTGCTGCTGCTGGGGGCGGCCTTGACCGTCCTCTATCATTTGACCCACCTGTGGCACTGGCACGACATCCGCCAGGCCATCTGGTCTCAACCCTTGCCGCAGTTGGGGGGCGCCCTGCTGCTCACCCTGCTCAGCTATGGCTGCCTCTGCTGCTACGATCTGCTGGCCCTGAAGGTGCTGGACAAGCGACTGCCCTGGCAGCAGGTGGGGATGACCTCCTTCATCGCCTACACCTTCTCCAACACCCTGGGCTTTGCGCTGCTCACCGGCTCCTCGGTACGCTACCGGCTCTACTCCTCCCTGGGGCTTGGCACCGGGGAGGTGGCCAGGGTGATCCTCTTTTGCTCCATCACCTTCTTCCTCGGTCTGCTGGGCTGGGGGGGCAGTGCCCTGCTGCTGGGGCAGGGGGCGGCCCTGCTGGTGGACTGGCCCCGCTGGGCGACCGGGTTGTTGCAACTGGCGGGGGGCCTGGCCCTGCTGACGGTGCTGGCATATCTGGTGTGGCCGGGGGCTGCCCTGGTCTGGCGCGGACACCCGCTGTTCCTGCCGCGCATCAGATACCGCCTGCTGCAACTGCTCATCGCCCTGCTTGACTGGATGGCCGCCGCCGCCGTGCTCTATGTGCTGCTGCCATCGGGCAGCGTGCCCTATCCGGTGCTGCTCAGTGCCTTCGTGCTCTCCAGTCTGCTCGGGGTGCTGGCCCATGTGCCGGGGGGCATCGGGGTCTTCGAGGCGAGCATGAGCCTGCTGCTCACCCACTATCTGCCGGTGGACAAGCTGCTCGCCTCCCTGCTTATCTACCGCTGCGTCTACTACTTCCTGCCCTTCCTCTGTGCCCTGCTGCTGTTCGCAGGTCAGGAGCTGCTGCAACAGCGGGCCCGCCTGCACCGGCTGCAGGGGGTGATGATGGCGACCCGGGAGTTTGTGCCCGCCCTGGTGAGCATGGGTACCTTCGCGGCGGGTACCCTGCTGCTCTGCTCCGGGATGATCCCGACCATGAGGGGGCGGATTGAAGCCTTCCTGCAGGTGCTGCCCCTGCACCTGCTGGAGCTCTCCCATGTGCTGGGCAGCGTCAGTGGCGTGCTGCTGCTGTTGCTGGCCCACAGCCTTTATCGCCGCCATGACGGGGCTTTCAGGATCACCCAGTGGCTGCTGGGGCTTGGCATGCTGTTCTCCCTGTTCAAGGGGTTTGACTGGGAGTCTGCCCTGCTGCTCGGGGGCTTCTTGCTCGTCATCACTCCCTGCCGCCCTCTCTTTTATCGCAAGGGTTCCCTGCTTCACGCCCGCTTCACCCCTTCCTGGCTGATGTCGGTGGGGGCCGTGCTGCTGGGAGCCTTGTGGTTGCTGCTCTTCTCCTACCGCCATGTGGAGTACGACCCCTCCCTCTGGCTGCACGTCTCGGCCCACGGGCCCGGGGCCGCCTCCCGCGCCCTGCGCGCCATGGGGAGCGTCATCGGGGTGCTGGCGGTGGTCGGGGTGGCCCATCTGCTGGCTCCCTTGCGCCTGGCCGTCGGCAAGCCGGATGCCGAGGCGCTCTCCCGTGCCCATGGGCTGGTGATGCGGGCAGGGGGAGGCCACGGCTACCTGGCCCAGATCGGTGACAAGTCCCTGCTGTTCCATCCCAGCGGCGAGGCCTTCCTCATGTACGGGGCCGAGGGCAGCAGCTGGATAGTGATGGGGGATCCCGTCGGTCAGCCCTCCCTCGTGGAGGAGCTGCTCTGGCAGTTTCGCGAGCGCTGTGACGAGCACGACGTCAGCCCGGTCTTCTACCAGGTGTCGGCCCGTTATCTGCCTGTCTATCTGGATCTCGGGCTCATCCCCTTCAAGCTGGGGGAGGAGGCCATCGTGGATCTGCCGAGCTTCGATCTCGCCGGCAGTCGCCTGCGCAACCTGCGCCAGAGCCACGCCAAGGGCAAGCGGGAAGGGCTGCGCTTCGAGGTGGTGGTCCCCGGTGAGATTGCCCCCCTGCTGCCCGAGTTGAAGGGGATCTCCGACAGCTGGCTGCACAGCAAGCAGGGCAGGGAGAAGGGCTTCTCCGTGGGCAGTTTCGATCCTGCCTACCTCACCCTCAACCCGATGGCGCTGGTGCGGCGTGAGGGGCAGATCGTCGGGTTTGCCAACCTCTGGACCAGCGACAACAAGGAGAGCCTCTCCATCGATCTGATGCGCTACAGCCTGGACACGGGGGCGGCGCCCGTCATGGATTTCCTGTTTGTCGAGCTCCTGCTGTGGGGCAAGCAGGAGGGTTATGCCAGCTTCAACCTGGGGATGGCCCCCATGTCGGGCTTCAACGACAACCCCCTCGGCGGTTACTGGGCCCGCCTTGGCAACACCCTGTTCACCCGGGGCAGCCGTTTCTACAACTTCCAGGGATTGCGGCGTTACAAGGAGAAGTTCGGCCCAAGGTGGGAGCCCCGCTACCTGCTCTGTACCGGTCATCTGGTGCTGCCCCGCACCCTGACTCACCTCGTCTCCCTCATCAGTCGCGGCCCCTTCGGGCTCATGAAGAAATAGGAGTTGGCCCATGAGAGCCATGTTGTTGCTGTTGATTTGCTGTTTCGTCTCTTCGTTCACCTTGCCGGCAGTGGCCGCCCAGCCGGGGCGGGTCGGCGCGGATCTGGGGCTGGTGGAGTTGCCGGTGGTGCAAGCCTCGTCTGCCCCCATGGTGGTCTTCATGAGCGGGGATGGCGGCTGGGCGGCGCTGGACAAGGGGCTCAGCGCCCAGTTGCAGGCCCACGGCATGCCGGTGGTGGGTTGGAGCTCGCTCTCCTATTACTGGAAGAAGAAGACGCCGGAGCAGGCGACGGCGGATCTGGTGCGCATCCTCACCGAGTACCAGTCCCGTTGGGGGCGCCAGCGCTGGTTGCTGGTGGGTTTCTCCTTTGGTGCCGAGATAGTGCCCTTCGTCATCAATCGTTTGCCGCCAGCCTATCGCGACAGCCTGGCGGGGGCCGTGATGCTCTCCCCCTCGACGGCGTCGGATTTCGAGATCCACGTCAGCGACATGGTGGTGCACGGCAAGGGGGGCCGCTATCCCACCCTGCCGGAGGTGACACGCATTCAGACTCTGCCGCTGCTCTGCGTGCAGGGCGCGGAGGATGACTCCCCGGTCAAACTCTGTCCGCGCTTGCAGCAGCCGAACGTGACGACGGTGACCCTGCCGGGCTCCCACCACTTCGACGACAACTACCAGACCCTGTATCAGGAGATTGCCGGGCACCTGGGCCTGGCCCAATAACGGCGAGAGGCTGGGAAAACGACACAGGGCGGCCAATGGCCGCCCTGTTGCCGTGGCCCCTTGCAACTGTCCAGGGGGCTGGCATGCCGGGATCAGAGCAGATCTTCGAGCTGGTACTTCTTGAGCAGGGTGTTGAAGGTGCCGTCGGCCTTGACGCTCTCGATGGCGGCATCGAAGCGGGCCTTGAGCTTGTCATCGTGTTTGCGAAGGGCCACCGCCACCCCTTCTCCCAGGATCTTGTCCTGGGTGCCGTTGAACTGGGGACCGACGAAGGCGAACTGCTTGCCCATCTCCTTGTCGAGGAAGCCCACCTTCAACTGCACCATGTTGCCGAAGGTGTAGTCGGCGCGGCCGGACTGCAGATCCAGCATGGGGGACTGGGCATTGACGTAGCGCTTGATCTTGGCCACCTCGCCATAGCGGGCGGTGACGAAGTTGTCCTGGGGGGTGCCCTCCTGCACCGCGATCACCTTGCCCTTGAAGTGGGCCGGATCGTCTGCAAAGTCGGCGGCCTTGTCGCTGCGCCCCACGAAGCGGTTCTGCATCATGTAGTAGACTTGGCTGAAGTCCACTTTCTGGCGCCGCTCGTCGGTGATGTTCATGGAGGACATGATGGCGTCGTACTTGCGCACCTGCAGGCCGGGCAGCAGGGCATCCCAGGGCTGGTTGATCACCTCGCACTCGGTCTTCATGGCCGCGCACAGGGCATAGGCCAGATCGACCTCGAAGCCGCCGAGCTTGCCGTTGCTGTCGACCATCTCGAAGGGGGGATAGGTGGCATCGGTGGCGATCACCAGGGGTTTGGCGGCGGCCTGGCCGGCGGTGGCCAGGGCCATCAGCATCATCAGTGTGTTGAGTTTCATGGTCAGTCCCTTGAAGTGTGGTGTCATTCCTAGCGTGCTAAAGGGTGCCGGCCTCAAGGGCCGACGGCTATCTTGCGATGGGTTAGGGCCGGCAACTGGCTGCGCACCGTGCGCTGTGCTGCCAGATCCAGGGTGGCGATGGCCATGCCCTGACCCTCCTCTACCTGGGCCAGTATCCGGCCCCAGGGATCGATGATCATGCTGTGGCCGAAGGTGCGCCGCCCACCGGGGTGGTGCCCCCCCTGGGCACTGGCAAACACGAAGGCCAGGTTTTCCACCGCCCGGGCCCGCAGCAGCAGCGCCCAGTGCGCGAGCCCGGTGGTGTGGGTGAAGGCCGCGGGCAGGGCGATGAAATCGGGGGCGGGCCCCAGGCGAAACAGCTCCGGGAAGCGCAGGTCGTAACAGATCCCGATGCGCAGCACGCCCCAGGGCAGGGGATGGCTCACCACCTCCCGGCCCGGGGTCATGGTCGCGGCCTCGTCATACTGCTCCTGCCCGGTGCAAAAGCCAAACAGGTGCAGCTTGTCGTAGCGGCTTGCGAGCTGCCCTTGCGGGTCGATGAGCAGGCTGCTGTTGTGCATCTTGCCGGGCTCGTGGCTGGCAAGCGGCAATGTGCCGGCCAGGATCCAGACGCCGAGCTCCCGGGCCAAGCCTTGTGCCCAGGCAAGCAGGGGGTGATCGCCAACGGGGGCGGCCAGGGCCACCCGCGCCCGCTCATCGACCGGCATCAGGTAGAAGTATTCGGGCAGCAGGGCCAGCTCTGCCCCCTCGGCCGCGGCCTGACGCAGCAACGCCTCGGCCTGGGTCAGGTTGTGGTCAAGGTCATCCCCGGAGACCATCTGGAGGACGGCAACGCGCAGTGAATCCATGGTGCCCCCTAGACGGCGCACAGGCGCTCGGCGCCCGCCAGCAGGGTGTCGTCATCCTTGGAGAAGGAGAGGCGGATGACTCTTTGATCCGTGCCGTCGTGATAGAAGGCGGAGACCGGAATGGTGGCGACCCCGTGATCGCGGATGAGCCGCTGCACGAAGAGGCTGTCGGGCTCGTCGCTTACCCGCTCGTAGCTCGCCAGCATGAAGAAGCTGCCTGCCGAGGGGAGCAGGGTCAGGCGCGAACCGGCCAGGGCCGAGGCGAGCAGGTCGCGCTTGCGCTGGTAGAAGGCTGCCAGCCCCTGATAGTGGGCCGGTTGCTGCAACAGGTGGGCGAAGCCGTACTGCATGGGGGTGTCGGCGGCGAACATGGCGAACTGGTGCACCTTGCGGATCTCCTCCATCAGGGGACGGGGAGCCACACAGTAGCCCACCCGCCAGCCGGTGACGTGGAAGGTCTTGCCGAAGGAGAAGACGGCGACGGAGCGCTCCACCAGCTCCGGATAGCGGATGACGCTCTGGTGCAGGGCGCCGTCGAACACCACGTGCTCGTACACCTCGTCCGAGAGGATCAGGATGTCGGTGCCGCGCACCAGGCGGGCGAGGCGCTCCTGATCCCCCGCCTGCCAGACGGTGCCGGTGGGGTTGTGGGGGGTGTTGAGCACTATCATGCGGGTGCGGGGGGTGATGCGGGCGGCGACCTCGTCCCAGGGAATGGCGAAATCCGGCGCCTTGAGGGCGATCACCACAGGGGTGGCTCCCTGCAACTGGATCATGGGGCGGTAGCTGTCAAACGCCGGCTCGAACATGATCACCTCGTCGCCGGGGTGCACCAGGGCGGTGATGGCGCAGAACAGGGCTTCGCTGGCGCTGGCGGTGATAGTGACCTCCTCGCCGGCGTCATAGTGATGGCCGTAGCTGGCTGCAATCTTGGCTACCAGTTGTTCGCGCAGGGCAGGCAGCCCCGTCATGGGGGCGTACTGGTTTTCACCGGCCAGCATGGCCTCGTGGGTCACCCGGATGAGCTCGGGATCGCAGGGGAAGCTCGGCGCCCCCTGGGAGAGGTTGATGCTGGGGTGGCGGGCGGCCAGATCCCCGATCACGGTGAAGATGGTGGTGCCCACCTGGGGCAGTTTGCTGGAAACCTGGGGGATGGACATGGGGCCGTCACCTGCGTGTGTGAAAGAGGTCCCTTTTTAGCCCCCCCAAGGCTTGCCGGACAACGGATTATTCGGCATGGTATGCATGAGTTTTTCTCAAGCATGGAGGCTTGTCATGTTGTCCACCCAGCCGCGTACTCAGTTGCCTCTCTATGGCCTGCAAGTCTTCGAGTGTTCTGCCCGCCACCTGAGTTTTACCCTGGCCGCCGATGAGCTGTGCGTGAGCCAGGGGGCGGTGAGCAAGCAGATCGCCCAGCTGGAGGCGCGCCTCGGCCACCTGCTGTTCGTGCGTGGCACCCGTTGTCTCACCTTGACCCCCGCCGCCGAGCGGCTGCTGCCCTTCGTGCGCGAGGGGCTGGCCCGCATGGGGGAGGGGCTCAGTGCCCTGCAGACCCTGCCCCACGAGCAGGCGATCAGCATCAAGGTGCCCTCCTGCGCCAGCCGCTGGCTGCTGCGGCGGTTGCAGGCGTTCGAGGGGGAGGCGGTGGAGGTGCGTGGCAGCCACAGCCACGGCATCGACTTCTCCCGGGAGCCCTTCGATCTCGCCATCGTCTACCAGCCCTGCCTGGGGCGCTATCCCCACAGCCAGCCCCTGTTTCGGGAACGGCTGACCCCGGTCTGTGCCCCGGCCTTTGCCGCCAAGCACCACCTGTTCGAGCGTGACCTGAGCGAGCTGCCCCTGTTGCCCCTCATCCATGCCAGCGCGGATCGGCGGGACTGGCGCAACTGGTTTGCCGCCTTCGTTGCCACCCCCTGGCAGCCCCAGGGCGGCCAGCTGTTCGATACCCTGGACTTGGCGATGAATGCTGCGCTGCAGGGGTTTGGCCTCTCTCTCGGGGATCCCACAATCGTGGCCGAGGAGCTGGAGAGCGGCGCCCTGGTCGCTCCCTTCGCCCCCGTGCTGGAGACGGATCACGAATACGCCCTGCTCGCCCGGCCTGACAGCCAGCGCCACGGGGTGCAGCGGGTCTGTCACTGGCTGCTGGAGGGGGAGGGTCATCCCTGAGGGGACGCGAAATGAAACAGCCCCGCGGGCGGGGCTGTTGTCATTGTGATGGCCGCTGGCCGATTAAAGGGTCACTGGCAGATCTTATAGTAGACCTCGTTCCAGCGCAGTTGCTCCTTGAGCGCGGGGATGCGGGTGTGCTCGTCGATGACCACAAACTCGATACCCATGATGTCGGCGAAGGTGCGCAGCTGCTCGATGTCCACCGCCTGGGTGAACACCGAGTGGTGTGCGGCGCCCGCCAGGATCCAGGCCTCGGCACTGGTCTGCAGGTCCGGCAGGGGTTTCCACAGGGCGCTCGCCACCGGGAGTTTCGGCATGGCCTCTGGTAGGTCCACCACCTCCAGCTGATTGACCACCAGGCGGAAGCGGTTGCCGAGATCGATGAGGCTGGCGTTGACCGCCTTGCCGGCGGGGGCAGCGAACAGCAGGCGGGCCGGATCGGCCTTCTTGCCTATGCCTAAATGCTGGGCGTCCAGCACGGGTTTGCCTGCGGCGATGGAGGGGCAGACTTCCAGCATGTGGGCTCCCAGCACCAGGTTGTTGCCCGCTTCCAGATGGTAGGTGTAGTCCTCCATGAAGGAGGCGCCCCCCGCAAGGCCTGCACCCATCACTTTCAGGGTGCGCAAGAGGGCCGCGGTCTTCCAGTCCCCTTCTGCCCCAAAACCGAAGCCTTGCTCCATCAGGCGCTGGCAGGCGAGGCCCGGCAGCTGGTGCAGACCATAGAGATCTTCGAAGGTGGTGGTGAAAGCGCCAAAACCACCGTCGGTGAGGAACTTCTTCATCCCCAGCTCCTGGCGCGCCGCCTCGTACAGTGAGGCACGAAGCCCCCCACCCGCCTGCACCGCCTCGGTCAGGGTGTAGGTCGCCTCATATTCGGCCAGCAGCGCCTCGATGTCGCTCTTGGGCACGGCATCGATCACCTTGACCAGATCGCCGACCGGGTGGTAGTTCACCTGATAGCCGAACTGGATCTGGGCCTCAATCTTGTCGCCCTCGGTGACCGCCACGTTGCGCATGTTGTCGCCAAAACGGGCGATCTTGAGGTGGCGGCTGTCGTGGATGGCGGCGGCGATGCGCATCCAGTTGCCAATCTTCTGTCTGGCCTCTTCATCCTGCCAGTGACCCACCACCACGGTGCGTGGCAGCCGCAGGCGGGCCCCCATGAAGCCGAACTCGCGTCCGCCGTGGGCGGTCTGGTTCAGGTTCATGAAGTCCATGTCGATCTCGCTCCAGGGGAGATCCCGGTTGAACTGGGTGTGGAACTGCAGCAGAGGCTTTTGCAACTGGCTCAGCGCCGGGATCCACATCTTGGCGGGGGAGAAGGTGTGCATCCACACCATGAGCCCGGCGCAGCGCTGGTCGTGGTTGGCATCCCGGGCCACCGCGCTGATTTCATCCAGGGTGGTGCCGGTGGGTTTGAGCACTATCTTGAGGGGCAGGTTCGCCCCCTCGTTGAGCTGGCTGGCGATGGTGTGGGCGTGATCGGCCACCTGCTTCAATGTGGTGGCGCCATACAGGTGCTGGCTGCCGACCAGGAACCACACTTCCAGCTGTTTCATCAATTCCATCTTGGTGTCCTCTGTTTATGCTTTTGTCTGGCCGTAGTAGGCATGTTTGCCATGCTTGCGCTGGTAGTGCTTCTCCAGCAGGTAATCGGGCAGGGGGCGGGCCCCCGGGTTGATCTGGCCGGTGAGCCAGGCCATGCGGGCCACCTCTTCCAGCACCACGGCGTTGTGTACTGCATCCTCGGCGCTCTTGCCCCAGCTGAAGGGGCCGTGGTTGGCCACCAGTACCCCCGGCATGGTGAGGATGGGGGTCTGCTTGAGGGTTTCGACGATGAGATGACCGGTCAGCCCCTCGTAGTCCTCCTCCACTTCGCCCGGGGTGAGCAGGCGGGAGCAGGGGATCTCGCCGTGGAAGTAGTCGGCCTGGGTGGTGCCGAAAATGGGGATGGGGCGCCCCGCCTGGGCCCAGGCGGTGGCATGGGTGGAGTGGGTGTGCACCACGCCGCCAAGCTCCGGATAGGCGCGATAGAGCACCAGGTGGGTGGCGGTGTCGGAGGAGGGGCGCAAGGCGCCCTCAACCTGCTTGCCCGCCAGATCCAGCACCACCATGTCCTCGACCCGCATCCGCTCGTAGCTGACGCCGCTTGGCTTTATCACCACCAGATTGCGCTCTCGGTCGATGCCGCTCACGTTGCCCCAGGTGAAGGTCACCAGGCCATGGCGCGGCAGATCCAGATTGGCGGCGAGCACCTGCTCCTTGAGGATCTTGAAGTTCATGCCGGCACCCCCCGGTTGTAGAGCGGTTCGGCGGCGGCGCCCCAGGCGAGGTAGCGCTGGTAGAGGCGCTCGTATTCGGCGACCCGCTCAGGGTGTGGCTGGTGGGTGCGCTCCACGGCGCTCGCCATGTGGTGCTGGGCCTTGGCCACATCGGGATGGATCCCGGCCGCCACGGCGGCCAAGATGGCTGCCCCCAGGGCGCAGCACTGATCCGAGGCCACCACCTGGATGGGCCTGTTCATCACATCGGCGCAGGTCTGCATCACAGTCGCTGATTTGCGGGCAATGCCGCCGAGCGCGATCACCTGCTCCACCGGCACCTGCTGGTGGGTCAAACACTCCATGATGCTGCGGGCGCCGAAGGCGGTGGCGGCCACTAGGGCGCCGAACAAGTCGGGGGCATCGGTGCCGAGGTTGATCCCCGTGAGGGTGCCCTGCAGGCGCTGGTTGGCATAGGGGGTGCGGCGGCCGTTGAACCAGTCGAGCACCACCGGCAGGTGGGCGAGATCGCGCTGCTGCTCCCAGGCGGCGGCGAGGCTGGGCAACAGCTCCCGTTTGTGGGCCTCGATGGCGGTACGAAGCTCGGGGTATTGGGCGGCGAGGCTGTCTAGCGGCCAGCCGAGCTGGCGCTGATACCAGGCATAGATGTCGCCGAATGCCGATTGTCCCGCCTCCAGCCCCACCATGCCCGGCACCACGCTGCCGTCCACCTGACCGCAGATCCCGGCAATGGCCCGATCACCGATGGTGGCCTCGTCGGCGATCAGGATGTCGCAGGTGGAGGTGCCGATCACCTTCACCAGCGCATTGTTGCCGGCCCCGGCTCCCACCGCCCCCATGTGGCAGTCAAAGGCGCCGCCCGCTATCACCACCTCGCAGGAGAGGTGCAGCCGCTCGGCCCACTCCGGGGTCAGGGTGCCGACCGGCAGATCGGCGGTCCAGCTGTCGGTAAAGAGGGGGTAGTCGAGATCCTGGGTCAGCAGCGGATCCAGGGCATTGAGGAAGTCGGCGGCAGGCAGACCGCCCCAGCTCGGGTGCCAGAGGGACTTGTGACCGGCGGCGCAGCGCCCGCGCTTGAGGGTGGCCGGGGCCTGGGTGCCGCTCAGGATGGCGGGTACCCAGTCACACAGCTCGACCCAGTTGCAGGCGGCGGCGCGCACTGCCGCATCGGCTCGGGAGACGTGCAGTATCTTGGCCCAGAACCACTCGGAGGAGTAAATGCCGCCGATGTAGCGGCTGTAGTCGGGGAACTGGCCGCCGTGGCACAGGGCGGTGATGGCCTCCGCCTCCTCGATGGCGGTGTGATCCTTCCACAGCACGAACATGGCGTTGGGGTTGTCGGCAAACTCCGGACGCAGGGCCAGCACGCGCCCCTCTCTGTCGATGGGGGCGGGGGTGGAGCCGGTGCTGTCCACCCCGATGCCGCGCACGGCGGCGCGCTGGCTCGGGGTGAGCTGGCTCACCACCGCCACCACCGCCTGCTCCATGGACTCCAGATAGTCGAGGGGGTGGTGGCGGAACTGGTTGTTGACCGGTTGGCAGTAGTGGCCTGCCTGCCAGCGCGGGTAATAGACGACATGGGTCGCCAGCTCGGCGCCGTCCTGGCAGCGCACGGCGAGTGCCCTGACCGAGTCGCTGCCGAAATCGAGTCCGATGACGATGTGCTCAGACATAAGTGCTCCTGACCATCAATGAGGGGTGACTGGGGGGAACCATAGGAGATGGGCAGGAGGGGCGGTTAGCCATTGGCTGCTGGAAATATGGATTTTAACGCTGTCAGTGCGACAGGGTGACGGCTCTCTAAAATTCAATATGTGACGAAATTGCTAATTATATAGACGAAATGGCTGCAATCTCATGGCGTGATCCTGCTCTCCATTTTTAATAGTGAAAACGATTACAACTTGGTTCGCTCAACCAGCAACAACAATAACGTCCTGTTTAAGCATGTTTTTATATGGCTGCGACTTGATTGACTCAACGAGCAGCATTGCGTGGATACATGGATTGATAGAACCGTTGGAGACATTCGCATGAACAAAATCGTTAAAGGCATGATCGCGATGGGGTTCGCCCTTGGTATGGCAAATTCTGCTTTCTCGGCCGAAGCGCTGAAGCTGGGCTACCTGGTCAAGCAGCCCGAGGAGCCCTGGTTCCAGACCGAGTGGAACTTCGCCGACAAGGCGGGCAAGGATCTGGGCTTCGAGGTGATCAAGATAGCCGTCCCCGACGGGGAGAAGACCCTCAATGCCATCGACAGTCTGGCGGCGAATGGCGCCAAGGGCTTCGTCATCTGTACCCCGGATCCCAAACTCGGTGCCGCCATCATGGCCAAGGCCAACAGCATGGATCTGAAGGTCATCACGGTGGATGACCAGTTCGTCAACGCCAAGGGCCAGCCCATGGATCAGGTGCCGCTGGTGATGATGGCCGCCACCAAGATTGGCGAGCGTCAGGGGCAGGAGCTCTACAAGGAGATGCAAAAGCGCCAGTGGGATCTGAAGGCCACCGGGGTGCTCGCCATCACCGCCGACGAGCTCGACACCGCCCGTCGCCGGGTCGAGGGCTCCCTGGGCGCGCTCAAGGCCGCCGGTTTCCCCGAGGGCCAGATCTTCCGCGCGCCCACCAAGAGCAACGACATTCCGGGGGCGCTGGATGCCGCCAACTCCATGCTGGTGCAACACCCCGAGGTCAAGAACTGGCTCATCGTCGGCATGAATGACAACACGGTGCTCGGCGGCGTGCGCGCCACCGAAGGGCAGGGCTTCAAGGCGGAGAACGTCATCGGTATCGGCATCAACGGGGTGGATGCGGTGAACGAGCTCTCCAAGTCCAGCGCCACCGGCTTCCTCGGCTCCCTGCTGCCCAGCCCGGACGTACACGGCTACAAGAGCATCCAGATGCTCCATGACTGGGTCGTCAACGGCGCCGAGCCTGCCAAGTTCACCGAGGTGACCGACGTGGTACTCATCACCCGCGACAACTTCAAGGCCGAGCTGCAAAAGAAAGGGCTGTGATCCCCATCCCTTGATACCCATGCCGGCATGGCGGAGTGCGCCGTGCCGGCTGGCTGGAGTCATCTCATGAATCAAGTTCCATATCTGGAGTTTTGCGGCATCAGCAAGGAGTTTCCCGGCGTCAAGGCGCTGCAGAACGTCTCCTTCGCCTGCCAGCAGGGCACGGTACACGCGCTGATGGGAGAGAACGGGGCCGGCAAGTCCACCCTGCTCAAGATCCTGAGCGGTTTTCAGGCGCCCACCCGCGGGGTGGTGAAGCTGGCGGGTCAGGAGAAAGTGTTCCAAAACACGGTCGATGCCCTTGAGAGCGGGATTGCCATCATCTATCAGGAGCTGCACCTGGTCCCTGAAATGAGCGTGGCGGAGAACATCTACCTGGGGCAGTTGCCGACCCGGCGCGGCGTCATCGATCGGGAGAAGCTCTATCAGGATGCAGCCAGGCAGCTGGCGCGCCTCGGGATGGACGTCTCCCCCGAGACGCCGCTCAAGTACCTGTCCCTGGGTCAGTGGCAGATGGTGGAGATCGCCAAGGCCCTGACCCGGGACGCCAGCGTCATCGCCTTCGACGAGCCGACCAGCAGCCTGTCGTCCCGCGAGATTGAGCAGCTGTTTCGGGTCATCCGCCAGTTGCGGGACGAGGGCAAGGTCATTCTCTACGTCTCCCACCGCATGGACGAGATCTTCGCCCTGTGCGATGCCATCACGGTGTTCAAGGATGGCCAGTTCGTGCGCACCTTCGCTTCCATGGCCGAGGTGGACCGGGATCTGCTGGTCAAGACCATGGTGGGGCGCGAGCTGACCGACATCTATGGCTACAACCCAAGGCCGCTAGGCGAGGCGGGCCTCAAGGTGGAGCACCTGATGGGGCCCGGCCTCAAGGCGCCGGTGTCGCTCGAGGTAAAGAGAGGGGAGATCCTCGGCATCTTCGGGCTGGTGGGGGCCGGGCGCAGCGAGCTGATGAAGCTTATCTTCGGCGCCGAGACACCTCGAGGGGGCGAGATATCGGTGTTTGGCAAACAGGTGGTCATTCAGAGCCCCATCGACGCCATTCGCAGCGGCATCATGCTCTGCACCGAAGACAGGAAGGCGCTCGGCATCATCCCCATCCATTCGGTGCAGGAGAACATCAACATCAGCGCCCGCCGCCACCACGCGTGGGGAGGCTTCTGGATCAACCAGAAGTGGGAAGACGAGAACGCGAGGCTGCGGATCCGCGACATGCGGGTCAAGACCCCGTCTCCCCAGCAGGCCATCATGAACCTCTCCGGCGGTAACCAGCAGAAGGCCATTCTGGGGCGCTGGCTGTCGGAAGACATGAAAGTGATCCTGCTCGATGAACCGACCCGGGGCATCGACGTCGGGGCGAAGAACGAGATTTACAACGTGATTTACGATCTGGCCAAGGTGGGCATTGCCGTGGTGGTGGTCTCGAGCGAGCTGCCGGAGGTGCTGGGCATCGCGGATCGGATCCTGGTCATGCGGGAGGGGGAGATCGCCGGCGAGCTTTCCCACGACGAGGCCAACGAGGTCAAGGCGCTCAATCTGGCCATGCCGGCCCGTTGACCCGCTGACCGCAACGAGATAGCACCCGGAATTTTCAGGAGAAATACCATGACAACAACGACCTCGGTCGGCCAAGCCGCCAACGACACCGCGGCGAGCGGTACCCGCCTGCAACTGACCCGCATCTGGGATCAGTACGGCATGCTGGTGATCTTCGCCATCCTGTTCCTGCTCGCCTGCGTGCTGGTCCCCAACTTCGCCAGCCTTATCAACATGCGGGGGCTCGGGCTTGCCGTCTCCATGTCGGGCATGGTGGCCTGCGGCATGCTGTTCTGCCTCGCCTCCGGCGAGTTCGACATGTCGGTGGGCTCCGTGGTGGCCTGCTCCGGGGTTGCCTGCGCAGTGGGCATCAACGCCACCGAGAGCATCCCCCTCGGCATTCTGGCCGGTCTCTCGGTGGGCCTTGTCTTTGGCCTCATCAACGGTATCGTCGTTGCCAAATTCAAGATCAACGCCCTCATCACCACCCTTGCCACCATGCAGATGGCGCGCGGGGTGGGATACATCATTTCCGACGGCAAGGCAGTGGGCATCGTGGAGGAGGGCTTCTTCGAGCTTGGCAACTCCGCCCTGCTCGGCATCCCGACGCCCATCTGGCTGACGGCGGTCTGCTTCGTGTTGTTCGGTCTGCTGCTCAACAAGACCACCTTCGGGCGTAATACCCTGGCCATGGGGGGTAACGAGGAGGCGGCACGTCTGGCCGGGGTCAACGTGGTGCGCACCAAGATCATCATCTTCACCATGACCGGGCTCATCGCCTCGCTCGCCGGCATCATCCTCGCATCCCGCATGACCTCGGGTCAGCCCATGACCTCCATCGGCTTCGAGCTGGTGGTGATCTCCGCCTGCGTGCTGGGTGGGGTCTCCATGAAGGGGGGGATCGGCAAGATCTCCTACATCATCGCTGGGGTGCTGATCCTGGGGCTGATGGAGAACGCCATGAACCTGCTCAACATCTCCCCGTTTGCCCAGTACGTGGTGCGTGGCCTCATCCTGCTCGCCGCCGTGCTGTTCGACCGCTACAAGCAGGTGCGCAAAGCCCGTATCTGAGCGATGTCTTTCCTTGTCACCGGGCCGGCCTCGCGCCGGCCCGGTGTTTTCCCCGGCAAGCTGTGAGCCAGTTCAACAATTTCACAACGAACAGCTTGCGAACTTAGGGGGTTCCTACGCCGGATCTCTACAATGGCCCATGTCGACTTTTTTACTGAAACCCTGTTTTCCGCCATGTCCTCGATGCAAAAAGAGAAGCCGAAACAACTCAATCCCCTGCTGCCTGGCTACGCTTTCGACGTCTTCCTGGTCTCGGGGATGACTCCCATCGAGCAGGGGAGCGCGCTGGATTTCACCATCGACAGGCCCCACGGCATGAAGGGGTTCATCGTCAATCTGACCATCAAGGGCAAGGGGCAGATCTTTCAGGGGGACAAGGCCTTCACCGTGGAACCCGGCGACCTGCTGCTCTTTCCTCCAGCGGCGGTGCACCATTACGGCCGGGCGCCGGATGCCCGGGAGTGGTATCACCGCTGGGTCTATTTCCGGCCGCGAGCCTATTGGGCTGACTGGCTCAAGTGGCCCCAGGTGACGGAGCAGGTGGGGCGGCTGCAACTGGCGGACAACCAGCTGCTCACCGAATTCGACGCCCTCTTCCTCGACATCGAGGAGACCCACAAGCAGCTGCGGCCCATGTCGGAGCAACTGGCCATGAACCTCTTGGAGCGGTTGCTCATCCGCTGCTACGAGGCATCGTCCCAGAATGCCTATCCCGCCATCGATCACCGGGTCCACGAGGCGTGCCAGATCCTGAGCGAGTCCCTCTCGGCCGAGATCTCGGTGGAAGCGCTGGCGGAGCAGGTGTTCTTGTCCCCCTCGCGCCTCGCGCACCTGTTTCGCGAGCAGGTGGGGGTGAGCATAGTGCGCTGGCGCGAGGATCAGCGCATCATGCGGGCCAAGCTGCTGCTGCAGACCACGCCGTTGTCGGTCGCCACCATAGGCCAGCAGGTGGGCTATGACGATCAGCTCTACTTTTCGCGGGTATTCCGAAAGCGGGTGGGGGTCAGCCCCACCGAATACCGCAAGTGCGCCACCCCGCTGTGAGCAGAGCCCAGAGATGACAAAGCCCTCATGACGAGGGCTTTTGTTATCCATGAGGGGCGGATGCGCAATCAGCCCTGACGAGCCTTGAACCTGGGATTGCTCTTGCAGATGACGAACAGCTTGCCGCGTCGACGTACGATCTGGCAATCCGGGTGACGCGACTTGGCGGATTTCAGGGAGGCGAGGACTTTCATTGTTTCTCTTTTCCTTTGCTGAAGAACTGACCGAATCGCTGGCCGAAGCGAGCGACCTGACCTTCCTTGCCGACCTGCTTCTGTTTGCCGGTATAGAAGGGGTGGGACGCGCTGGAGACATCCAGCGTCACATAGGGGTAGGTGTTGCCATCTTCCCACACTCTGGTGCGATCGGTGGCCAGCGTGGAGCCGATCAGAAAGTAGGTATTGCTGGCGAGATCGTGGAACAGAACCTTGCGGTATTCAGGGTGAATATGGGGGCGCATGATTGCCTCTGTTGTTATGTTATAACAAGGCATAAATGATGCGATGGATGAGAATCAATATCAACTGTTTTTTCCATGATGACAGCGATGGGGGAAAATCGGGGCCGTTCGGCTGCACATCGTCAGCGAGAAGGTGTGAGCGGTGAGGGCCTATGTGCAGCCACCATCTTTACTTTTTAAAATTACTGTATAAAAATACAGTTAATTATCATGGAGACGTACCCTATGCGCCTGGAAATCATCATCGACAGAAAACACCAGATCCCCACCTCGACCATGGAGGCCTTGCGCCAGGAGCTGCTCAAGCAACTGGGCGAGCGCTTTCCCGATCTGCATGTGCGGGTGGCACCGGGTAGTGCCATGGCTCTGACAGTCAGTCGCGCCAGCAAGGAAGACAAGGAGCTGGCCGAAGCCATGGTTCAGGAGGTGTGGGAAAACGCCGATAGCTGGATGCCGGAAGAAGAGGCTCTGGAGGCCTGAAGATAAGCTCTCAGCAGCAAGCATCGTCGTGATCTGCCAGGCCGAGAGGAGGAGTCTCCAGCCGGATGATGATCCCTGTACTGGCTTTGCCGAACCGCTCTTCAAAACACGCAGCCATGGGCTGCGTGTTGCGTTGATGGGGGAGGCGCATGACCATGAAGGCGAAAGGCGAAAGAGTCATGTTTCTGGCTGCGCTCAGAGTCCCGCCCAGCGCTTGAGGCTGTCGACCTGCACCCGTTGGGTGGCCTGTGCGATGTCGCCATTGACACGCAGTGCCTTGAGGGCCGTGGGGAGCGCCGCGCGTACCTCGTCCGCCGTCATCCCCGGCTGCAATGCCGGGTGGTAGGCAAGCTTGAGCAACACGTAGTCGAGCCCGGTCAGAAAGCTGTCGATGCTGCTGTCATTGAAGATGGAGGGGAACACCTTGTCCGAGTCGTTGGGCAGCCCCATCACCTGGCTCAGCTCTTCCACTACGCAATCCAGAAAACGGCCTTTTGCCCGGCTGTAATCCACCGGAATGATGATGGTGGCACGGGTGATCTCGTAGCGAGCGTTGGTGGCGAAATTGGCCAGGCAGATCCCCTCCTTGAGGGCGATGCGCACCGACTCGTCCTGGCGCATGGTGCGTGCAGCCCAGCTCGCCATCTGTTTGTGCCTGGTCATGATGAGGGTGAGATTGGGGTTGTCGTTGACAATCTCGATGGGGTGACCGGTGATCCTGCTCAGGTGACGGGTCTGTACCTTGACGACCTCGGCCTGCAGCGGCTTGTCGCCGAATTCGTTGACGAGCTTGAGACGCACGGGGCCCGGCCAGCGGGAGAAGTGCTCCTGTTGTTCATGGCCATACTCCCGTTTCATGGCGATTTCCATGAAGCTCTGGACAAGGTAGTCATCACGCTGCCAGCGTTCGGTGGCCGACAGCGGCAGGGAGAAGAGCCAGAGCATCAGCCCCGGGAGCAACCAGTGCCCATGGCGAACGGGCTGGACAGGTGTGTGCCATGGGCGCATCTTGCCTCCTTGCAAGGGGATCAGCGGGCGGTACGCTCGATGTCACGCCAGGTGAGCCAGAGCCTGAGATCGAACTCCAGTTGATGATAGTCCGGTTCCATGTGCTGGCAGAGCTGGTAGAAAGCCTTGTTGTGATCCTTCTCCTTCAGGTGGGCCAGCTCATGCACCACTATCATCTTCAGAAAGGCGGGATGGGCCTCCTTGAACAGGGCGGCGATGCGGATCTCGTTCTTGGCCTTGAGCTTGCTGCCTTGCACCCGGCTGACATAGGTGTGCAGTCCCAGGGCATCCTTGATCACGTTGATCTTGCCGTCGAAGATCACCTTGGAAAGCGGCGCCGAGCTTTTCAGGTAGCGGTTCTTCAGCTCCATAGTATAGGCGAGCAGCGCCTTATCGCTCTGGACGAGGTGGGTTTGGGGGTAGCGCTTGGCCAGCATCTCGCCGAGTTTGCCCGCCGCAATCAACTGCTGCACCTGAGCCTTGAGTGGCTCCGGATAGCCCCCCAGATAAGTCAGCTCCGCCATGATTCTTCCCTCTGCCGCGAAAAAGAGCGCCATTGTAGTCAGGATGGGGCCCCTTGAACATGGTCGGCCCCCCTCTTTATGACGGCAACGAAAAGGGGCCATCACCAGGATGGCCCCTTCTGTGTGCCTGATTAGCGGCGCCGGTACAGGCCCGGGTCCACCTCTTCATACTGACCTGCCAGATACTGGTAGAAGGCAAGGTGGGAGGGGGAGGTCGGAGTCTTGAGCTCCTGTGCCACCCGCTCCGGTTTGGCGATGATGAATTTGGGGTGTTGGCGCTGGATGTCAGCCAGCACCCGCTCGCGCACATCGTAGGGCGGGTTGACGTTGGCAAAGAACAGATAGGCGGAGGCCGGCTGGCGATCGGTCCAGAGGTAGTATTGCGGTTGGATGCCATCGACCCAGATCTTGTCGGTGGGGGTCGTCTCGGCGAGGATACGGTCGACCCTGACCTGGGCGGGGGGATTGAACGGCCTGCCCTTGAGGTTGCCTTCCCAGGCGTTGTTGACCAGCAGCGCCAGCATGGCCAGCGAGGCGAGCCAGGGGGTGGCGCTTCGCACGTCCCAGGCGCGCCAGAGCGGGACCAGAATGAGCACGGGCAAGGCCCACAGCAGGCTGTTGCCGAGCACCTCGCGCACCCGCTCCAGAGACCACTCCTTGGTACTCCAGCCGTAACCGAGCTGCTGGGCTAGCAGCCAGCTGGCGGTCAGCACCACCAGGGAGATGCAGAGCAGCCCCAGGGCATCGGATCGCTGCTCGCTTCTATCCAGCAGGCAGGCGAGCGGCAGCAGGCCAAGCTGCAGATAGAGCACGTCATAGTGATCGAACACATGGCCGGAGACCGAGTTGGCGATCAGAGTGAACAGCACCCCCAGCAGGGTGGCGCACAGCGCGGGCAGATACCACTCCTGGCGGCGCCCGAGCATCAGCACGAGGAAGGCGGGCAGCAGCATGATGAGGCCGGTGCGCAGCAGACCGACGGCGCCCACCTCAGGAGAGAAGCCGTTGCCGTAGCTCCCTTCAAAGAAGATGCCGAAGGCGTAGTATTTGAACTCGGCCAGCACGTCGTGGTGCTGGAAGTAGGCACAGAGCGGGCCGCCGACGAGGGCCAGTCCAAGCAGGCTGGAAAAGAGCAAGGCAAAGGCGCAGCGCCACTGCTCGCGCAGGCACCAGTGACAGAAGAGCACCAGATACCAGGCCCCCCAGAAGGCGCCGTTGTTGGTGCGCATCCAGGCCACGATGGCGAAGGTGAGTGCGGCGACCAGGGCCGGTCCCCAGCTGAATCGCTTGTCCAGCAGCAAGGTGATGAAAGCCCACTGGGCGATGAGGGCCAGATGGAATGTCCAGTCCTCTGTCATGTTGCCGTAGTAGTAGCGAGTGCTGTAGAGCGCCAGCAGGGCCAGCATGCTGCCAAGTCGCGCCCGCACCGAGAGCCCGAGCTGCGAAAAAGCCTGCCAGCTCGCCATGAGGCCCAGCCAGCAGAGCACCCACTCCAGCAGCCAGATCCCGAAGAAGCCACCAAGGCCATAGCCCAGTGCATCGAGGGCGAAGATCATGGGACCCTTGATGTCGATCATGTCCCGATAGAGTACGCCCCCCTCGCTCCACATCTTGCCCATTACCGCAAACAGGGAGGCATCAAATCCCGGGGCCATGCCGTGGAACAGCGGATTGCGCAGACAGAACAGCAGAGCCATCAGTGCGGTGAGCAAGATGACCGACGGCCTGATCCCGGGATTGTGGCGGTGCGGGGTAAAGCGGATGGCGTGATTCATGGGTGACCTGTTCCTGCGGGAAAGACTGAAAAAGCGGGCTTATCTTGCCGAGCCGGGCTGCACGATGCAATGGAAGAAGTGTAGGCACCTGAAATAATTCGTAAAAGTATCGTTTTCACGCCTCTGGCTGCATTGGCAGGCCCCATCACAAGACAGGGCAGGCGCAGTCGGGCGTCACAGCCTGAGGTTGCATGGTAGGGGGCCTGCGCCTGGGAGCGGACCAGGATTCCCCTATGCGGCGAAAAGGCGGCACCGACCCGGGATGGGCCGGTGCCAGATTCACTGGCCGTGATACTCCACCAGGGCCGGCAGGGTGCTGAGCTCCGGCAGGTGGCGTGCCCAGCGCAGGAAGGCATCCGCCAGGGTGATGCCGAGCTCCTGATTGTGCTGGGTCAGGGTGCGGGCAAGGGCCGTGTAGCCCTCCTTGCCGGAGGCGGTATAGGCACTGGAGACCCCGCGATAGATGGCATCCGGCTCGACGTGCAGCCACTGACCCGGGCTGGCTTCCCATTCCAGGCGAGTGATCCTCTCCCCTTTGGGCCTGTCGGCCTGATAGCAGAAGCGCACCCCGGCGGTGTAGGGGAAGCTGCCGCTGCCATTGCCCGTCACCCCGTTGTTGGTGGCGTTGTCGATGGCCCCCTCCAGTGCCTCGGCCAGTTCATGGCCGTGCACCCGGTAGAGGGTAAGGGGAATGGCAAAGGGCAGCAGGCGTCCGGCAACGTCTGCTTCGGTCAGGGGGCCGGGCTCGAGGGAGCAGCGCACGCCCCCGGCATTGTGCAGGGCAAAGTCCACCTGACCCACCTGTTCGCGGGCACTGGCCAGCATGGCGCTCGCCACCAGGGGGGCGACCTGGCTGCCGGCGGGCAGGGTGGCATCGGGCAGCCGCTGATGGTGCAGTGGCCCGACGAGGCGGGTCACGATGCGGCGGGTCATGGTCTCGAGCTCGGGGCGATAACGCCGGGCCAGATGCAGCTCGAGCTCGGGGGCCGGTTCGCAGAAGTGCAGCCCCGCAGGAGGCGGGGAAGCAAAGGGCCAGGGATCCCAGGGTAACCACTCCAGCTGGCCGCGGCTTTGGCACACGCGTCCCTGCTCGTCGAAGGTGAGTTCGCACACCCCGAGACAGAGGGCACTGTGGGCGGCGTGCAGGATGGCCACTCCGTTCACCATGAGGGGATAGTTGCCTTCGCAGTCGAGCCCGAGCGGCGCCAGATACCCCAGCAGGCTGTGGGTGTGCCCGCCGACGATGAGGCTGAGCTCAGGGAAGCGGGTCGCCAGTCGCTTGTCCTGCGCCAGACCCAGGTGGCTGAGCAGGATGATGTGCTGGATGCCGGCGGCCTTGATCTCTTCGAGGGCACGGCTCAAGGTCTCTTCGATACCGTGGAAACGGGTGTGGGGATCGGGGCTCGCGATGGCGGCCATTTGCGGCAGCGTGATGCCAAGCAGGGCGAAGGGCACGTCGTCGATGACGCGCTTGTGCCAGGGGCGGCTCGCGTCAAACAGCTGCGGCAGCCCCTGCAGCCGCAGCGGGGCATCGGCGGGCTCCTGACGGTTGTCGATGTTGGCGGCGAGCACCGGGAAATCGAGCTGGCGCAAAAATTCCACCAGCGGCCCGTTGCCCAGATCGAATTCGTGGTTGCCGATCACCATGGCATCCGGTCGCAAGAGGGCCAGCAGGTCCGCATTGGCCCGCCCTTTGAAGCGGTTGAAGTAAAGTGACCCCTGGAAGGTATCGCCGCCATGCAGCAGCAGGCAGGTCTGGCCGGCTGCCTCGGCCTGTTGGCGCAGGGCGGTGAGCCGGGTCAGGATGCGGCCATAGCCGCCGCACTGGGTGCGCCATTCGGACTCGCCATCGGGGGAGAAGCGCATGGGGGCGCCATCGAAATGGGAGTGGCAGTCGCTGAAGTGGGCAAGTTGAACCGTCATACTCAAGGCTCGGTCCTCCTTAGGAAAAAAGAGCACCGAGTCTACTGCATGGGGTGGGGGGGATACCAGCCCGGCGGCTGCCGGGCCGGTAAAGAGTCAGGCGGGAACCATGATCTGGGTGGCGAGGATCACTACCAGCAGGCCGACGGCCACCGGCAGCGAGGTACGTTTGACCACCTCGAACGGAGAGAGATTGCCCATCCCCGCACAGGCGACCACCACCCCGGAGACCGGCGAGATGGTGCGGCCGAGGTTGGATGCCTGCAGCATGGGGATCACCAGATAGGCTGGGTTGACGCCGAGGCTGGTGGCCAAATGGGGGATGAGCTCCACGAAGGCGTAGAAGGGGGCGTTGCCGGAACCCGTGGTGAAGGCCGCCAGGGTGGTGATGACCACCAGCACCAGCATGATGACGATGCCGCCGGTACCGAAGCTCTGGGCCAGATCCAGGAGGTTGGCGATGAAACCAAGCCCCATCAGACCCTGGGCAAAGACCCCGGCACCCACCAGCAGCATCACCACGCCGGCGAAGGCGTCGGCCATGTTGCGCCAGCACACCTGCAGCCCGTCCAGCAGCTCGCGGCCGTTGCGCTTGCGCACCAGCTCCAGCAGGGCGGCCAGCACCAGGCAGATGACGATGATGGTGACGATGTCGAGCTTGGGCCCCAGTTTGCCGTCAAACAGCAGCACACCGATGATGGGGGTGAAGGGCAGGATGGCGTAGAAGCCGGGGGCGTCGGTGACGAGATCGCTCGGGGCGACCGCGGCGTTGTGCTCCCCGGCCTTCTGATCCATATAACGCTGCCAGAAGAAGTGGGTCACCGCCATGGCGGCGATGGCCACCAGGGAAATGGGCAGGGTCAGCTTGAAGGCAAACTCGATGAGCTCCATGTTCGCGGCCTGGGCTGCCATCACCACGTCCCCCGAGGTGGGGGAGAGGATGATGGCGGCCGGCGAGGCGCACACCGCCGCCGCCGCGCCACGGGAGATCCCCATGTTGACCATCAGCGGGAAGAGGGTGGCCATCAGCAGAACCCCGAGGCCGGTCGCGGAGCTCACCGCCAGCGACATGGCGCAGGCGACCAGATAGGCGGCCACCAGCAGGATGTAGGGGGACTTGATGACACCGAGGGGCTTGCTCGCGAGCTTCACCAGTATGGTGTTGGCGCCGATGTGGCTCATGTAGCCGGCAAAGCCGCACAGCACCATGATGAGCATGCCGAGGCCACCCCCCCTGTCGACCAGCAGGAAGCGCACGTATTCGAAGATGTCGGTGGCCATGTGGCCGGTGGAGGGGACGCTCGCCGGCAGCACCGCCTTGCCCATCAGGGCGGTGATCGCCAGCAGCAGCAGGCCGCCGCTGAGCAGTACCCCGGTGGCGGAGTAGCCCTTGAAGATGTAGCGACCCACGGCCAGGGTGACCAGGGTGCCGATCAGGAGTTCTATCATAAAACCTTCCCAAGAGTTGAAGTGAGGGGGTGGCCTGCCAGGGCTCACCAGAGGGTTGCGCTGGACTATCCGGCATCGGCCAACAAAAACACTGCGGATATTACCCACTAAGGAGTATTTCACCATCCGTTCGATGGCAGCTTGTGATCTCGACTGCAAATCCCCGCCTGAGCCGGGGTGATGACTCGCACGTTTGCAGCGACCGGGTGCCAAGAGCGGATGACAGGAGGCTGGATCAGGGGTAATCTCCCAATCGGGTTATTAATTCATTGATTATTAATTGAAATTAAGCCGGGACTCACAAGGAGCAAAGCCGCGGACAGATGGGACTCTTCAGCAAGACAGGGGTGACGGTGGCCCTCATTTATGCCGCCTCAATCGGTGCTGTACCTTCCCACTATGCCGGTGTGAAGGTCGCCCCCGATATCAAGGTCGACTTCCAGTTCTATCGGGTCTCCGGAGCCGATGTGGGGGCCGTGATGCGCCAGATCACCGCCTTGTCGCCCACCCAGGCGGACGGGCACATCGGCAAGGCCAGCTATCAGCTCTCCTGGCAGTTGCAGACGAAGGCGACGGCGACACGCTGCGAGCTGGAGCAGGCCAGCGTTCGTGCCCGCATCCAGGTCAGGGTGCCCAACTGGATGGACAAGGCCCGTGCGCCCGCGAAGGAGCGCCAGAAGTGGGACAAGCTGGTGGCCGCCATGTTTGACTACGAGAGCCGTCACAAGGATATTCTGCTGGAGAGCGTGAGCCAGCTTGGCACGCGCCTCGCCCAGTTGCCGGTGACCCGGGATTGCCCAACCCTGGAGCATCAGGGCTGGCAGGCAGGGCAGGCGGTGCTGGAGGCAACCCGGGCGCGGTTCGACACCCTGGCCAGCCAGACCGATCAGGGGCGCAAGCTGGGGGTCGTCTGGCCCAGGGCTGGCTGATAACACGTGTACAGGCCCATGGCCACTCATGGGAAACATAAAAAAACGGGCTGATTGAGCCCGTTTTTTTGTTGGTGCGCCAATGGGGTGGAGGCGGGCAGCCCCGGCTCCTGGGTGGCTAGTCGCGCAGTGGCTTGCCCCTGCGCAGTCTTCGCACCCAGTAGCGGGCGGGGTGGAGCGCCTCCAGCAGAGCGGCGGCCAGCGGCAGGGGATCGCCGCAGATCTCGCTGGCGACCAGCTCGCCGCACAGGGGCGCCGAGCAGAGCCCCCGGGAGCCGAGCGCCCCCAGCACGTAGAGGCCGGCGTGCAGGGGCAGCGCGCTCTGCTGATCCGCGGGGGCGTTGACGTCATGATCCGCCAGCGCCGCCAACCGGGCGACGGGCCCGGCGACCGGCAGGTGATCCCGGCTAGCGCAGCGCACCCCCACCCGCGCCTGGTTGCCGCTCACATCCACCTCGGCCGGCCAGGTTTGATCCGGCAGGCAGGCTTGCAGCCGCGCCCTGTTCTGCTCCTGCTCGTCGGCGCGGTAGGCAAGGTCGGTCTGGTTGCGGCCATAGCTGGCCCCGATGCAGTGCGCGCCGTTGTGGGCCGGGGTGAGGTAGCCGTCGTAGCAGAGCACGGTCTTGAGCTGGCTCAAGCCAGCCGTGGTTGGCACATGGCTCACCTGACCGCGCACGGGATAGAGCGGCAGCTCCGCGAAGGGGAGCAGGGCGGGCAGCTTGTGACCGGCGGCCACCACCAGGTTTGGCGCCTGCCAGGCTCGGCCATCCTGGCTCTCCACCCGCCAGCCATCGTCCTCCTCGGCAATGCGGGTCACAGCGGCATTGAACACCACTTCCAGCCGCCCGCTGGCCTGCGCCTCCCTGATGGCGGCGCGGGTGAGATCCGCCGGACAGAGCCAGCCCCCCAGGGGATAGCTCACGCCATCCGCATCGCAGGGCAGGCCGACCACCTGCTCAACCTCCGCTGCCGAGAGTGGGTGCATCAGCTCGGGGGGGAAGGGTCCCTGACCCATCTTGGCAAGCTTGGCGGCGGATTTGTCGTCGTAGCCGAGTTGGGTGACACCACACAGAGAGAAGGCGACGGGGTGGCGCTTTGCCAGGGCCAGCAGCCGGTTTCTGGCAAAGCCGAAGGCCAGCGAATAGAAGCGCGACAGGGCATCGTGCTCGCCGTTGAGCAGGGGGTAGAGGGCTCCTTGTCGATTGCCGGAAGCGCCGCTGGCCGGTTCGCCATCTTCGCACAGCAAGGTGACGTGCCGACCCCGCTCCACCAGAGAGAGCGCCGTCATGGCGGAAGCGATGCCGCCACCGATGATGAGCACCTCTCCCTCCCGCCCTGCGGGGCGGGCATACCAGGGGGCGATGCTCTGCTGCGGCACTTTGCCTTCCCGAACACCCGCCAGCATCTCCCGCTTGCTGCCGTGGCCCTTCACCTTCTTCATGGCAAAGCCGGCGGCAATCAGCCCTCGTCGCACGAAACCGGCGCAGGTAAAGGTCGAGAGGGTGGCATCGGGTCGGGCGAGGCGAGCGAGATCGTCGAAGAGATCCTGGGTCCACATCTCTGGGTTCTTGGCAGGGGAGAAACCGTCCAGATACCAGGCGTCCACCAGACCGGTTGCCGGATGGGGCACCTGGGGCAGCATCTCCTTGATGTCGCCAAACCAGAGATCGAGGCGGATGCGGCCATCGGCAAAGAGCAGGCGATGGCAGCCGGAGACCGGCAATGGCCACTGGTCGATGAGAGGCTGGCTCAAGGGGGCAAGCTCGGGCCAGGCGGCCAGGGCCTTGCGCAGATCGGCCTGGGTAAGAGGGTATTTCTCGACGCTGATGAAGTGCAGCCGGGATCCGTTGCCGGACAGGGGGGCCTGTTCCAGAAAGGCGGCCATTGTGGCCAGAAAGTTAAGTCCTGTACCGAAACCTGTTTCACCAATCACGAAACTGTCACTATCGTGGTGCGAAAATCGCTCTGGCAGTCGATTTTGCTGCAAAAAGACGTAGCGGGTTTCACTTAGACCGTTATCATTGGAAAAGTACACATCCCCGAACTCACTGGAGACTGGAGTTCCCGCTTCGTTCCAGTCCAATCGGGCATGATGTAAGGATGTTTGACTCACGTTTTCCTCGGCTCGCGTCACAAAATCGCGGGCATTCTACGTGAAAGCAGACCAGTTTGGCAGCCGAAAGCGGGTAGACTCGGTGCCAGTTTTTCCAGACGAGATGAATTAATGAGAAGAGCAGTGATCACCGGTATCGGCGTCATCTCCAGTATCGGCAACAACAAGGAAGAGGTGCTGGCCTCCCTGAAAGCAGGCAAATCCGGCATCACCTATTCCGAGCAGTTCGAGCAGTACAACCTGCGCAGCCGTGTCTGGGGTAACATCAAACTCGATCCGTCTGAACTGATCGACCGTAAAGTCATGCGTTTCATGGGTGATGCCGCGGCCTACGCCTACCTCTCCATGCAGCAGGCCATCGAAGATGCCGGCCTGCCGGAAGAGATGGTCTCCAACGAGCGTACCGGCATCGTGACCGGTTCCGGCGGCGCCTCCGGCAAGAACACCTCCGAATCTGCCGATATCGCCCGTGAAAAGGGCGTCAAGCGGGTGGGTCCCTACATGGTGCCGCGTACCATGTCCTCCACCACCTCCGCCTGTCTTGCCACCCCATTCAAGATCAAGGGTGTCAACTACACCATCAGCTCCGCCTGTGCGACCTCTGCTCACTGCATCGGTCACGCCCTGGAACTGATCCAGCTTGGCAAGCAGGACATCATCTTTGCCGGTGGCGGCGAGGAGCTGGACTGGTCTTCCACCATCCAGTTCGACGCCATGGGCGCGCTCTCCACCAAGTACAACGACAACCCGGAAAAAGCGTCCCGCACCTATGATGCGGACCGCGACGGCTTCGTCATCTCCGGTGGCGGCGGCATCCTGGTGGTCGAGGAGCTGGAACACGCCCTGGCCCGTGGTGCCCACATCTACGCCGAAATCACCGGTTACGGTGCGACCTCCGACGGCTACGACATGGTGGCCCCGAGCGGTGAAGGCGCCGTGCGTTGCATGAAGATGGCGATGCAGGGTGTCGGCAAGGTGGACTACATCAACACTCACGGTACCTCTACTCCGGTTGGTGACACCAAGGAGCTGGAAGCCATTCAGACCCTGTTTGGCAGCAATGCACCCAAGCTCTCCGCCACCAAGGCGATGACCGGTCATGCCCTGGGCGCCGCCGGCGTGCACGAGGCCGTCTACTCCCTGCTGATGATGGAACACGGCTTCATCGCCCCCAGCATCAACATCGAGAACCTGGACGAGAAGGCCGTGGGCCTGCCCATCGTACGCGAGTACGAAACCGCGGATCTCAATACCGTCATGTCCAACAGCTTCGGCTTCGGCGGTACCAACGCCTCTCTGGTGTTCAGCAAGTTCAAGGCTTGATCTCCCTGTGGGGAGCGCAACGCGAAATAGAAAAAGGCGCCGAAAGGCGCCTTTTTTATTGAACTCTTTTTATTGAACTCTGCTGATGGTTCCCGGTTCTGGACCGCTGTCTGCCAGGGGCAACCGCATATAGACAGCCCCGTCACCATACTCCACCAGCGATTTGCCGGTGTCGGCGGGCACAAACCCCTGCTTGCGCCAGAAGGCGGGGGCATCCTGAACCGCCACCAGGCCTGCATGGCGATATCCTGCATGGCTCGCGAAAGCGAGCGCCCTTGCCAGCAGTCGCTGTCCGACACCCAGGCCGCGTGCCTTGCTCGAGACAGCGAGATCGTGCAGATAGAACTCGTCGTGACCGGCCAGCGCCTTCATCTGCACCGAGAGGGGCGGGGGCTGGTGGGCACGCCAGGGGTGGCAGAGCAGGTAACCCAGCACCTTGCCCTGACGCTCGGCCACCCAGCAGCAGGCGGGGGCCAGCTCGGTTTTGTTCTGCATCACCTCGAGGGGCTCGGGTTCGAACTGGTGATAACACTCGTGCTGGATGGCCATGATGGCGGGCCAGTCTGGCGTGCGGATGGTGCGGATGGTGATCATGATGCGGGTCGAGTCCGTACTCAAACCGTGGCAAAAAGGGGTGACAGCATACCCCAGAGAGCACACAAACGAAACCGGGTCACCTGCCAGCGACTCGTCAGCGAACCGGTTCCTTGCTCACGACCTTGATCAGCTGGTAGCGCAAGGAAGGGGCATCGGCCGGCACATCGGCAAGTTGCTCCTTGCTCACTTCGAGTTGATAGCGAAAGCCCGGTTCAAAGGTGAAGCCTTCGATCTGCTGATAGAAGAGGCTCCAGCTCTCGCCCGGCTGACTGCGTACCTGCATGCACTTCATGGGGGCGACACCGACGCAGTCTGCCAGCTTGTCCTGGATATAGAGGGTTTCGGTGGTCGGGGCGCTCTGGCAGGCGCTGAGCAGGAGGGCGGAGCTGAGGAGCAGGGGAGATTTCATGATGAGTGTCCTTGGCGTAAAAGGGCGCGATTAAACCTGCAAAAGAAAAGGCGGTCAATGACCGCCTTTGTAACAAACCATGACAGATCGGGCTCAGCGCTGGTCGAGGGGCACGAACTCGCGCAGGGGCTGACCGGTGTAGAGCTGACGGGGACGGCCGATCTTCTGATCCGGGTCTGAGTGCATCTCGTTCCAGTGGGCAATCCAGCCGATGGTACGGGAGATGGCGAAGATCACGGTGAACATGGACATGGGGATACCGATGGCCTTCATGATGATGCCGGAGTAGAAGTCCACGTTCGGGTAGAGCTTCTTCTCGATGAAGTAGGGGTCGGACAGCGCGATGCGTTCCAGCTCCATGGCCACGTCCAGCAGCGGATCCTTGATCTGCAGCTCGGTAAGCACCTCGTGGCAGGTTTCACGCATCACGGTGGCACGGGGATCGTGGTTCTTGTAGACCCGGTGACCGAAGCCCATCAGACGGAACGGATCGTTCTTGTCCTTGGCGCGGCCGATGTACTCGGGGATGCGATCCACGGAGCCAATCTCTTCGAGCATCTTGAGGCAGGCTTCGTTGGCACCACCGTGGGCCGGGCCCCACAGGGAGGCGATCCCCGCAGCGATACAGGCAAACGGGTTGGCACCGGAAGAACCGGCCAGACGCACGGTGGAGGTGGAGGCGTTTTGCTCATGATCCGCATGCAGGGTGAAGATGCGGTCCATGGCGCGCTCGACGATGGGGTTGACCTTGTACTCTTCGGTCGGCACGCCAAACATCATGTGCAGGAAGTTGCCTGCATAGGAGAGGGCGTTGCGCGGCTGCATGAAGGGCTGGCCGATGGAGTACTTGTAACACATGGCGGCCAGGGTCGGCATCTTGGAGAGCAGACGGAAGGCACAGATCTCGCGATGCTCCTCGTTGTTGATGTCGAGGGCGTCGTGATAGAAGGCGGACAGCGCGCTGACCACGCCGCACATGACGGCCATGGGGTGGGCGTCGCGGCGGAAGCCGCGGAAGAAGAAGGCGATCTGCTCGTGCACCATGGTGTGGCGGGTGACCAGACGTTCAAATTCCGCATATTGGGTCTTGGTGGGGGCCTCGCCGTACAGCAGGATGTAGCAGACTTCGAGGTAGCTGGCCTGGGTGGCCAACTGGGCGATGGGGTAACCGCGGTGCAGCAAGACACCCTGGTCGCCATCGATGTAGGTGATGGAAGATTTGCAAGAACCGGTGGCCATGAAGCCGGGGTCGAAGGTGAAATATCCTTGCGTGCCCAGCTTTCTGACATCGATCACATCGGGTCCAACGGTACCGGAGAGGATCGGCAGTTCAACCGGCTCTTTTCCGGGCAGATGTAGGGTGGCTATCTTATCAGCCATAGCACGTCTCCTTTGCTCTTTTATAATTTGGTTCCAGCCCTACTTTATTACGACTGTTATGACGCTGGCAAAGGTTCTTACCCGTACCACGGCGGCTGGAGCGCCTTATTTGAACCAGAGAACCATGTCTTTGTCAATTTTGCTGGATGATCATTAATGACTTGTTAAAGCTGTTGTGAGATCTGGTTTACGGTTTTGGATTTTCTGTGTAGCTATTTGATTGTCATTGGTTAAGGCCGCCGATATACTGCGCCACGTGGGTGATGGTCGTCGGTGTTTGAAACGCTTTCGCAAAGCCAGATGTGATATCGAAAATGTTATTTTTGGCTTTCCTGAGTTGTTTTGGTAACAAAAACCTAACAAATGCCACTCCTCGCCCTCAAAGCGTGTGAAAACAATAACTAACGTGCTCAATGGAGCTGAGTGGGCAAAGCCGTGAAAAACAAACAGAGACCTGTAAACCTCGACCTACAGACGATCAGCTTTCCTGTCACCGCCATCGCTTCCATCTTGCATCGTGTCTCAGGGGTCATCACCTTTGTGGCACTGGCCATCTTGCTGTGGATGCTTGGTACTTCACTCGCCTCTCCCGAAGGATTTGAATCGGTCGTTGCCATCATGGACAACTTCCTGGTCAAGTTCGTGCTGTGGGGGATCCTGACCGCGCTGGCTTACCACATCGTGGGCGGTCTGCGGCACCTGGTCATGGACATGGGCTATTGGGAAGAGCTGGAATCCGGTAATCAGAGTGCCCGTGTGGCCTTCGTGATCACCGCGGTTTTGGCGGTATTGGCGGGGGTACTGGTATGGTAACCAATTCTGCAACTTTCGGGCGCAGCGGTGTTCATGATTACATCCTGATCCGCGCCACCGCCCTCATCATGACGTGCTACGTCCTCTATCTGGTTGGCTTTGTCGCGTTCAACGACATCACCTACGAGGTGTGGACCGGCTTCTTCTCCAACACCTTCACCAAGGTCTTCACCCTGCTGACGCTCGTATGCGTCTTGATCCACGCCTGGATCGGTCTGTGGCAGGTGCTGACCGACTATATCAAGCCGGTCGGACTGCGCGGTGCGCTGCAGTTTGTGCTGGTGGTGGTGCTGTTTGTCTATGTGATGACTGGTTTCGTCGTGCTGTGGGGTGTGTAAGGTGACTATTCCAACTCGTGAATTTGATGCGGTCGTGATCGGTGCCGGTGGCGCCGGTATGCGCGCCGCGCTGCAGATTGCCCAGTCCGGCAAGAGCTGCGCCCTGTTATCCAAGGTTTTCCCGACCCGTTCCCACACGGTCTCCGCCCAGGGCGGGATCACGGTCGCCCTGGGCAATGCCCACGACGACAACTGGCAGTGGCACATGTATGACACCGTCAAGGGCTCCGATTATATCGGTGATCAGGAAGCCATCGAATACATGTGCAAGACCGGCCCCGAGGCCATCTATGAGCTGGAGAACATGGGCTTGCCTTTCTCCCGCTTTGACAACGGTACCGTCTACCAGCGTCCGTTCGGCGGTCAGTCCAAGAACTTCGGCGGCGAGCAGGCTGCCCGCACTGCGGCGGCAGCCGACCGTACCGGTCACGCCCTGCTGCACACCCTGTATCAACAAAACGTCAAGAACAAGACCACCGTCTTCTCCGAGTGGTATGCCCTGGATCTGGTGAAGAACCAGGATGGCCATATCGTCGGCTGTACCGCCATCGACATGGAGAGCGGCGAAGTCGTCTACTTCAAGGCCAAGGCCACCGTGCTCGCCACCGGCGGCGCTGGTCGCATCTATCAGTCCACCACCAACGCCCACATCAACACCGGTGACGGCGTCGGCATGGCGCTGCGCGCCGGGGTCGGCGTGCAGGACATGGAGTTCTGGCAGTTCCACCCCACCGGTATTGCCGGGGCAGGGGTACTGGTGACTGAGGGTTGCCGTGGTGAAGGCGGCTACCTGCTGAACAAGGACGGCGAGCGCTTCATGGAGCGTTATGCGCCAAACGCCAAGGATCTGGCCGGTCGCGACGTGGTGGCCCGTTCCATCATGATCGAGATCCGCGAAGGCCGTGGCTGTGACGGTCCCTGGGGCCCGCACATCAAGCTCAAGCTGGATCATCTGGGCAAAGAGGTGCTGGAATCCCGCCTGCCGGGCATCTGCGAGCTCTCTCGCACCTTCGCCCACGTGGATCCGGTCAAAGAGCCCATCCCCATCATCCCGACCTGCCACTACATGATGGGCGGCGTGCCGACCAGCGTGAACGGCCAGTGCCTGACCCAGGACAAGGATGGCAATGACGTGCCGGTGGTCGGTCTGTTCGCGGTGGGCGAGATCGCCTGCGTCTCCGTGCACGGTGCCAACCGTCTGGGCGGCAACTCCCTGCTGGATCTGGTGGTGTTCGGTCGTGCTGCCGGCATGCACCTGGTGGAGACCCTTGGCTCGATGGAGCACGGCGTGGAAGCCACCGACGCCGACATCGCCAAGGCACTGGAGCGCTTCAACCGCTGGGAAAACAACCGTGACGGGGAAGACCCGGCCCAGATCCGCAAGGACCTGCAGCGCTGCATGCAGAACAACTTCTCCGTGTTCCGGGAAGGGGATGCCATGGCAGAAGGGCTGGCCGAGCTGAAACTCATCCGCGAGCGTCTCAAGAACGCCCGTCTGGACGATACCTCCAAGGAGTTCAATACCCAGCGCATCGAGTGCCTGGAGCTGGACAACCTGATGGAGACCGCCTATGCCACCGCGGTGGCGGCGAACTTCCGTACCGAGAGTCGTGGCGCCCACAGCCGCTTCGACTTCCCGGAGCGTGACGATGAGAGCTGGCTGTGCCACAGCCTCTATCATCCGGACACCGAGTCCATGACCCGTCGCGCTGTCAACATGTCACCCAAGACCCGTGAGGCGTTCCCGCCCAAGGTCCGGACTTACTGATTGCGGAGCCAAGCACAATGAACGTCACATTCTCTGTCTACAGATACAATCCGGACGTTGATAACGTCCCGTATATGAAGGATTATCGTCTTGATATTCCTGAAGGTTCCGACATGATGGTGCTCGACGCACTGATCCAGCTCAAGGAGCTGGATCCCACCCTCGCCTTCCGCCGCTCCTGCCGCGAAGGGGTCTGTGGATCTGACGGTCTCAACATGAATGGCAAGAACGGTCTGGCCTGCATCACGCCGCTCTCGGATCTCTTGAAGAAGGGCAGCAAGGTCGTCATTCGGCCCTTGCCCGGTCTGCCGGTGATCCGGGATCTGGTGATCGACATGACCCAGTTCTACACCCAGTGGGAGAAGGTCAAACCCTTCCTCATCAACGACGAAAAACTGCCGCCCGTGCGTGAGCACCTGCAATCCCCCGAAGAGCGCGCCAAGCTGGATGGCCTGTACGAGTGCATACTCTGTGCCTGCTGCTCCACCTCGTGCCCCTCCTTCTGGTGGAACCCGGACAAGTTCATCGGTCCGGCCGGCCTGCTCGCCGCCTATCGCTGGCTGGCGGACAGCCGCGACACTGCGGCCAGTGAGCGACTGGGCAACCTGGATGACGCCTTCAGCGTGTTCCGCTGCCACGGCATCATGAACTGCGTGAACGTCTGTCCCAAGGGCTTGAACCCGACCAAGGCCATCGGTCAGATCAAGTCGATGTTGCTCAACCGGGCCGTGTAGTATCGGGGCCAGGGCGCCTTGCGCCGGGCCCGACCTCTGGATAGCCATCCCGCCCCGGGATGGCTATGACCCTACAAGCTGCAGTGCAGCGAACAAGATGTACAAGGGATAGAAATGCATAACGGCGTGATGAAGGCCTGGTTGGAGTCATCTCACCTGGCTGGTGCGAATGCAAGCTACATTGAGGATTTGTACGAATCCTTCCTGGAAAACCCCGACTCCGTTGCCGACGAATGGCGCAGCCTGTTCCAGTCGCTGCCCCAGGTCAACGGACATGCAGTAGAACAACCCCACTCCCAGGTTCGCGACTATTTCCGCCGCCTGGCCAAGGACTCCTCCCGTTACAGCGCTCCCGTCTCCGATCCCCAGGTGGATGCCAAACAGGTTCGCGTACTGCAACTGATCAACGCCTTCCGCTTCCGCGGTCACCAGAACGCCAACCTGGACCCCCTGGGTCTGTGGCAGCGCGAGCCGGTCGCCGAGCTGGACCCGGCCTTCCACAATCTGCAAGGTGCAGACATGGAGGCCACCTTCAATGTGGGCTCCTACGCCATCGGTCGCGAGACCATGGTGCTATCCGATCTGTATGCCTCGCTGAAGAAAACCTATTGCGGCAGCATCGGCGCCGACTACATGCACCTCACCTCCACCGAGGAGAAGCGCTGGCTGCAAGACAGGCTGGAATCCATCGAAGGGACGGGCAACTATACCCTCGAAGAGAAGACCCGCTTCCTCGAGAGCCTGACCGCCGCCGAAGGGCTGGAAAAATACCTGGGTGCCAAGTTCCCGGGGGCCAAGCGTTTCTCCCTGGAAGGGGGCGATGCCATGGTGCCCATGCTCAAAGAGCTTATTCGCCGCGCCGGTGAGCAGGGTTGCAAGGAAGCCGTCATCGGTATGGCCCACCGCGGTCGCCTCAACGTGCTCATCAACGTACTGGGCAAGCGCGCTCAGGACCTGTTCGACGAGTTCGCCGGCAAGCACGGCGAATCCTGGGGCACAGGGGACGTGAAGTACCACATGGGCTTCTCCTCCGACTTCGCCACCCCGGGCGGCAACGTCCACCTGGCGCTCGCCTTCAACCCGTCGCACCTCGAGATCGTCAACCCCGTGGTCATCGGCTCCGTGCGTGCCCGTATGGACCGCCGCGGTGACAAGGACGGCTCCAGCGTCCTGCCCATCACCATCCACGGTGACTCCGCCATCGCGGGGCAGGGGGTCGTTGCCGAGACCTTCAACATGTCCCAGACCCGTGCCTATGGCGTGGGCGGCACGGTGCGCATCGTCATCAACAACCAGGTGGGCTTCACCACCTCCTATATCCGTGACCTGCGCTCCACCGAATATTGCACCGACATCGCCAAGGCGGTGCAGGCCCCTGTGCTGCACGTCAACGGGGATGACCCGGAAGCCGTGGTGCTGGTGACCCAAATTGCCCTGGATTACCGCAACACCTTCAAGCGCGATGTGGTGATCGAGCTGGTCTGCTACCGTCGTCACGGTCACAATGAGGCTGACGAGCCGAGCGCGACCCAGCCCCTGATGTATCAGAAGATCAAGCAGCACCCGACCCCGCGCAAGATCTACGCCGATCAGCTGATCGCCGAAGGAGCCATCGCACCGGAGCTGGCTACCACCCTGGTCAACGACTATCGCGATACCCTGGATCGGGGCGAGCGGGTGAGCAAGGAATGGCGCCCCATGGAGCTGCATTCCGTGGACTGGACCCCTTATCTGGGTCACGACTGGGCCATGGCCTATGACAGCACTGTGCCGATGGATCACCTGAAGGCCCTCGGCGAGCGCATCAGCCAGTATCCGGCGACCCATGTGCTGCAACGTCAGGTCGAGAAGATCTACGAAGACCGTCGCCTGATGGCCGCCGGTGAGAAGCTGGTGGACTGGGGCTTTGCCGAGACCCTGGCCTACGCCACCCTGGTGGACAAGGGATCCCGCATCCGCTTCACCGGGGAAGACTCCGGCCGCGGTACCTTCTTCCATCGCCACGCCGTGCTGCACAGCCAGACCGATGCCAGCACCTACACCCCGCTGTGCAACCTGCACGACGAGCAGGGCCCGTTTGAAGTCTATGACTCCGTGCTGACCGAGAACGCGGTATTGGCGTTTGAATATGGCTACGCCAGCGCGGAACCGGCCGGTCTCACCATTTGGGAAGCCCAGTTCGGTGACTTCGCCAACTGCGCCCAGGTGGTGGTGGATCAGTTCCTCTCCTCCGGCGAGCAGAAGTGGGGCCGGATGTGCGGCCTGACCATGCTGCTGCCCCACGGTTACGAGGGCCAGGGCCCGGAGCACTCCTCCGCCCGTCTGGAGCGTTACCTGCAGATGTGCGCCCAGCACAACATGCAGGTGTGCGTGCCCTCCACCCCGGCGCAGGTGTTCCACATGCTGCGTCGCCAGGTGGTACGCCCCATGCGCCGTCCGCTCATCGTGATGACGCCCAAATCCCTGCTGCGCCACCCGCTGGCGGTGAGCAAGCTCGAAGAGCTGGCGGAGGGCACCTTCCAGAACGCCATTGGCGAGATCGATGCGCTGGATCCCAAAGGCGTCAAGCGCGTGGTCTTCTGCTCCGGCAAGGTCTACTACGACCTGCTCGATGCCCGTCGCAAGGCGGAGCAGCAGGACGTGGCCCTGGTACGGATCGAGCAGCTCTACCCCTTCCCGGAAGAGGAAGTGCGCGCCATCCTGGCCGACTATGCCCACGTCACCGACTTCGTCTGGTGTCAGGAAGAGCCGCAGAACCAGGGCGCCTGGTACAGCACCCGTCATCACTACGACAGCGTGCTGCCAAGCCATGCCCGTCTGCGTTATGCCGGTCGCCCGGCGTCGGCCTCACCGGCCGTCGGTTACATGTCCGTCCACGCCAAGCAGCAAAAAGCCCTGGTGGAAGACGCCCTTACCCTGGAATAACGAGTTGTGGATGAGAGGGCCCGTGTCGGGACCCTCTCTGACCTGGAACAAGCCTGCTGGCCAAGAAGTAACAAGGAACTGATTACATGACTATCGAGATCAAGGTACCGGACCTGCCGGAATCAGTGGCAGATGCCACCATCGCGACCTGGCACAAGAAACCGGGTGATCTGGTTGCCCGTGACGAAGTGCTGGTTGACATCGAAACCGATAAAGTCGTGCTGGAAGTGCCCGCACCGGAAGCCGGCGTACTGGGCGACATCCTGCAGAGCGAAGGGGCCACCGTGCTCTCCCGCCAGCTGATCGCCATGCTCAAGCCGGCCCCCGTTGCCGGTGAAGCGACCAGCGAAAAGCCGGTGGAAGCCGTGGCCGATGACGCTGCCGATGGCCTGAGCCCTTCCGTGCGCCGCATGGTGGCCGAGCACGACATCGACGTCGCCAAGCTGACCGGCACCGGCAAGGGTGGTCGTGTCACCAAGGAAGACGTGGAAGCCTTCATCAAGAATCTGGGCAAGGCTCCGGTGGCTGCGCCGACTGCTGCCGCTCCCGTGGCTGCCGCACCGGTCGCGCCGCTGGCCGGTCGCACCGAGAAGCGCGTGCCCATGACCCGTCTGCGCAAGCGCATCGCCGAGCGTCTGCTGGAGGCCAAGAACACCACCGCCATGCTGACCACTTTCAACGAGATCAACATGGCGCCCATCATGAAGCTGCGCAAGCAGTACGGCGAGATCTTCGAGAAGAAGCACGGCATCAAGCTCGGCTTCATGTCCTTCTATGTGAAGGCCGTGGTCGAATCCCTCAAGCGCTACCCGGAAGTGAACGCGGCGCTGGACGGTGACGACATCGTCTACCACAACTACTTCGACGTCAGCATCGCCGTCTCCACCCCCCGTGGTCTGGTGACCCCGGTGCTGCGCGACTGCGACAACATGAGCCTGGCGGACATCGAGAAGGCCATCAAAGACCTGGCCGGCAAGGGCCGTGACGGCAAGCTGACCGTGGATGAACTGACTGGCGGCAACTTCACCATCACCAACGGTGGCGTGTTCGGCTCCCTGATGTCCACCCCCATCATCAACCCGCCCCAGAGCGCCATTCTGGGCATGCACAAGATCCAGGACCGCCCCATGGCCGTCGACGGCAAGGTCGAGATCCTGCCGATGATGTACCTGGCGCTCTCCTACGATCACCGCATCATCGACGGCCGCGAGTCCGTGGGCTTCCTGGTCTCCATCAAGGAGCTGCTGGAAGACCCGACCCGTCTGCTGCTGGATGTCTGAGCAAGCGTGACTGAAAGATAACGAGGGGCCGCCCAGGCCCCCATTCACAGGGGATTGAGAAACACGAGCCCCGGACGGAAATACCTACAACACGGATAGAGCATCTATGAATCTGCATGAATATCAGGCAAAACAGCTGTTTGCCGAGTATGGCCTGCCGGTCTCCGAAGGTTATGCCTGTGCTACCCCGCAGGAAGCGGCCGAAGCGGCCGACAAGATTGGCGGCAACACCTGGGTCGTCAAATGCCAGGTCCACGCCGGTGGCCGCGGTAAAGCGGGCGGCGTCAAGCTGGCCAAGAGCAAGGACGAGATCCGCGCCTTTGCCCAGAACTGGCTCGGCAAGAACCTGGTGACCTATCAGACTGACGCCAATGGTCAGCCGGTTACCAAGATCCTGGTGGAGTCCTGCACCGACATCGCCAAGGAACTGTACCTGGGCGCCGTGGTCGACCGTGGCTCTCGCCGCGTGGTCTTCATGGCTTCCACCGAAGGTGGCGTGGAGATTGAGAAAGTCGCCCACGAAACCCCGGAACTCATTCACAAGGCGGCCATCGATCCCCTGGTAGGCCCGCAGCCTTATCAGGCCCGCGAGCTGGCCTTCAAGCTGGGTCTGGTCGGCGATCAGATCAAGCAGTTCACCAAGATCTTCATGGGCTTGGGCCAGATGTTCCTGGACTGCGACTTCGCCCTGCTGGAGATCAACCCCCTGGTCATCACCGACAAGGGCAACCTGCACTGCCTCGACGGCAAGATCAACATCGACGCCAACGCCCTGTACCGTCAGCCCAAGCTGCGCGAGATGCACGATCCGTCCCAGGATGACCCCCGCGAAGCGCACGCCGCCCAGTGGGAGCTGAACTATGTGGCGCTCGATGGCAACATCGGCTGCATGGTCAACGGCGCGGGCCTGGCCATGGGCACCATGGACATCGTCAACCTGCACGGCGGTTCCCCGGCCAACTTCCTGGACGTCGGCGGCGGCGCCACCAAGGAGCGGGTGACCGAGGCGTTCAAGATCATCCTCTCCGACAGCAAGGTACAAGCCGTGCTGGTCAACATCTTCGGTGGCATCGTGCGCTGCGACATGATCGCGGAAGGCATCATCGGCGCCGTGAAGGAAGTGGGGGTGAAAGTGCCCGTGGTGGTGCGTCTGGAAGGCAACAACGCCGAACTGGGTGCCCGTAAACTGGCCGACAGCGGCCTCAATATCATCGCCGCAACGAGTCTGACTGACGCAGCTCAGCAAGTGGTAAAAGCAGCGGAGGCCAAATAATGAGCGTTCTGATCAACAAAGACACCAAGGTGATCTGCCAGGGCTTTACCGGCGGTCAGGGCACTTTCCACTCCGAACAGGCGATTGCCTACGGTACCCAGATGGTCGGCGGCGTCTCCCCGGGCAAGGGTGGCACCACTCACCTGGGCCTGCCGGTGTTCAACACCGTCCGTGACGCCGTGGAAGCCACCGGCGCCACTGCCTCCGTCATCTATGTACCGGCCCCGTTCTGCAAGGACGCCATCCTGGAAGCCATCGATGCCGGCATCAAGCTCATCGTCACCATCACCGAAGGCATCCCGACTCTGGACATGCTGGACGTCAAGGTGAAGCTGCAGGAAACCGGCGTACGCATGATCGGCCCCAACTGCCCGGGCGTCATCACCCCGGGTGAATGCAAGATTGGCATCATGCCGGGCCACATTCACAAGCCGGGCAAGGTGGGCATCGTCTCCCGCTCCGGCACCCTGACCTATGAAGCGGTCAAGCAGACCACGGATGAGGGCTTCGGCCAGTCCACCTGCGTCGGCATCGGTGGCGACCCCATCCCGGGTTCCAACTTCATCGACATCCTCGAGATGTTCCAGAATGACCCGCAGACCGAAGCGATCGTGATGATCGGCGAGATCGGCGGCAACGCCGAGGAAGACGCGGCAGCCTACATCAAGGCCCACGTCACCAAGCCGGTGGTCTCCTACATCGCGGGTGTCACCGCCCCGGCTGGCAAGCGCATGGGTCATGCGGGCGCCATCATCGCCGGTGGTAAAGGCACTGCCGCAGAGAAATTTGCCGCCCTGGAAGATGCCGGCGTGAAAACCGTGCGCTCCTTGGCCGATATCGGCAAAGCCCTGCGTGAAGTAACCGGCTGGTAAGTTCTTTAGCCTGTTATCTCTAATTGAAAATGCCGCCCGAGGGCGGCATTTTTATTGCTAGTATTCTGAGATAAGAATTTTCTCGATGACTGCTATATGCCAGCCTATTATTTCTGACCTGCAGTCAAGAATTGAATTCGCTCTTTGGTGAAGTCTGCTTGGCACTTGAAGATTTCAACCCTGTCTTTGACTGCTTCATCTGGGGAATTGGCTCTACTTAGAGAACCGCAAGTATTGGCTTTGGCAATGACCCACTGCCTTTGTGAATCCATCATTGATGAACGGAATGACTTGGGAATTGCTCCCCAGATACGATTCAGCTCTTTATCCTCGGCCATATAGAGTTCCTTGGCCGCCGGTACCATTGAAGGATCGTTCTCCTTGAGGATCTCATCTTTTCTGGTTGCGATAGAGGCAGCGTTTACCAGAGTCAACATTGGAGAATAGAAGTTCGTCCCTCTGACGGAGATGTCTGTGCCATTATCTGCCAGACGTAGACTGTAAGTTCTGTCTTTCCATATTAAGGAGTTATTTCTGCTTGTCGCATCACTATGGTTCAGGAATTCGTTGTAAACAGCGGGAACCTTATCCGCAACGTCTTTAAGCTCCATAGGTATTGTCATTGTGATAGTCGCGATACAGTTCAGTGAGGCATCTGTCTTGTCAACTGTTGTGACCTCTGATGCTTGAACATTAATAGCATCAAGGGTTGCCTGAAATTGGCTAAGTTGCTCGGTACTGGCGGTCTTTGCATACCTAGACTTCAGCATTGGAGATGCATCATCGCGAAGTGTCTGCACAAGAGCAGACACAGCATCCTCTCTTCCGCATTTAAATGGTGCTGACTCTTCTTTTACATCGAACAACCCAGCAAAAGCGGGGCTTGATGCACTGACTCCGATTATTACTGCCATTACTTTAAAGTTCATATCTTTTACCAAGTCAATGATGCCATGCAACGGCCTCTCTGAGGCTAAATATCCATGACAGAGAGCAAAGCGCCTAGGATATCAACTCATTCGAGGCCCGTCACCTGTCAATATTACCGGGGGAAACTCGGGAGAGGAGCACCTTGGAGGAGTGTGGTGCACGCAATCTGGAGCGGCTACCCTTTGACCTCGACCTATTTTTTTACCTGTTTTGATAAGCCTCTCACGAGGCAAGTATTGACATACGATCTTGTTATAAATTGTGGAAGGTGACATTTTATAAAACACTCTAGGGAGAGATGTTGGCCCAGAGGGAATTGTTACAGGATTGATTAGTGACATTTTCATTGCCTCTGCCAGACAATATGACTCCGAATAGATAGTGGGTCTCCCTTATGGAAATTATGTACATGCTGAATCACTTGTTTGGAAGAAAAAAGGAAGCATCACCTCCTGACATGAAAGATATTTTCAGGGGGACTGGATGCCTCAAAGTGCCAGAAAGTGCGTACAGCAGGTACCCAACGCCACTACCACCAGAGACTTCAATTGAGGCTTATCTTATTCGTTTCCTTGTTTCAGAGGATAGTCTGGCGATATTTTTCCAAGCTCTTGCCCAAACAGGCTATGTAGTGAGCCCTGATTTGAACACACAGGTATTAAGTCGTTCAGGGGATCCAGTGAGCAAGAAAGTCATGCTTTTCTTGCACCCTTCTTTTGCTGGAACGACAGTCTCGTTTGCCTGTAATGACCTTGATGTGCTTGAAACTCTCCAGAAGACGAGATTAGATCCACCTCTTCCTGCAGACTCATTCCCATGGATTGACCCCGAAGGGTTGGGCTCACTACAGGGAGACATGGAATACTGGTGGACGTATTTGTGGTTACCATTTTGGTTGTCCTTAAGCCAAGAGAGGCAGTCTGCCTTGGAGCTTGAACCTGAATGGCGTGAATTTATCGCAATGCATCAGCCATACGACACTTCTGCATCTACCGGTTGAATCGCTACCGTGCCAGTGTTGGTATGGCCTGATATCTTCAGAGCCTCATCGTTTTTGGCCCTTCTAGTTTTTGGTCGCCTTGGCATCTTTTGTCGTTTCTGGAGGACAATGCATGGGGAGGAAGGGGGCGCCCTCGTTACTGCGGAGGAAGCAAAGCCTGCAACCTCGGTTGTGGTGACCATGTTGATGTGAATAGCAGTTTTAATGGGCCGGTTAATTGGTTAGATATCATCAAGAACAGGATCATGTAGCGTCTCTTTGGCTCTGTCGCCAACCTTGAAAAATCGGGCCATAGGGCGTATAACCACGCGCTTGTCAGTGTATTGAGTGAGCCCATTTTTATGCAGCAGAGTGAACCCGTGCAGACCGCCCCCTTTTGGCAGGTGAAGAGCCTGCAACAGATGACCACGGCCGAGTGGGAGTCCCTGTGCGATGGCTGCGGCAAGTGCTGCCTGAACAAGCTCATTGACGAGGACACCGAGGAGCTGGTGTTCACCAACGTGGCCTGCAATCTGCTCAATACCAAGACTTGCCAGTGCTCCGATTACGGCAACCGCTTTAAGAAAGAGCCGGACTGCCTGCAGATCACCCACGACAAGATTGCCGAGTTCAACTGGCTACCCTCCACCTGCGCCTATCGCCTGCTGGCGGAGGGGCAGAGTTTGCCAGAGTGGCATCCCCTTATCACCGGCAGCCGCAGCGCCATGCACCAGGCCGGCCAGTCGGTGCGCGGCAAGGTGATCCATGAGGTACATGCCGGCGATTGGGCCGACCATATCATCACCTGGGCCAGCTAACGCCAGGGCTGTCTTTCGGGCCAGCCGAGAGCCGTACCAACTGCGAAGGGGCAGGGGAGTCATCACTCTCCTGCCCCTTCGGTTTTTTGGTGCTTTCCGAAGCGCTGGACGAAGGCGCCTATTTGTCTGCCTTGCCCGCCGCATCGGCAAGTTTGGCCAGCTGTTTGTCATACCAGGCCAACGGGCGGTTCTCATCTTCCGCCTGCTCTTTGCGCCGGATGGCATTGCGCACCGCCATGGCGCCCAGCCAGCGAAACGGCTCGGGCGGAAAGTTGCCGCGCGGGCCGCTGACCAGTGCGCAGTCGCGCCACGGCTTCTCCTCCTCGCGCACTTCATCGCGCACCAAGGCCGCCAGGATTTGGCCACCCATCCAGCTCTGGGCCACCCCGTTGCCCGAATAGCCGAGGCCATAGACAACGTTGGGCTGCCCTCGCCAGTGGCCGAAGAAGGGGAGGCCATCCACCGAGCGGTCGGAGGCGCCGCACCAGCTGGCAGCGATGGGCACCTCCTTGAGGGCCGGAAAGAAGCGGCGCAGGGTGCGGGTGAGGGGGGCAAGATAGCGGCTCGGCGCATCGAACAGGGCCAGATGGCGGTTGGCAAAGGCGAAGGTGTTGCCCCCCTTGCCCAGCATCAGCCGTCCTTGCGGAGTGGATCGGTAGTAGTGCACGAAGGTGCGGCCATCCACCACGGTGCGCCCGTGTGCAAGTTGCTGGGCGGCAAGCGCCTGTGGCGCCGGGTCGGTGATCACCATGTCGGAGGAGACCAACACTATGCTGCGGCGAAACTCGCGAAAGTGCGCCGTCATGGCGCTGTTGAGGGCCAGCACCACCTTGCGGGCACGCACCTCACCCTGCGGCGTCTGCACCCGCGCCGGCTGGCCCGCCTCAAGGCGCTGCATGGGGGAGTGTTCATAGACTTCGACCCCCAGTTCCCGCGCCACCCGCAGCAGGCCGCGCACCAGCAGTGCCGGTTGCACCGAGCCCGCGTGGGGGCTGTAGAGCCCCTCCAGATGGACGTGGGAGCCGCTCTGGCTCGCCAGTTCAACCTCTGCAATCGCCTGCCACTGGTTAAGGTCGGCTCGCTGTAGCTCCCGCAATACCGGCTCCATCAGGCCACGCTGGGCCTCGCTGGTGGCGGTGTAGCAGGTGCCCTCGACCCTCAGCTCCGCTTCTATGTTGTGTGTTTCGCAGAAGCGGGCGATCTCGTGCACCGCCTGCTCGGATCTTTGTACCAGCCAGGCGGCCTGCTCTTCGCCAAAGAGGCGCTTTAACGTCAAATACTTGGCCGACCAGGTGAGCAGGCAGCCGCCGTTGCGCCCGGAGGCGCCGCTGCCGCAGCGATCTTTTTCCAGCACCATGATGCGCAAGTGTGGCTCGGCCTGTTTAAGGGCGATGGCGCTCCACAGCCCGGTAAAGCCGCCACCGACGATGCAGACATCGGCCTCGTGGTGGCCGACCAGGGGGTTGGGGGGCGCGGGCTGTTCGGCGGCGAGCGCCTCGGCCAGCCAGAAGGGGAGAGTGGACATGATGACTCCTCGATAAGGTTATGGGTGGCGCCAGCGCTGGGTGCGATCCAGCAAGGCGCGGCTCAAAAAGAGCTGGAGCAGCTTGACGGTGGCGGCGGCCAGCAGGATCAGGGTGGCCATGGCGGCAGCCGCGGAGGTATCGCCGGAATCCTCCATATTGAGTACGGCGATGGAGGTGAGCACGCTGTCGCTCGAGTAGAGGAAGATCACCGCCGAGGTGGTGGTCATGGCGTTGACGAACAGGTAAATGAAGATCTCCAGCAGTGCCGGCAGGGAGGCGGGCAGGGTGACTCGCCAGAACGCCTTCCAGAGCGGAATGCGCAATGAGATGGCCACCAGCTCCAGCTCCTTGGGCAACTGCTTGAGGCTGGTCAGCGCCGTCATATGGCCCACGGTGTAGTAGTGGATGACGCAGGAGAGCACCATCAGCGGCAGGGTGCCATAGAGAGTGCCAAACAGCGGATTGCCGTTGAAAAAGAAGATATAACCCAGCCCCAGCACCATGCCGGGCACCGCCAGCGACAGCATGGCAAGCAGATGTAGCAATTGGCGCAGCGGCGCAAAGTGGCGCCCCTTCTCCTGCGCCCAGGCCAGCACCATCACCAGCACGGTGCCGATAAGCGCGGTATAGAGGCCCAGCTGCAAGGTGTTGGTAAAGGGCTGCCAGCCATAGACGCTGTTGCTGTCAAAGGCGTAGTGATCCAGCGTCAGCCCGAGGTTATAGGGCCAGAATTGTACCAGCGAGCCGTAAACGGCCATCCCCACCAGCGCCAGAAACAGCAGGGCCCAGAGGGTACACCAGCCGAGCGCCAGCAGATCCCGCAGCCGATGGGGCTTGGGTTGATAGGGCACCGCCTTGGTGCTGCTCTGCTCCTGCATCTTGCTGCGCACTCTGTGCTCCAGGGCAAAGCTCAACAGTGCCGGCAGCAGCAGGGTGACGCTGGCAACGGCGCCCAGTGAGAAGTTCTGCATCCCGATCACCTGCCGGTAGATGTCGGTAGCCAGCACGCTGTACTGGCCGCCAATCACCTTGGCCACCCCGAAGTCGCAGATGGTGAGGGTGAAGACCGCGATGGCTGCGCTCAGCAGGCCATAACGGGCGGTAGGCAGGGTGACGGTGACAAAGGTGCGCCAGCCGCTGCTGCCCAGCACCCGGGAGGCTTCATAGAGGCGGGCATCGCTCTGACCGAGCGCCGTGATCAGGATCATCAGAGCGTGGGGAAAACACCAGAAGCCCAGACCGATGACGATGCCGATGGGGCCGTAGATGCTCTCGCCGCCGAGCAGCCCCTTGGCGACCCCCTGATTGCCAAACCAGTAGACCAGACTGATGGCGGGCAACAGGGAGGGCATCAGGAGCGGGATCAAACCGATGAGGCGAAACAGCCCCTTGCCCGGCATGCAGGTACGGGTGAGGGCGTAGGCGTAGCCGAAGGCGATGGTCACCACCAGCGCGGTGATCAGCACCCCGAGCCAGAGGGTGTTGCCAATGGTGCGCCCCAGATGAGGGGAGTCGAAGTAGGCGCTGAAGTTGGCAAGCCCCACCCAGAGGCCGTTCTCATCCTGCAGACTCTTTTGCAGCATGGTGAGCAGCGGCAGCAAGAGGCCCCCCACCAGCAGGGCGATACCGAGCACCAGCAGGGTCAGCTGCAGCAGCTGATCCCGGCTCCAGCCGCGACAGAGCCGCTGCCAGCGGCCGTCTTGCCGGGCTGTCGCGGGCGGCAACAGGGAGGAGGTCGCAAGGGGGGCTGTCATGGACGCTCTCCTTCAAACAGCTGCATCGCCCCGGCGGGCCAGTGCAGGGAGCAGCGCATGCCGCTGCACCAGCCCCCCTGTTCGTGGCGGGGCAGCTCATGGGTCGGGCGCTCCACCAGGATCTGCTGCGGGCCCAGATAGGTGTCGGCGGTGCAGATAAGGCGCTGGGCGGCGCCGAGAAACTCCACCTGATCGATGGTTGCTTCAACGCCATGATGGCCAAGATACGGTTCGCTCGGCGCACTCAGGGTGATCGCCTCGGGGCGGATCGCCACCTGCAATTTGCTGCCGGCGGCGGCCCGGTTGGTGAGTTGCAGCGGCTGCTCGTTGAGGCGCACCTGATTGGGGCCGAGCACCAGGGCATCGAGAAAGTTCATGGTGCCGACAAAGCTTGCCACGAAACGGCTGGCAGGCTGGTGGTAGATCGCCTGCGGGGTGCCCACCTGCACGATGCGGCCGCCCTCCATCACCACGATGCGATCGGCCATGGTCAGCGCCTCTTCCTGATCGTGGGTCACCATGATGGTGGTAATGCCAAGGCGCTGCTGCAGGGCGCGGATCTCGCTGCGAAGGTGGGTGCGAACCAGCGCATCCAGCGCGCTGAGCGGTTCGTCCAGCAGCAACAGGCCGGGGGAGAGGGCCAGTGCCCGGGCCAGCGCCACCCGCTGCTGCTGGCCGCCGGAGATCTGGCTCGGGTATTTGTGGGATTGGGCAGTGAGATCCACCAACCCCAGCCAGTGATCGACCCGCTCCTTGATGAGATCCCGTGCCAGCCCCTGATTCTCAAGGCCGAAGGCGATGTTCTGGGCCACCGTCAGGTTGGGGAAGAGGGCGTAGGATTGAAACACGATGCCAAAGTCGCGCTGCTGGGGCGGCAGGCGGGAGATATTGCGCCCCCCTTGCCAGATCTCGCCGCTGTCCGGCAGATCCAGCCCGGCGATGGCTCTGAGCAGGGTGGTCTTGCCACAGCCGGAGGGGCCGAGAAAGCAGATAAACTCCCCCGGCTCAATGGTCAGAGAGATCCCTTTAAGGGCCTGAAAAGCACCGAACTGCTTGTTGAGATGTTGAATGTCCAGATAGGGCTGGGTCATGGTTCGACTCGCTACTGATTTGGTATATACCAGTTTGCGAGTGAAGTGTGACGGTCAGGTGATCGGGGGATGACAGCTTGATGACAGTCAAATGACATCCGGTCGCCAGCAAGTAGTTGGGCCCTGTGTGGATGGGCGAAGCGTCGCTAATTGAAGGCAATACACACTCGGGAAGTGAAAACCAAAAAGCGAAGGCCAACAGCTGTTGGCCTTCGACTGGCAGTTTATTGGTGGCTGTGTGTGGGGCGTGAACAAACCGCCGCCCTTCACGCTTACTGCTTGGCTTCGGTCTTGCCGTCGAAGTTGGCACTCCACTGGGCCAGGATGGCGTTACGCTCGCGGGCTGCCCAGCTAAAGTCGTTGTCGATCATCTGGCCTTTGATATCAGCCGGATAGCCCGCTCTCGGTTGGGCTACATCGGGGATGGCGACCACTGCGAACGACTTGTTGTAGAGGGCGTTGGCCTGTTCGGTGGCGGCAAAGTCGAGCAGCTGTTTGGCGGCTTCCAGCTTGGGGGTGCCCTTGATGATGGCGGCGGCTTCCATATCCCAGCCCGACCCCTCTTTCGGGAACACCACCTCAATGGGGGCCCCCTTGGCCTTGAGGCTGGTGGCCGGGAAGTCGAAGGAGATGCCGATCACCGTCTCGCCGCTGGCGGCCAGCTTGCAGGGGGCGGAGCCCGAGTGGGTGTAACGGTCGATGTTCTGGTGCAGGCCGTTCATGAATTGCCAGCCCTGCTTCTCACCCATGGTCTGCAGCCAGCCAGCGACGCTCAGGTAACCGGTGCCGGAGGAGCTGGGGTTGGGCATGATCACCTTGCCCTTGTAGATGGGCTTGGTAAGGTCGGCCCAGCTGGTGGGCGCCGGGATCCCCTGCTTTTCCGCCTCTACCTTGTTGAAGCAGATGGCGCTGAAGAAGGCGTCCAGACCGATCCAGTGCGGCTCGGCCTTGCTGTCGCGAAAGCGGCTGTCGAGCTTGTCCAGCCCTTTCGGTGCATAGGCATTGAGCATCTGCTGCTGATCGAGCTGCATCAGGCTGGTCGCCGCCAGTCCCCATACCACATCCGCTTTGGGCTGGGCTTTTTCTGCCAGCAAGCGGGCGGTGACCACGCCGGTGGAGTCACGCACCCACTTGATGTTGATATCCGGATGCTGGCGCTCGAACGCGGTTTTCAGCTCGTTGAGCTGCTCCGGTTCGAAGGCGGTGTAGACGGTGAGATCGGTCGCGGCCAGTGCCGGGGCGGTCATGGCAGCCAGTACGGCGGCGGCCAGCAGATGGGTTCCCTGTTTCATCCTCTTCTCCAGTTAAATTAGTTTGGTATAAACCAGATTGGTCGAGAGAGAGGCTAGGGGATCTTTATGACGTGACCGTGACAGCCCCGTGACGTTTTGCCGTCCCTGATTTGTCCGTGACTAATCCTGGGTATCCACCTCGATCTCCAGACTGTCGTGGCGCCAGTACTCCAGATCGAAATCGAGCACCCGGCCGTGCTGATCGAAGTTGAGTCGCTCGAGGCGCAGGGCGGGCAGACCGGCGGTGGCCCCGAGCGCCTTGGCCACTTCGTCCGGCAGGGCGGTGGGGAAGAAGCGCACCTGCATGCGGGCGTAGTGGAGATCGTAATGGGCCTGGTAGATCTCGGTCAGGCTGCCGTTGAGATCCAGCTCCAGCAGGCCGGGCACCCGCTCTGGCAGGCAGTGGTTCTCGCAGTAGCAGATGGCGCGCCCGTTGGCGTAGCGCAGTCGCTTGAGCAAAAAGAGGCTGTCAAACGGCTTGAGTTGCAACTGCGCCATCAACGCGGGCGGCACCGCCTGGCGGCTTTTTTCCAGCAGCTCGGTGCGCGGCTCGCCCCCTTGCTCCCGCACTATCTGGTGAAAGTTGGAGGTGCGTCTGGGGTTGAGACTGAAACGCGGCGGGGTGACGAACCAGCCGCGGCGATCCTCCCGATAGATAAGGCCGTTCGCCTCCAACTGCACCAGCGCCTCGCGGATGGTAACCCTTGTGGTGCCATAGAGTTCCCCCAGCAGCCGCTCGGAGGGGAGCTTGTCGTTGGGGGCCAGGCCCCCCGCCAGGATCTGGTTGGCGAGGGCATCCTTGATCTGCAGGTATTGGGGTTTGCTCATGAAAATCCCTGGTTTCGCAATAAGTTGTGCAATGAGTTGGGACAGGGCTGGTCATCTGCCCGGTGGTTAAACGGCGACATCAAGATGTGTTGGTAGATACCAGTGTTAGGTCTGTGGTTCAGGCTTTCTAGATTATCGCGATCCCGGCGCTGAAAATGAATTTTTTGTTGCACGTAGCGCGACCCCTTTGACCTTGGCGGGGCAGTTACCCACAATGCGCTCATTCTGGTATATACCAAAAAGGAGCGAAGTCATGACCCATATTCCTGCGGCCCCTGCCGCCGTCGATTACCTACTGCTGACCCCGGGCCCCCTCTCGACCACCGCGACGGTGCGCGCCGCCATGCTGCAAGACAGCTGCACTTGGGATGCGGACTACAACCAGGGTGTGGTGGAGCCCATCCGCCGCGAGCTGGTGCGCCTCGCCGCCGGCCCGGAATATCAAAACGACTACAGCGCCGTGCTGCTGCAGGGGAGCGGCAGCTATGTGGTGGAGAGCGTGCTGGGCTCGGCGATAGGTGTCGATGAGTGTCTGCTGATCATCAACAACGGCGCCTACGGTGCCCGCATGGGGGAGATGGCCCGCTGCCTTGGCCTGCGCCACCATGAGCTCGACTGCGGCGAGACAACCCGCCCGGAACCTGCCGCCATTGAGGCGATGCTGGCGCGCCACCCCGAGATCACCCACTTGGCCATGGTGCACTGCGAGACCACCACCGGCATGCTCAATCCGCTCGATGAGGTGGCTGCGCTCTGCCTGCGCCGCGGCATCCGCCTGATCGTTGATGCCATGAGCAGCTTTGGCGGTATCCCCATCGACATGGGGCGCCTTGGCATCGAGTTTCTCATCAGCTCGGCCAACAAGTGCATTCAGGGGGTACCGGGTTTTGGCTTTGTCATCGCTCGCCGCGTGGCGCTCACGGCCTGCGCCGGTCGTGCTCGCTCGGTCTCCCTCGACCTGCACGCCCAGTGGCAGACCATGGAGCAGCAGGGGGGCAAGTGGCGCTTTACCTCGCCCACCCATACCGTGCTTGCCTTTGCCCAGGCCCTGCGCGAGCTGGACGAGGAGGGGGGCATTGAAGCCCGTCATCAGCGCTACAGCGAGAATCAGCGCACGCTGGTGGAAGGTATGGCCGCCCTTGGCTTTGCGCCGCTGCTGCCAGAACAGTGGCAGTCTCCCATCATCACCGCCTTCTACTCTCCGACCCACCCGGACTACCGCTTCGCCGACTTCTACCAGCGGCTCAAGGCGCAGGGCTTTGTCATCTATCCAGGCAAAGTCTCGCAAGCCGATTGCTTCCGTATCGGCAATATCGGTGATGTGACCCCTGAGCGGGTGCGCGATCTGCTCGCCGCCATGGCCAGCGCCTGCTACTGGCAGGGGGCTGCGTGATGACCAGCATGGCGCCTCACGGTTGCGATCAGCACGACCATAAGCTGCACGGCAGTGGCCGCGCCGACAGCGAAGGGGATATCAATCTCGGCGAGGGGCGGGCGGGCTGGTGGGCGGGCCAGAGCGAAGAGGTACGGGCCGGATTGGCGGAGGATAGCCGCTACTTTCTCCATCAGGCCCTCTCCACCCCCTGTCTCGATCTGCTTGAGCGTGCGCAGGGGAGCTGGCTGACCAGCGTATCGGGCAAACGTTACCTCGATTTTCACGGCAACAGCGTCCATCAGCTGGGCCACGGTGATCCCAGGGTGGTGGCCGCGGTGCAGCAGCAACTCGCCGATCTGCCGTTTGCACCCCGCCGCTACACCCATCAGGTTGCCATCGACTGTGCCCGCACCCTGGCCGAACTGGCCCCCGGCGATCTCAACCGGGTGCTGTTCGCCCCCGGCGGCAGCGAGGTAGTGGGGATTGCCCTGAAGCTCGCCCGTTTCATTACTGGCAACAGCAAGGTGGTGTCCCTGTGGGATGCCTTTCACGGCGCCTCCCTCGATGCCATCTCGGTCGGCGGTGAAGCCTGTTTTCGCGCCGGCATGGGCCCCTTGATGGCCGGTGTGGAGCGCATTCCTCCCCCCACCCGTTATCGCGGTGTCTGGTATCGCGGGGAGGGGGATGACCTGCACTACGCCAATTATCTGGAGTACGTCATCGAGAAGGAGGGAGGGATCGGCGCCTTTATCGCCGAGCCCATCCGCAATACCGATGTACAGGTGCCCTCGAAGGCCTACTGGCAGCGGGTGCGGGAGATCTGCGATCGCCACAAGGTGCTTCTGATCGTCGACGAGATCCCCAACGCCCTGGGGCGCACCGGCCATTGGTTCAGCTTTGAGGAGTTCGGCATCGAGCCCGACATCATCTGTCTGGGCAAGGGGTTGGGGGGCGGGGTGGTGCCGTTTGCCGCGCTCATCACCCGCGACCGTTTCAATCAGGCCGCAGCTATTTCGCTCGGTCACTACACCCACGAGAAGAGTCCCATCGGCTGCGCGGCGGCCCTCGCCACCATCAGTACCATCCGTGAAGAGGGGTTGCTGGCCAAAGTGCGGGAGGATGGCCGTTTTATGGCGGTAGAGCTCGCGGCGCTTGCCGAGCGCCACCCGCTCATTGGGCAGGTGCGCGGCATCGGTTTGCTCTGGGCGCTCGATCTGGTGGTCGATCACCAGAGTCGCACCCGCAATAGCCAGGCCGCCGAGCGGCTGCTCTACCGCTGTCTGGAACTGGGGCTCAGCTTCAAGGTCTCTCAGGGCAACGTCATCCAGCTCTCGCCCCCGCTCAATATCGCTCGCGCCGATCTGGTACGCGCCATCACCATTCTCGATCACGCCCTTGGCGAGATCGCACTTTCACCGAAACAGGAACACCACCATGACTGACTTGCAGATTGTTGTAGACCCGACCACCGACGTAGAGGCGCTGATCCTCGACTGGGCCGGCACCGTCGTCGATTTCGGCTCCTTCGCCCCCACCTCCATCTTCGTCGAGGCCTTCGCCCGCGCCTATGACTTTGCTGTGACCCTGGATGAGGCGCGCCAGCCCATGGGGCTGGGCAAGTGGGATCATATCGCGGCGCTGGGCCGTCTGCCCTCGGTGGATGCCCGTTGGCAGACCCGCTTTGGCCACCCCATGAGCCACGCCGAGGTGGACCACATTTATCACACCTTTATGCCACTGCAGATTGCCGCGGTGACCCGCTTTGCCGCCCCCATCCCCGGTGTGCTACCGGTGCTGGAGGCACTGCGGGGCCAGGGGCTGCGCATCGGCTCCTGTTCCGGTTACCCCCGTCCGGTGATGGAGGCGCTGGTGCCTGCGGCGGCCGATCACGGCTATCGCCCGGATCACTGGGTCGCCACCGACGATTTCAAGGCTGGCGGTCGCCCCGGCCCCTGGATGGCGCTGGCCAACGTGATTGAGCTGGGAATGAGCGCGGTGCATCGCTGCATCAAGGTGGATGACGCCGTGCCGGGTATCAGCGAAGGGTTGAACGCGGGCATGTGGACGGTGGGATTGTCGGTCTCCGGCAACGAGTTTGGCGCCACCTGGGACGAGTTTGCCGCCATGAGCGAGGCGGAGACCGCCGTCCGGCGCGCACCGGCCGATGCCAAACTGCGGGCGGCGGGGGCGCACTATGTGATTGATACCTTGGCCGACATCGCCCCGGTTATCGCCGATATCAACCGCCGTCTGGCGGCAGGAGAGCGGCCCTGAACAAGGCGGGATGAGAGGAGGGGAGAGCCGGCCTTGCCGGCAGGTTCAGGCCGATGCTCCCTGACTATCAGGCATAAAAAAACCGGCGCCTGGGCGCCGGTTTTTGTTCTCCGAGACTCTATTACAGAGAGGCGGTGAAGGTACGGGTGATGACGTCTTGCTGTTGCTCCTTGGTCAAGGAGTTGAAGCGAACGGCATAACCGGATACGCGGATGGTCAACTGCGGATATTTCTCCGGGTTTTCCATGGCGTCCAGCAGCATTTCACGGTTCATCACGTTGACGTTCAGGTGCTGACCACCTTCCAGGTTGGCTTCGTGGTGGAAGTAACCATCCATCAGGCCGGCCAGGTTGGCTTTCTGGGCTTCCATGTCTTTGCCCAGGGCATTCGGCACGATGGAGAAGGTATAGGAGATACCATCTTTGGCGTAGGCGAACGGCAGCTTGGCAACGGACGTCAGGGAAGCAACGGCACCCTTCTGATCACGACCGTGCATCGGGTTGGCACCCGGGCCGAACGGCGCACCGGCGCGACGACCATCCGGGGTGTTACCGGTCTTCTTGCCGTACACCACGTTGGAGGTGATGGTCAGCACGGACTGGGTAGCCACGGCACCACGGTAGGTGTTCAGCTTCTGAATCTTCTTCATGAAGCGCTCGACCAGGTCGCAGGCGATGTCATCGACGCGAGCGTCGTTGTTGCCGAACTGCGGGTACTCGCCTTCGATTTCGAAGTCGATGGAGACGCCATCGGCATCACGTACCGGCTTGACCTTGGCGTACTTGATGGCAGACAGGGAGTCAGCGGCTACGGACAGACCGGCGATACCACAGGCCATGGTGCGATAGACGTCACGGTCGTGCAGCGCCATCAGGGAGGCTTCGTAGCTGTACTTGTCGTGCATGTAGTGGATGATGTTCAGCGCGGCCACGTACTGCTTGGCCAGCCAGTCCATGAAGTGATCCAGTCTGTCCATCACGTCGTTGTAGTCGAGGTACTCGGAGGTGACCATTTCGGTCTTCGGACCGACCTGGATCTTGAGCTTCTCGTCCATACCGCCGTTGATTGCATACAGCATGGTCTTGGCCAGGTTGGCACGGGCACCGAAGAACTGCATCTGTTTGCCGACGATCATCGGGGACACACAGCAAGCGATGGCGTAGTCATCGTTGTTGAAGTCCGGACGCATCAGGTCGTCGTTCTCGTACTGAACGGAAGAGGTCTCGATGGATACCTTGGCGCAGTACTTCTTGAAACCGACCGGCAGCTTCTCGGACCACAGGATGGTCAGGTTCGGCTCAGGGGACGGGCCCATGGTGTACAGGGTGTTCAGCATACGGAAGCTGTTCTTGGTGACCAGGGTACGGCCGTCAACGCCCATACCGGCCAGGGTCTCGGTCGCCCACATCGGGTCGCCGGAGAACAGTGAATCGTATTCCGGGGTACGCAGGAAGCGAACCATACGCAGCTTCATGACCATGTGGTCCATCAGCTCCTGGGCTTCTTGCTCAGTGATCAGGCCTTTCTGCAGGTCACGCTCGATGTAGATGTCCAGGAAGCTGGAGGTACGACCGAAGGACATGGCCGCGCCGTTCTGGGACTTGACCGCCGCCAGGTAGGCGAAGTAGGTCCACTGTACGGCTTCTTTGGCGGTCTTGGCCGGTACGGAGATGTCGCAGCCATATTTGGCAGCCATCACCTTCATCTGGGCCAGGGCACGGTGCTGCTCGGAGATCTCTTCGCGCAGACGGATGGTGGCTTCCAGGTTGACACCGTTTTCCAGGTCAGCCTGCAGGGACTTGAACTGAGCCAGTTTGTCGGCCATCAGGAAGTCGATACCGTACAGGGCAACACGACGGTAGTCACCGATGATACGGCCACGGCCGTAGGCATCCGGCAGACCGGTGATGACGCCGGACTTGCGGCAGTTCAGGATGTCTTTGGTGTAGACGTCGAACACGCCCTGGTTGTGAGTCTTGCGGTACTCGGTGAAGATCTTCTCGACCATGGGGTCAAGCTGGCGACCGTACACTTCGCAAGAGGTCTTGACCATCTTGATACCGCCGTTGGCGATGATGGCGCGCTTGAGCGGCTTGTCGGTCTGCAGACCAACGATTTGCTCCAGGCTCTGGTCGATATAGCCGGCATCGTGAGCGGTAATGGTGGAGGGCAGGTCGGTATCAAAATCGACCGGCGCGTGAGTGCGGTTCTCGATCTTGATGCCTTCCATGACCTTGTCCCACAGCTTGGTGGTGGCTTCGGTCGCGCCAGCCAGGAAGGACTCGTCACCTTCATACGGGGTGTAGTTCTTCTGGATGAAGTCACGGGTGTTGACAGAGGTCTGCCATTCACCGGCTGCGAAGCCTTCCCATGCTTTTTGGAACTGTTCGTTAAGTTCTGCCATTTTCATTACCTCTCAAGGTATTTATGTGTCTGCCGCCATCCTTAATGATGGCGACGGAAGATAAACCAGTAAGTCAGCCCAACCATGACGCCACCACCAATGATATTACCGATGGTGACAGGGATGAGGTTGTGCAGGACGAAGTTGGACACGGTCAGGTCGGCAAAGGTTGCCGGATCCTGGCCGATGGCCTGCCAGAATTCCGGGCTCGCGACGCTGTGGATGGCGATACCGACCGGGATCATAAACATGTTTGCGATGCTGTGCTCAAAACCGGAGGCCACGAACATGGCGACGGGGAGCAGCATCACCATCACCTTGTCGGTGGCGCTGCGGGCGCCGAAGGCCATCCACACGGCGAGACACACCATGAGGTTGCAGAGGATGCCAAGGGCCACGGCCTCGAAGAAGGTGTGATGTATCTTGTGCTGGGCCACTTTCATGGCGTTCAGCCCCCACTGGCCATCCGCTGCCGTGTATTCCGCCGACATGATGATGAGGCCGACGATGATGAGACCGCCGATGAGGTTGCCGAAGTAGACCAGTCCCCAGTTCTTGAGCAACTGGGCCCAGCTGATGCGATTCGCCGCCTTGGCTACCAGGGTGAGGGTAGTGGAGGTGAACAGTTCGGCGCCGAGCAGGACGCAGAGGATGAGACCGAGGGAGAAGCAGATGCCGCCCACCAGCTTGGACATGCCCCAGGCCATGCCGCTTGAGCCCGTGGTGACGGTGATATAGAAGACGAAGGCGATGGCGATGAAGGCGCCAGCGGTGATGGCCAGGGGAATGACCTTGTATGCGGGCTTGGTGGCCTTGGCATAGGTAATGTCTTCGGCCAGGGCGGCGATGGCTTCGGGCTTCAGACAATCAAAGGGAGATTCTGCTTTCAATTCTCAGTACCTGCATATTTTGCCTGTGGAAATCATAACAAAGGGGCTGATCCCCAAAATTGACTCCGATCAAGAATTACAGATTGTGAATGTAATTTTACTACAGGATTTTTCGCCATCCGGAAGCGTTTCTTTACACCAGGTTTCAGGTGAAACAGAAATGAGTCTGTTATTAATTTTATGATTTTTAAGAACTTATAAAGGACACCCTTAAAAAAGTACCGGCCAGGCACCTTTGCGGCCGCACTGCACCATGAGTGCCAAATTAACAACCCCCTAAGAGGTATTTTTTGTCTTTTATTTCATCTTTGTGGCACGGCCAGCCAAAGCGTAGACCATAAAACAGAAGGGGCCCTCAGGGCCCCTTCGTCATATCAGCATATCAGTTCCAGGTGTGGATTCGTTTGGCTTTTTGCAATTTCTCGTAAGCGGCCAGCAGTTTCTGGTGCAGCGGGAACTGGGAGAGGGAGAGATCGGCGGCTTCCAACCCGTGGAAGCGCGCCTCGCCGCGGGCGTTGGCCCACGCCTGTGCCAGGGTCTCTTCCCCGAACATGCGGGCGAACACCGGGCGGTACTGCTCGGGGTCGCGTTCCTCGTCCAGGAAGAGCTCGACGCAGGCGCGCAGGGCGCGGTAGTAAGCGGCCCGATCCGCCGGGAACACCGACTGGTTGAACTCCATGGTCCAGTCGATGAGGTCGAGGGCGCTCTCCAGGTCGCCTGCGGCCAGCGCCAGCATGGCTTTGAGCTCACCGACGCGCAGGGTGTGCAGGGCAGTGCCCTTGGCGGCGGCGATGCCGAGCAGCTCGCGCACCCGGGTCCGCTCGTCGTGACCCTCTTCATCCAGCTGGTCGAACAGGGCCATGTACTGCTCTGCGTCCCACTCGAGCGCCGGCAGCGCCAGGATGGTCTCCCGCAGGTGGGCCCCCATGGTGTTGTTGGCCAGTAGCAGATCTTCCACCGGATAGATGTCGGACATGCCGGGCACCAGAATACGGCAGGCGTAGACCCCCAGGTGCTCGTAGTCGGCGATGTAGACCGGCTGCTCCAGCTCGTGGAAGATGCCGATCAGGTGGTCGAACTCCTCTTGCGAGGTGCCACGGAAGTCCCAGTCGGCAAACTCGAAGTCGGACTCTTCCTTGAACAGATCCCAGCTGATGAGGCCGGAGGAGTCGATGAAGTGGGTCTCCAGGTTGTGGTGATCCGCCACCTGCTCGTTGTCGAACGACGGCGGCACGAAGACGTCCAGATCCTTGAGGCTGCGCCCTTGCAGCAGTTCGGTGACGGTGCGCTCGAAGGCGACCTCGAAGCGCGGGTGGGCGCCGAAGGAGGCAAAGCAGGTGCCGTTGCTCGGGTTGAGCAGCACCACGCAGATGACCGGATAACGGCCGCCGAGGGAGGCATCGAAGCTGTAGATGGGGAAGCCTTCGGCCTCCAGTGCATCGATGGACGCCTTGATGCCGGGGTAACGGGCGATGACCTCGCCCGGGATCTGGGGCAGGCTGATGGCCTCGGCGATGATCTTGTTCTTCACGTGGCGCTCGAACACCTCCGACAGCCCCTGGGTGCGGGCTTCGGTGCGGGTGTTGCCGGCGCTCATGCCGTTGGAAACATACAGGTTGCCGACGATGTTCATCGGGATGTAGACGGTCTGGTGATCAGACTGGCGCTCGAAGGGCAGGGCGACGATGCCGCGTTCCTCGTTGCCGGATTGCAGGTCCACCAGCATGTCGGCGGTCACTTCACCGTCCGGGTTGTAGAACTTGCGGGTGAAGGAGTCGAGCAGACCAGTGGGAAGCTGATCCCCCTCGATGGGGAACCACTTCTCGTTCGGGTAGTGGACGAAGTCGCCATTGGCTACCTGCTCGCCCAAGTAGAAGTCGGCGAAGAAGTAGTTGGTGGAGAGACGCTCGAAATATTCGCCAAGGGCGGAGGCGAGCGCCGCCTTCTTGCTGGCACCCTTGCCGTTGGTGAAGCAGAGAGCGCACTCCTTGTCCCGGATGTGCACGGACCATACGTTGGGCACGGGGTTGAGCCAGGAGGCCTCTTCGATATCAAACCCCAGGGCTTGCAGCTTGGTCTGGAAGCGTTCGATGGAATCTTCCAGCGCTGCGTCCTTGCCGGGAATAAAAGTGTGGTCGGTCATCACAATATCCTGATTTTATGGGCTCATGTTTGGACGCAGATAATAGCATGAGTGACGGGGAAAGCGGCCAGGGCAATGGTGTGGGCTTGCCCAGGGCTGCATTGGATGGGCGGGGTGTGGTAGTGGGGCTGGGCGGTGCGCTGCGGGGCGGCGATTTTTCATGGGAAAGAGGGTTGGGTCATCAGTTTTACTTAACATAATTAAGATAAAGTAAATTTTATTATGACCCTGTGCCCTTCATCATGGCGTCAACCGTTGGCGGGGGAAGGAAAAGAGGGGAACGCCCGTGCCCGTTCCGCCCCCCCGTCTTGATGAGCCTTGACCAGGAGTGCTGAATGTTCCCGATGATCCCCCGTATAGACCCCGAGATAGCCAGGTTGGCGCCGGGTTTTTGTGCCCTCAGCATCGTGGTGGAAGCCGCCCCCGTGATTGACACTCTGGTGGGGGAGCGGGCCCTGGCCCGGGCATGTGCGGCCCTTGGCACCGACGAGGCCCCCTGGGCCCTTGAACATCTGGCCGCCTGGGATCAGGTGTTCAAGGGGTTTGGCGCCAAGCCTGCCCGCACGCCCTGCTCGGCCCAGGCACTGCGCAAGCGGGTGCTGCGCGATGGCGTCTTGCCCGCCATCGATCCCGTGGTGGATCTCTACAACGCCATCAGCATCGAGTATGCCATTCCCGTGGGCGGGGAGGATCTGGCGGCCTATGTGGGGACGCCGCGCCTGGTGATTGCCGATGGCAGCGAATGCTTTGACACCCTCAAAGAAGGGCTGCCAATCCAGGAGGCACCAGCTCCCGGAGAGGTGGTGTGGCGGGACGATCTCGGCGTCACCTGTCGCCGCTGGAACTGGCGCCAGGGGATCCGCACTCGCCTGAGCCTCTCTTCCCCCCGGATGTGGTTCATTCTGGAGTGTCTGCCGCCGATGCCGCGCACGGCCTTGTGGGAGGCCGGCGACAGGCTGATTGCCGGTCTCACGCAGATGATGCCTGGGGCTCGCATCGAGCAGACGTTGGTGGAGTGATTGAAGGAGCAGACGAAAAGATAAAAGGAGGCACCCCATGCTCGCCCGGGCGGTCATGGGGCGGATCTTGCTCGCCATGCCACGTCTGTGCCACCCGCCTTTACCCACCGCCTGCGAACACATCAGCAAGCAGAGGAACACAGCAACACGCCGGGCTGACATCGCCCCCTGGAGCTTGCCACGTCGGGGCCGGTGTACCCGGCCCTTTCAGCGCGCCTAACCGATGAATTTCAGACCCTGGATCCCGCCGATGATCAGCAGCAGGCAGAGCACCCGGGCGAGGGTGGCCGGTTCGTTGAACAGCCAGATCCCCATCAGCACGGTGCCGACCGCGCCGATACCGGTCCAGACCGCGTAGGCGGTACCAAGGGGCAACTGTTTGACCGCCATGGCGAGCAGCAGCACGCTCACCCCCATGGCGATCAGGGTCAGCAGGGTGGGCAGGGGACGGCTGAAACCGTCGGTGTATTTGAGGCCGATGGCCCAGGCGACCTCGAACAGGCCGGCCAACAGCAGGAGCAACCAGGACATAAAGCAGATTCCGCAGGAAGCAGGGTCGTCCCTGCGTATCAGGAGGCCTCGGGGCCGTCCCCGAGGGGCAGCGGGGCTGCCGGTCGGTCTCAATGATGCCCCAACTGGAGGCAGGATGCCAACCGGCTGCCCGCAGGTCGGCCAGGCCGACGGATATTGCAGCGAATGGCACAGAATATTGCGCAATTCGACTTGCGCCCGCCGTCACAATCCGTAATGTGGACAGACGCATTTTTTGCAACTCATATATTGTGAATCCCTTGTAAACGGCTGGCGCCAAGGCAGGGGTCACGGGTACCACACACGATTTCTATAAGCAGCTATCCAGGGTAGGACATTATGAAAAAAGTAGGTTTGGTCGGTTGGCGTGGCATGGTGGGTTCGGTCTTGATGAGCCGGATGCAGGAAGAGAAGGATTTTGCCCGCATTCAACCCACCTTCTTCACCACCTCCCAGGCCGGTGAGGCCGCCCCCAATTTTGGTGTCGATGCCGGCACCTTGCAGGACGCCTTCGATCTCGAGGCGCTGGCCGCACAGGACGTCATCATCACCGCCCAGGGCGGCGACTACACCAAGGATGTTTATCCGCGTCTGAAAGCCGCCGGCTGGCAGGGCTACTGGATTGACGCCGCCTCCTCCCTGCGCATGGAGAAGGACGCTGTCATCATCCTGGATCCGGTCAACGGCGACGTCATCGAGGATGCCCTGAACAACGGCATCAAGACCTTCGTTGGCGGCAACTGCACCGTCAGCCTGATGCTGCTGGCCCTGGGTGGCCTGTTCAAGGCCGATCTGGTGGAGTGGGTGAGCGTGGCCACCTATCAGGCGGCCTCCGGTGGTGGTGCCCGCCACATGCGCGAGCTGGTCACCCAGATGGGCATGCTGCGGGATGAAGTGGCGGTGGAGCTGGCGGATCCCGCCTCCGCCATCCTCGACATCGAGCGCAAGATCACCGAGAAGACCCGCTCCGGCACCCTGCCGGTGGACAACTTCGGTGTGCCGCTGGCCGGTGGCCTCATCCCCTGGATCGACACCAAGCTCGACAACGGCCAGAGCCGTGAAGAGTGGAAAGGCCAGGCCGAGACCAACAAGATCCTCGGTATCGAAAACGCCGCCATTCCGGTGGATGGTCTGTGCGTGCGCATCGGCGCCCTGCGCTGCCACAGCCAGGCCTTCACCATCAAGCTGAAAAAAGACGTGCCGCTGGCCGAAATCGAAGCCCTGCTGGCCGCCCACAACGACTGGGTCAAGGTGATCCCCAACGATCGCGACATCACCGCCCGCGAGCTGACCCCGGCTGCCGTTACCGGCACCCTCAGCATCCCGGTCGGTCGTCTGCGCAAGCTCAACATGGGCCCGGAGTACCTGGCCGCCTTTACCGTGGGTGACCAACTGCTGTGGGGCGCCGCCGAGCCGCTGCGCCGCATGCTCAACATCCTGCTGGCCCGCTGAGGTAGCGGCAGCAGGGAACAGGGAAGGCCTTGCCTTTCTTGTTCCCCTCTTCGTGTCTGTCCATAAAAAAGCGGCATCCCTTGGGATGCCGCTTTTTAATTTATCCAGTTTGACTCTTAGATGTTCTGTGCTTCGTTTGGCACGATGACAGAGGCATGATTTCCTTTCGGCCCCTGCTGCAGTTCAAAGTTGACTGCCTGACCTGCTTTCAAGGTCTTGTAACCTTCCATTTGAATCGTGGAGTAGTGAGCGAAGATGTCTTCACCACCGCCTTCCGGACAGATAAACCCAAATCCTTTTGCGTTGTTGAACCACTTGACTGTTCCGGTTGCCATACATCTACATCCTTTTATTGATTACCCTGAAGTCGTTGAGTAACCTGCGCCAGCCTTATATAACTAGGGCATGACCCCGTAGCAGACGGGCGCCGATTAGCAAGTAACCAATCTAGTCCAACTTTTAAGCGAGTCAAGAAGTTGTTAACAACCGATGTGATCTGGTTAACAAGTCTATTGACAATCTTGAGCGACACGGTAGTAATCTAGAGGTACCAAAGCGCAACTATGAGCAAGCAGAAAGAACTCTTTGCTAATGAAGAGATTGCAGAAGCAGAGAAAACGAAGCTGCAACCGCCACCCATGTACAAGGTCGTCCTGAACAACGACGACTACACACCGATGGAGTTCGTGGTGGAGGTGCTGCAAAGGTTCTTTGGTATGGATCTGGAGAAGGCCACTCAGGTGATGCTGAGCGTGCATTATAGTGGTAAGGGAGTCTGCGGCACATTTACCGCTGAGATTGCCGAGACCAAAGTGGTCCAGGTCAACACCTATTCACGTAACAACGAACATCCACTGCTATGTACCATGGAAAAGGCTTGAATCTGATGACTTGATGGCGATAACGACACCGCATTGTTGCTGTACTGAGGGGAGGTGCCTATGTTGAACAAAGATCTAGAAAAGACGCTGAACGAGGCTTTCAAACTGGCCCGTGACGAGCGCCACGAATTCATGACCGTCGAGCACCTGTTGTTGGCCCTGCTGGATAACAGCTCAGCCCATGAGGCGCTGAGTTCATGTGGTGCGGATGTGGAACAGATGCGCAAAGAGATCCGCGCCTTCATCAATCAAACGACCCCGCTCATCCCCCGTGACGACGAAGACAGGGAAACCCAGCCGACGCTGGGCTTCCAGCGCGTGCTGCAACGTGCCGTCTTCCATGTCCAGTCGTCCGGCAATACCGAGGTGAGCGGTGCCAATGTCCTGGTTGCCATCTTCAGCGAACAAGAGTCCCAGGCCGCCTATTTCCTGAAAAAAGCCGAAATAAGCCGCCTGGATGTGGTGAACTTCCTGTCCCACGGGGTGCGCAAGGACAACAAGCCCGAGAGTGGTGGCAACAATGCGGAATCTGATGACGAGGTATCCTCTGCCCAGATAGAAAGCTTTGCCACCAACCTCAACCAGCTGGTGCTGGAGGGGCGCATCGATCCGCTCATCGGCCGTGATCAGGAGCTCAATCGCACCATTCAGGTATTGTGCCGCCGCCGCAAGAACAACCCCTTGCTGGTCGGGGAAGCCGGCGTGGGCAAGACCGCCATCGCCGAAGGGCTTGCCTACCGTATCGTCAAGGGGGATGTGCCCGAGGTGATTGCGGGTAGCACCATCTACTCCCTGGACATGGGCTCCCTGCTGGCGGGCACCAAGTATCGTGGTGACTTCGAGAAGCGCCTCAAGGTGCTGCTCAAGCAGATCGAACGTCAGGAGGGGGCCATCCTCTTCATCGACGAGATCCACACCATCATTGGCGCTGGTGCGGCTTCCGGTGGGCAGCTGGATGCGGCCAACCTCATCAAGCCGCTGCTCTCCAATGGTTTGCTGCGCTGCGTGGGCTCCACCACCTACCAGGAATATGCCCAGATCTTCGAGAAGGACAGGGCCCTTGCTCGCCGCTTCCAGAAGATCGACATCGTCGAACCCACAGTAGACGACACCACTCGCATTCTGATGGGACTCAAGAGCCGTTATGAGTCTCACCATGGCGTGCGTTACACCGTCAAGGCGATCCGGGCGGCGGTGGAGCTCTCCGCCAAGTACATCAATGATCGCCATCTGCCTGACAAGGCCATCGACGTCATCGACGAAGCGGGTGCAGGGCAACGCCTCTTGCCCGTCAGCAAGCGCAAGAAAGTGATCAATGTGCCGGAAATCGAGGCCATTGTTGCCAAGATTGCCCGTATTCCCGAGAAATCTGTCTCCTCCTCCGACAAGGAGGTGCTGAAGAACCTGGAGCGTAATCTCAAGATGGTGGTGTTCGGGCAGGACAAGGCCATCGAGGTGCTGACCGATGCCATTCGGTTGTCACGTTCAGGGCTTGGCAACGAACGCCGACCTGTGGGCAGCTTCCTGTTTGCCGGCCCGACCGGGGTGGGCAAGACCGAAGTGACCCAGCAACTTGGCAAGGCGCTCGGGGTCGAGGTATTGCGATTTGACATGTCGGAATACATGGAACGCCATACCGTGTCCCGGTTGATCGGGGCTCCTCCCGGTTACGTGGGATTCGAGCAGGGAGGGCTGTTGACCGACTCCGTCCTCAAGCATCCGCACTCCGTCGTGCTGCTTGACGAGATCGAGAAGGCGCACCCGGATGTCTTCAACCTGCTGCTGCAGGTGATGGACAACGGTACCCTGACGGACAACAACGGGCGCAAGGCAGATTTTCGCAATGTGATCCTGGTGATGACCACCAACGCAGGGGTTCAGGAAACCCAGCGCAAGTCCATCGGCTTCCAGCAGCAGGACATGAGCCACGATGCCATGGCGGTGATCAACAAGACGTTCAGTCCGGAGTTCCGCAACCGGCTCGATCACACCATCTGGTTCAACCATCTCGACATGGGAGTGATCCATCAGGTGGTTGACAAGTTCATCGTCGAGCTGCAGGTTCAGCTGGATGCCAAGGGCGTTTCACTGGAGGTGTCTGAAGAGGCGCGCCACTGGTTGGCAGAGAAAGGGTATGACAGGGCAATGGGGGCAAGACCCATGGGCCGGGTCATTCAGGAGCACCTCAAGAAGCCCCTGGCCAACGAGATCCTGTTCGGTTCCCTGGTCGATGGCGGCATTGTGAAGGTCGAGCTGGTGAACAACAGCCTCAGCTTTGATTTTCAGGTCAACGTTGAAGCTGTCTCTCACTGACTGTGAGCAAGGCCGGAAATGACAAAAAACCCCAACCGAGAGGCTGGGGTTTTTTGCTGAATTCCTGGCTTAGCGAGAGCGGAAAACAATACGTCCCTTGGAGAGATCGTACGGAGTCAGAGCCACCGTTACTTTGTCCCCAGTCAGGATACGGATGTAGTTTTTGCGCATCTTGCCGGAAATATGAGCGATAACCACGTGACCATTTTCCAGTTCCACACGGAACATGGTATTGGGCAAGGTTTCGAGAATGGTACCCTGCATCTCAATACTGTCTTCTTTAGCCATTGAATCCTCTTGATAAGCCACAACAAAAAACCGCTGGATCATGCCGGATTTAAGGCTATGTGTAAAGTTTACTCGGGCTTGGTGTCGATTTTTTTCCATTCGCCCTGTACCAGCAGCTCATGGGGCAGGTATTGGCGCTTGTAATTCATCTTGCGGCACTCCTCCACCAGATACCCCAGATAGAGCCACTGACGACCGGTCCGTCTGGCCAGTTCCAACTGGCTCAGGATGGCGAAGGTGCCGAGCGACCGGTCGGCATAGTCGGGGTCGAAGAAGGTGTACATTGCGCTCAGAGAGTGGGGAAGCAGATCCGTGGTGGCCACGCCGATGAGGCGTCCCTCCTTGCGCATCTCCAGATAGAGGGGGGGCATCCAGTCACAGTGCAGGAACCCCTTGTATTGGGTCCGGCTCGGTGGATACATGCTGCCATCCCTATGGCGCTCACGGATATAGCGTTCATAGAGCTGGTAATACTCGGGCTTGTCGTCATAGCTCAGCACGAGCTCGAGATCCCGGTTCAACTGGCGGATGCGCTTCTGCCCACGGCTCGGGATGAAGCGTTCACTGTGTATGCGCAAGGATTGGCAGGCGCTGCAGGCGGGACAGTGAGGACGATAGATGTCGTTGCCACTGCGCCGGAATCCTGCCGTCAGCAGCCGTTCGTACCCGGCGGCGTTGAGCAGTTCATGGTCCATCAGGACCAGCAACTGCTCCTGCTCGTGACCGAGGTAGCTGCACGGGTGCCTGGGGGTCAGCCCGACCTTGAGGATCACTTCTTCACTCACAGGCTGATTCTCCTCGGTTGCCAGCATCCATCTTGCAACGATTGCCGGGTCAGGGTGGCCAGGGTGGTCAGAAAGCGCTGCCTTGGCCACTCCTGGACACCCAGCGTGGCCAGAAAGTCGTTTTGCATCTGGCAGTCGATGAGGGCCCCGCCGTGCCCTGCAAAGTGGCGACAGAGGGCCACCATGGCCAGTTTGGCGCCATTGTCGATGCGGCTGAACATGGATTCACCACAAAATAGTCGGCCCAGGGAGAGGCCATAGAGGCCTGCCTGCAGCTGATCATCCTGCCAGATTTCGATGGAGTGGGCATGACCGAGGCGATGAAGGCACCGATAGGCGTCGATCATGGGGGCACTTATCCAGGTGCCGCTGGCGGTGCGACGGGGGGCGGCGCAGGCTGCAATGACGTCATCAAAGGCGCGATTGATGTAAATCTCGAAGGGTGTGCGGCGCAAACACTTCTGCAGGCTGCGGCCGATGTGGAGTTCCTCGGGCACGATGACTCCCCTGGGGTCCGGTGACCACCACAGCAGTGGCTGATGGGGTTCATTCCACGGAAAGATCCCGCTGTGGTAAGCTGCCAGCAATCGAGCGGGGGAGAGATCTCCCCCAATCGCGAGCAGCCCGTTGGGCTCTTCCAGCGCATGGCTGGGGGAGGGAAACCAGCACAGCTCATCATCCAGTTCGGTAAGATAGCGAGACATAAGGCAGAGGTTCATAGATGAAGGCCATTATCCTGATAGTATCCAGCTTACTTGGCTTTGTCACGGCGCCGGCCTGGAGTGCGGTGTATGAACGCAACACGGCGCGTCCGGTGGAGCAGGTGGTCTTCGGCCAGGTGGATGCGGTGCGCAACATCACCCAGCGCCAGATGGTGGAATCAGAGCATTCCGGCTGGAAAACTCTGGGAGGGGCCGTGCTTGGCGGGCTGCTCGGCAACCAGTTTGGCGGTGGGCACGGGCGGGAGATTGCCACAGCGGTCGGAGCGCTGGCGGGAGCGGCGGCGGTGCAGCAGTTTCAGTCAGGGGGCAGCGTGGTGGAGAACAAGTTGGTGGAGCTGCTGATCCGCAACGAGCAGAACGGGCTCATCAACGTGATCCAGGATTACGATCCGGCCATGGTCTTTGCGCAGGGCGACAAGGTGCGCATCCTCTATTTCAGCGATGGGGTGCGGGTCGACAAAACCTATTGAACGGTGAAGAAGGGATTGACCCGGCGGCCGCCACACAAGGGGCGCCGGGCGGTACTACACGGAGTGCCTCTGCTGATGCTTGCTCAGACGTCCTGACAGACTATCTTGTCTCGCCCGGTATTCTTTGCCTGATACAACTGGCGATCTGCCTCGCTCAGCGCCTCGTCCATGGAGAGCCGCCCGACATTGATGACGCCGAAACTGGCGCGTACAAAGAGCGATATCTCCCGCGACAGCGGTTGCTGACGCATTTGCAGACGAAGCCCTTCCAGTCGCTTGAGCAGCACGGGAACGGGGCAGTGTGGCACCATCAGGGCAAATTCTTCACCACCGAATCGGGCTATCATGGCATCCGGGAAGAACTGGGTGAGCAGCCTGGCCAGATGACAGAGCAGCTGATCGCCGATGGCGTGCCCCCAGTGATCATTGACCTGCTTGAAGTGATCCACGTCGAGCACGCACAGGGAGAGCTGCGCCTGATGGCGCTGATGCTCCTCGAACCACTTTTGACCCTCGTTGAACCAGTAGCGTCTGTTGTAAAGCCCGGTCAGGTAGTCTCGGTTGGCCGATTCCTGGATGTTGTTGAACTGCTCAAGGGCCTCCAGGTTGTGGCTGACCCGGCACTGCAGCTCCTCGGGTTCAAAGGGCTGATTGAGAAAATCATTCGCCCCTTGCTTGAGGTAGCGTGCCGAGAGGCCATGTTTGTCCGATACCGAGATGCCGATAATGGCGAGCTGCTGCTTGCTGTAGCGCTCGCGCAGCATTCGCACCAGGCTGATGCCGTCGATCTCCGGCATGTAGTAGTCTACCAGCATCAGGCGAATGGCGGGGTGCTGCTCGAGCTGCGCCAGCGCATCGCGGGCTGAATTGGCCTCGTGCACCTGCAACAACTGCTTGCGCAACTGGGCCGCGGTGCGGTGACGGGAGGTGCGTGAATCGTCGACCACCAAGACTTCGATGGCCTGGTTGAGGTAGAGGCGGTGCACCAGACCGACGGCATATTGCAGGGAGTGACGTGAATCCTTCATCACATAGTCCAGCACCCCGGCTTCCAGCCAGGCTTCCCGCTTCTCTTCGCTGATGTCGGCCGTCAGGATCACCACCGGCAACCCACGCTCCCTCAGCACATTGACAGCTTCTCCGCCGGGGGCGTCCGGCAGGGTGAGATCCACCAGGGCGACCACATAATCTTCCCCATGGCAATCGCGAGCCCCTTCAAGGGTATCGAAGGCGTCGATTTCCAGCCCGGTCTGCTGCGCAATGGCCTGGGTCAGCATGCGGCGTACCGTCAGGCTGTCTTCCACTATCATTATTTTTCGTTTCATCCTGCTCCTTGCAATAAAAAAGGGCATGCCAACTGGCATGCCCTTTATATCCTTCCGATTATTGTGCGTCCAGATATCGCTCTGCATCGAGGGCGGCCATGCAGCCGGTTCCTGCGGAGGTGATCGCCTGGCGGTAGACGTGATCGGCCACGTCGCCGGCGGCGAACACGCCCGGGATGCTGGTCTGGGTTGCGAACCCTTCCAGTCCGCCACGCACTTTCAGATAGCCGTTTTCCATGGCCAGCTGCCCTTCGAAGATCTGGGTGTTGGGCTGGTGACCGATGGCGATGAAGACCCCCATCAGCGGCAGCTCGGAGGTGGTGTCATCCCGGGTGCTGCGCAGGCGCACGCCGGTGACGCCCATGTCGTCACCCAGTACTTCGTCCAGGGTCTGATGGGTGTGCAGGACGATATTGCCGCTCTCGACCTTGTCGTTGAGGCGCTTGATCAGGATCTTCTCGGCGCGGAACTCGTCGCGGCGATGAATGAGGTGCACCTTCTTGGCGATGTTGGCCAGATAGAGTGCCTCTTCCACGGCGGTGTTGCCACCGCCGACCACGGCCACTTCCTGGTTGCGGTAGAAGAAGCCGTCACAGGTGGCGCAGGCGGAGACGCCGCGGCCCTTGAAGGCCTCTTCGGAGGGCAGACCCAGGTATTTGGCGGAGGCGCCGGTGGCGAGGATCAGCGCATCGCAGGTGTATTCCCCGTTGTCACCCTTGAGGCGGAAGGGACGCTCGGTCAGCGTCACTTCATTGATGTGATCAAAGAGGATGCGGGTATCGAACTTCTCTGCATGCTCTTTCATGCGCTCCATCAGGGCCGGGCCGGTCAGCCCTTCCGCGTCCCCTGGCCAGTTTTCCACTTCGGTGGTGGTGGTCAGCTGACCACCTTGCTGCATGCCGGTGATGAGCAGGGGATTGAGGTTGGCGCGAGCGGCATAGACGGCCGCAGTGTAACCTGCCGGACCGGATCCCAGGATCAGCAGTTTGCTGTGAGTGACTTGGCTCATGATGTGATTTCCGAGACGTGATGAGTTTGCGCGATTGTAGGTAATTCGTGATCCGTGGTCAAAGGCCAGCGCATCGATTGGGGCAATCGCCAACAAGAGGGGTGAGCCGGGGATGGCAGGCATAAAAAAACCGCCCATCGCGGGCGGATTTTCACTCATCTACCTCCCTTTGCAGGGACGCGATCAGTTCAGCAGGGTCAGGGGATCCGTGTAAGCCAGGTTGTGGGCCACGGCAACCTCCTTGCAGGTGATTTTGCCCGCCATCACGTTCAGACCGTGCAACAGGTGGGGATCGGCGAGCAGTGCGTTGCGATAGCCCTGTTCGGCCAGCTTGATGATGAAGGGGAGGGTGGCGTTGTTCAGGGCCACGGTGGAGGTCCGCGCCACGGCACCCGGCATGTTGGCCACGCAGTAGTGCACCACTTCGTCGACGATGAAGGTGGGATCTTCATGGGTGGTGGCATGGGAGGTCTCGACACAGCCGCCCTGGTCGATGGCCACGTCCACGATGGCTGCACCGGGTTTCATGCGAGCAATGTGGTCACGGCTGACAAGTTTTGGCGCAGTGGCGCCAGGCACCAGCACGCCGCCGATGACCAGGTCCGCCGCCAGCAGATGGCGCTCCAGGGTCTCGCGGTTGGAGTAGACCACCTTGGCAGCCCCTTGGAACTCGCTGTCGAGACGGCGCAGGGTATCGACGTTGTTGTCGAGGATGGTGACGTCGGCACGCAGGCCGACGGCCATGCGGGCTGCGTTGGAGCCCACCACACCACCACCGATGATCACCACCTTGGCCGGTTCCACACCGGGCACACCGCCGAGCAGCACGCCGCTGCCGCCACGGGATTTCTCCAGTGCCTGGGCTCCGGCCTGAATAGACATGCGTCCGGCCACTTCCGACATGGGGGCCAGCAGGGGCAGACCGCCACGACCGTCTGTGACGGTTTCATAGGCGATGCAGACGGCACCACTGTCGATGAGATCCTGGGTCTGGGCCAGGTCCGGCGCCAGATGCAGATAGGTAAAGAGGGTCTGGCCGGGACGCAGCATGGCCCGTTCCACTGCCTGGGGTTCCTTGACCTTGACGATCATCTCCGCCTTGGCGAAAACTTCGGCAGCGGAGGCTAGGATCTCGGCTCCGGCAGCCAGATAATCTGCGTCACTGAACCCAATGCCATTTCCTGCGCCGCTTTGGACGAAAACAGTATGGTTTCGTGCTGTCAGTTCACGTACACTGGCCGGAACCATGCCTACGCGATATTCATGGTTTTTTATTTCCTTAGGTACACCGATAATCATGCTATCCCTCGTCTATCGATTGGTGGTTTATGTTGCCTAGATGTTAAGCGACATTTGCGCCTAGTATATTCAGGTATTGACAGGATTTGTGACCATTATTATAAAATGACTGGTGATTCTTACCAAAAAATAGCCAAAGGATGGAATTAAATGATGGAAGCTAAGAGTCGGCTAAAGGATTTGGACAGGATTGACCGCAACATTCTGAATGAACTGCAAAAGGATGGCAGGATTTCGAACGTTGAGTTGTCCAAACGAGTTGGCCTGAGTCCCACACCGTGTCTGGAACGGGTTCGTCGCCTGGAGCGACAAGGGTATATCGAAGGATATGCCGCCATTCTGAACCCTCATTATCTGGACGCGTCTCTGCTGGTGTTCGTGGAAATTACCCTCAATCGTGGCGCCCCCGATGTGTTCGAGCAGTTCAACAAGGCTGTTCAGGTGCTCGAAGAGATCCAGGAGTGCCATCTGGTGTCCGGTGATTTCGACTATCTGCTCAAGACCCGCGTCAGCGACATGTCCGCTTACCGCCGCCTGCTGGGTGAAACCCTGCTGCGTCTGCCGGGCGTCAACGACACCCGCACCTACGTGGTGATGGAAGAGGTCAAACAGAGCAGTCGTCTGGTGATCAGCACCCGATAAGCGGGGTTGTGCTGTGACTTGCAAGTTCCATGACGAGTCACGATAGTCAGAAACGAGCGGCCGGTCCGCTCGTTTCTTCTTATAGAGAGTTTCAGGCCCGCCCTCAGGCACTGGCTGACAATCGGTGGGCTTTTCAGGGATACTAGGCCCCCTATCCCCGCATTCATGTTTTCACAAAGGAGCCGGAGTTTGGCCGATAAAAAGCTGTTTACTCCTTTATCAGGTACACAACGGATCTTCGAGGCCGTCTTGATCGCCATCACCCTGATGGCTGCCTATCTTTTGCTTGCCCTGCTGACCTACCATCCCGCCGATCCCGGCTGGTCGCAAACCTCCTGGCAAGGGGAGGTGAAGAACCTCGCGGGCAGCGCAGGTGCCTGGCTCGCCGACATCACCATGTTTACCTTCGGGGCCTTCTCCTATCTGGTGCCCCCCCTGGTGGTGCTGCTTGGCTGGAGCCTGTTCTGGCGCCCGAGCAAGCTGCTGGAAGTGGACTACCTCACCCTGTCGGTACGGATCATCGGCTTCGTGCTGACGGTGCTTGGCATGTCCGCCATCGCCAGCATGAACTTCAACGACTTGCAGAACTTTTCCGCCGGCGGCCTGGTGGGGGATGTGATCGCCTCAGCCGTGGTGCCGCTGTTTGGCGGCGTGGGGGCAAACCTGATGCTGCTCTGCTTCGTGGCGACCGGCATCACCCTCTTTACCGGCTGGTCCTGGCTCACCATTGTCGAGCGCATCGGTGCCGCCTGCACCGGCTCAGTCAGCGCCATCTACCATTTCCCCACCACCCTGGGCCGCTGGCTCACCGGTGGCTGGCGCCAGCCCCGCTATGAGGGGCCGGATCCCCTGCTGGAAGGGGGCGTGGGCAGCTTCGATCAGGAAGAGGATGACGAAGACCCCCATGGCAGCTGGACACGCAACCCCAAGGCGAAGAATCGCGCTCAAAAGACAAAAGCTGACGAATGGCTGCCGGAGCTTGACGAAGACACCTTCCAGTTTGATCCGCAGTTTGACGACGAAGAGGACGAGGCTCCGGCGCCTGCCGCCAAGGGCAAGCGTGTGGCCAATGGCCGTCCGCGTCCCGCCGTGCGCCAGGAAGAAGATGACCTCGACTTGCCCTGGGCGGAGGGGGATGACGAACCCGACGCTCCCGTTGCCGCTGCGCCGGTGAAAGCCAAGCGCCGTCCCCAGCCCGGTCTGGCCCCTTTGCCGAGTATCGATCTGCTGGACAGACCGCCCGCCAAGACCCAGATGATGAGCAAGGACGAGCTGGAGCGCATGGGCCGGCTGGTGGAGGCGAAGCTCGCCGATTACAACGTGCAGGCCAAGGTGGTGGGCGTCTATCCCGGTCCCGTCATTACCCGCTTCGAACTGGACCTGGCGCCGGGCATGAAGGCGAGCAAGATCACCAATCTTTCCCGGGATCTCGCCCGTTCTCTCTCTGCCAGCAGCGTGCGGGTGGTGGAAGTGATCCCGGGCAAGACGTTCGTCGGGATCGAGCTGCCCAACCGGGTACGCCAGACCGTCTACCTGCGGGAAACCCTCGACTGCGAGGCGTTCGCGGCCAGCCGCAATCCGCTCACCATGGGGCTGGGTCAGGACATCGCGGGGGAACCCGTGGTGGTGAACCTCGCCAAGATGCCCCACCTGCTGGTGGCTGGTACCACGGGCTCGGGCAAGTCGGTGGGGGTGAACACCATGATCATCTCCATGCTCTACAAATCCTCCCCCGAGGATCTGCGCTTCATCATGATCGACCCCAAGATGCTGGAGCTCTCGGTCTATGAAGGCATTCCGCATCTGCTGACCGAGGTGGTCACCGACATGAAGGATGCCGCCAACGCCCTGCGCTGGTGCGTAGGCGAGATGGAGCGTCGTTACAAGCTGATGTCCGCGGTCGGGGTGCGCAACCTCAAGGGGTACAACGACAAGGTGCTGGCCGCCATCGAGGCGGGGGATCCCCTGGTCGACCCCCTGTGGCGTCCGGGCGACTCCATGGATCAGATGCCGCCGGAGCTGGAAAAACTGCCCCACATCGTGGTGGTGGTGGACGAGTTCGCCGACATGATGATGATCGTCGGCAAGAAGGTGGAGGAGCTTATCGCCCGTATCGCCCAGAAGGCGCGGGCGGCCGGTATTCACCTTATCCTCGCGACCCAGCGTCCGTCGGTGGATGTCATTACCGGCCTCATCAAGGCCAACATCCCGACCCGTATTTCCTTCCAGGTGTCGAGCAAGATCGATTCGCGCACCATCCTGGACCAGGGGGGCGCCGAATCCCTGCTCGGCATGGGTGACATGCTCTACATGCCTGCCGGCACCTCCAACCCCACCCGTGTCCACGGTGCCTTCGTCGATGACCACGAGGTACACAAGGTGGTGGCGGACTGGAAACTGCGTGGTGAGCCGGATTACATCGACGAGATCCTCTCCGGCGAGTCGGACGGCGAGGGCGGCGGTGGCGACTTCGGCGGGGGCGGCGATGAAGAGCTCGATCCCCTGTTCGACGAGGCGGTGGCCTTCGTGGTGGAATCCCGCCGTGGCTCCACCTCCAGCGTCCAGCGCAAGTTCAAGATTGGTTACAACCGGGCGGCCCGTCTCATCGAGCAGATGGAAAACCAGGGCATCGTCAGCGCCCCGGGCGGCAACGGCCAGCGCGACGTGCTGGCACCGCCGCCGGTTCGTGACTAAGCCTAACTCCTGTATCATTCTGGCCATGCCCTCTGCGGGCGTGGCCTTTTATCGAGAACCTCCCTATGAAGAGCCTGATGAAAAAACAACTGTTGATGGGTTCCATTCTGCTGGTTGCCAGCAGCCAGGTGTGGGCCGATGCGGCCAGCGATCTCAAGGAGAAGCTCTCCTCCGTCAATGTCTTCTCCGCGACGTTTGCCCAGACCGTCTATGACAGCAAGGGCAAGGAGCTGCAAAAGGCGAGCGGCTCCCTGCTGGTGCAGCGACCCAACCGCTTCAACTGGCACACTACCTCCCCGGACGAGAGTTTGATCGTGGCCGATGGCAAGGATGTGTGGGTGTACGATCCCTTCGTCGAGCAGGTCACCGCCCTCAAGATGAAGGATGCGGTGCTCAACACCCCCTTCGTGCTCATCGCGGGCAACGACAACAGCCTCTGGAAGAACTATGACGTGACCCAGGAAGGGGATGTCTACACCGTCACCAGCCGCAACAAGGACGAGTTGATCGCCTCCTTTCGCATCACCTTCGACCGTCAGAACAACATCAGTCGCTTCGATGTGAAAGAAGCCCAGGGCCAGTGGAGCGAGTTCACTCTGAGCAGCTTCAACCGCAAGCCGGTGCTCAAGGGCAACGAATTTGTCTTCAAGATCCCGAAGGGGGTCGAGCTGGACGACCAGCGCTGATGAGCCAGCCGTTACCGGTGCTATCGTCTGACCGGGCGTCATGGACGACCGGTCAGATGAAAGGTCAATGCAGATGAGCAATTTATCCCTGGATTTCTCCTCGGACTTTCGTCCGCTGGCGGCCCGGATGCGGCCGCAAACCCTCGAGCAGTACATCGGCCAGCAGCATATCCTGGGGCCGGACAAGCCCCTGCGAAAAGCGATCCTGGCGGGGCACTGCCACTCCATGATCCTCTGGGGGCCCCCCGGCACCGGCAAGACCACGCTGGCAGAACTGGTTGCCCACTACTGCCAGGCGGAGGTGGAGCGGCTCTCGGCGGTCACCTCCGGCATCAAGGAGATCCGCGCGGCCCTCGACAAGGCGAAGGAGAACGGCTGGCGCGGGGTGCGCACCATCCTGTTCGTGGATGAAGTCCACCGCTTCAACAAGAGCCAGCAGGATGTCTTCCTGCCCCACATCGAAGACGGCACCATCACCTTCATCGGCGCCACCACCGAGAACCCCTCGTTCGAGCTCAACAACGCGCTGCTCTCCCGGGCCCGGGTCTATCTGCTCAAGAGGCTGGAGGAGCAGGACATCCTCGCCATGATCGATCAGGCGATGCAGGATGCTCGCGGGCTCAATGACCCTAGCCTGTGCTTTGCCCCCGGGGCCAAGGAGGCGCTGGCGAAAGCCGTGGACGGGGACGGGCGCAAGTCTCTGAACTATCTGGAGCTCCTGGCCGACATGGCCGAGGCCGACAGCTCAGGGGCGCGGGTGATCGACAGTACCCTGCTCGCCGCCGTGGTGGGGGAGCACGTGGCCCGTTTCGACAAGGGCGGCGATCACTTCTACGACCTCATCTCGGCGGTGCACAAGTCCATTCGCGGCTCGGCACCGGATGCAGCCCTCTACTGGTATGCCCGTATGGTGAGCGCCGGCTGCGATCCCCTCTACATCGCCCGCCGCTTGCTGGCCATTGCCTCGGAAGATGTGGGCAACGCCGATCCCCGTGCCATGCAGGTGGCGCTCTCGGCCTGGGACTGCTTCCATCGCATCGGTCCGGCGGAAGGGGAGCGGGCCATCGCCCAGGCCATTGTCTACCTCGCCTGCGCCCCCAAGAGCAATGCGGTCTACACCGCCTGGAAGGCGGCGCTTCACGACGCCAAGAACCTGCCGGACTTCGAGGTGCCGCCGCACCTTCGCAATGCACCGACCAAGCTGATGAGCGAGCTGGGCTACGGCGCCGAGTATCGCTACGCCCACGACGAGCCGGGGGCCTATGCGGCCGGCGAGCAGTACTTCCCCCCGGAGCTTGCCGGCAAGCAGTACTATCAGCCCACCGAGCGGGGGCTTGAGAAGCAGATAGCCCAGAAGCTCGACTATCTGCACGAGCTGGACAAGCAGAGCCCGCGCAAGCGATAGGAAAGTCCTTCAGGCCCCTTGCCGGGAAAGCGCACGGCAAGGGCATCAGGGGAGGGGGTTTCCGGCAAAAACGGGCGCAATAGTCCCTGTTCGGGCGGGGGGGCGGTCTGCTACACTGCCCGTCTGACCCCGGTTGTCTTGGCCTTGCACCATCTTCTTGATTTCGAAGGCCCGATTCCGAAGGCAAAGGGGTGCGCCAACCGATGTTAACTTCCGGATCTGTTTCCCAACCCGGTCACGATGACCCGGGCCCAGATCCCATTAAAAAAAGTAGGTAAACCATGCTGGATCCCAAATATCTGCGCAGCGACATCACCGAAGCTGCCGCTCGTCTGGCGACACGTGGCTACGTTCTGGACGTAGCGGCGGTCAATGTTCTGGAAGAGAAACGCAAGGATCTGCAGTCCCGCACCCAGGAGCTGCAGGCCGAGCGCAACGCCCGCTCCAAGTCCATCGGTGAGGCTGCCCGTCGTGGTGAAGATGTTGCCCCCCTCAAGGCCGAGGTGACCAAGATCAACGACGAGCTCGAGACCAGCAAGGTCGAGCTGGAGGCCCTGCTGGCCCAGCTCAAGGGGATCGCCGACGCCATCCCCAACCTGCCGAGCGAGACCACCCCGGTGGGCCGTGACGAGAACGACAACGTGGAGGTCCGCCGCTGGGGTACCCCGCGTGAGTTCGATTTCCCGGTACGCGATCACATCGATCTGGGTGAGGCGGCCAAGGGGATCGACTTCAAGAACGGCGTCAAGCTCTCCGGCGCCCGTTTCGTGGTGATGAAGGGCCAGATTGCCCGTCTGCACCGCGCCCTGGCCCAGTTCATGCTGGACCTGCACACCCTGCAGCACGGCTACACCGAGTGCTACGTGCCCTATCTGGTCAACCCGGACAGCCTGTACGGCACCGGCCAGCTGCCCAAGTTCTCCCAGGATCTCTTCAATACCGGTATCGAAGGGGAAGGGGAAGACGAAGGCAAGGTGCGCAAGTTCTCCCTCATCCCGACCTCCGAAGTGCCGCTCACCAACATGGCCCGTGACGAGATCTTCGACGAGCAGGAGCTGCCCATCAAGATGACCGCCCACAGCCCCTGCTTCCGCTCCGAAGCGGGCTCCTACGGTCGTGATACCCGTGGCCTCATCCGCATGCACCAGTTCGACAAGGTCGAGATGGTGCAACTGGTGCACCCGGAAAAATCCTGGGATGCCCTGGAAGAGATGGTGGGTCACGCCGAGAAGGTGCTGCAACTGCTGGAGCTGCCGTATCGCGTGATGGCGCTTTCCACCGGTGACATGGGCTTCTGCGCCGCCAAGACCTACGATCTGGAAGTGTGGCTGCCGGCCCAGAACACCTATCGCGAGATCTCCTCCGTTTCCAACTGCACCGACTTCCAGGCGCGCCGCATGCAGGCTCGCGTGCGTATCGACGGCAAGCCGCAGCTCATTCACACCCTGAATGGTTCCGGTCTGGCGGTGGGTCGTACCCTGGTGGCCGTGCTCGAGAACTACCAGCAGGCAGATGGCCGCATCGCCATCCCGGCTGCGCTGCAATCCTACATGGGCGGCCTGACCCACATCGGGTAAGCGCTCGTTGCAGACGACAACGCCATGGCATGCCATGGCGTTGTGCATTCTGGGCCCGGGAAACCCGCCGCAAGGGGAAGGGATAGCTCCCTTCGGGCCTGTAACACAATTTTATCAAGCATTGCGCAATCGTTTTTGTTAGACTGCGCCGCAATTTCGCAGGACATCTTTTTCTATGGTCTGGATTGATTACGCCATCATTGGCATCGTCGGTTTCTCCGCCCTCATCAGCCTGGTGCGCGGCTTTCTCAAGGAGGCCATGTCTCTGGTCACCTGGTTCGTCGCCTTTTTCATTGCCAGCCATTTCTATCCTGATCTCGCCGTCTATTTCACCTCTTTCTCCGATGCCATGGTTCGCAACGGTCTGGCCATCGCCGCCCTGTTCGTGGCGACCCTGATCCTCGGCAGCGTGGTGAACTACGTGGTGGGCCTGCTGGTGGAAAAGACCGGGCTTTCCGGCACCGACAGGGTGCTCGGGGTCTGTTTTGGCGCCATTCGCGGGGTGCTGATCGTCAGCGCCCTGCTGTTTTTCATGGATACCTTCACCAGCCTCTCCCAGAGCGACTGGTGGGTGGCGTCCAGGCTGGTGCCGGAGTTCAAGCCGGTGATCCAGTGGTTTTTCGGGTTCATGATGAACTCGTCCAGTTTTCTTCAACAGGTACAGTGACTTCGAGGTAGCAAAGACATGTGCGGTATTGTCGGTATAGTTGGCACCACCCCCGTCAATCAGGCCCTCTACGACGCCTTGACGGTGTTGCAGCACAGGGGACAGGATGCCGCCGGGATCGTGACCATTGACAGTGGAAACTTCCGGCAACGCAAGGCCAACGGTCTGGTGAAGGATGTGTTTGAAGTGCGCCACATGCAGCGCCTGAAAGGGAATATCGGCATCGGACACGTCCGTTATCCCACCGCAGGCAGCTCCAGTGCGGCAGAGGCGCAGCCGTTTTACGTGAACTCCCCCTACGGCATGGTGCTGGCCCACAACGGCAACCTCACCAACGCCAAGGAGCTCAAGGAGCAGCAGTTCAAGGTGGCCCGCCGCCACATCAACACCACCTCGGACTCCGAAGTGCTGTTGAACGTGCTGGCCCACGAGTTGGACTTGTGCGACAAGATGGCGCTGCGCCCGGAAGATATCTTCTCGGCGGTGCGCAAGGTGCACCAGCAGATCCGCGGCGCCTATGCCGTGGTCTCTCTGGTGATCGGCCACGGCCTCATCGGGTTCCGTGACCCGAACGGCATTCGCCCGCTGATCCTGGGTCGCCGGGTCGACGAGCAGGGGCAGGTGGAGTACATGCTCGCCTCCGAGAGCGTGGCCCTCGACGCCATCGGCTTCGAGACGGTGCGTGACGTCGCCCCGGGCGAGGCCATCTACATCACCGAGCAGGGCCAGCTCTTCTCCGAGCAGTGTGCGGAAAGCCCGCAGATGAACCCCTGCATCTTCGAATACGTCTACTTCGCCCGTCCCGACTCCTTCATCGACAAGGTCTCCGTTTATGCCGCCCGCCTCAACATGGGTCGCAAGCTGGGCCAGAAGATCGCACGGGAGTGGGACGATCTCGACGTGGACGTGGTCATCCCCATCCCCGAGACCTCCTGCGACGTGGCGCTGGAAATCGCCCACACCCTGGGCCTGCCGTACCGTCAGGGCTTCGTGAAGAACCGCTACATCGGCCGTACCTTCATCATGCCGGGCCAGACCCAGCGCAAGAAGTCGGTGCGCCGCAAGCTCAACGCCATCAGCTCCGAATTCAAGGGCAAGAAGGTGTTGCTGGTGGACGACTCCATCGTGCGGGGCACCACCTCCGAGCAGATCATCCAGATGGCCCGTGAAGCGGGGGCCGCCAAGGTCTACTTCGCCTCGGCCGCGCCGGAAATTCGCTTCCCCAACGTCTACGGCATCGACATGCCCACCGCCAACGAGCTCATTGCCCATGGCCGTGAAGTGGAAGAGGTGTGCAAGCTTATCGGTGCCGACGGCCTCATCTTCCAGGATCTGGAAGATCTGGAAGAGGCGGTGCGGGAGATCAACCCCGAGCTGCGCCACTTCGAGACCTCGGTCTTCAACGGTCACTATGTGACCTCCGACGTGGATCAGGGTTATCTGGACCACCTCAATGCCCTGCGCAGCGACGACAACAAGGCCGTGCGCGAGTGGCAGGAAGGGACCAGCAACCTCGAGATCTTCAACGAAGGCAGTTAAACGTTTTCAGATTGCCAGCGTGATGAACAACAGGGGGGCCTCGGCCCCCCTGTTGCATGGATGCGCCTTGCGGCGAAACTGAGGGGGGCTCAGGCCAGATCCTCCCCGTTGCTCGCGATCACCTTCTTGTACCACCAGAACGACTTCTTGCGCCGGCGGGCCAGGGTGCCATGGCCGGCGTCGTCCCTGTCCACATGGACGAAGCCGTAGCGCTTGCTCATCTCGCCGGTGGAGGCGGAGACGAGATCGATGCAGCCCCAGCTGGTGTACCCCATCAGGGGCACGCCGTCCTCGATGGCGTCCCCCATGGCCTCGATGTGGGCGCGCAGGTAGTCGATGCGGTAGTTGTCCTCTATCTCCCCTTGCTCGTTCACTTCGTCCACTGCCCCCAGGCCGTTTTCCACCAGGAAGAGCGGCTTCTGGTAGCGATCGTGCAAGGTGTTGAGGGTGATGCGAAGGCCAAGGGGGTCGATGCCCCAGCCCCACTCGCTCACCTCGATGTGGGGATTGCGCAGGGACTTGACCACGTTGGCCTCGCTGGTGTTGCCCGCATTCATGTCGGCGGCGGCGCAGCGGGAGGCGTAGTAGCTGAAGGAGACGAAATCCACGGTGTGCCTGAGGATCTCGTCATCTTCCGGCCCCTTCACCAGGGTGACCCCCTTGTCACGAAACACCCTCTGCGCATAGGCCGGATAGGCGCCCCTGGCCTGTACGTCGATGAAGAGGAGGTTCTCCCGATCTTTCTGGAGGGCGGTCCAGACGTCGGCGGGCTTGCAGGAGTAGGGGTAGAAGTTGCCCCCCGCCAGCATGCAGCCCACCTGGTTGGCCGGGTTCACCTCGTGGGCGATCCGGGTCGCCAGGGCGCTGGCCACCAGCTCGTGGTGGGCGGCCTGATACTTCACCTGATCCTGGTGCTCCCCTTCCTCGAACACCAGCCCCGCCCCGGAGAAGGGGCTGTGCAGCAGGATGTTGATCTCGTTGAAGGTGAGCCAGTACTTCACCAGGCCGTCGAACTGCTCGAAGCAGGTGCGGGCGTAGCGGGTGAAAAACTCCACCATCTGGCGGTTGCGCCAGGAGCCGTACTCGGTCACCAGGTGCATGGGCACATCGAAGTGGCACAGGGTCACCAGGGGCTCGATGTTGTACTTTCTGCACTCCTCGAACACTGCCCGGTAGAAGGCGATGCCCTCGGCACTGGGCTCGCGCTCGTCCCCCCTGGGGTAGAGACGGGCCCAGGCGATGGAGGTGCGAAACACGGTGAAGCCCATCTCGGCCATCAGGGCGATGTCCTCCCGATAGCGGTGATAGAAATCGATAGCCCCGTGGCTTGGGTAGAACTCGTCATCTTGCAGGGTGATGCGCTTCTCCTGGCCGAGTTTGACCGCCATGCGGCGCGGGCCATGGGGGATCATGTCCACCGTGGTCAGCCCCTTGCCCCCCTCGAGATAGCCGCCCTCCGCCTGATTGGCGGCCAGGGCACCGCCCCAGAGAAAGCCCTCGGGAAATCTTGTTAACGACATCTGTTACCTCTTGTCATGTCTGAATGGGGTGTCACAGCCCGGCCTGCGCCTTGCTGGTGGCGACGGGTTGCACGGGCTCGGCGCGGGGGGCCGGGCTCTCGACCGGGATGTCCTCGAACCCCATCACCAGGGTCAGCACGAAGGAGAGCACCACCGAGAGGGCCATCACGCCGAACACCCAGGCGATGGTCATGGGGTTGGCCGGATCGAAGAACTGCACGCTGGTAAAGAGCCCGGGGGCGGCCATGGAGTGGCTGGCGAGCCCCGCCATGCCGGCGACGGCGCCGCAGACAAAGCCGCTGATGAGGCTCGCGATGAGCGGACGCTTGAGGCGCAGGGCCACACCGTAGAGCGCGGGTTCGGAGATCCCCGCCATGATGGCGGAGGCGGCCGCCGCGAGCGCCGTCTGGCGCAGTTCCGGGTTTCGGGTGCGCCAGGCCACTGCCAGGGACGAGCCGCCAAGAGAGAGATTGGCGCCGATTTCGGAGGGCATCACCATGCCTTCCTTGCCGGTCTCGGCGATGGTCTGGATGATGGTCGGGGTGAAAACGCGGTGCATGCCGGTCATCACCAGCAGGGGCCAGAGCGCCCCCATGATGGCCACCGACAGCCAGCCCAGGTAGTCGTGGACCGTGTAGACCAGGCCGGAGATGGCGGTGCCAATCCAGATGCCGACGGGGCCGATGAAGAGGATGGCCAGCGGCGCCGCGATCAGCACGATCAGCATGGGTTTGAGGAAGTTCTTGGTGACCGCCGGGGTGATGCGGTCGACCCAGCCCTCGATGTAGGAGAGGCACCAGGTCATCACCAGCGCCGGAATGACGGTGTAGGTGTATTTGACCGCGGTCACCGGGACCAGGGCGAAGGTCACCTGCTCCCCTTCGGCGGCTCTGGCCATCAGCTCGATGAAGCTGGGGTGTACCAGCACCCCGGCAATGGCGATGGCCAGGGACATGTTGGTCTTGAACTTGACGGCGGCGGAGGCGGCCACCATCAGGGGCAGGAAGAAGAAGGCCCCATCCCCGGCCACCGTGAGGATGGTGAGGGTCGAGGAGCCTTTCTCCAGCACGCCGGTCATCTCCAGCACCATGGCCAGCAGCTTGAGCATGGAGCCGCCGATGATGGCCGGGATGAGGGGGGACATGGTGCCGATCAGGGCGTCGAGGATGGCGGCGCCCATGCGGCGCAGGCTCCAGCCAGCGGAAGCCTCCGCAAGCGGAGTCTGCCCGCCGCCCTGGGGCAGCAGGGCCAGCACTTCGCGATAGGCGTGGGAGACGGTGTTGCCGATGATCACCTGACACTGGTTGTCCGCCTGCACCACCCCGAGCACGCCCGTGATCGCCTTGAGGGCAGGGCCATTGACCCGGGCGGGATCGCTGAGCACAAAGCGCAGCCGCGTCATGCAGTGGGTCACGGCGACGACGTTGTCGGCGCCGCCGAGTGCGGTGATGACGGTACCGGCCAGAGCCGCATAGTTTTTTGACATCGAGGTAGATCCTTTTCACCAAGTGGGCCTGCTCGCCCCCGCCGCCGCGAAGGGCGGGAACGCGCATGAAACTGAATGTGGAACCGGTTCCACATAGAGTGCGCGGCCTGAGTGCGGGAGACAAGCACCTTGTGCAGCGAGCGTCCGGATCCGTGAATGGGATCACTGAACCCGGGCCAGCACACCATTCGTGCGACGACAAGCCGGGGGCGGTGCAGTACACTGCGCCCCGTTACGAGCAAGGGAGAACACAATGACGACGATGCTGGAGGTGGCAAGGCGGGCAGGGGTGTCGAAGGCGACGGTCTCCCGGGTGTTGTCGGGCAATGGTTACACCAGCCAGGAGACCCGGGACCGGGTGCAGCAGGCCATCGAGGAGTGCGGTTATCGCCCCAACCTGGTGGCGAGGCAGCTGGCGACCAGGCACACCCGGACCCTGGGACTGGTGGTCACCAACACCCTCTACCACGGCGTCTACTTCGGCGAGCTGCTCTCCCAGGTGGCGCGGATGACCGAGGATCGGGGGCGCCAGCTCATACTGGCGGACGGCAAGCACAGCGCCGACGAGGAGCGCCAGGCCATCCAGTATCTGCTCGATTCCCGTTGCGATGGCGTCATCATCTATCCACGTTTTCTTGGGGTGGAGGAGATGGACGAGATCATCGAGCAGCATGAGCAGCCCATCATGGTGCTCAACCGGCGTCTGAGCCGCCATCCGGCCCACTGCGTCTATGCGGATCAGCAGGCGGCGGCGGAGGCGGTGGTGGACAAGCTGGTGGCCATGGGGCACAGGGAGATCGCCTTCATCGCAGGCTCTGCGGATTCCCCCACCGGCGCCGAGCGCCTGGCCGGCTACCGGCAGGCGCTGATCCGGCACGGCATCCCGGTGCAGGAGACCTTGATCGCCCCCGGCAAATGGACCCCCGCCTGTGGCGCGGCCGCCGTCTCGACCCTGCTGGCGCGAGGCGCTCGCTTCAGCGCCCTGGTGGCCAGCAACGATGACATGGCGATCGGGGCCATCAAACGGCTGCACGAAGCCGGTGTGATGGTGCCTGACGAGGTTTCGGTGGTGGGGTTTGACGACATTCCCCTGGCCCCTTACGTCATTCCCGCGCTGTCGAGCGTCAAGATGCCGGTGAACGGGATGATCCAGGAGACCATCAACCGCCTGATCACCATGGTGGAGGAGGGGAGCCGGGACGCACTGCCCGCCTTCAGCGGCACCCTGATCCGCCGCGACTCCCTCAGGCGTCTGACGGGCTGAGCCATGATGGCGGTGGGCAGGCCGGGCGGGATCCGTTAGCATAGGCCCCCCGGCGCCAGGCGCCGCGTGTCGTATCAACAGATGAGAGTTCAGATGGATGACCTGTTAGCCCCCGTTCGCCAGTTCCTGCATTGCGAGACCCCGGATGAGTGGGTGGAAATGGCGCGGGATCCCGCCCAGTTGCCGACCCTGCTTATCGATCACGCCAACTGCGAGAACAAGGCGGCACTCACCGCCCACAGCCTGGTGCGCCGCTACTGCCTGCCCAAGGAGAAGCGTCACCTGCTGCCCAAGCTGACCTTCTACCGGGAGCTCGATGCCTTGCCGGAGAAGGCGGAGATCCTCGGCAAGCGCACCATGGGCGAATCAGACAGGAGCGTGTTTGCCGAGCTGGAGCGCAATCCCCTGCTGTTCCCCATGGTGCGCCTCATCCAGGAGGAGCTGCACCACTTCGAGCAGGTGCTGGAGATCATGGCCGCACGGGGCATCCCCTATGGTCCCGTCACCGCCTCCCGCTATGCCTGCAGCCTGCTGACCCATGTGCGCACCTACGAGCCGGCGGCCGTGGTGGACAAGATGATCATCGGTGCCTATATCGAAGCGCGATCCTGCGAGCGTTTTGCCAGGCTGGCCCCTCATCTGGACGAGGAGCTTGGCCGCTTCTATGTCTCCCTGCTGCGCTCGGAGGCGCGTCACTATCAGGACTACCTGGCCCTGGCACAGACGTTCGCAGACGAAGACATCAGCGAGCGGGTGGCCTTCTTCGGTCGCCTGGAGGCCGAGCTCATCTGTTCGCCGGATCCGCAATTCCGGTTCCATAGCGGACTGCCTGTCAGATCTGACAGTTGTTGAGGTGACGGGGGCTGCCTACCATTCCCCTGTTCCTACTACGAGCGACGCAATCACTTTTTTGAGCGCAATCCCCCGGCGACTGATGAGACATCAGGCCGGGTTTTTTTATGTCTGGCGCAAGGGGAAACGCGCCGCGGGATCAGCGGCGGTATTCGTTGTTGTAGTTCTGAATGAGGCGGCGGGTGACGTCGTGCTGGGGATCGGCGAAGACCCGCAAGGTCTTGCCGCGCTCCACCACACGGCCTTCGTGCATCACCAGCACCTCGTCGCTGATGTGGCTGACGATCCCCAGATCGTTGGCCACCAGCACATAGCTCAGCCCCATGGTCTCCTGCATCTCCAGCAGCAGGTTGATGATCTGGGAGCGTACCGAAATATCCAGGGTCGAGAGCGCCTCGTCCGCCACCACTATCTTGGGATTGAGGATGAGCGCCCGTGCCAGCCCCACTCGCTGCTGCTGGCCGGCGGAGAGCATCTGGGGATAGAAGAGGGCGTGGTCGGGCAGCATGCCCACCATGCGCAGGGTCTGGATCACCTTCTCCCGGCGCTCCTCCTCGCTCAGGGCCGTGTTGAGGCGAAGGGGGGTCTCCAGGATCTGGCCGACCCGGATTTTCCGGTTAAGGGAGGTGTTGGGGTCCTGGAAGATCATCCGCAGCAGCTTGCAGCGGGTCTGGTAATCGCCGTGGACCATGGGTTGCCCCTCGATGGCGATCTCCCCGCCGCTCGGTTCAATCATGCCCGCCAGAATGCGGGCCAGGGTGCTCTTGCCCGAGCCCGCCTCCCCGACGATGGCCAGGGTCTGGCCCACCTCGAGATCGAACGAGAGGGGCTTTATCGCCTCCACCGCGCGGCGCCTGAACAGGCCGGTGCGGTTCTGGTAGGTCTTGCACAGGCCCCTGACCTGCAACAGGGAAGGTTCGGTCACGACGTGGTCTCCTTGGGTGCGCTCGCCGGATAGAGGGGCTGACGGGGCGGGCAGTTGCCCCGGATCAGGGTCTGGTGCCGGTTCATTTCTTCGGTTCTTCCATGTTGAGCGGGAAGTGGCAACTGAACTGATGCCCCTTGACCTTGCTCATCAGCGGTGTCTGCACGCACTGCTTCTGGGCGTAGGGGCAGCGTGGGCCGAGGCGGCAGCCGATGGGCAGATGCTGCAGCGGCGGTATCACCCCGGGCAGGGTCTCGAGCCGGGACTTGTGGCGCACCAGTTTGTCAAAGTCCGGGATGGACTTGAGCAGGGCATCCGTATAGGGGTGGTGAGGGGATTCCAGGATCTGGTCCCGGGTCCCTACTTCAACCATCTGGCCGCAATACATGATGTTGAGGGTGTCGGTCAGGTTCGCGATGGCGGCGATGTCGTTGCTGATGATGAGGATGGTGGTATTGCCCAGCTTGTTCATCTTGTCCAGCAACCGCAGGATCTGGGAGTGGGTGGTGGACTCCATGGCGCTGGTGGGTTCGTCCGCCACCAGCAGGCGCGGCTGGTTGGCGATGGCCATGGCGATCATCACCTTCTGGCACATGCCGTCTGACAGCTCGTGGGGATAGGCCCGCATGACCTTGCGGTGATCCTTGACCCCGACCCGGTGCAGCAGGGCGATGGCCCGCTTCTTGCGCCACTGGAAGCGCTGCCAGAACTTGCCGGTGAAGGCGCTGGTGGGGATGGCCTCTTCGAGCTGGGTGCCTATCTCCTCCGAGGGGTCGAGGCAGCTGATGGGGTCCTGGAAGATCATCGCTATCTCCCGCCCCATGATGCGGCGCCGTTCCTTGGGCGCCATGGTCAGCAGGTCCATGTCGTTGAAGCGCATCCGGTCGGCGCGCACCGTCCAGTTGTCCTTCTGGATGCCGACGATCACCTTGGCCACCAGGCTCTTGCCCGAGCCGGATTCCCCCACCAGCCCGCGGATCTCCCCCTCGTTCAGGGTCAGGCTGACTCTGTCCACCGCCTTGACCTTGCCCTGGGGGGTGTCGATTTCGATGGTGAGGTTGCGTATGTCGAGCAGGGGCATCAGCAATGTCTCCCGTTCAGGGCGCAGTCGGGTCGCTCAGGGCGTCCGGGGGCGGGGATAGATAACAAGGCTGGCAACATCAGTCGTTCCCCTCTTTGAGTGCTTCGCGAATGCCTTCGCCCACCAGGTTGGTCACCAGCACGCTGAACAGGATGGCCATCCCGGGCAGGGTCACCGTCCAGGGGGCCAGATAGATAAGATCGCTCGAATCGGCCAGCATGGCACCCCACTCCGGCTGGGGAGACTGGGCCCCGAGACCGAGGAAGCCCACCGCCGAGATGTCCAGGATGGCGGCGGAGAGGGTGCGGGTGGTCTGGGTCACCAGGGTCTCGACGATGTTTGGCAAGATGGCCAGACGCATGATCCGCTGGGGCGGAGAGCCGTCGAGGCGGCTTGCGATGATGTACTCCTTCTGCATCTCGGCGTGGACCGCGTTGTAGGTGGCCCGGATGAAAGGCGGTATCAACGCGAGCGTGATGGCGATCAGGGTGTTGAACAGACCCGGCCCCAGGATGGCCACGACGATGATGGCCAGCAGCAGGGACGGGATGGAGAGCAGGGTATCGAGCAGGTGATGGAGCACGCTCGACTTCACCCCCTTGCTCATGCCGCCGAGGATGCCGATGGCCGAGCCGATGACCAGCGCGATGAGCACCACCAGCAGGGCGTTGCCGAAGGTGAGCCTGGCCCCGGCCACCAGACGGGAGAGGATGTCGCGCCCCAGATCGTCGGTCCCCAGGAAGTAATCGATGTTGCCGCTGTTGGCCCAGGAGGGGGCGAGCAGCAGGTGGTTGCTGTGCTGATCGTCGATGCCGTAGGGGATCACCAGGGGGCCGATGAGGGTCACCAGCAGCAGCAGCCCGAAGCACCAGAGCCCCGCCATGGCCAGCGGGTTGCGCCGGTAGGAGGCCCAGGTCTGCTCCAGGGGGGAGAGGATCTTGAGCTCCGGATAGATGTTCGATTTATCGTGCATGATGCAGGCTCCCGTGCTGGTCGCAAGGGGATGGGCACGCCTGTGCGCCGGTGGCCCATGGGCCGCCGTGGTTCATCCACAGACCGCAATCAATCTTGTCTTGCATAGAGTTCTTTACGCCGTGCCGGATACATGATGGTGGTCAGCAGATCGGTGCTGACGCTGATGAAGATGACGAAGCTCGCCACCACCAGGAAGGCGCCGCGGATGGCGGCATAGTCCTGCAGCGCGATGCTGCTCACCAGCCAGCGGCCGATGCCGGGCCAGTCGAACACCACCTCGGTGATCATGGCGGAGGTGAGCACGCTGCCAAGTTGCAGCCCCAGCAGCGGCAACACCGGGGGCAGGGCGTTCTTGAGCCCGTGACGCCAGACGATCTGGCGGCGGGAGAGTCCGCGGCTGGCGGCGGCCTTGATGTAGTTCTGTTTCATCACGTCGATGAGGGAGCTGCGCACGTGGCGGATCACCTCGGTGGTGGGCACCACGGCCAGCACCAGGGAAGGCAGTACCAGATGGCGCAGGGCGTCGTGCAGGGCCGCTTCCCGCCAGGGCTCCTGGCTCATCAGCACATCGACGATGGCGATCCCGGTGATGGAGGGCACGTCGTAGAGCAGGCTGATCTGGCCAGATGAGGGGAGCCAGCCAAGATCCAGGGAGAAGAACATCACCATCAGCAGCCCCAGCCAGAAGACCGGGATGGCATAGCCGACGAGGCCGGCGGCCATGATGGAGAGGTCCGGGCTGCGCCCCTGATAGAGGGCCGCGAGGGTGCCCAGGGGGATACCCACCAGCAGCGAGATGGCGAAGGCGGCGAGGCAGAGGGTCAGGGTCGCCGGGAAGTAGTGACGGATCTCGTCGAGGACCGGCTGGCCGGAGACGCTGGAGAGCCCGAAATCCCCGGCGGCGATGCGCTGGAGGAAGTCAGGATAGCCGTGCCAGAAATCCAGCACCTGGGTGATGAGGCGAAACTCCAGGAGGTAGGCCCCCAGAGTCAGCACCAGGAGGGTGATCACCAGCAGGGTGATGCGGCGCAGGATATAGAAAAACATGCTTATGCCTCCTGGGGGCGGTGCGCCGATGGCCCGACGATGGAGTGGTTATCTGTCATGGTCACTCCCGATGGGCCTGGTTGAAGGTGGTGCCGCCAAAGGGCATCAGGGTCAGCCCCTGAATGTCGCTGCGACTCACCTGGGTTCTCAGGGCATGGGCCAGAGGAATGAGCGGCAACTGCTCGTTGAGCAGGGACTGGGCATAGTAATAGTTGCGCAGGCGGAAGGCGAGCTGCGGGGTGGTCACCGCATCGTCCAGCAGCTGATCAAACGCCGGGCTGCACCAGCGGCTGTAGTTGTTGCCCCGCTCGACGGCGGCGCAGCTCAGCAACTGGCGGAAGAAGTTGTCCGGATCCGCGTTGTCGGCGATCCAGCCCGAGAGCAGGCTGTCATATTGTCCATGGGCGAGCCGGGTTTCGATGACCGGCCAGGCCTGCTGCACTATCTTGAGGCTCACCCCAATCTTGGCGAAATCGCTGCGCATCAGTTGCGCCGTTTTGAGGCCGTCCGGGTTGTAGGGACGGGCGCCGGGTTGCACCAGCACCTGCATCTCGAAGCCGTTGGGGTAGCCCGCGTCCTTGAGCAACTGGCGAGCGAGCTTGAGATCCGGCTTGCGCTGGGGCAGGGAGGGGTTGTAGCCCCATGAGAGGGGCGGCAGCAGGCTGGCGGCACTCTGGCCGGTCTCGAAATAGACCGCCTGCAGCAGATTCTGCACATTGATGGCGCTGGCGAGGGCCTGGCGCACCTGCACCTTGTTGAACGGGGCCTTGCGGGTATTGAGGGCGAGGAAGGCGACGTTCATCCCCGACTGCACCGACAGATCCAGGTGGGAGTCCTTGTCTATCACCGACAGCTGGCTGGCAGAGGGAGTGCTCATCACGTCGCACTCACCGGTCAGCAGCTTGGCCAAGCGCTTGGAAGACTTGGGGGTGATGTCGTAGATGAGCTGCTCCATTCTGGCCTCGCCGCCCCAGTAGCCGGGGTGGCGCAGGTATCGCACGAACTCGTTGTGGCGATACTCCTTGAAGCTGAAGGGGCCGGTGCCGATGGGGCGGCTGTCCAGCAGCGCCGGGGTGCCGGCCTTTAGCATCTGCTCCCCGTACTCGGCGGAGAGCACGATGGCGTAGTCGCTGGCCAGGGTGGCGAGGAAGGAGGCATCGGGGCGGTTCAGCTCGAACACCACCTCATAGGGCCCCTTCTTGTAGACCCGCTTGATGAGGTTGCCGAGCCCCAGGCTGTAAAAATAGGGGTACTCGCCGCCGGAGACGGCGTGGAAGGGGTGGTGTTCGTCCAGCAGACGCTGCCAGGTGAACAGGACGTCGTCGGCATTGAAGTGACGGGTCGGACTGAACCAGGGGGTACGGTGGAAGGTCACTCCCTTGCGCAGGGTCAGGGTATAGGAGAGGCCGTCCTCGCTGCTTTGCCAGCGGGTGGCGAGCCCCCCTTCGATGCCGAGGGTGTTGGCATTGACCTCGAGCAGGCGATCGTAAATGGGACGGGCACTGGCATCCAGGGTCGCATCCGAATTGGCAAGCTGCGGGTTGAAGGTTCGGGGTGCCCCTTCGGCACAATAGATGAGCCCGGTTTTGGAGGCTTCATCGCGTTTCTGACAGCCGCTGACCAGGACCAGGAGACCAAGCAGCAGGGGGGTGAGCATTCTCATGTTGGAACCATGTTTTCAGACAGAGTTGCCCGCCAGGGGGCGGGCGCGTTGCGGGGGGCGGCCGGGCAGGCGCTCCCGTCGGGGGTGACGTGCGCCGCGTTATCCGCGCGCACAGACCCGGTGCCAGGCATCAGCCCGCCTCCTGGTTGCCACTGTTGTCATCCCCGTCCAGCAATTGATATTTGCGCAGCATCCCCCGGAACTGGTGATAGCTCAGGGCCAGCAACTGGGCTGCTTTGCGCTGATTATACTGGGATTGCTGCATCGCTTGCTTGAGTAAATTAATCTCGTACTCCGCCACCGCCCCTTTGAGATCCAGCGGCAGGGTCGGGGTCGGGGCCGTCTCTGCCGAGGTCGGCGCGTCGGAGGAAGGGGCGGCGTCACCTCGGGCATGGGGGCGCCAGGGGGAGTCAAAGGGATTGAGCACCAGATCCGCCAGCGGCAACTGGGGGTTGCCCTGGCGATAGAGACTGCGCTCCACCACGTTCTTGAGCTCCCGCACGTTGCCCGGCCAGGGGTAATCTTGCAGCAGCTGGGTCGCCTTGCGCGAGAAGCCGGCAAAGAGCGGATACCCCAGCTCCCGGGTCATGCCGTGGGCGAAGTGCTCCGCCAGCATCAGGATGTCCTCGCGCCGCTCCCGCAGGGGGGGCAGGGTGATGACGTCGAAGGCGAGCCGGTCCAGCAGGTCGTGACGAAACCGTCCTTTCTCTGCCAGTGCAGGCAGATCCTCGTTGGTGGCGCACACCAGCCGCACATCCACCTTGAGGGGCTTGGCACCGCCCACCCGTTCGAACTCCCCGTACTCGATGACCCGCAGCAGTTTTTCCTGCACCCGGGCGCTGGTGGTGGCCAGTTCGTCGAGGAACAGGGTGCCGCCGTCGGCCCGCTCGAAGCGCCCCTGATGACGCTTGGCGGCGCCAGTGAAAGAGCCCGCCTCGTGGCCGAACAGCTCGGTCTCCAGCAGGCTCTCGCTCAAGGTGGCGCAGTTGATGGTGACAAAGCTTTGATCCCAGCGATCCGAGAGATAATGTAGGCGGTGGGCGATGAGCTCCTTGCCGGTCCCACGCTCGCCGATGATGAGCACGGGCTTGCGCAGCGGCGCGAGGCGCGATGCCTGCTCGATGATTTCTAGAAATGCGTTGGATTCACCCAACAGACTTTCCGTGGCCGTGGTCATCCCTGCCCCTGTGAGTTGAAAAATCTGGTTAATCTTACCAAAAGTTGGTTATTTTAATCATCACTTGTTTCCCCGGGACTTGAACTGCATTCTGAGTGCCCATATAAATCAACAAGTTAAATATTGTTCCAGATTGGCACACAAGTTGCCATTGTCAATGGAGACACAACCCGATGCCTATCACAGGAGTACAATCATGAGCATTTTTTCTCGCCTGGCCGACATCATCAATTCCAATCTGACGGCCCTGCTCGACAAGGCGGAAGATCCCCAGAAGATGGTGCGTCTGATCATCCAGGAGATGGAAGATGAACTGGTGAAGGAGCGCTCCAATCTGGCCCGCTTCCTCGCGAATCAAAAAGAGATCGGCCGTCAGGTGAGCCGCCATCAGGAGCGGGTCGCCGAGTGGCAGGGCAAGGCCGAGCTGGCCCTGACCAAGGGGCGCGAAGATCTGGCCCGGGCTGCCCTCATCGAGAAGAGCAAGCAGGCGGAGCTTGCCGACGCCCTGTCTCGTGAACAGCAGGCGGTGGACAGCGGCATCGAGAAGCTGGGGGAGGAGATCCGTCAGCTGGAAGCCAAGCTGGAAGACGCCCGTGCCCGCCAGAAGGCGATGGCCATTCGCAGCGAAGCCGCCAGCAGCCGTCTCAACGTGCAAAGCCAGGTGGCCCGTGGCGACAGCCAGGCCGTGGTGAGCAAGTTCGAGCGCATGGAGCGCCGCATCGACGAGATGGAAGCCCGCGCCGATCTGGGGCAGTCCGACAAGGCGCTCGCCCAGCAGTTTGCCGAGCTGGAAGCGGACGACCAGATCAGCCGCGAGCTGGAAGCCATGCGCCAGAAGCTGGGCCAGCACAATCCGGCACCGAAACAGGGAGAGTAACAGATGGAAGATCTGCTGGGTGTATTGATGGTTCCCATGGTGGTCTTCATGGTGGTGGTGGCCCCCATCTGGCTGGTGCTGCACTACCGCGCCAAGGGACGCATTGGCGCCGGCCTTGCCGATGGTGAGCGTGAACAGCTGCAGGGCTTGCTGGTGCGTGCCGAGAAGATGCAGGAACGGGTCGGCGCCCTGGAGTCGATTCTGGATGCCGAGGTTCCTGGTTGGAGAAACAAGGTATGAACAGTGTCAGTCGTGAAGGGCGCAACTTGTACCGGGATCCCCAGCGGGGCAAGATTGCCGGGGTCTGTGCCGGTCTGGCAGAGTACTTCGGGGTGGAGACCTGGATCGTGCGGCTGCTGGCCATCAGTGGTCTCATCTTTGCCGGTTTCATCACCTTCACCGCCTATATTGCCGCCTGGTTCTTGCTCGACAAGAAGCCGGTCACCCTCTACTCCCAGGAAGATGCCGAGTTCGCCGAGGTGCGGATGAAGGCGCGCAGCTGGCAGGCAGGCGTCACACCTCATCAGGCCCTTGCCCGCATCGGCCAGGAGCTGGATGCACTGGAGCCCAGGGTGCAGCGCATCGAGAAGCTGGTGACCTCCAAGGAGTTCACCCTGCAACGGGAGTTCAGCAAGCTCTAATCGTGCCGGGCCGCGAGGATACTGCCTCGCGGCCGTCTCTCTGATGTGATCACAAGGAGAAGAAGACCCGCCTTGATACGCAACAAACTCGAACACTCCTGGTCTGTGCTCCAGCACAAGGCCGTTGACGCGGTGAACCGGGCCCGGGATCGCCACATCCGGCTGGCGGTCACCGGCCTCTCTCGCAGTGGCAAGACCGCCTTTATCACGGCGCTGGTCAATCAACTGGAGCACGCGGCCATCGATGGTCGTCTGCCGCTCTGGGACGCCCAGCGCCAGGGACGCATCCTCGGTGCTCGCCGAGTGCCCCAGCAAAACGCCCACATTCCCACCTTTCCCTACGAACGGGGCCTCGATGCCCTGTTTGGCGATCCGCCCGCCTGGCCCGCGCCGACCCGGGGGGTGGCCGAGGTACGCCTCGAGATCCGCTATCGCACCCGCCATCCGCTGCGTCGGCACCTGGGGGAGATCTCCACCCTCTATGTGGATCTGGTGGATTATCCCGGGGAGTGGCTGCTGGATTTGCCGCTGCTGGATCTGAACTACGAGCAGTGGAGCGAGCAGGTGCGGGAGCAACTGTGCCGCCCCGAGCTGCAAGCCCTGGCGGCAGGCTGGCTGACGCCGCTCTGGCAGGCAGATCAAGCCTTCGAGGAGCGTGCCGCCAGCGAACTGGCCGCCCGCTACACCGAATATCTGCACGCCTGCAAGCAGGCGCTCGGGCTTCACCTCATCCAGCCCGGGCGTTTCGTGTTGCCCGGCGAGTATGCCGGTGCGCCGCTGTTGCAATTCGTGCCCTGGGTGTGGGAGATGCCCACGCACACCCCCGAAGACGGCACTCTCTACGCCACCTTCAAGCAGCGCTTCGAGCAGTACAAGCAGCATCTGGTACAGGGCTTCTATGAGCAGCACTTTGCAGGCTTTGATCGCCAGATCGTGCTGGTGGACTGCCTGGCGCCCCTCAATGCCGGTGCCGCGAGCTTTGGTGACATGCAGCAGGCCATCGCCCGCATCATGGAAAGCTTCGCCTACGGCAAGAGCAACTGGTGGCGCCGTCTGTTCGCCCCGCGCATCGACAAGCTGCTGTTTGTGGCGAGCAAGGCCGATCACGTCACGCCGGAGCAGCACGGGCCTCTGGTGTCGCTCCTGCAGCACCTAGTGAGCCGTGGCCGGGGTCAGGCCCGCTTTGAGGGGATAGAGACCGAATGCCTGGCGCTGGCCGCCATCAAGGCCACGGAGGTGGGCAAGGGGGTGGCAGACGGACGGGAATTTCCCGCCATTCGTGGCACTACCCTCTCGGGCGAGCCCTTGCTGCTCTTCCCGGGGGAGGTGCCTGCCCAGATCCCGCCTGCGCAGTGGTGGAAAACTCAAGGGTTTGATTTTCAGGCCTTTCGCCCGCTGCCCATGAGCGCCCATCAGGCGCTCCCCCATATCCGGCTCGATGCGGCGCTGGAATTCCTGCTCGGGGATCACCTCGAATAACGGGTGGGTGGCCCGCTGTGCTCGAGGGGCGCCCACAGGAGAGAATGCGATGAACGATCAGACAAGATGGCGCACCGATGACGCCGCTCCCCTGCAAGGCAAGGTGACGCTGGAGCCCGCGCCCTCGGTGGCAAGCGAAGCGCAGCCACCGGCCCCGGCCCGGCGGCTGGAAGAGGAGAGCTTCGAGCCTCTGGACGCGCTGGACGAGCTCACCGAGGTGGAACCCGCGCTTCACGTCAGGCCTCGGCGCCGTCATCGTCTGCTGGCCTGGGGGCTGGGCGGGGTGGGGCTGCTGTCGCTTGGCCAGTTTGGCGCTTTTCTGGTGGATCAGTTTGCCGCCTCCCCCTTCTGGGGCGGGGCCTGGCTGCTCGCCTCCGGCCTGGTGGCGGTGGGCACCGCCGGGGTGGCGGGGCGCGAATGGCTGCGGCTGCGCACCTTGAAGCGGCGCCAGGATGTGCGCTCAAGAGCCGAGGATCTGCTGGCCCATCAGGGGGTCGGTCAGGGGCAGGCCTTCTGCGAGGCCCTGGCCGAGAAGAGCGGTGACAAGGGGCGGGAAGGGTATCGCACCTGGTTATCCCAGCTTGACGAGAGCCACAGCGATCGGGAAGTGCTGACCCTCTACAGCCAGCTGGTGCTCACCGAGCGGGACAAGCTGGCCCAGGCCCGCGTCGCCAAATGGTCGGGGGAGGCCGCCGTGCTGGTGGCCCTGAGCCCGCTCGCCACCGTCGACATGATGCTGATGCTCTGGCGCAACCTGCGGATGATCGAGGACATCGCCGATGTCTACGCCATCGAGCTCGGCTACTGGAGCCGCATCCGCCTCATTCGTCAGGTGTTTCGCAACATGCTCTATGCGGGGGCCACCGAGCTGGTGACCGAGGTAGGGATGGATCTGCTGGGCGCCGAGCTGACCGCCAAGCTCTCCGCCCGCGCCGCCCAAGGGGTCGGGGCCGGGTTGCTCACCGCGCGCCTCGGGATGCGTACCATGGAAGCCTGTCGTCCGCTCCCCTGGTGTGCCGACGAGAAGCCGAAACTGGGCGAGCTGCGCAAGCGGCTGATCGGCCAGTTGGCGGGTTATCTCAACAAGTCGTGAGGTGGCTGGCACCCGACATGGATGTCACAAATTATTTACAATTGTCAAAAGCAGCCGACCCCGGGGTCGGCTGCTTTTTTGAGGGGCAAACCGTTACAGTGATCCCATGACTCAACGGCCAGTGACCGCCCGGATGGCGGCTGGCACCCGAAGGATGGGAGCATTCATGGCAAGTCTCTACACGGCCCGCCAACCGGATGGGCAGGGCAGGATCCACTACACGGACGAGGAGCACGGCACCTGGCGGATCCTGATTGCACGCCAGCTTGCGGCGCTCGATGGCAAGGCCTGCGACGAATACCAGGCCGGGTTGGCACGCCTCGACCTGCCTCTGGACCGCATCCCCCAGCTGGGCGAGATCAACGCCGCCCTGATGCCCGCCACCGGCTGGTCGGTGGCGGCGGTGCCGGCCCTCATCTCCTTTGATCACTTCTTCGCGCTGCTCGCTGATCGCCGTTTTCCCGTCGCCACCTTCATTCGCCGCCGGGACGAGCTCGACTACCTGCAAGAGCCCGACATCTTCCACGAGATCTTCGGCCACTGCGCCATGCTGACCAACCCGGCCTTTGCCCACTTCACCCACCTGTATGGTCGGCTCGGACTCCAGGCGAGCAAGGAGGAGCGGGTCTATCTGGCGAGGCTCTACTGGTTCACGGTGGAGTTCGGTCTCCTGCAGGGGGGGGAGGGGCTGCGCATCTACGGCGGCGGCATTCTCTCCTCCATCGGCGAGACCGCTTATGCCCTCTCGGGCAAGCCTGAGCTGCAACCCTTCGATCTGCTGGAGATCCTGCGTACCCCCTATCGCATCGACATCATGCAGCCGACCTATTTCGTGCTGCCTCGTCTCGATACCCTCTATGGTCTGGAGGGGCCGGGGATCATGGCGGCCGTGGCCGAGGCCCGTCGTCTTGGCCTGCGTCCACCCCGCTTTGCCCCCGTTGCCGGCAAGCAGGCGAGCTGACCCGAATTCATTCCCACGATGTTTCATGAAAGGAGTCCCGAATGACTGAACTGGCGAGTCAAAGATGCGAGGCGTGCCGCGCCGATGCCCCCAGGGTGAGCGATCAGGAGCTGGGGGAGCTGATGCACCTCATCCCCGACTGGCAGCCCCTGGTGGTCAACGGCGAGCTGCAACTGCGTCGTGAATTTGTGTTTCGCAACTTCAAGGAGGGGCTGGCGTTCACCAACCGCCTCGGGGAACTGGCGGAGGCGGAGTTCCATCATCCGGCGATCTTGCTCGAATGGGGCAAGGTGACCGTGAGCTGGTGGACCCACAAGATAGGCGGCTTGCATCGCAACGACTTCATCATGGCAGCCCGCACCGACGGGCTGATGAAGTAACCGCCGCCTGGCGCCAACGCAGACAGGGCCTGCCCGGTGAAAGCGGGGCAGGCCCGCATTTTTGTGGGGGAGCGCTCGCACTGGCGGGATCGAGTCTGTATTATCCCGTTATTCAGAATGTTAGCTAGGAAGTGTGTGCCGAATGCGTCTTGAAGTCAGCTGTGAAGACCGTCTGGGCCTGACCCGGGAATTGCTCGACCGACTGGTGGAGCACAACATCGATCTGCGCGGCATCGAAATCGATACCTCAGGCATCATCTATCTCAATTTCCCCGAGCTGGAGTTCCGTGACTTTCAGCATCTGATGCCGGAAATTCGCCGCATTCCCGGCGTCTATGACGTCAAGACCATCCCCTACATGCCCTCCGAGCGGGAGCACCACGAGATAGAGGCCCTGCTCAAGGCGCTGCCGGACCTGGTCTTCTCCCTCGACAGCAAGGGGCGGGTGACCCAGGCCAACCAGGCCGCCCTCACCACCCTGGCGTTGCCACCGGACGAGGTGCGCGGCGTGGCGATCGCCTCCCTGGTCAAGGGCTTCTCGTTTGGCCGCTGGCTGGAGTCGGGGGAGATCAAGCCCCAGACCTGCAAGCTGAGCCTCGGTGGCGAAGAGTACCTGGGCGATCTGATGCCGCTGTTCGTGGCCGAAGAGAAGGGCAAGCAGGCTCTGGCCGGCGCCGTGGTGGTGCTCAAATCCGCCCGCCGGGTCGGCATGCACTTCAGTGCCCTGCACGCGGTGGAAGTGGGGGGCTTTGAGCACCTCCAGGCCGAGAGCCAGAAGATGAAAGAGGTGCTGGCCCAGGCTGCCAAGCTCGCGATGCAGGACGCCCCCTTGCTCATCGTGGGAGAGACCGGCACCGGCAAAGAATTGCTGGCCCGGGCCTGCCACGGCGCCAGCCTGCGCTCCAGCCACCCCTTCATGGCGCTCAACTGCGCGGCCATGCCGGACAACGTGGCCGAGAGCGAGCTGTTCGGCTATGCCCCCGGCGCCTTTGGCAACAACACCGAGGGCAAGCGCGGGGTGCTGGAGCTGGCCAGCGGCGGCACCCTGATGCTGGACGAGATCGGCGACATGTCCCCCCATCTGCAGACCAAGTTCCTGCGGGTGCTGCAAGATGGCGTGTTTCGCCGGGTCGGTGACGAGCAGGAAGTGAGGGTCAACGTGCGCTTCATCTGCACCACCCAGAAGCAGTTGCTGGATCTGGTCCATGAAGGGAAGTTTCGCGAAGATCTCTACTACCGCCTCAATGTGCTTAGCCTCAATCTGCCGCCGCTGCGCGAGCGCAAGGCGGACATCATGGCCCTGGCCCAGCAGTTCGTGTCGCGCTTTGCGAGCGAACTGCAGCGCCCGCGTCCGCGCTTTACCCGCAACATGGCCGAGTACCTCACCGCCTACCGCTGGCCCGGCAACGTGCGCCAGTTGCGCAACTGCCTCTATCGGGCCATGACCCTGCTGGAAGGGGACGAGATCGGACCCGAGCACGTGGACTTGCCGGTGGCGGCCGATGCCATGCCGCTCATCGACGAGTGGTTCGAAGGGGGGCTTGACGAGGCGGTGAAGCGTTTCGAGAGCCGCCTGCTGGAGCGGCTCTACCCGGCGTTCCCCTCTACCCGCCAACTGGCCAAGCGGCTCGGTGTCTCCCATACCGCCATCGCCAACAAGCTGCGCGAATATGGGATTGGCAAGAAGTAGTGTCGATGGACGGTGTCTGCCTGGGGCATTGAGCGCCTTGCAAGCATGGCTGCGACATCCGGTGACGCAACCGTGCCACTTGCCTCTGGGGGCTGGCCACCCGGCTGGTAAGCTCGGTGCGGTGCCATGCAGGCACTCTCATCATGGGCGTCGGGTTACCCCGGCGCCGACCTGGACACTCTCGCGGGCACCATGCAGATGTTTTGTTACCTCCGGTTACTGATGTGGCTGGCGCCACTGTGCTGCATGCTGATGCTGGCAAACCAGGCCATGGCGGCGACCTCCGCCGAGGCGCGCAGCGACATGGTGCGCCAGACCGTGCTCGATATCCTCAGTTACACCCGCTGGCCCAGCGAGCCCGCCAGACTTCGGCTCTGCATCACGGCGCCCACGGAATATGCGTCATCCCTTCTGACCATCGAACGGCAGGCCAATGGCCGACCGGTGGAGGTCCATCGCTACGACATGGACGATGAGGCGCTGATCCAGCGCTGCGATGTCATCTATCTGGGGGTGCTGGCACCGGCACAGCGCCTCTCCCTGTTCGAGCGCCTGCGCGGTCACGCCATCCTCAGCATCAGTGAGCAGAGCCGCGAATGCATCGCCGATGCGGTCTTCTGTCTGCAGGCCGGGGAGGAGAGGGTGCGTTTTCGGGTCAATCTGGATGCGCTGGCCCGCAGCGGCGTGCGAGTGCACCCGGCCGTGCTCAAGCTCGCGCGAGCCGATGAGGAGGAGCGATGACGGTCCATCACGCCACTCCCCGGCTTACCCTGCGACAGAGTCTGGGGCGCACCCACATGATGATCTCCCTGACTGCCGTCTGCATGGCCGGGCTGTTTCTGACCGTCACGGCGCTGCTGGCGCTGCGCCTTTATGCGGATCACAACCTCAAGCTGGTGGCGCGGGCCATCAGCTACACCACTGAGGCGGCCGTGGTCTTCCATGACAAGGAGGCGGCACTGGATGCCCTGGAGACCATCACCTCCCGGGAAGACATAGCCAGCGCCAGCATAGTACTGCCGGACGGCCAGGTGCTGGCGAGCTGGCGCCGGGACATCACTACCCCCTGGACCACCCTGGAGCAGCACCTGGCCCGCCTGATCCTGCCGGGGCCCGTGGCGCTCCCCATGGTGCGCGAGCACAAGGAGATAGCCAGGGTGCATCTGGTCGGTCACGGCCAGTACCTGCTGCGATTCCTGTTGCAGACCTTGCTGGCTACCCTGGTGTGCCTGCTCATCAGTATTCTCGGGGCACTCCATGTGGCGCGCCGGATGCAGCGCTCCATCACGGCACCCCTCAAGGCCCTGACCGAGGTGGCTTACAACGTCAGCCGCCAGCGGGCCCTCAAGGAGCGGGTGCCGGCGGCCAATATCGCCGAGCTGCACGAGCTGGGTGAGGATTTCAATTCGCTGCTCGATGAGCTGGAAGCCTGGCAGGCCCACCAGAAGCGGGAGAACGCCAGCCTGCTGCATCAGGCAACCCATGATCCCCTGACTGGTCTGCCCAACCGCGCTCTGTTCGAGGCTCGCATGGAGCAGGCCATCCTGGCAGGCAACAAGGGGCATGAAGGTTTTGCCCTGCTCTATCTGGATTGCGATCGTTTCAAGCAGATCAATGACAACCTGGGCCACGGCATCGGCGACGAAGTGCTGATCGCAGTGGCGCGGCGGGTGCAGCATCAGCTCAGGCCCCTGGATCTGGTCTGCCGGCTGGGGGGAGATGAGTTCGTCATCCTCCTGACCCCGATCCAGGGGGAGGACGAGGTACGCGAGGTGATAGGGCGAGTGCAGCAGGCCATGAACACCCCCGTGGTATTGAGTGACGGTCGCCATCTCGGGGTGGGGATCAGCATCGGCTCTGCCCGCTATCCTGAGCAGGGGAAGACGGCGGATGCCCTGCTGCAATGGGCAGACGACGCCATGTATCAAGCCAAACGACAACGCAGGGAGGAGAGAGAAACACGAAAAACGAGCACGTGAAGTTGAACCGGAAATAGTGAAAGGATGATAAGAATGCGCATGTTGAACCCGATCAAAGCGGGCCTGGTGGCACTGTTGCTGAGTGTGCTGGCGGCGTGCCAGAGCCCTCCCCAGGGGCTCACGGCGGAGCAGATCGCCGCCTTGAAGGAGCAGGGATTTCACCTGACCGACGAGGGATGGACCCTGGATATCTCCAACAAGGTGCTGTTCGCCAACAATGTGGGGGCCCTCAACCCCGAGACCCGCCAGGTGGTGGAGAAACTCGGCAAGGCCCTGATTGAGGTAGGACTGAACCGGGCCCGGGTGGACGGTCATACCGACTCCAACGGTGATGAGGCCTACAACCAGCAACTCTCCCTCAAGCGGGCACGGTCGGTGGCCGATGTCCTGGTGTCGGTGGGTATGCCCCAGGGGAACCTGGATATCCGCGGCCGCGGAGAAGAGGCGCCCATCGCCGACAACGCGACCGCTGCCGGGCGAGCGGAAAATCGCCGGGTTGCCATCATCATCGGCAATGGCTGACCCCCGTCAGCTGGTATCGGCGCGGCGCTCCCGTCAGGAGCCTTGAATCAACCGCCTGATCCTGTGTGTGCCACCACTCTCCAGTGGGAGAGTGGCTCTCTTCCCTTGTTGTTTCACGCTTTTCTTGCCTGACGCGCGCTGCCCTGATGGGGACAGAGTGACGGCTCAATCCTTCCCGGCTTGATCCAGCACAAATACCTGCAACTGATATTCGTTATCATTTGTGTTATTTACGCAGGGTAACCCCAGTGACGACTCTCCAGCTTTCTTCGACCATGACGGGGCTTTGCACCCCGGATCCCCTCAAATTCGCCTTCACCGCCAAGACGTCGGCCCATGCCAGCCGGGGAGGGGCCGCCCCCCTGATGCTGGACGATGCCGGCTGGCAAGCCTGGTGGCAGCAGGAGAGCGAGGCCAAGGCCCGAGCGCTCTATATCCATATCCCGTTTTGCCGCAAGCGCTGCAGTTTTTGCAACTTCTTCGAAAACGGCGCCAATCCGGCGCGCATGAGCCGCTACATGGAGGCACTCTGCGGGTCGCTGCACCAGGCAGCCGAGACGCCGCTCGTCCAGAGCCGGCCTTTCTCGGCGGTCTATGTGGGGGGCGGCACGCCAACCGACATGGCGGCGGGCGATCTCGCCCGCCTGGCCAGCGCCATCCGCCGTTTTCCCCTGACCGTGGATGCGGAGCTGACCCTGGAGGGGCGGCTCAACGGCTTTGATGACGAGAAGTGGCAGACGGCCCTGGCGGGCGGTTTCAACCGCTTCTCGTTCGGCGTGCAGAGTTTTGATACCCGCGTGCGCCAGCAGGCGGCCCGCTTCGATGACAGGGAGACCTTGCTGTCCCGGCTGGCGGCGCTGACCCGCCACAACGAGGCGGTGATCGTGGCGGATCTCATCTTCGGTCTGCCGGGGCAGGATGAGGCCGTGTGGCGCCAGGATATCGCGGATGTGATGGCGAGCGGGGTGCACGGGGTGGATCTCTATCAACTCATCTCCATGGCGGGCACCAACCTGGCGCGCGCCGACGAGAAAGGCTCCCTGGGCTGGGCCGCCGATGGCCAGCAGCGGGCAGTCATGTATGCCGACGGGGCACGGACGCTGGAGGCGGGGGGCTGGGAGCGGCTCTCCTGCAGCCACTGGCGGCGCATCGATGCCGAGCAGAGCCGCTACAACCAGATGGCCAAGTGGGGCGCCGAGATCCTGCCCTTCGGCGCAGGGGCGGGGGGCAACATTCACGGCCACGGCCTCATGTATGGCCGGGATCTGGCGCCCTGGCATGAGGCGCAGGCGAAGGGCGTGCGTGCTCCCGGCATGGTGATGAGGCCCAATCCCGATGCCCGTCTCGACGGGCTGCTGCGAGGGGGGCTCGATACCGGATGGCTGGCGTTGTCGCAATTGCCACAGGGGCTGGTCTCCCACCTGATGCCGCTCTTTGAGGCCTGGCTGCGACACGGGCTGGCACGGCTTTCGGCCGAGCGTCTCGCCCTCACCCTGGCGGGGCGTTTCTGGAACGTGAATTTGCAGGCCGGGTTGTTCGAGTATCTGAGGTGCAATCCACCGGGGGGGAGCAAGGAGGGCGCGAAACCATCCGGCCACCCGGGCAAGATGGCCGATCATGCCCTGGTATAACGGGCTATCGGAGCACAGAAAGGAGGCGGGGGACTGGTGCGGGCCCCCGCTTTTTGTCAGCGGTTGTCGACCTCGTCCACCCGTACCCGCAGCAATCCCTCTGCGAGGGTGGTGATCAGGGTCTGGCCTGCATTGACCTGGGATGCGCGGCGGATCACCTCCCCGGAGGGGGTGCGCACGATGGCGTAACCGCGCCCCAGGGTGGCCAGCGGGCTGATGCCGTCGAGGCGGGCTCCCAGCATGGCGAGGCGGTGGCGGGCGAGATCCTGGCGTTTTGCGATGAGGGCATGGAGGCGCTCCTCGGCAAGCTGGTGACGACGTTTGCCGATGGCCAGCCGCTTTTCGGGGCTTCTGGCCTGCAGGCGCATGACGAGGCCCGCGAGGCGCCGCTCCCCCTGGTGCAGGCGATCACGCAGGTGCTGCTGCAAGCGGCGGTCGAGCTCGTCGAGGCGCTGGGACTGCTGCTCCAGCCGTCGCTTGGGATCCTGATGATCGAGCCGCTTCTGCAGCAGGACGAAGCCATGGCGGGCGGCGACCTGGTGGCGACTCATGGCCTGGGTGAGCCGCTGGCGCAGGTGCACGAGGCGCTGGGCGCGGGTGCGCCTGTCCGGCGCCACCAACTCGGCGGCGGCAGAGGGGGTGGGGGCACGAAGGTCGGCGGCAAAGTCGCTGATGGTGACGTCCACCTCGTGTCCTACGGCACTCACCACGGGGATGGCGGAGCCTGCGATGGCCCGTGCCACCGCCTCTTCGTTGAAGCACCAGAGATCTTCAAGGGAGCCGCCGCCGCGTCCGACGATGAGCACATCCACCTCGGCGCGGCGGTTGGCAAGCATGATGGCCGAGACGATCTGGGCGGTGGCGGCGCTCCCCTGCACCTGGGTCGGGTAGATGAAAACGGGCAAGTCCGGGGCGCGGCGTTCAAGCACCGTCAGCATGTCGTGCAGGGCGGCGCCGGTGGCGGAGGTGACCAGCCCGACGGCGCGGGGTTCCCGGGGCAAGGGGCGCTTGCGCCCTTCGTCAAAGAGCCCTTCGGCCCCGAGGCGGCGCTTGAGCTCCTCGAAGCGCAGGGCCAGCATGCCATCCCCGGCGGGCTGCATGGACTCGATGATGAGCTGGTAGTCGCCCCGGGGTTCATAGAGGGAGACTCGCGCCTGCACCAGCACCTGCATGCCATCCTGGGGACGGAACGGCACCCGGCGGTTGTTGCCCTTGAACATGGCGCAGCGCACCTGGGCCGACATGTCCTTGAGGGAGAAATACCAGTGGCCGGAACTTGGCATCGCGAGGTTCGAGAGCTCGCCGGTGAGCCACACCAGCCCCAGATCCTGCTCCAGGATCATGCGCACGGCGCTGTTGAGACGGGTGACGGTGAAGATCTGCTGTTGTCTGCTCTGACTGGCGGGTTCGAGGTGATTCAAGGCTGGCCCTGCTGTGGTGTCCGCCGGGGCGGGAGAAACGATGGGGGTCATCTTACCCCAGTTGCGCCCATCTGCCGAGCCATGGGTCCGGCAGATGACGCGGAGCCTAGGCTTGTGCCTTGGCCGGCTTGACGGCTTTGGCGGGGCTGGTCACCAGCCAGACCGCGAGGCAGACCACGGCGCCGCCGAACACGAAGCCGCCGGTGAGGGTTTCCCCCAGCACCAGATAGCCCCACAGGATGCCGAAGGGCGGAATGAGGAAGGTGACAGTGAGACTTCGCAGGGGGCCGATGTCGGCGATCAGCCTGAAATAGAGCAGATAGGCGAAGGCGGTGCAGAGGAAGCCGACCGCCAGCACGCTGGCCCAGACCCCAGGCTGGGCCCAGTCGACGGCGGGGCCGGTCGCCAGGGTGTAGCCGAAGAAGGGAAGCAGGAAGAGGACGGCCCCTATCTGGCTGCCAAAGGCCACCAGTTTGGCGTCCAGGCCTCCCCGCTCGGTGACCCAGCGCCTCGTCAGGAAGCCGGCGCAGCCATAGCAGGCGGTGGCGATGAGGCAGGCCAGCACCCCGATGGCCAGTTGGCCGCTCAGGTCGACCTCCCCGGTGGTGGTGATGAGCCCGATGCCCACCAGCCCCAGCATGACCCCGGCCCACTTTCGCAAGGTCAGCGTCTCGTGAAAGAAGGAGAAGCCGATGAGGGCGCCCATCAGGGGCGTGGTGGCGTTGAGGATGGCGGAATACCCTGCGGGCAGCCAGAGGGCCGCCACGGCATACATCAGGAAGGGGACGCCGGAGTTGATGATGCCAAGCACCATGATGGATTTGAGCTTGCCCTGAAACTGCATGGGGGTGCGCAGCAGCAGGAGCATGGCGGCGAGCCCGACGAGGGCGAAGAAGACCCGCAGGAAGGTGGTGTTGACCGAGCCGAACGCCGGCGCCGCGATGCGCATGAACAAGAAGCTGGCACCCCAGATGGCTGCCAGCGCGAGCAATCTCCCGTAATCCGATGGTCTCATCGTTTCTCCCTGAATGAACCGCCCTGTTGCCCGAGATGGCAAGGGGGATTGCATCATGGGGGCAAGTGTCCCCGATGGCAACGGCGCCGTGCAGGAGGCAGGGGCTGACCCTGTGCCCGAGGTGGTCGCGGAGGGCGGCCATCTTGCTCTCCCCGATGAGGGCGCCCCTCACTTCTGCGCCAGGAAATGAAAGCGCTATCAATCACATACAGCCCATGATGAGGTCGACAGTGGTCACATTTTGCGCGTGTTGGCCATGAATTGGCCATGGGGGACTCTAGACTGGTCGGGCTCATCTGAAGGCGGGACGTTGCGGATGGGGGAATGCCGGGACACACCGGCATCACACACAAACAATGAAAATAAAGGACTATCAATGGCTAGATGGATACTCGCGGCCGGATTGTTGGGAACCCTGATCACGGCGCCGAGCACGGCGGCGGAGTGGTTCTTCCGGGGCACCGCGAATGGATGGGCGGCGACCGCCATGACGTCGACGGACGGCGTCAATTTTGATACCTGCCAGCGCTTCGTGAGCGGGGATGCCAGCGGCGGCCCGCGCTTCAAGATAGACAGGTACGGCAACTGGCAGCAGAGCTACCCGGCGGCCGACTACGGGGTCAATGCCAACACGGCGTACCAGATCCGCATCAACGCGAGCACCCAGGCGGTGAGCGCGACGGCGGTGGCCAGTTGCGAGGCCTCGGGGTTTGCCAGCACCTTGCCGCAGCTCAACGTGCGCGGCACCTTCAACGGCTGGGCCAGCCTCCCCATGACCCTGGTAGGGGATCATCTGTGGCAGGTGGACGCCTACCTGGATGGCAAGGCGAGCCAGCGCCTCAAGTTTGATCAGGCTGGCGACTGGGCCGTCAACTTTGGCGACAGCAACGGCGACGGCGTGCTGGAGAAAAGTGGCGGCGACATCTTCTGGAGCGCCGTGGGCACGGTGCGCATCCAGGTCAACGACCAGACCCTGGCCTACAGCATCACCCCTCTTGGGGATGACAACCAGCCGCCGCTCGCGGTCATCACCCCGGGGGGGACGGTGAACGTGACCCAGGGGGCGTCGCTCACCTTGAGCGGCAGCGACTCCACGGATCCCGACGGCCAGATCGCGAGCTATCTGTGGAGCAGCGGCGAGACCACGGAGAGCATCGTTGTCAACACCACCCAGACCGGCACCTTCACCTATGGCCTCACGGTCACCGACGATCAGGGCGCCAAGGGCAGCAGCAGCGTGAGCGTGGTGGTCGGGGCAGGACAGAGCAGCGACAGCTGGTACTTCCGGGGCACGGCCAACAACTGGGGGCTCACCCCCATGACCAGCGAGGATGGCACCACCTTCTGCACCGAGCAGGCCTTTGGCAGCAACAACCCCCGCTTCAAGATTGACCACAAGGGGGACTGGACCGAGGCGTATCCGGCCCAGGATTACCTGGTCAGCGCCAACACCAGTTATCGCATCTGCTTTGACAGCTTGCGCAAGGCCATCGAGGTGGAGACGCTGGCCGGGGCCGATCTGCAGGCCCCCACGGTGACGGCCACCCCGTCCCCGGGGAGTTATGTGGACAGTCAGTCCATCACCTTGGGAGTGAGCGACGATCAGGACAGCGCCCCCGCCGTGCATTTCACGACGGACGGCAGCCAGCCCACCACGGCATCGGCCCGCTATGCAGGTCAGCCCCTGGTGGCGAGTGACAAGGGGAGTGGCACCGATCTGGTGATCCGCACCCTTGCCATCGACGCCAGCGGTAATCAGCGCGAGCAGCGCTTCGAGTACCGCATCGGCGAGCAGGGGGTGGCGAGCGGCGATTTTCGTGCCGAGAGCATCTACTTCCTGCTGACTGCCCGCTTCTATGATGGCGATGCCAGCAACAACTACTACAACCGGGATCGCTACAAGGCGGGGGATCCCCAGTGGCGTGGCGACTTCAAGGGTTTGATCGCCAAGCTCGACTACATCAAGGATCTCGGCTTCACCGCCATCTGGGTGACGCCGCCGGTGGAGAACCGCTCCGGCCTCGACTACCACGGCTACCATGCCTACGACTTCTACCGGGTCGATCCCCGTCTGGAGTCGCCGGGGGCGGGTTACCGGGAGTTCATCCAGGCGGCTCACGCCAAGGGGCTCAAGGTGATCCAGGACGTGGTGCTCAACCACTCAAGCCAGTACGGCCTGCGCGGCAAGACCTGGATCGATCGCCTGCCCGTCAAGTACTACGTGCCGGCGGGGTCGAGCCAGGGGCTCATCAACAATGGCCCCTATCAGGGCAACCTAGGGGATTACGCCAGCGCGAACCGCTGTGACGACGACAACCCGGCGGCTCCCGACTGGTACAAGGCCCGCTGCCAGTCCGATCCGGCGGGCACCCAGCCCCTGGTAGATCCCAAGACCGGCGCCACCGTGCCGAGCGCAGGCTACAACCCCAACCGCTTCTTCGGCATCGACGCCCAGACCCTGGATCCCGCCTGGTATCACCTGGACGGTTTCATGTCCGGTGGTGACTGGGAGAGCCCGCTCGCCCTGCAGCGCAAGCACATGGCGGGGGACTGCATCGACTTGGCCACCGGTAACCAGAACGTCAAGGACTACCTCAACGGCGCCATTCGTCAGTACCTCGACATGGGGGTGGATGCGATTCGCATCGATACCTTGAAACACATCGAGCGGGACGAACTGCTGACCTATGTCCATGACTGGCAGGCCCACAAGCCGGGGCTGTTCGTCTTTGGCGAAAACCTGGTCAAGGGCACCGGCTGGGGCTCTGAGCTGGCCAACGACAATGCCTCGGCGGTGATCCGCCCCTGGTGGTACACCCGCACCACGCCGAACCCGGCCGATCCCCGTGCAGGGGGCGATTCGGGTCTCTCGGTGCTGGACTTCTCGCTGTTCTCCACCTTCCGTGACAACGTCACCCGGGGGAACTTTGGCGGGGTAGGGGGAATCTTCGCCATGGACTGGGTCTATGGGGATGCCACCAAGCTCATCACCTTCTTCCAGAACCATGACGTGGGGCCGGACAACGACTTCAAGTACCGCTACGGCGGGGAAGAGGGGAATGCGGCCATGACCTACAACCTGCTCTGGACGGCGCGGGGGATCCCGACCCTCTACTACGGGGAGGAGGTGATGTTCCAGGCGGGCAAGCCCCAGGACATCGACGGGGCCACCATGACGGTGGATCAGACCGGTCGTGCCTACTACGGGGAGGTGCTGGACAACCCCGCCACCCCGAGCCACCCGCTCTATCAGCACATCAAGCGCCTGAACCAGATCCGCAAGGCGGTGCCCGCCCTGCAAAAAGCGCCCATGAGCCAGGTGAACGAGTGGGGGAGCGGCATCAGCTTCGTGCGTGATCTGAGCGCCCAAGGGAGCTACGCTGCCGTGGGCCTTGCGGCCAACTCGGCCCAGCAGATAAACCTGAGTGGCCTGAAGAACGGCACCTACACGGACGCGGTAACCGGTGCGAGCCAGAGCGTCAGCAACGGCAGCCTGAGCTTTGCAGTGCCCGCCTATTCGGCGCGGGTCTGGGTACTGAACGGCCCGGGCAAGGTGGGCGCTGACGGCAAATACCTCAAGTAAGGAAGCCCTGTCACAGGGTGCAGCGAGTCGGCCTTCGGGCCGACTTTTTTATTCTGCCTTCTGCCTTCTGCCTATGCCTGAATGGATGCCCCATCCTGATGGGACTCTGGCTGCGGAGGGGCTGGTGGATGGGCAGACCTGTGGCCTCGCGACCAGCACGCTCATGGGAAGGGGGCTAGAGGGAAGGGAAGTGGTGCATCCGCCGCCCGAGTCACTCCATGCTCTGCATATTGCAGTGCTCATGGCAGTGAGCAAAGCGGTGCCCATGTCGCCTTTGCGCCGCGGTGCAAGGCAAACTGTGCCACTCGGTTGATCTATATTGGTGCAATTGCACTTTATTGGTGCGCTCCATCCACATCCGCCCCTGGAGCCCGCCCCGAAGAAACACGCCGTATGGCCCTCGGGCTTCCCCCATGACAGGCATCATCCATGCTGAAAAGCGGCATCCTATCGACATGATCTGCCGAAAAACCGGGCTGTGAAGGGGATACCACGAGGCCTTTCTCGGTGACTCGGGTGAACATGCTGCGCCACCGTGATGACCGATCACTGAAGTGGTGCATTCAATCTACACATTGCGTATTTATCAGAATTTAAATCCGATTATTTATGGTATCGCGGACTCTTGTTTTGATTGGCGCTCTTTTTGCTGTGCCTTGTCATCCCCACGATGGCGACATAAGGGGGCGGGGGACGCAAGATTGGGGGGGACGGCAAGGTGAACGGGCCGCCGCCATCAGCCCCAATGCGGCCTGGTTGTCGGGCAACGGATGCCACCATCAAATCGGATCTAAGGAGTCATATGGAAGGTGAAATGACCATGCAGCCAGCGGCCGCGGGCAGGGGGCTGGCCCATACCCTCAAGGACGATGTCTACGGCATGGTGCTCGGGGTCATGTTTATCGCCGTGGGGCTCAATCTGCTCAAGTGTTCCGGCATGATCACCGGTGGCATCGCGGGCATCGCCCTGCTGATCGCCCATGTCAGCACCCTGCCCATCGGCGTGCTCTTCTTCCTGGTGAACCTGCCCTTCATGGTGTTCTGCTACGTCACCATGGGGCGCGCCTTCACCCTCAAGACGCTGATCGTCAACGTCGCCCTCTCGGCGGCCACCCAGGCGGTGCCGCTGCTGCTGACGGTGAGCTATGTCCATCCCCTGTTTGCCGCCCTGGTGGGGGGAACCTTCCTCGGCATGGGGGTCTTGTCTCTGGCGCGCCACAATGCCTCCGTGGGGGGCACCGGCGTGGTGACGCTCTGGCTGCAACGGCGCACCGGCATCAATGCAGGAAAGAGTCAGATGGTGCTGGATGTGCTGGTGTTTGCGCTCTCTCTGCTCACCCTGCCGCTTCCCCTGCTGCTCTGGTCAACCCTGAGTGCGCTGGCCATGAACGCCATGCTGATGAACTGGCACAAGCCGGGCCGCTATCAGGGGAACTGACCGCCGGTCTGGCTGACCGTTGCGAGGGGAAAAAGGCCGTTCCGGGAGACTGGCGGCAGAAAGTGGCTCAACGGCAAAAAAGATCATCTTGTCGGGAAAAACGGCATGGTTACGGCTGAATTTATTGGTTTTTTGCCCTGTTGGTGGCGTTAAATCGGGCTACGCCATAAAAAATTCAAAAAACTTCTTTACCACTGCCCAATGCATGAGTAAAATTTGTCGGCAATATTTTACACCCCCACTCCTCAACGGTGAGATATTGCCATGCTCAGGATTGCCAAAGAAGCGCTGACCTTCGACGATGTACTGTTGGTTCCAGCCCACTCCACTGTTCTCCCCAATACCGCCGACCTGCGTACCAAGCTCACGTCTGCGATCACGCTGAATATTCCGATGATCTCCGCTGCCATGGACACAGTGACCGAAGCCCGTCTGGCTATCGCACTGGCCCAGGAAGGCGGCATCGGCTTCATTCACAAGAACATGTCCATCGAGCAGCAGGCTGCCGAAGTGCGCAAGGTCAAGAAGTACGAGAGCGGCGTGGTCAGCGACCCCGTTACCGTGCGCCCTGACATGACCATCGCCCAGATCAAGGAGCTGAGCCACAAGAACGGTTTCGCCGGTTACCCCGTGGTGACTGACGGCAACCAGCTGGTGGGCATCATCACCGGCCGTGACGTGCGCTTCGTCATCGATCTCTCCCAGACCGTCGAACAGATCATGACCCAGAAAGATCGTCTGGTGACCGTGCGTGAAGGGGCCCCTCGTGAAGAGGTGGTGGCCCTGATGCAAAAACACCGCATCGAGAAGGTGCTGGTGGTCAACGGCGACTTCAAGCTCAAGGGCATGATCACTGTGAAGGACTTCCAGAAAGCCGAGCGCAAGCCCAACGCCTGTAAAGACGAGCGTGGCCGTCTGCGGGTCGGTGCCGCCGTCGGTGCCGGTGCCGGCAACGAAGAGCGCGTCGCCGCCCTGGTGGAAGCCGGTGTGGACGTGCTGCTGATTGACTCCTCCCACGGCCACTCCCAGGGCGTGCTGGATCGCATCAAGGCGACCCGTGAAGCCTATCCTGACCTGCAAATCATCGGCGGCAACGTCGCCACCGCCGCTGGCGCCAAGGCGCTGGTGGAAGCGGGTGTCAACGCCGTCAAGGTCGGTATCGGCCCGGGCTCCATCTGTACTACCCGTATCGTGACCGGCGTGGGCGTGCCCCAGATCACCGCCATCTCCGACGCCGTCGACGCCCTGGAAGGCACCGGCGTGCCGGTGATTGCCGATGGCGGCATCCGCTTCTCCGGCGACGTGGCCAAGGCCATCGCCGCGGGCGCAAGCTGCGTCATGGTGGGCTCCATGTTTGCCGGTACCGAAGAGGCGCCGGGCGAGATCGAGCTCTATCAGGGCCGCTCCTTCAAGTCCTACCGCGGCATGGGCTCTCTGGGTGCCATGTCCAAGGGCTCCAGCGACCGTTACTTCCAGACCGACAACGCCGCCGACAAGCTGGTGCCGGAAGGGATCGAAGGGCGCGTGCCGTACAAGGGCCGCCTCAAAGAGATCATCCACCAGCAGATGGGCGGCCTGCGCTCCTCCATGGGTCTGACCGGCAGCGCGACCATCGACGACATGCGCACCAAGGCCGAGTTCGTGCGCATCTCGGGCGCCGGGATGAAAGAGTCCCACGTTCACGACGTGACCATTACCAAAGAAGCCCCCAACTACCGGATGGGCTGATGAAACGGGGCTCTGCGCCCCGTTTTTCCACCCTTTTTTTATCCCGTGCTTTTTGTGACAACATCAGCCTGATGCAGGAATAAAATGACTAAAGACATTCACGCCCACCGTATCCTTATCCTGGATTTCGGTTCCCAGTACACCCAGCTCATCGCCCGTCGCGTCCGTGAAATCGGCGTCTACTGCGAGCTGTGGGCCTGGGACGTAACCGAAGAGCAGATCCGCGAGTTCAACCCGAGCGGCATCATCCTCTCCGGCGGCCCGGAATCCGTGACCGAGGCGGGCAGCCCGCGCGCCCCCGAGTACGTGTTCAACGCCGGTGTGCCGGTGTTCGGTATCTGCTACGGCATGCAGACCATGTCCGAGCAGCTCGGCGGCAAGGTGCAGTCCTCCAACCTGCGTGAATTCGGCTATGCCCAGGTCGAAGTGCTGGGCCAGTCCGGCAAGACCAGCGCTCTCTTGCGCAACATCGAAGACGCCATTGCCGACAACGGCAATGCCCTGCTGGATGTCTGGATGAGCCACGGCGACAAGGTCACCGAGATCCCGGCCGGCTTCACCACCATCGCCCAGACCGCGACCTGCCCCCATGCCGCCATGGCCGACGAAGCCAAGCGCTTCTACGGCGTGCAGTTCCACCCGGAAGTAACCCACACCCGTCAGGGTGCCCGCATGCTGGAGCACTTCGTCAAGGACATCTGCGGCTGCGAGTGCCTCTGGACCCCGGCCACCATCATCGACGACGCCGTTGCCCGCATCCGCGAGCAGGTGGGTGACGACGAAGTGATCCTGGGCCTCTCCGGCGGCGTGGACTCCTCCGTGGTCGCCATGCTGGTGCACCGCGCCATCGGCGATCGCCTCACCTGCGTCTTCGTCGACAACGGCCTGCTGCGTCTGAATGAAGGCCAGCAGGTGATGGACATGTTCGGCGATCACTTCGGCCTGAACATCATCAAGGTCGATGCCGAAGAGCGCTTCCTCTCCGCCCTCGCGGGGATCGACGAGCCGGAAGCCAAGCGCAAGACCATCGGCCGCGTCTTCGTGGACGTGTTCGACGACGAGTCCAAGAAGCTCAAGAACGCCAAGTGGCTGGCCCAGGGCACCATCTACCCGGATGTCATCGAATCCGCTGCCAGCAAGACCGGCAAGGCCCACGTCATCAAGTCTCACCACAACGTCGGCGGCCTGCCGGAAGAGATGAAGATGGGTCTGGTGGAGCCGCTGCGCGAGCTGTTCAAGGACGAAGTGCGCCGCGTCGGCCTCGAACTCGGCCTGCCCTACGACATGCTCTACCGTCACCCCTTCCCGGGTCCGGGCCTGGGCGTGCGCGTGCTTGGCGAAGTGAAGAAAGAGTACTGCGACCTGCTGCGCAAGGCTGACGCCATCTTCATCGAAGAGCTGCGCAAGGCCGACCTCTACAACCAGGTCAGCCAGGCGTTCGCCGTCTTCCTGCCGGTGCGCTCCGTCGGCGTGATGGGCGATGGCCGCAAGTACGACTGGGTCATTGCGCTGCGCGCCGTCGAGACCATCGACTTCATGACCGCCCACTGGGCCCACCTGCCGTACGACTTCCTCGGCCACGTGTCGAATCGCATCATCAACGAGATCAACGGCATCTCCCGCGTGGTGTACGACGTCTCCGGCAAGCCGCCCGCAACCATCGAATGGGAATAAGCGGTTAACGCCTCTCCCTGCGATCACGCGAAACTGTCAAAAAGGCGCCCTTGAGGCGCCTTTTCTTTTTCCAATCGTTTGCGAGAAAATTTTGCTCCTGGCGAAGGGGATAGAGGCCCTGTTGCCAATGTTGTCGTGGTGAGTGCCTGGGTTGAGCGACAGAACGCCATCCATCGCGTCTACATAGGGCCGCAGGCTGTGGTTTCTCCGGGCAGGGGAGGGGGAGCATACCCTGTTCGTCAGGAACGATACGTGCAATGGAGCCGGATACCCGCCGTTTCGATGCCCCATCTTGATGCAAGAGGGTAACGCGAGCCGCTGCTGCCCCCCAAGATGGAGTAATTTCTTGATCTGGCTTGGGAAACGCCCACCTTTCTCTTTTTCTTGTCTCTCTCGCTCGCTAGGATAGTCGTCTGGATATGGCCTCTTTGGAGTCACCGATGAACCAGGCCAGATACACAGCTTGGTCACTGGCAGCAAACTGGAGGCTGTTGTGCGGTAGCTTGGGTGTAATTTAGCAATGGCATGGGCGGACCGAATGCCAGTGGGAGTCGTAATACATGGAAGGACATGAAATTGTGGATCCAGTTCTAACAGGACTTTTCTGTACGGATGCAGTAGTGATGCAAGTAGGCCACAGTCCAGATTTGTTCACCCTAGTGAGGTTTGGTTGCGCTTTCTATGGCTGATTTTCTCTGTGTTTCGTACTGCTCAGGTTATAGAGGGAAAAGAGGAGTTGAGACCAATACGCTCGGCTGCTAGAAATTGGTTGATAATATTATAATTTAACATTGGTTTTTGTGGTTGCTATGAAGATATAGCGGCGTTGTATGGAAAGTTCTGCTATCTGATTAGTACTACCGTCCATCTAATAACTTTTATGTATTTAATTAAGCTAGGGGGGCGAATGGCAATCTTTGGAATTGGTGCATATTACGATGAAGACATGAGTCAAAAGTTTATAGAAAATTCTATTGCAGGTCCAGGCTGGGATGAATTTAGCGCGCCAGAGCTATTTCAATATGTAGCTTCACTAAAAGTAGGTGACATTGTATATCTCAAGTCATGTCCCCCAAGTAGCAAAGACATTCATGTAAAAGCTATAGGCTTCATTGCAAACAGTAAACTTTTAACAGAAATCAAGGATACTGGTAATATCGTAAGTGCTGGGCGTAGAATAAACTGGATAAATACAGAGAAATTTACAATCCCAAGGCCTCAAGAGAAAAACAATGTACGCTCTAATACAATGTATGAAGAATTCCACCCTGACATACAAAAAGAAATAATGGCAAAACTTCTTAGTTCTATAAAATAAAGCACAAGACACTGAAACTAGGCTTGTAATAGTCGAGAGCTATACAGCAAACAGAATTAATTTCACGGATACAAATTAAAATAATGTTCGGGTGAGATATTGTTGATGCTATTTTAAGCTTCGCTTTTAATGAAATTTAAACTCCAGACTAAATTTCAGTAACTGACTTCGCCCATGTAAAAAATCAGGATCTACAGAAGGCATTATATGAAATTTTATATGGAGCTAGGTAGTTATACAAAATTGGACTGGCGCTACTAATCTCCATCTTAGAACAAGCTGCACTCATACGGATACGGACGCAAGCGATTGATTACACTTCTGTATATGAAACCTTGCTAGCAGATATAATATTGCAGGCATATAGCAAAGGCATAATTAAAAATACTTCGACTTGAAAATCATAATCTACTGTACTGGCAACACATTTGCATTCCATAAGGGTAAACAGAAATACTGTTCACCTTGTGCAGAAAATATCGGGAAGTTCTTATTATGTAAGCTTAGCAAAAATCGCATATCACCTTACATGAGCTTATAGCTCAAACAAAATAATGGGCCGAAGATAATCCGTAGTGAGTAAAACCTTGTTCAAATTACTCACTCCGATCTCTGGGTCGAGCTAAAGCTCACCTCTTAACTAGTGTTTGTAGCGCTATATATTTAAAAGGGAATGCAATATGAAAATAAGACTAGAACAGCAAAATATAGGTGCCGCTGTAATGCAGATTGCTGAGCATGAACAGTTTACGGCGATCAATTCCCTTAAGGTTCACGGAAAAAGTATTTCTAACGCATTTCTTGTGAACCATGACACTGCTGTGCTCTGTAAATATTCATCGGAACCAAATAGTATTGGTGAGTATGTATTTACATTCAATGAAGAGCATATGGAAAATATATGTAATATTTCTGGCCAATACGGAAAAGTATATTTCTCGCTTGTTTGTGTTGAAGATGGAGAGATTTGCTGTCTCAGCATAGAGCAATTTCACCAGCTAATAGAGTACAGAAAGAGTTCAGCAAAGTCTGACGAGTCTAGCTATGCAATACTCATTACAATGCAATCTGGTGCAAGTTTCCGGGCGTACGTTAATGCTGCCGGAAGAAGAGGGCATTTTGCTGGCAAGAAGCTAACAATAGCTAGGAAAAATTTTCCTAATGCACTATTTAGCTAATAAAAATTGGGGTGTTTACGGTTAAAGTGATTGGCTCTTCTATGACGCGGTCACTCTGTTGCGGCCCTATAGTAAGCATTATAAGATGCAATCCGCTGCGCTTATTGTTCTTTGGGATTGGGCTGTCGCGTAGTTGACCATTATTCCCAGTCACCAAAGCCACAAAAGGGGCAAGCTTTGCCCCTGATACTTCTAATGAACCCCCTTTAGATATCGTCGGACGAGTGTCTGGCGATATCTGATTGTCTATTGTCTCACGGCTAGGTTAGCCCTATTTTCTCCCATCAGACCGAGCATCACGGCCCTACCTCATTCATACCTCGCCGCTTCCCAGGCATGTATCGCCTGTTTGCGGGTTTCACCCCAGTGATAGCCGCCGAGTTTGCCGTTTTGCTGGATGACTCTGTGGCAGGGGATCATCAAGGCGACGGGGTTGGCCCCCACCGCCAGCCCCACGGCGCGGGCAGCTTTGGGGTTGCCGACGGCGCTTGCCACCTGGGCGTAGCTCACCACTTTGGCGGGCGGGATCTGCAGCAGCGCCCGCCAAACGCTGATCTGAAAGTTGGTGCCGCTCACGTGCAAGGAGAGGGGGCGATCCGGCGCCTTGCTGCCATCGAACATGGTGTGGATGACGCTTTGGGTGCGTGAGGGTGCTTCTCGCAGTTCTGCCTCAGGCCAACGCTGGGCGAGGGCACTCAGCGGCGTCTGTGGGGCCTGGTCATCGAGAAACGAGAAGTTGCACACTCCCCGCGGGGTCAGGGCGACGAACGCCTGGCCGAAGGGGGTGTCGTGCACCCCGTGATCGATCACCAGCCCGGCCCCGCGCTGCTTGTATTCACCCGGCGTCACCGCTTCGAGCTGCACGAAGTGATCGTAGAGCCGCGAGCCGCTGCTCAGGCCCAGGGTATCGGCCACCTCCAGCAGCGGGCGCGACTCCTGCAACAGCGCCTTGGCCCGCTCCAGGGTCAGCACTTGTAGATAGCGTTTGGGCGTCACCCCGGCCCAGCGGCTGAACAGCCGCTGGAAGTGAAAGGGGCTTAAGTGAACGTGCGCCGCTATCTCGTCCAGGGTGGGCTGGCGCGCCACCTGGCTTGCGATAAAACGGATGGCATCGGCGATGCGGGCGTAATCAGACATAGGACGCTCTCACGATAGGTTTGCAGCTGCAGGATCTTGGGTGCGACAAGGTCATGTGCGACAAATAGATACCCCACCATCGGCCAGCAGAGCAATGCCGGTGGTAAAGCTGGATGCATCGGACGCCAGATAAAGGGCCGAGCGGGCAATCTCTTCCGGTTGGGCCAGCCGTTTGAGGGCATGCATACGCTGCACAAAGGCGAGGCTCTCCGGCGTATCGGTAAAGGCCCGTCCCATGGGGGTGTCGGTGCCCCCCGGCAGCAGGGCGTTGACCCGCACCCCTTGTGCCCCATATTCGGCGGCGAGCACCTGGGTCAGGCCGATGAGGCCTGCTTTGCTCGCGGCATAGGCCGCCATACCGGGCAGCCCCAGAGTATGGCCGACGAAGGTGGAGGTAAAGATCAGCGAGCCGCCGCCGCGTGCCTGCATGGCGGGGATCTGGTACTTGGCCCCCATAAAGGCGCTGGTGAGGTTGGTATCCAGGGTCTCCTGCCACTGCGCCAGTTCAAGCCCCGGCACGCTGCCCGGTGTCCCCGTGGTGCCGGCGTTGTTGAAGGCGATATCGAGTCCGCCGAAACGGGTCAGCGCGAGATCCACCAGGGCGCGGGCATAGGTTTCGCTTTTCACATCCCCTGCAAGGCTCACCGCCTGGCCCCCTAATTCCCTGATCTCCTCCACCAGCAGATCCAGCTCGGGCTGGCGGCGGGCACCCAGGACGACGCTGGCCCCCTCCCTTGCAAACAGGATGGCGCTGGCGCGACCGATACCGGAGCTGGCGCCGGTGATGATGGCGACCTTGTTGGACAGTAATGACATGGCAGTTCCCTCGCGAGATGTGCATGGCGCCAGGTGGCGACGCTCATGCAGGGTTGGCAGACAAGTGGATGGGTTCAACCCCCTCCTGGTTCAAACCTCTTTTGGTTCAACCCCTTGGGGGTCGAAAGCACAGTTGGTTTGAAAGCACTATGGCGGCGAACCTTTGTCACGACGACCCGGATCTTGCTCACTTGTGCAATCGGCGATGGCTCATCACGGCATCAGGAGATATCCGCGTTTTATGAAGGGAGTGGGAAGGGAGCGGGGCTGTGGCGCCGCTTTCCCAGGTGGTGGTGACCTGGGTTTGCAAGGGCAGGGCATGGAAAACAGTGCCACCGGTGTCGGCGGCACTGACGCAAGGCCTGGTGGGATAACGCTCTTTTAGGGGTTATCAGGCCAGGGCGGGGCTGGATGTGGCGGCGCAGGGCAGGGCGGCCAACTGTGCAAGGTGCTCGCCCAGGGAGACCCCGGCGCCGGTGGCGTTGACCGTCTCGAAGTAGTCGTGCCAGCCCGATGCGGCTATTCCCTGGACGAGGGCCTCGATGGCTGCGGCATCCGGCCCGCGCCAGATGGCGAAGAAGGGGTGGGGCGCACCATGGAGGGTGGTAGCATCGGTCTCGCCCAGGGCGATGGGCTCCACCCCGAGGGCGGCGAGGTTGGCCATGCCTGTGCCAATGGCCTCGAAGAACTGCTGACGAGCCGTCTGGCTCAGTGCCAGCCAGGCGGGAGTGGGGGTGTAGAGCTCTGCCAGATAGTGGGTCATAGGGGTTCCTTCGGGAGTTGGCCCTTGCGCAAGGTGCGCAAGGCGCGTTGACAAATCCGGGTTGTCGCGGGGCAGGGGCTTTCGCGAGACCAGCGCGCGCAGAGGTCAGTGACCCACTGTGGCCTGTCTTTGCTCGCATCGTTCAGCCAGTTGGCTACGGAGTCCTGCACATAGGGGGCGGGATCGGCCTTGAGGGGCTCAAGCAGCATCAGGGCCTGCTCCGGCGCTTGTCGCAGGGACGCAAGATGGGTACACCAGACGCCGCGGGGCCGGGTCGCTTCGCTGGCAAAGCGTCGCAGCCGCTCGGACGGCTCCGCCGTCCAGGGCACCAGGGCGGCAATGGCCACCTCGAGCTGCGCAGCAATGGTCGTTCGCATTGCGAGCCAGGCCCACTCGCGTACCCCAAAGTGAGGGTCATCGGCGAGGGGGCGAATGAGGGCCAGGCGGTCGCTGAGCGACAGCCCCTCGCTCGCGCCCACCATGAAACAGGCCCAGCCCCGCACGGTATCGGAGGGATGACGGCTGAGCGCCGCAAGATCCCTCGTGCCGCTCTCGGTCAGGAGCAGCCTGGCGGCCAGGGCCATGCGCCGGGTAATGCCCTCCCCGGATGCGGCGTGCATCGACGCCAGCGCCTGGGGCCCGAGCGAAGGCAGGGTACACTGCATCAGGGCGGCAAAATCCACCGCCAGACATTCGGTCAGGTTGCTTGCCTCAGCCTCTCCCCGGTTGAGCTGGGCGAGGCGGGAGGGGGCGATATCCGTGATGCGGCTGCGTGTCATGGGTGCTCCTCTGTGGCGGCCTCAGTGCAGCCTGCCCGGGATGAGAAGACATTGAGCCAGGCCCGCTTGAGCAGGGCGCTCAGGGTCTCTCGCTCTGCCTGATCGAACCCGGCAAACAGGGAGCCTATCCACTGGCTGTGCTCATCGAGCAGGTGCTGCGCCAGGGCCTGGCCCTGCTCTGTCAGGCGCACCGAGATCTTTCGCCTGTCCTGGCTGTCGCTGTGGCGAGCCAACAGGCCGTCCCGTTGCAGCCCGTCAAGCAGGCCGGTGATGGTGGCCCGTGTGACCCCCGCCTTGTCGGCAAGCTCGTGGGGAGCCAACCCTTCTGGCAGGTCGCGCAGCAAAAACAGCAGCACGAACTTGCCTTCGGAGAGGCGGTGGGGAGCCAGGCGCGCCGCGCACGCCTGATCGATGGCAGCGGCGAGGGTCAACACCTCAAAGCAGACGCGCATGTTTTGGGTGTCTGCGTGTCTGCGGCGCTCTGCATCCTCGAGCAGGGCGAGGTGTTTCTGTTCCAGCGTGATCATGATGGTGAGTCTCGAATGACTTTGTATGGCGCCATACTATATGGCGCCAACCAAATGATCAACCACCCAAGCGCGCGACCGGAATGGTTCATGGCAACGGAGAGCGGGAGTGTGGCGATGGGGGGCCTTTGCAAGAGAAGGCGTTGAAGAAAATCGGCCATCTTTGGCCGTCATTCCCTATAATGCCCCTCCTTTGTGGTCTGGGGGGAGTGCCCGCAGTGAGCCACCGCAAGCCCGAATGTTGATAGAGACGATCCCATGCATACCCTGGAACAGCTTCGCGCAGGCGAACTCTGCGGCGCCCGCCACCTCAAACTTGCTGAAAACCTCGCGGTGTTCCCTCCCGAGATCCTGAGCCTCAAGGAGACCCTGGAGGTGCTGGATCTCACCGGCAACCAGCTGAGCGAGTTGCCTGACGAGTTGGCCGAATGCAGGAAGCTGCGCATCCTCTTCTGCTCCGAGAACAACTTCACCGAACTGCCCGAGGTGCTGGGGCGCTGCCCTGCGCTCACCATGGTGGGCTTCAAGGCCAACCGCATCGCGACCGTCCCGGCCGCCTCCCTGCCCGCCAGATTGCGCTGGTTGATCCTGACCGACAACGAGATAGAGACACTGCCCGGAGAATTGGGGCGCTGCATTGACCTGCAAAAGCTGATGCTCTCTGGCAACCGGCTACATGAGCTTCCCGAGACGCTTGCCGGTTGTCACCGTTTGGAGCTTTTGCGCATCGCCGCCAACCGCCTGCCAGCGCTGCCGAGTTGGTTGCCCTCGATGCCGCGCCTGTCCTGGCTGGCCTTTGCGGGCAACCCTTTCTGTGATGAGCAGGCGTGTCTGAACGGCACATCGGAGTTCACTACCGAGATCCCCTGGCAGGCGCTCTCACTGGGGGATGTGCTCGGGGAGGGGGCATCCGGCGTCATCTATCGCGCCGAGTGGGCGGGTGCCGAAGGGCCCGGGGCGGTGGCGGTCAAGCTCTTCAAGGGGGCCGTCACCAGCGACGGCTTGCCCCTGAGCGAGATGGGGGCGTCCCTGGCCGCCGGTCGTCATCCAAACCAGGTCGGTGTGATGGGCAGGGTGAGCGATCATCCCTCCGGCATCCCGGCACTGGTGATGCCCCTGATAGACCCCGCCTTCGCCACCCTGGCGGGGCCCCCGAGCCTGGACTCCTGTACCCGGGATGTCTATGGGGAGGATCTGAACTTCACCCCGGCCCAGGTGATGGCCATGGTGCAGGGGGTGGCTGCGGCCGCCCGACACCTGCACGAGCGGGGCATCCTCCACGGCGATCTCTACGCACACAACCTGCTGTACTCCTTGCAGCCCGCGATGCCTCACTCGTCGCAGGAGGCGCCGGGCCGGGTGCTGCTCGGTGACTTTGGTGCCGCCTCCTGTTACGACCGCGCCGATGAGGTGCTGGCCGGGCGGCTGGAGCGCCTGGAAGTGCGGGCCTTTGGCTGCCTGCTGGCCGAGCTGCTGGCGCGCTGTAATGGGAGGGACGCGGACCTTGACCCCCTTCATCGACTGGCCAGAGAGTGCGGCTTTGAGGTGCCTTCCCGGCGACCCACCTTCGCGCAGATCCTGACCCGGCTGGCAGCGATGGCGACAAGCCTGCCTGGGGTTGTGGCCTGAGGCCTGCCCATCGTGGGCCTTCTCGTGCACTGGGGCGGGATCATGGGGCTTGCGCCACTTCGGTGAAGTTGTGATAGTGATGCACCATTGCAGATGACGAGAGGAAGATGATGGAAGCGGCATTTTGGCACCAGAAGTGGAAAGAGAACCGGATTGGCTTTCATCAGGCAGATTTCAACCGCTGGCTGCAATCCTGGTGGTCAGCCCAGCAAGGGAGCGACCCTGTGCTGGTGCCCCTTTGCGGCAAGTCCCGGGACATGCTCTGGCTGCGTGAGCAGGGGCATCCAGTGGATGGCTTCGAGCTCTCCGAGCTCGCCATTACCCAGTTTTTTGACGAGAACAACCTGAGTGCAGAGAGAAGCGAGGTGGGTCCCTATCAGTGCCACCGGCACGCCGATCTGCGCATCTATCAGGGGGACTTCTTCGCCGCTCCGGAGCTTGGTCAGCGTTATCGCCTGGTCTATGACAGGGCGGCCCTCATCGCCTTGCCGGGCGCCATGCGCCGCCAGTATGCCGCCCTGATGAGCCGCCTGGTGGAGGCGGGGGGGCAGGTGTTGCTGGTGACCCTCGAGTATCAGCCCGAGCAGCAGCAACAGCCGCCGTTCTCGGTGGGGGAGATGGAGGTGCGCACCCTGTTTGAGCGCGACTTTGGTGTCGAGGTGCTGGGCCGGGGGGCGGAGCTGGATCACCCCAGGGTGCTCTCGGGGCAGCTCTCCTATTTCGATGAGGTGGCTTACCGGCTGATCCGCCGGGGTTGAGAGGACGCGAGGCCGATGCCAAGGATGGAAGTGGCGCTTGTTTTACCTCCTTTGACATAGATCAACGTGGAAAATCAGGGAAATGCCTAAGATGAGGCTGTTTCTCAATCACTGCTGGTGCCGACCGATGAGCTCTGGTTTGAACGCCGGTCGAACATCAACCCAGTGTCTGATTTTCACGCTCATGTTCACTTTTGGCGGCTCTGGTCGCAATTGATTATGGTTTTTCCAGCCGACCCCACGGGGTCGGCTTTTTATTGCCTGCGCGTTGCCAACAGGGGAGGTCAGCCTTCGAAGGTGGCGGCGTTGAGCCGAAATGCCCTGGGATCGTCGACAAACTGGCCGGTGATCCGCTCGTCGTGCTCGTGGCCCAGGCCATAACTGCAGAGGATGAGGCGATCCGAGGTGCGGGATCTCAGCTGGGTGATGAAGCGCACCAGATCGGCACGGCTGAGCCTGCCCACCTCCTCGCGTACCCGTTCGCGCTGATCAAAACCCAGATCCTTGTTGCCGATGCTGACCCAGAGCCGCTGGCCGCGGCTGCGCAGGTTGGCATCCCGCTCGCTGAGCTGGGCCTGCAACCCCGCCTTGCTCTCCTGCCACTGCTGCTCGGTGAACTCCAGCATGGCCAGCGGGAAGAGATCGATGAACTCCTCCACCGCATCCAGCAGGATCTGCGGCCCCGCTACCGGCGACTGGATATAGAAGATGAGACCGGGATGGCGGTTGAGGGGCAGGTTGCCGGCTCCCACAACGTAACCGAGCTGCTGGCGTGTGCGCAGCTCGTGGAAGAAGGTGGATGACATGATGTGGTTGGCCAGGGTGAAGCAGGCGAGATCCCGCGCCCGGGTGGTGCGCGACTGGTAGTAGACCAGCAGCGCCGAGTCCTCGTGATCGCACCCCTGCTCCCGAATGAGGGTGCCTCTGTCCTGGATGGAGATGAGGGGGCGGCGGGTCTCGGCGCTGGGCTGGCTGTTGGCACCGAGGTGGCGCTCCAGCAGGGCCGCGAGTTCGAGGGCCTCGGCGGCCGTCCAGTCTCCGTGTACCAGGGCCTCCAGATGCACCCTGGCAAAGAGCTCGGAGACGAAGCCGGGCATCTCCCCGAGTTCGACGGTGCGCAGGTGGCGCAACAGCTGCTCGAAGGGCGGGTTGTTGGGTTGCAGCAAACTGGTGAGCTGGTTGAACAACTGGGAGATGGGGCGGGTCTTGGACTGGTTCTCCCAGTTGCGGATAAGCTGCTCCTTGATCTCGCTAAAGCGTGCCGGATCCGGATACCCCAGGGTGCGGTTGCCGAGGATCATGTCGAGCAGCAGCGGTTGCTTGTCGGCAAAGCCGCTGAGGTTGATGGTAAAGCCCCCCTGATGGGCATAAATCTGGTAGCCAAGGCCTGCGAGCTCCGCCGGGTAGGTGAGGGCGTTGAGGTGATCCGTGAGCAGTTCCACGGCCAGACGCGCCATGGCGATGTGACGCGGGCTCTTGACCGCATGTTCGCTGTCGACGGAGATGTAAAGGCTGCCCTTGGGCACGCTGAACTGATGCTCGTGCAGGTGCCAGAGCCGGAAACCGGGCCTGTCGATGAGGCAGGACGGCATGTCGGCGGGCAGCGCCGGCAGACGGGCGTCGAGGCGGGTGCTGATGAAGGGGTTGGGCGCCGGCAGGTGCAGGGCGGGATCCGGTTCACTCTGCTGCCAGCGGATCTTCTCGGCCTCGCTGATGCTCTGGACGCTGTAGGGTGTCTGGTACCAGCGGGCGAGGCGATCCGTACTCGCTTCCGGGGCCTGGATGGTCACCCGCAGATTGTGGGGGGTCAGCTTGGCGAGGAAGCGCCGGATCAGCGGCTCATCGAACTCGCGCATCATGTAGTCGCCGTAGAGCAGATCGTCCGGCCCGTAGCTGAACAGGTTGAGCACGAGGCCGGAGACGGTGTCGAGGGCCCGTCCCCGCTCCTGGAAGCGGAAGGCGGATTCTAGCACGCTGCGCTTCTCCTCATAGCGCCAGGCCTGCACCCCACCCCGCTCGATGAGCTTCAGATAGCCAAACAGGGCGGCGATGATCTCGTCCACATGCTCAAGCCCAAGGGGGGTGAGGCCAAAGCTCACGCCAAAGTCCTTGAAGTTGGCGCCGCTGATGCCGCCGCCGGCGGCGAGCTGATTGACCCAGCCCCGCCCCTTGAGCAGGGAGAGCAGGCTGCCTTCCCCCTCATAGCCGATGAGGTGGCTCAGGAAGGTGAGGGGTTTTTTGTCGTAATACTCATCCACGCACGGCAGCGGGAAGGTCAGCGCCAGCTTGCGGGTCTCCTTGACCGGGGTCAGCTGGATGCGAATGCCGAGATCATCGAGCCGGTAGAGAGGATGGTTCAGGACCGGCGGGCCGAGGCGGCGATCCGGAATGGCACCAAAGAAGCGATCACACCAGGCCAGCTGGGTCTCGATGGGTGCCGGTGAAAGCATGACCAGCGCCATGCGATCCGCACTGTAGTGGGTTTCGTAGAACGCAATGAGGTCCGAGCGCAGATCCCGGCCGGGGAGATCTGCCAAGGTGTCGAGGTTGCCCACCGAGAATTTGGAGAAGGGGTGGTCCGGATTGACCGTCTCCTTGTGCACCTGGTAGCTGCGGCGCACGTCGTCCTGCAGCTTGAGGCGGTACTCGGAGTCCACCGCGTTGCGCTCCTTGTCGACCCACTCCGGTGCAAAGGTGGGGCAGATGAAGAACTGGGAGAACCGGTCGAGCCCCGCCTCGAAGAAGCCGTTGTCGATGTCGAAGAAGAAGTTGGTGAACTCGGTACCGGTCCAGGCGTTGTTGCTGCCCCCGTGACGGCTCATGAATTGCTGGTATTCACCGGGTTTGGGGTAGGTGCGGGTACCGAGAAACAGCATATGCTCGAGGAAATGAGCCATGCCCTGGCGATCCGCAGGATCGTCGAAGTGGCCGGTATTCACCGCCAGGGAGGCGGCGGATTTGTCGGTCTCGGGATCACAGATCAGCAAGACCCTGAGCCGGTTTGCCAGCTCCAGATAGTGATACCGCCGATGGTCATTGGGACTGGCATATGGGCTCATTGGGGAGGGGCTCGCGATGAATTTATTTGAATTTAAACATGATTATCGACCCCGCTATCTTGCGAGGCAAACCCTTTTCTGAGAGGTGGCGCAATTGTTTCCCCCGGCATGGCGGGGTAAGATTCCCCCGCTATTTAAACAGGCCCCCTGGGCGAGGTTGTAATGAAAATCTACATCATGCGTCATGGCCAGGCTGGCATGAACGCAAAGACTGATGAACAGCGTCCACTGACCGAGCAAGGCATCGAAGAGTCCATCCACATGGCGGGCTGGCTGGCTCCCCAATTGGCAGGCTCCCTGAACCTGGTGATCCACAGCAACTACCTGCGAGCCAGACAGACCTGGCAGGCCATCGCCCCCGTGTTGCCCAAGGCCCTCAAGGTCGAGGAGAGCGGCGACATCACCCCCTACGGGGATCCGGCTTTCGTGGCGAGCTACCTCACTGCGCTGGCGGCGGAGCATGACAACATCCTGATGGTCAGCCACCTGCCGCTGGTGGGGTATCTGGTCCAGAGTCTCTGCCCGGCGGCAGGGGCCCCCATGTTCGCGACGTCCGGGCTGGCCTGCATCGAATGGCAAGATGGCAAAGGAGTCTTGCTCTGGCTGGAAGGACCGCATACAATACGGTAAAAGTTAATAATAAGTTACAGTTTGGTTTTTTGGGGAAGAGAGAGTCGAATTTTCCGGTTTTTTATATAAATTTAACGGAATTATTTCGCATAAGCTGCTGTCATACGGATACAACTTCAAGAGGTTGCAAACGATGAGAGTGTTCAAGAAGTACCTGCCACTGATGGTGGCAAAACATGTCAAAACCTTCTTCAAGGGGCGGATTTACATCCACGGCAGGGGGCGCTTCGATTTCCAGTCGGGCTTGCTGATGATGCCATTGCAAGCCGACATTCCCCATCGCCAGACGGTGCTCGAGGTCAATGAACTGATTTCAAGGCTCCACATGGATGCCGCCTGAGGCGCCTCAGGCTGACCCTGGTCCCCCTCATGCCCGCCCCTGTGCGGGCATGATTGTTGATGGCGCCTGGGCGCGGCGCCAACCGTTCGCGTCATGGCGCTTCTTCCTGCGTTGGCAGGCTTGCTTATCCTGATTGCCTCTCTATACTCGCGCGCAATACCCGCCTTTTTATTCTGGATATCGCAATGCCCCTTGCCTTCCTGTTTCCCTTCTCCTGCATGGCCATCTGGGCTGGCAATGGCATCGTCAGCAAGCTGGCGGTCGGGGTGTTGTCTCCTGCGGCGCTCGCCTGGTCGCGCTGGATGGTGGCGGCCCTGGTGCTGACCCCGTTTCTGGCTCACCGGGCCTGGCGCGAGCGCCGCAAGCTGCGGGCCGGTTTCTCGAAGCTGGCGGTGCTGGCCCTGCTCGGGATGGTCTTGAACCAGACCTTTGGCTATTACGCGGCCCAGACCCTGGGGGCCACCGAGATTGGCCTGATGATGGGACTGACCCCCTTGATGACGGTGCTGCTCAGCATCTGGTTGCTGCGCGAGCGGCCCACCTGGGGGGCGCTGCTGGGAGGCGCCATCTCCATTCTGGGGCTGGCGATTTTGTTGGGGCAGGGGGATCCGGCCCGGCTGCTGACCCAGGGCATCCATATCGGTTCCGTCTACATGCTGCTCTCGGCGGCCACCTATGCGCTCTACAGCGTGCTGCTCAAGCGCTGGGATCTGGGGCTGGACAACTGGTCCATGCTCTACGGTCAGGTGCTGTGCAGCCTCCTGTTCCTCACCCCCTTCTATCTGCTGGTGGACGGGCACTGGCCCGATGGCAGCGCCCTCTGGCTCATCCTCTATGCGGGGATCCCGACCTCGGCCCTCTCGCCCTGGCTCTGGATGCAGGGTATTGCCCTGCTCGGGGCTAGCCGCACCGCCATCTTCATGAATCTGTTGCCGGTCATGACGGCCGCCCTTGCCATCAGCTGGCTCGGGGAGCGGCTCACCAGCTATCACCTCATCGGTGGCGGCATGACCCTGATGGGGGTGCTGCTGGCGCAGTTGCTGGTCAGGCCCGTGACGGTGCGAAGACGCGCCCGGCTCGCAGTGGCGGGCTGTCAGGAAAAGTAGGATAAAAAAAGACCGCCCTCGAGGCGGTCTTTTTGGTTCGGTGCCCAGCGTCACTGCGCCGTCAGATAGAGATCCTTGGCATAGACCAGGTCTTGCGGGTTCTGGTAGGGGTAGCCCTTGACGCTGGGTTTGAGCAGCCGTGATTTCACGTAGAAGTAGACAGGCGCGATGGGGGCCTCCTCGTCGATCAGCACCTCGGCCTGCTGATAGAGGCGGTTGCGCTCGGCGGGGTCCTTGGCGTCATGGGCCTTGGCCAGGAGGGCGTCGTACTCCTTGTTGAACCACTTGCCGCTGTTGGCGCTGCTGCTGGAGGTCATGATGTCGAGGAAGGTGGAGGCATCGTTGTAGTCTCCGTTCCAGGAGTAGCGGCTCACCCCGAAGTCACCCTCGTTCAGGGCCGACACCATGGTCTTCCACTCCATGTTGTTGAGCTCCGCCTTGACCCCCAGGTTGTGCTTCCACATGGAGGAGATGGCGAGCGCTATCTTCTTGTGCCCCTCGTTGGTGTTGTAGAGGATGTCCACCGTCAGCGGCTTGTCAGGGCCGTAACCCGCCTCGCCAAGCAGCGCCTTGGCCTGCTTGATGCGCTCTTCCTTGCTCATCAGCTCGCTGGCGGGGCGTTTGAGCTCGAAGCCGTCCACGCTCGGCGGGGTCAGGCTGAAGGCGGAGAGCTGCCCCTGTCCCAGGATCTTCTCCGTGATGGTGTCCCGGTCGATGGCAAGAGAGAGTGCCTTGCGCACCCTGACGTCGTCAAAGGGTTTGCGCTGGGTGTTGAACACGTAGTAGTAGGTGGCGAGCATGGGGGCGCTCACCAGCTCCTCCGGGCTCTGGCGCTTGATCTGCTGATACTGCTCCAGGGGATAGGTGGTGTAGTGCAGCTCGCTCGCACGATAGCGGTTGTAGGCCGCGGTATCGGAGACGATCTCCAGATAGATCACCTTGTTCAGCACGGTGTGCTCGTTGTCCCAGTAGTGGGGGTTGCGCTCGGCGATGAGGCGCTCGTTCGGGGTCCACTCCTTGAGGGCGAAGGCGCCGTTGGAGACGATGTTGGCCGGTTTGACCCACTCATGACCGAACTTCTCGATGGTGGCCTTGGGCGCCGGGAAGGTGGTGTAGTGGGAGAGGGTCTTGAGGAAGAAGGGGACCGGGTTTTTCAGGGTGATCTGCAGGGTGTAGTCATCGAGCGCCTTGATCCCCAGGGCATCCGGGCTCTGCTTGCCCTGCACCACGTCGCTGGCATTGGCGACGCCGGTCAGCTCGATGAACCAGGCGTAGTTGGAGGCGTTCTTGGGGTCCGCCGCCCGCTGCCAGCCATAGACGTAGTCCGCCGCCGTCACCGGCTCGCCGTTGGACCATTTGGCATCGGGTCTGAGCTTGAAGGTGTAGACGGTGCCCGTGGCATCGAGCTCGTAGCCAAGGGCGCCCGCCGCCTGCAGCTTGCCGTTGCCATCCAGGGTATAGAGCCCCTCGAACAGATCGTTGACGACGTCGCTGCCCGCGCTCTCTTCCACCATCTGGGGATCGATGGAGGCAGGCTCGGTGCCGATGTTGCGCACGAACACTTGCTGGGCGGCTGGCAGAAGCTGGGTGCCTTCAGGCACCTGGGCGGCGAGGACGGGGAGGGTGAGCAGAGCGGCAACCGCCCCGGCGATAAGCGACTTTTTCATTGAATATCCTTATGTTTTTTTGCTTCCAAAGCGCAGCCAGTGTGCGGGATTGGGGGGCAGATCTCAAGAGGGACGCCTCTGGCGCAACATTGCCGGGCGCCAGGGGGAGCAGGGCGGGCAGCTGCGTCGGCCCGGATGCATTCTTGTCACGAATTAACCCCCCAAAAGATGCCGGATGGCACCCTTGTTTCACGGCGAAAGCCCGTGGTGGCGCGGTTTTCTGGCGATTTAAAGAACGGCTTAATTCGCTGCAAAAACAAAAAACAGGCGTTACATTGGGTTACAAAACAACGCTGCCGGGGATCGGCACTTTTTTTGCCGACACTTGCAAACGTTTTCAACGGCCAACGGAAACGATCTTAAAGGAACAAGAATGCGAAACATGATCACCATGGGCGAGTTCATCGTCAAAAAGCAGGCGGACTACCCGACCGCGACCGGCGAGCTGACCTCCTTGCTCAGCTCCATCCGCCTGGCCGCCAAGGTGGTGAACCGGGAGATCAACAAGGCGGGTCTGGCGGACATCATCGGCTCCATCGGTGCCGAAAACGTGCAGGGCGAGGTGCAGCAGAAGCTGGACGTCTATGCCAACGAGCGCTTCAAGGCGGCGCTGGAGGCCCGTGGCGAGGTGTGCGGCATGGCCTCTGAGGAGGAGGAGGACTTCGTCTCCTTCGATTCCGAGCTCTCTCGTCACTCCAAGTACGTGGTGCTGATAGACCCCCTCGACGGCTCCTCCAACATCGACGTCAACGTCTCGGTCGGGACCATCTTCTCCATCTACCGCCGGGTCAGCAAACCGGGCGCCGGGGTCACTCTGGAGGACTTCCTGCAGCCGGGTCACCGTCAGGTCGCGGCGGGCTACGTGGTCTACGGCTCCTCCACCATGCTGGTCTACACCACCGGCTTTGGGGTCAACGGCTTCACCTATGACCCCTCCATCGGCTGCTTCTGCCTCTCCCACGAGAACATCCGCATTCCGGAGGAGGGCAAGATCTACTCCATCAACGAGGGCAACTACATCAAGTTCCCGGACGGGGTGAAAAAGTACCTGAAATACTGCCAGGAGCGTGACGAGGCGACTCACAGGCCCTATACCTCCCGCTACATCGGCTCCCTGGTGTCGGATTTCCACCGCAACCTGCTCAAGGGGGGCATCTACATCTACCCGTCCGGCACCAACTCCCCGAACGGCAAGCTGCGCCTGCTCTATGAGTGCAACCCCATGGCCTTCCTGGTGGAGCAGGCCGGTGGCAAGGCGTCCGATGGCTTTGGCCGCATCATGGACATCCAACCTACCGCTCTGCACCAGCGCACTCCCTACTTCGTCGGGTCCACCAGGATGGTGGAGCGGGCCGAGGCCTTCATGCGGGAGTTCTCCGCCCACGAGGATCCGGCCAACCAGGGCTAAGCCCGGGCCAGCGTCCCTTCGTCACGGGAGCCGTCAAGGCTCCCGTTTTTATTGGCGTGCAGGCGGATGTAGCCAGGTTGATATGCTGACGGACTGACGGACTGACGGACTGACGGACTGACGGACTGACGGACTGACGGACCGACGCGGCGCCTCGGCGGTCGCGGTGCAATGGCTGGTGGCCCCTGGCCGGGATACCTGGTCTGGATACCTGGGCGGGATAAATACGGCACGGGCCATCTGCGGGGCTATCGAGGCGCGTTGAACCCGTTTTTTGCCCACGATCATCCCCACATCCATCTGTTTTTCAGATGGGTTATGACTCAATGCATCGTATAAACAGATGGATTCGGCGGCAAAATGGTGCTGCCAGGAGGGCGAACCGAGGCATCGGGAGGCAAGAAGGCGGGCCGGGGGCGAGATGCCGCCCCTTGCCAGCAACGAAACGGGAGCCCTGGGGCTCCCGTTGTTGTAGGCGGCAGGTCGCGCCCTGCTGACGTCATGCTTCCCCTCAGGGGGTGGCATGGCGGGCGAGATCCGCCAGCAGGCCGTCCACCAGTTTGAGGCGCATGGCCCTGTCCTGGGTCGGTACCTGGAAGCGCAGCCGGGTCGGCCCGTCCATCTTGTAGATGCGCGGCTGCTCCGAGAGCAGCTTGACCAGATAGGCCGGGTTGACGCGGGTTTCCTGGGTAAAGTCCAGATAGCCGCCGCGCTCGCTCATCTCCACCCGGCGAATGCCCAGCGCCGTGGCGCGCTGGCGGAAGGCGGCCAGCTCCATCAGCGTCTTGGTCGGCTCCGGCAAGAGGCCGAAGCGATCGATGAGCTCCACTTTGAGCTCCCGCAGCTCCTGTTCGTCGGCGGCACTGGCGATGCGCTTGTACATGGAGAGGCGCATGTTGACGTCCGGGATGTAGTCGTCCGGGAGCAAGGCGGGCAGGCGCAGCTCCACCTCGGTATGCTGGCTCATGAGCTGCTCCAGCGACGGTTCCTTGCCATGTTTGAGCGCCTCCACCGCTTGCTCCAGCATCTCCATGTAGAGGGTAAAGCCCACCGATTCGATCTGGCCGCTCTGATCATCCCCCAAGAGCTCGCCGGCGCCCCGGATCTCCAGATCGTGGGTGGCGAGCGCAAAGCCGGCACCGAGATCTTCGAGGGACGCGATGGCCTCCAGCCGCTTGGCCGCATCCTTGGTCATCAGCTTGGGATGGGGGGTGAGCAGGTAGGCATAGGCCTGGTGGTGGGAGCGCCCGACCCGGCCCCGCAGCTGGTGCAGCTGGGCCAGGCCAAGGTGATCCGCCCGGTCCATGATGATGGTGTTGGCGCTCGGCACGTCGATGCCGGTCTCGATGATGGTGGTGCAGACCAGCAGGTTGAAGCGCTGGTGGTAGAAGTCCGACATCACCCGCTCGAGCTCCCGCTCGCGCATCTGCCCGTGGGCGATGCCGATGCGCGCCTCCGGCACCAGCTCGGCAAGATCGGCGGCGCACTTCTCGATGCTCTCCACGTCGTTGTGCAGGTAGTAGACCTGGCCGCCACGCTTCAATTCCCGCAGTACCGCCTCGCGCACCACCGCAGGTTCGTGCTGGCGCACGAAGGTCTTGATGGCGAGCCGCTTGGCGGGCGGGGTGGCGATGATGGAGAGATCCCGCATGCCGGACATGGCCATGTTGAGGGTGCGGGGAATGGGGGTCGCGGTGAGGGTGAGGATATCCACGTCGGCGCGCAGCGCCTTGATCTTCTCCTTCTGGCGCACCCCGAAGCGGTGCTCCTCGTCGACAATGAGCAGGCCCAGATCCTTGAAGGTGAGCTCGGCGCCGAGCAGCTTGTGGGTGCCGATGATGATGTCCACCTTGCCCTCGGCCATCTCCTTCATCACGGCGCTCTGCTCCTTGGCGGAGCGGAAGCGGCTCAGCACCTCCACCCGCACCGGCCAGTTGGCGAAGCGGTCGCGGAAGTTGTCGTAGTGCTGCTGGGCGAGCAGGGTGGTGGGCACCAGCACGGCCACCTGCTTGCCGCCGTGCACCGCCACAAAGGCCGCCCGCATCGCCACTTCGGTCTTGCCAAAGCCCACGTCGCCGCACACCAGGCGGTCCATGCTCTTGGCCTGACACATGTCGCCGAGCACGGCGTTGATGGCATTGAGCTGATCCTCGGTCTCCTCGAACGGGAAGCTCGCGGCAAACTGGCGGTAGGCCTCCCGGTCGTGTTTGAAGGCAAAGCCGTGACGGGCTGCCCGCATGGCATAGACATCCAGCAGCTCGGCCGCCACGTCCCGCACCTTTTCCGCCGCCTTGCGCCGCGCCTTGACCCAGGCCTCGCCGCCGAGCTTGTGGCTGGGCGGGTTGTCGGAGCCGGTGTAGCGGCTGATCAGGTGCAAACTGGTGACCGGCACGAACAGCTTGTCGCCGCCGGCGTATTCCAGGGTCAGAAACTCGGTGGGCAGGCCGCCTGCGTCTATGGTCTCGAGCCCCAGGTAGCGACCGACCCCGTGATCCAGGTGCACCACCGGCTGGCCCTGGGTCAGCTCGCCCAGGTTTCGGATCACCGCATCCGAGCTCAGGTTCTTGTTCTTGTCCCGCTGGCGCTTGCTGCGGATCTTGCCGCCGAGCAGCTCGGCTTCGGTGATGAGGGCAAGGGGCGTCTGGCCGGGCTCTTGCAGCAGGAAGCCCCGCTCCAGGGGACAGACCAGCAGCCCGTGGCGCGCATCGCTCACCAGGAAGGCGTCGAGGGAGGCAAACTCCCGGGGTTGCAGGTTGATCCGTGCGAGCAGATCCCCGAGCCCCTCGCGCCGCCCCTCGGACTCCACCGCAAACAGGGTGCGCCCGGCAAAGCCTTGCAGGAAGCCGTCAAGGGCCAGCAGGGGCTGCTCCTTGCTGTGGTCGAGCTGCAGATCCGGCAGGGGGGCGAGGGGCAGATCCTGCTGACCCGCTCCGCCGTCAACGGTCGCCTCCTGCAGACGCACGGCGCCATAGTCCCCGAGGGCGGCGAAGAGCTGCTCCACCGGCAGATAGATCTGCTGGGGCGGCAGCAGGGGACGGGTGTTGTCCCAGCGCCTGTCTTCATAGCGCTGGCCGATGTCGTTCCAGAAGCGCTGGGCCGCGGGGTAGATCTCCCCCACGGTGAGCAGCAGGGTGTTGCCTGGCAGGTAGTCAAACAGGCTGGCGGTCAGGTTGAAGAAGAGCGGCAGGTAGTATTCGATGCCGGCGGGCCAGCGCCCCTTGCTCACCTCCTGATAGACGGAGCCCTCGGCGCGGGAGATCTCGAACTGTTCGCGATACTGGCCACGAAACAGCTCGATGGCCCCCTCGTCGGTGGGAAATTCCCGGGCGGGCAGGAGGCTCACCGACTTCACCGGCTCGCTGGAGCGCTGGGTCTCGGGGTCGAACGGGCGGATGGAGTCCACCTCGTCGTCAAAAAAATCAATGCGATAGGGGCGGCTGCTCCCCATGGGGAAGAGATCCAGCAGGGAGCCGCGGGCGGCGAATTCGCCGTGCTCCAGCACCTGTTCCACCGCCACGTAGCCCGCCTGCGCCAGACGCCCGCGCAGCTGCTGCAGGTTGAGGCGCTGGCCGCTTGTGACCATCAGGCTGTATTTGTCGAGATAAGCCTGGGGCGCCGTGCGCAGCATCAGGGTGGAGATGGGCACGATGAGCACGCCGTGGCGCATCTGCGGCAACTGGTAGAGGGTCTCGAGGCGCTGGGAGATGATGTCCTGGTGGGGAGAGAAGCTGTCGTAGGGCAGGGTCTCCCAGTCCGGGAACAGCAGCACCGGGCAATCCTGATCCGCCAGCAGGAACCCCAGTTCCTGTTCAAGGCGCAGGGCGCTCGGGGTATCGGCGGTGACCAGCAGGACGGGTCTTCGGGCTTCCCGGGTGAGGCGGGCGGCAACCAGCGCCAGGCTGCTGCCGACCAGCTGGCCGAACGTTGTCTTCTGGCCCGCTTTGGCGGGCAAGGCGGGGAGGGTCATTGGCATCATCGGAGTCTTTTACTGTTGGCGTTCTTTTGACATGGACCTGGGTTAGCGCTGACGTTCCTGGGCACGCAGCTTGAGCTGTTTCGACTGCACATGCAGGCTGGCGCGCACCAGCAGCTCCCGGTCATCCTCGCGGATGCGCACGTAGTCGAGCATCACGTGGGTGCCGTGCTCTCCAGCGTCCCGCTGCACGACCTCGCCGTAGCAGTAGACGGCGGAGGCCTCTTCCCGCAGGAAGATCTTGAGCCGCACGATCTGGTGCAGGGCGGGGGCCTCCCCGTGCCCCTGGTGGGGGTGCAGGTAGGTGAGCTGCCCGGCGCCAAAGCGCAGGGTGTGGAAGCGGTGCTCGGGGTGATCCTGGGCTGCCAGCACATAGCCCATGATCATGTCGATCTTGCGGGACTGCTGATTGATGATCTCCACCAGATCGTGCATGGACTCGTTCTGGCTGCGCAGCAACCGGCTGCTCACCAGATCGATGGAGGTAATGGCGGAGGCGATGCGAAACGGCTCGGGCAACTCGGCCTCCAGGGCCTCCAGCGTCGGCAGACGAAAGTCGGCCGGCATGGGGATCACATTGACCGGCGTGGCATGGGTGACGCTGAAGAACTGTTCCTGCATGGAGGCTATCCCTTGTTGTCATAGACGGTTTCCCTTTATTATCCGGTATCTTATTTCGTTGGCAACGTAGATATCCTTGAAGACCGGACTTTTTCAGCCACTGTCGCTGGCCATCGGCCTGCGTTATGCAGGCTCGCGACGCAGTAACCGCTTCGTCTCCTTTATCTCCCTGTTCTCCACCTTTGGCATCGCCATCGGGGTCGCCGCCCTGATGGTGGTGATCTCGGTGATGAACGGGTTCGAAGGCCAGCTCAAGGGGCGCATCCTCGGGGTGATCCCCCATGTGGTGGTGACCAATCAGGCCGGACGCATCGAGGCCGAGCCCGAAGGTCTGCCCGATCTGGCCGGCTTGCCCCACGTGGTGGCCACGGCCCCCATGCTCGACAGCGAAGGCATGCTGCAAAGCCCGGGTCAGCTCACCGGCGTGAGCGTGCAGGGGATCGATCCCGCCCGCTGGCCCAAGGATGACATCCTGCACGCCCAGATGCTGGGAGGGCGCCTTGACAGCCTGCAGGCCGGTGAATACCACATCGTGCTGGGGCAGGGGGTGGCCAGCCGACTCAAGGTCTCTATCGGCGACCAGGTGCGTCTCATTCTGACCGAAGGTACCCGCTTTACCCCCTTTGGCCGGGTGCCGGCCCAGCGTCTTTTCACCGTCTCCGGCATCTTCGGGGTCGGCGCCGACGTGGACAGCCAGGTGGCCCTGATTGCCCTGGCGGATGCCCAGCGCATGCTGCGCCTGCCCGCAGACAAGGTGGGCGGCATCCGCCTCTGGCTGGACGATCCCTTCGCCGCCGACGAGGTGGTGAAGACCACGTTGCCGGACGGGCTGGAGTGGCAGGACTGGCGCCGCGAGCGCGGCGAGCTGTTCCAGGCGGTGGCCATGGAAAAACGGATGATGGGGCTGATGCTGGTGCTGATCATCGCGGTCGCCACCTTCAACATCCTCTCCGCCCTGGTGATGGTGGTCACCGACAAGGAAGGGGAGGTGGCCATCCTGCGTACCATGGGCATGAGCGAATCCGGCATCGTCAAGATCTTCATGGTGCTGGGGGCGTCGAGCGGCGTCATCGGCGCCCTGTTCGGGGGGCTGGCGGGGCTGGCGCTCTGCTTCGGCCTCAATCCTCTGCTCAATGCCCTTGGGCTCAACCTCTATATGGCGGCGGGGGGCAGCGGTCTGCCGGTCATCGTCGAGCCGGCCCAGGTCATGACCATCCTGCTGGGTGCCGTGCTGCTGAGTTTCAGTGCCACCCTTTACCCGGCCTCCCGCGCGGCCCGGGTCAAACCGGCGGAGGCGCTGCGTTATGAATAATTCATCTTCTGTTGTTACTGGTGCAAGTGGAGCCCCCGTTATGAATCAATCCGTCTCCTGCGAGCCGCTGCTGCGCTGCCAGGCCCTCAATCATGTCTACAAAGAGGGCAATCTGGAGACCCAGGTACTGAAGGGGATCGAGCTGGACGTCGCCCCCGGGGAGATGCTGGCGGTGGTGGGGAGCTCGGGCTCCGGCAAGACCACCCTGCTGCACCTGATGGGGGCGCTGGACAACCCTTCCAGCGGCGCCGTGCTGTTCAAGGGGCAGGACATCCATGGCTGGGACAGCCGCACCCAGGCGAGGTTTCGCAACCAGGAGCTGGGTTTCGTTTACCAGTTCCACCACCTGCTCTCGGAATTCAGCGCGCTGGAAAATGCGGCCATGCCGCTGCTGATCGCCGGTGAGTCGGTGGCCAGCGCCACCGAGAAGGCGAGCAAGATGCTGGGGCGGGTGGGGCTCTCCCACCGTCTCAACCACAGACCGTCCGAGCTCTCCGGTGGCGAGCGCCAGCGGGTGGCCATCGCCCGAGCCCTGGTCAACGAACCCAGCCTGGTGCTGGCGGACGAGCCCACCGGCAACCTGGATCATGCCAGCGCCACCGCCGTCTATGAGCTCTTGTGCGAGCTCAACCGCGAGCTTGGCACCGCGTTCGTGGTGGTGACCCATGACTTGAGCCTGGCCGCCAAGCTCCACCGCCGGGTGACCCTGGTGAGCGGCATCATGGCGGAGGTCGCCTGATGTTCAAGCCGCTGCCCCTGTTCCTGGGCCTGCGTTACAGCCGCTCCCGCCGTCGCAACGGTTTCATCGCCTTTATCTCGGCCTCCTCCCTCATCGGGATCGCCCTCGGGGTGATGGCCCTCATTCTTGGCCTCTCCGCCATGAACGGGTTCGAGCGGGAGCTCAAGAACCGGGTGCTCTCCGTGGTCCCCCACGGCGAGCTCATCGGCATGGAAGCGCCGCTGCCTGACTGGCCGAGGCTCAGGGACTACCTGCTGGCCCAGCCCGGGGTGGAGGCGGCTGCGCCCGTCATTCGCCTGGACGGCCTGCTGGAGCACGGCTCCGCCCTCAAGGGGGTCCAGCTGCGTGCGGTGCTGCCGGAGCTGGAAGCCAATCTCTCCGATGCGGGCAACTTCATGACGGGTCGGGGCCTTCGCGAGCTGCAGGCGGGTGAACACGGGGTCATCCTCGGCAAGATCATCGCCGACAAGCTGGGGGTCAAGACAGGGGACACCGTCACCCTGCTGCTGCCCCAGGCGGGTGATGCCGCCGGCATCAAGAACCCGAAACGGGAGGCGCTCACCGTGGTAGGGCTGCTCGAGATCGGTGGCCAGCTCGACGGCCTGCTCGGCTTCATGCACCTGGCGGACGCCCAGGCCATCACCGGCATGGGCAGCGCGGTGGAGGGGTTCAGCCTCAAGGTGAGCGACGTGCTCAAGGCCCAGTCCATCACGGTGGCGGCGGCCCAGAAATTCCCGCACTACGTCTATATCAGCAGCTGGATGAGCCGTCAGGGTTATCTCTATCAGGACATCCAGATGGTGCGCACCGTGATGTACGTGGTGATGCTGATGGTGGTGGCGGTGGCCTGCTTCAACATCGTCTCCACCCTGGTGATGGCGGTGAACGAGAAGCGCAGCGAGATCGCCATCTTGAAGACCATGGGGGCGAGCCCGGGCCAGATCCGGCTTACCTTCGTCATCCAGGGGATGGTGAACGGGGTGGCGGGAGCCTTGCTAGGCGCCCTGCTGGGCGGCCTGCTCTCCAGCAAGCTGACCCAGATCCTGAGCGCCATTGAAGGGGTGATCGGGCACCGTTTCCTCAATCCGGACATCTACTTCATCGACTTCCTGCCGACCGAGCTGCACATGCAGGACTTGCTCATCGTGACCGGCGCCGCCATCCTGATGAGCCTGGTGGCGACCCTCTATCCCGCCTGGCGGGCGAGCGGCCTGGTGCCGTCCCGGGAACTGGGGCATTGATGCCCATGGATGTGATAAAGGGCCCTGCGGGGCCCTTTTTATTGTCACTCTTTTGTGGGGAGACCCCCAAAGTGGCGGTTATCGGGGTAATACGCAGGAGGAGATGATGCCCGTTGCCGTGTTGATGGCATCAATGGGCATTCAACTCATCGAGAGGCAGTGAAAAACTCCCCACGAAGACATCGATGAAGTAGCGCATGGCGGGGTTCATCCTGGCGTCCAGCATCTGCTCGAGGCGCTTTCGCGCGGGCTCGAACTCCCGGTTGCCGACGCTCAGCTCCTCCAGACACTTGGTGTAGGCGCAGAGGGTGTCTGCATCCTTCACCAGGCTGGTGAGGGCCTCGTCCTGGGCGCCGGAGTCGAGCAGGGGGCGAAAGTCCTCGACCAGCTCAGGCGGCAACATGCCCAGCAGGCGCTGCTCGGCGGCAAGCTCAATCTTCTTGTATTCGCGGGCGATTTCGGGATTGAAGTACTTGACCGGGGTGGGCAGATCCCCGGTCAGCACCTCGCTGCTGTCGTGGTAGAGGGCCATGACGGCGGCCCGGTCTGCATCCACCTGAGCGCCGAACAGGCGATTGCTGATAAGACCGAGGGCGTGGGCCACCATGGCGACCTGCAGGCTGTGCTCGGCGATGTTTTCGGGCTGGATGTTGCGCATCAGGGGCCAGCGGTAGATGAGGCGCATACGGGCGAGGTTGGCAAAAAAATGGCTGGGCAGCATGGAAGACCTCGAATGGGGCAATGAAAAAGGGCAGACCCTAGTCTGCCCTTTTTTCCACCCGCAAGGATAGCCTGAGATGGGCCGTCAGCGGATGTAGCGGCCCGATTCGGCCTCGTGGTTGGTCACTATCATCTGGCCGATGGGGGCCAGGCTGATGAGGGCCAGCTTGAGGTGCTGGATGCCGAACGGGATGCCGACGATGGTGACGAAACAGGCCAGCGCCGAGGCGATGTGGCCGATGGCCAGCCAGACCCCGATGAGCACAAACCAGAGAATGTTGCCAATCACCCCCAGGGCACCGGTGCCGATGTCGCTCTGGCCCGTCATGCTCTTGCGGCTCACCGCCTGCTTGCCAAACGGGAAGAAGGTGAAAGTGCCGATGACGAAGCAGGCGCGTCCCCAGGGGATCCCGATGAGGGAGACGAAGCAGAGCAGCCCCGCCAGCCACCAGGCCAGCCCCATGAAGACGCCTCCCAGCACGAACCAGAGCAGATTGAACAAGAAGCGGAAAAAGGACATGTGGGTGACTCCAGCAGCACGTGAATTGGTTGTCACCATAGCGAGCCCTGCCGGGGGACGCAATGGCACAGGCGAGAAGGTGGACAATTTGGGTCGCAGCACGCCATTTTTGTGCCTGATTGGCGGTGGATGGCGATCAAAATGGCCCGTTCGCCGTGAAAAAGAGTGAGCCAGTGCAAATTATTGCGGATGGAATGCTTGAACTCGGTGCAAGGCTTCCCCATATAGGAGAAAGTCTTGCGCAAATTGTGCTGTCTGTGCCCCGGATGGGGGATGTGCGGCTCGACGCGACCACTGCACGCCGCTATAATGTCGCGTCATATTTTCTCATCACAAAGACAGTCGTTGTCTTTATAAACAGGAAGACTCCGGGCTTGCCCGGGGGCAATAAAGGGTCAGCACGCAGTGCTGAGTTGAACGAGGTAAAAGAATGCAAGTTTCTGTAGAGACAACCCAGGGTCTGGAACGCCGTCTTACCATCACTGTACCGGCCGCTACCGTTGACGCCGCCGTGCGCAAAGAATTGAATGGCCTGGCCAAAACCCGTCGCATCGACGGTTTCCGTCCTGGCAAGGCTCCGGTTGCCATCATCAAGAAGATGTTCGGTGCCATGGCTCACGCCCGCGTTGCCGATGAAATGATGCAGAACAACTTCATCAAGGCCATCATCGAGAACAAACTGAGCCCGGCTGGCGCCCCGACCATGGATCCGAAAGAGATCAAAGAAGGTCAGGATTTCGAATTCACCGCCACTTTCGAAGTGTATCCGGAGTTCGAAGTTGCCGGTCTGGAGAGCATCAAGGTCGAGAAGCCGGTTGCCACCGTGAAGGACAGCGACCTGGAAAACATGATCGACACCCTGCGCAAGCAGCACGCCACCTGGACTGAAGCCGCTGTGGCTGCCGCCAATGGCATGCGTGTGACCATGGACTTCGTCGGTTCCATCGACGGTGAAGAGTTCGACGGTGGCAAGGCTGAAGGCTTCACTCTGGAACTGGGCGCTGGCCGCATGATCCCGGGCTTCGAAGACGCCATCCTGGGCAAGAAAGCGGGCGACGAGTTCACCATCGAGGTGACTTTCCCGGCTGACTACCACGCCGAAGCCCTGAAGGGCAAGGCTGCCAAATTTGCTTCCAAGCTGCACAAGGTTGAAGAGCAAGTGCTGCCCGAGCTGACCGAAGAGTTCGTCAAGCGTTTCGGCATCGAGAGCGGCAGCGTTGAAGAACTGAAGGCAGAAGTGCGCAAGAACATGGAGCGCGAACTGGCCCAGGCCCTGAAAAACAGCGTGAAAGAGCAGGTACTGAACGGCCTGGTTGAAGCCAACCAGATCGATCTGCCGAAGGCTGCCGTTGCCCAGGAAATCGACACCCTGCGTCAGCAGGCTCTGCAGCGCTTCGGTGGCTTCCAGGGCGGCAACGCCCCCGAGCTGCCGGCCGAGCTGTTCCAGGCCCAGGCCGAGCGCCGTGTCCGCGTTGGTCTGCTGCTGGGTGACGTCATCCGCACCAACGAGATCAAGGCTGACGACGCCCGTGTGACCAGCATCATCGAGTCCATGGCCACTGCCTACGAAGATCCGAAAGAAGTGATCGAGTACTATCAGCAGAACGAGCAGATGCTGAACGGCGTGCGCAACCTGGCCATTGAAGATCAAGCCATCGATCTGATCCTGTCCAAGGCGCAAGTCACCGAGAAAGAAGTTGCCTTCGACGAAGTGATCAACAAGTCCGGTGCCGCTGCCTAAGAACATTTGACTTAAGGTCAAAACTGTTAAGTATAATGGCTCGTGTGATCTCCACTCGGGCCATTTTATTTTAGGGACAATGCCTTATGTACAAGAACTATAACGATGTGACTGAATCCCCACGCAATGCGCTCATCCCGATGGTGGTAGAGCAAACCGCGAAAGGGGAGCGTTCCTACGACATCTATTCCCGTCTGCTGAAAGAGCGGGTGATCTTCCTGACCGGTCAGGTCGAGGATCACATGGCGAACCTGGTGGTGGCCCAACTGCTGTTCCTGGAGTCCGAGAACCCGGATCAGGACATCAGCATCTACATCAACTCGCCGGGTGGCGCCGTCACTGCGGGTATGTCCATCTATGACACCATGCAGTTCATCAAGCCGGACGTGAGCACCGTCTGCATGGGGCAGGCCTGCTCCATGGGGGCCTTCCTGCTGGCCGGTGGCGCCAAGGGCAAGCGTTTCTGCCTGCCCAATGCCCGAGTGATGATCCACCAGCCGCTGGGCGGCTTCCAGGGGCAGGCTTCTGACATCCAGATCCATGCCCAGGAGATCCTGAAAATCAAGAATACCCTGAACGATCGTCTGGCGTTCCATACCGGTCAGGACATGGCCACCATCGAGCGCGACACCGACCGTGACAACTTCATGTCCGCCGAGCAGGCCGTTGCCTATGGTCTGGTTGACGGCATCCTGAGCCAGCGCGGCTGAGCAGGGTACCCCGTCCTGTTGTAAACTCAACAGGACGATCCATCCTCTATTGATAAAACGAGGTCGCTGAATGACAGAGAAACGCAAGGGTGAGGGCGACAAGCTGCTGTATTGCTCTTTCTGCGGCAAAAGCCAGCATGAAGTGCGCAAGCTGATCGCTGGCCCTTCCGTCTACGTATGTGATGAGTGTGTCGAGCTGTGCAACGACATCATCCGCGAGGAGATCCGCGAGATATCTCCCAAGCGCGATGGTAGCGAGCTGCCGACCCCTCATGAAATCCGCGCCCATCTGGACGACTACGTGATCGGTCAGGAGTACGCTAAGAAGGTGCTGGCAGTGGCTGTCTACAACCACTACAAGCGTCTTCGCAGCGGCAGCGAGTCCGGTGGCGTGGAGCTGGGCAAATCCAACATTCTGCTGATTGGCCCCACCGGCAGCGGCAAGACTCTGCTGGCCGAGACCCTGGCTCGTCTGCTGGATGTGCCCTTCACCATGGCCGATGCTACCACCCTGACCGAAGCCGGTTACGTGGGCGAGGACGTGGAGAACATCATCCAGAAGTTGCTGCAAAAGTGCGACTACGACGTGGAGAAGGCCCAGCGTGGCATCGTCTACATCGACGAGATCGACAAGATCTCCCGCAAGTCGGACAACCCCTCCATCACCCGCGACGTGTCCGGGGAAGGGGTGCAGCAGGCACTGCTGAAACTGATCGAAGGCACCATCGCCTCCGTGCCGCCCCAGGGCGGTCGTAAGCACCCTCAGCAGGAGTTTTTGCAGGTCGATACCTCCAAGATCCTCTTCATCTGTGGTGGTGCCTTCGCGGGGCTGGACAAGGTGATCGAGCAGCGCTCCGTCAAGGGCACCGGCATCGGTTTTGGCGCCGAGGTGAAATCCAAGAATGCCAAGGCAACCCTGAGCGAGAACTTTGCCAAGGTGGAGCCGGAAGATCTCATCAAGTACGGTCTCATCCCCGAGTTCATCGGTCGTCTGCCGGTGGTCGCGACCCTGACCGAGCTTGACGAGGCTGCCCTCATCCAGATCCTGAAAGAGCCGAAGAACGCGCTGACCAAGCAGTATGCCGCGCTGTTTGCCCTGGAAGAGGTGGAGCTGGAGTTTCGTGACGACGCGCTCAATGCCATTGCCCGCAAGGCCATGGAGCGCAAAACCGGTGCCCGGGGTCTGCGTTCCATTGTCGAGGCCGTACTGCTCGACACCATGTATGACCTGCCCTCCCTGAAAGGGGTCAGCAAGGTGGTGATCGACGAGACGGTGATCAAGGGAGACTCCGCGCCCCTGATGATCTACGACAATCCCGAGACTCAGGCCGCAGCCTCAGAGTAACTGTCTGATTTTTAATCACATAAAGGGGCTTTTTGCCCCTTTCATGCTTTTTACGGCCAAGGCGATTGAATCTCATCTTTGCGCCCCCATATACTCAGCCAAGCCTTTGCCAACGGTATAACAAGCCGAGAGGACATATATGAACCTAGAGCGTTCAGAACGCATCGAGATTCCCGTCCTGCCTCTTCGTGACGTGGTGGTCTATCCCCACATGGTCATTCCACTCTTTGTGGGGCGGGAAAAATCCATTCGCTGTCTGGAAGCGGCCATGGAGCAGGACAAGAAAGTCCTGCTGGTGGCCCAGAAGGATGCGTCGACTGACGAACCGACGGTGGAGGAAATTTTCTCCGTCGGGACAGTGGCCAATATTCTGCAGATGCTCAAGCTGCCGGACGGCACCGTCAAGGTGCTGGTGGAGGGGGGCCAGCGTGCCCGCCTTGAGCGGATGATCGACGATCGCGACTTCTTTGTCGGGGAGGCCCAGTACATCGCGTCCGCCCCCATCGAGGAGAAGGATCAGGATGTGCTGGTGCGCTCTGCCATCGGCCAGTTCGAAGGGTACATCAAGCTCAACAAGAAGATCCCGCCCGAGGTACTCACCTCGATTTCGGCGATCGACGATGCGGCGCGCCTGGCCGATACCATGGCTGCCCACATGCCGCTCAAGCTCGAAGACAAGCAGAAGGTGCTGGAAATCGCCTCCGTGTCCGAGCGCATCGAGTTTCTGATGGCCATGATGGAGTCGGAGATCGACCTGTTGCAGGTCGAGAAGCGCATCCGCTCCCGGGTCAAGAAGCAGATGGAGAAGAGCCAGCGGGAGTATTACCTCAACGAGCAGATGAAGGCCATCCAGAAAGAGCTGGGTGAGCTGGAAGACAGCCCGGATGAATTCGAAGCCCTCAATCGCAAGATTGAAGAGGCCGGGATGCCGGAGGATGCCCGCGAGAAGGCCCAGGCCGAGCTCGCCAAGCTCAAGATGATGTCCCCCATGTCGGCGGAAGCCACTGTGGTGCGCAGCTATGTGGACTGGATGGTGCAGGTGCCCTGGAAGACCCGCTCCAAGGTCAAGAAAGACCTGGGCAAGGCCCAGGAGGTGCTGGATGCGGATCACTATGGCCTGGACAAGGTCAAGGATCGCATCCTCGAATACCTGGCAGTGCAGGCGCGTGTGAACAAGCTCAAGGGCCCCATCCTCTGCCTGGTCGGGCCTCCCGGGGTGGGCAAGACCTCCCTGGGCCAGTCCATCGCCAAGGCCACCGGCCGCAAGTATGTGCGCATGGCCCTGGGTGGGGTGCGTGACGAGGCGGAGATCCGTGGTCACCGTCGTACCTACATCGGCTCCATGCCCGGCAAGCTCATCCAGAAGATGGCGAAAGTCGGCGTGAAGAACCCGCTGTTCCTGCTCGACGAAATCGACAAGATGAGCTCGGACATGCGTGGCGATCCCGCTTCCGCCCTGCTGGAGGTGCTGGATCCCGAGCAGAACAGCAGCTTCAACGATCACTATCTGGAAGTGGATTATGACCTGTCGGACGTGATGTTCGTGGCCACCTCCAACTCCATGAACATCCCGGGTCCGCTGCTGGACCGGATGGAAGTGATCCGTCTGTCCGGTTACACCGAGGACGAGAAGCTCAACATTGCCAAGCAGCACCTGGTGGCCAAGCAGATCCAGCGCAACGGCCTGAAGCCTTCCGAGATCACCATCGAGGATTCGGCGCTGATCGGAGTGATTCGCTACTACACCCGCGAGGCGGGTGTGCGCAGCCTGGAGCGTGAAATCTCCAAAATCTGTCGCAAGGCAGTCAAACGCATCCTGCTGGACAAGAGCATCAAGCATGTTCAGGTCAACCAGGAGAACCTCAAGGAGTTCCTGGGGGTACAGCGCTTTGACTATGGCAAGGCCACCGACCAGAACCAGATTGGTCAGGTGTGCGGGCTGGCGTGGACCGAAGTGGGGGGCGATCTGCTCACCATCGAGACCACCAACATGCCGGGCAAGGGCAAGCTCACTTACACCGGTTCCCTCGGTGACGTGATGCAGGAGTCCATCCAGGCGGCCATGACGGTGGTGCGTGCCCGCGCCGAGAAGCTGCGTATCAACGGCGACTTCTACGAGAAGCGCGACATCCACGTGCACGTGCCGGAAGGGGCGACCCCGAAAGACGGCCCGAGCGCCGGTATCGCCATGTGTACCGCCCTGGTTTCCAGCCTCACCGGCAACCCAGTGCGTGCCGACGTGGCGATGACGGGTGAAATCACCCTGCGTGGCGAGGTGCTGCCCATCGGTGGTCTCAAGGAGAAACTGCTGGCGGCCCACCGTGGTGGCATCAAGCGTGTGCTGATCCCGAAAGAGAACGAACGTGACCTCGAGGAGATCCCGGCCAACGTCAAACAAGATCTTGAAATCTATCCGGTTCGCTGGATTGATGAGGTGCTTGCACTGGCGTTGCAGGACAATCCGCAAGGTTTCGAACGCGTTTCTATCGTGTAAATGTTGATGCGCCGCAAATTTGGCGCATTCGGGGGGTGGTTAAGGCTTGCATGCACCGGACAACGGAAGTAGCCTTGACCACCGATCGGGTACTCATGATGAGTCGCAATGCGTGATGTGGCGCGGGTTTGCGCCAGATTGTCACTTGCAACTGATCAGGAGGCTTGTTATAAAACCTCCACTTGTTGTGGCCAGGGAAATCAGCGCCGCAGCGATGTTCGATAAAAGGGGAATATAAGAGTGAATAAATCTCAACTGATTGACAAGATTGCAGACGGTGCTGATATCTCCAAAGCTGCCGCTGGCCGTGCGCTGGATGCCTTCATCGATGCCGTGGGCGAAGCCCTGAAAGAGGGTGACCAGGTTGCTCTGGTTGGTTTCGGTACTTTCGCCGTTCGCGAGCGTGCAGCCCGTTCCGGCCGCAACCCGCAAACTGGTGCGACCATCGAAATCGCTGCCGGTAAAGTTCCTGCCTTCAAAGCCGGCAAGGCCCTGAAAGACGCGGTCAACTAAGCCGGTCGCTGATATCTATCGGCACCGTCCTTGGTCTCTGACCAGACAAGTGAGAGGGCTCTCCCTCATACTGCTTGACCAAGGCGCATCGCAATCGGTGCGCCTTTTCATTATTTACGCCCATCGAGTTCGGGAGCATAAGTACAAACATGATGTTGGATAAACTACGCGAAGGGGCGCAGGGCAAGGTAGCCAAGGTTATCTTGGGCCTGATCATCCTCTCCTTTGCCTTGGCCGGCGTAGGCAGCTACCTCAATGGCCCGGCACGTACCGCCCCCGCCACCGTCAACGGCAATGACATCAGTGCCCCCGCACTGGAGAATGCCTACCGCAATGAGCGGGCCCGCATGGAATCCCAAATGGGTGAGGCCTTCAACCAGCTGGCCGCCAATCCCGATTACATGAAACAGTTCCGCCGTGGCGTGCTGGACCGTCTGATCGATCAGGCGCTGATCGATGACAAGGCCCGCTCCCTGGGTCTGCGCGTCAGCGATGAGCAGATCAAGCAGGCCATCGTCGCCATGCCCGAGTTTGCCGAAAACGGCAAGTTCAGCAATGACCGCTACCTGCAGCTCATTCGCCGTGCCGGCATGACCCCCGAGATGTTCCGCGACTCCCTGCGCCAGGACATGGTGCGCCAGCAATTGATGGGCGCCGTGCTGGGATCGGAGTTCGCCCTCAAGGGTGAGGCCGAGCAACTGGATCGTCTCTACAACCAGACCCGTGACCTGCGCCTGATCCGTCTGGCCGCTTCCGCCTATGTGGACGGGATCGAGGTGAGCGATGCCGAGGTGGAGCAGTTCTACAAGGCCAACAGCGCTCGTTTCATGAACGACGAGACGGTCAAGGTCGACTATCTGCTGCTCGATGCCGCCAACCTTGGCAAGAACATCAAGGTCACCGAGCAGGATGCCCAGGATTACTACGACCAGCATCAGGATCTGTTCCAGCGTCCCGAGCGCCGTCAGGTGGCGCACATCCTGATCCCGTTTGGCAAGGATGAAAAGGCCGCCGAGCAGAAAGCCGAGGCCGTGCTGGCCAAGGCCAAGGCAGGTGACGATTTCGCCGCGCTGGCCAAGGCCGACTCCTCCGATACCTTCTCCGCGAAGAAGGGCGGGGAGCTCGACTGGTTCGAGAAGGGGGTGATGGATCCTGCCTTTGAGAAAGCCGCGTTCGCGCTGGCCAAGGCCGGCGATCTCTCCGCCGTGGTGAAGAGCCCGTTCGGCTTCCACATCATCAAGCTGCTGGGAGTCGAGCCTGCCAAGACCAAGCCCTTCGTGGACGTGATGAGCGATACCATCGCCCGTCTGCAGTCTGAGAAGGCCAAGGAGCAGTTCTTCGCCGAACAGCAGAAGATGGCCGACAGCAGCTTCGAGAACCCGGACTCCCTGGACTTGACCGCCGAAGCCATGGGCCTCCAGGTGCAGTCCACCGGCTATTTCAGCCAGGCCGATGCGCCGGCACCGCTCAATGATCCCAAGGTGCTCTCCGTGGCATTCTCCGAACAGCTGCGCGATGACAATACCAACTCCGACGTGATCGAGCTGGCTGACGGCAAGGCGCTGGTGCTGCACATCATGGGTCACCAGCCGAAGGCGGCCAAGCCGCTTGCCGAGGTGAAAGAGCAGGTGATCACCGTCATCAAGCACGACAAGGCCAGTGAAGTGGCCCGTGGCAAGGCCCAGGGTCTGCTGGACAAGCTCAAGGCCGGTGAGAACGTTCAGGCCGACCTGACCGCGCTGGGTCTGAAAGTGGATACCCATACCGGTGTATCCCGTTTCGCCCAGGAGATGGATCAGAACCTGGTGACCCAGGCGTTCCGCATGCCCCATCCGACCGATGGCAAGCCGAGCGTCGAGCTGGTGACCGAAGCCAACGGTGATCGTGTGGTGGTGGCGCTGGACAAGGTCAACGTCATCAAGGAGCCGTCCCAGATGGTGAGCCTGCTGCAAGGTCAGCTGGGTCAGGGCAAGGCACAGGCCGACTACAAGTCGCTGATCGACGAGCTGCGCAAGGCGGCCAAGATCGAATACTTCACCGACGTGGAAGCCACTGTCGAGTAAGTCAGCCTCACGGCCCCAAGTGTGAAAACGGCTCCATGATGGAGCCGTTTTTTTGTGCCATCAACAGCCCGGCAGAGCGGGCGGGCGCAGGAGGGAAGGGGCCAGGCACGGGCCTGTGCTGCCTATCCTGGCTGGGGATGAGCGGGACAGGTGTATGACAGCGCGCTGTACTCTTGCTCTCCCTATCCCCAATCCTTCTCTTGCTGTGGGGCGTGATCAAGGAGGCATAAAAAAACCGGCGCACGAGGCGCCGGTTCTGATCGCTTTGCTTGAAGGCGGAGGATTACACCACACCCTGGGTGCGCAGGTAATCCTCGTAGGTGCCGCCGAAGTCGCGGATGCCGTCTTCGGTCAGTTCCAGGATGCGGGTCGCCAGGGAGGAGACGAACTCGCGGTCGTGGGAGACGAAGATCAGGGTGCCCTTGTACATCTCCAGCGCCAGGTTCAAGGATTCGATGGATTCCATGTCCAGGTGGTTGGTCGGTTCGTCCATGATGAGGATGTTGGGGCGCTGCATCATCAGCTTGCCGAACAGCATGCGGCCCTGTTCACCACCGGAGAGCACCTTGACCGGCTTCTTGATGTCGTCCTGGGAGAAGAGCAGACGACCCAGCACGGAGCGCACCGCCTGCTCGTCTTCGTTCTCCTGCTTCCACTGTGCCATCCAGTCGAACACATTGAGATCGGTGTCGAAATCTTCGGCGTGATCCTGGGCGTAGTAGCCGATCTGGGCGTTCTCGGACCACTTGATGGTGCCGGTATCCGGTGCCAGGGCACCGACCAGCGTCTTGATCAGGGTGGACTTACCGATCCCGTTGGTACCCAGGATGGCGACCTTCTCGCCCACTTCCAGCATCATGTTGAGCCCCTTGAACAGGGGACCGTCGCCATAACCCTTGGAGACGCCTTCGATCTCCAGGATGTTGCGGTAGAGCTTCTTGTCCTGCTCGAAGCGGATGAAGGGGTTCTGACGGCTGGAGACCTTCACTTCCTCAATCTTGATCTTGTCGATCTGCTTGAGGCGGGAGGTAGCCTGGCTGGACTTGGAGGCGTTGGCGCTGAAGCGGGAGACGAAGGATTGCAGATCGGCGATCTGGGCCTTCTTCTTGGCGTTGTCGGCCAGCAGGCGCTCGCGGGCCTGGGTGGCAGCCAGCATGTACTCGTCGTAGTTGCCCGGGTAGACCCGCAGCTCGCCGTAGTCCAGATCCGCCATGTGGGTGCAGACGGAGTTCAGGAAGTGACGGTCGTGAGAGATGATGATCATGGTGCTTTCACGATCGTTGAGCACCTGCTCCAGCCAGCGAATGGTGTTGATGTCCAGGTTGTTGGTCGGTTCGTCCAGCAACAGGATGTCGGGGTTGGAGAACAGCGCCTGCGCCAGCAGTACCCGCAGTTTCCAGCCCGGGGCCACTTCGCTCATCGGGCCGTTGTGCTGCTCGATGGGAATACCGGCACCCAGCAGCAGTTCGCCTGCGCGGGATTCGGCGGTGTAGCCATCATATTCGGCGACCAGGCCTTCCAGCTCGGCGGCCTTCATGTAGTCGTCGTCGGTGGCCTCCAGGTTGGCATAGATGGCATCGCGTTCGGCGATGGCGGCCCACAGCTCGGTGTGGCCCATCATGACCACGTCCAGTACGCGCATCTCTTCGTAGGCGAACTGATCCTGGCGCAGCTTACCGATACGCTCGTTGACATCCAGGCTCACATTGCCGCCGGTGGGTTCGAGATCGCCGCCGAGGATCTTCATGAAGGTGGACTTGCCACAGCCGTTGGCACCGATAAGGCCGTAGCGGTTGCCGCCGCCAAACTTGACGCTGATGTTCTCAAACAGCGGCTTGGCGCCGAACTGCATGGTGATGTTGTTGCTTGAAAGCACTGGAATGTCCCGGTTGGTCTGTCAAATGGCGCGCATTATGGCACAGATCCCCCGAAAGTTTTAGCAGGAACTGTGATCTGGCTCCATTGCGGGGGGGGGGGGAAGGTTTCACGACCAGGCCGGCAACGGGCTCCGGCTTCTCTTGCAGAGGGGAGGCGAGGGGCGGTCATGAAAAAAGCCGGCACTGGGCCGGCTTGGATGCGTGGGATGCCACTTAGTGGGCGGAGGCGCCGGAGGCACCGAGCCCGGTCTGGGAGCGGACGAACTGCGGGAAGAACTTCGCATGCTCGTCGGAGGCTGCCTGGGACTTGTCGGTGACCGAGAAGAACCAGATCCCGATGAAAGCCAGCCCCATGGAGAAGAGCGCCGGGTATTCGTAGGGGAAGATGGCCTGGGCATGACCCAGCACCTTCACCCAGACGGTGGGGCCCAGGATCATCAGGGTCACGGCGCTGATGAGACCGAGCCAGCCGCCATAGACGGCGCCACGGGTGGTCAGGCGGGACCAGAACATGGAGAGGAAGAGCACCGGGAAGTTGCAGCTCGCCGCGATGGAGAACGCCAGGCCCACCATGAAGGCGATGTTCTGCTTCTCGAACAGGATGCCAAGGCCGATGGCGACCACACCCAGTACCAGGGTGGTCATCTTGGAGACGCGCAGCTCGTCGGCCTCGTTGGCCTTGCCTTCCTTGATGACGCAGGCATAGAGGTCGTGAGAGACCGCGGAGGCCCCCGCCAGGGTCAGCCCGGCCACGACCGCCAGTATGGTGGCAAACGCCACGGCGGAGATGAAGCCCAGGAACAGGCTGCCGCCCACCGCATCGGCCAGATGGACCGCCGCCATGTTGGTGCCCCCCAGCAGGGCGCCGGTGGCGTCCTTGAAGTCCGGGTTGGTGCTGACCAGCAGGATGGCGCCAAAGCCGATGATGAAGGTGAGGATGTAGAAGTAGCCGATGAAGCCGGTGGCATAGAACACCGATTTACGGGCTTCCTTGGCATCGCTCACGGTGAAGAAGCGCATCAGGATGTGGGGCAGACCAGCGGTACCGAACATCAGGGCCAGCCCAAGGGAGATGGCGGAGATGGGGTCGGCGACCAGGCCGCCCGGGCTCATGATGGCCGCACCATTGGCATGCACCTTGACCGCTTCGCTGAACAGGGTACCGACGTCGAAGTTGACGGACTTCATCACCATGATGGCCATGAAGGAGGCACCGGAGAGCAGCATCACCGCCTTGATGATCTGTACCCAGGTGGTGGCCAGCATGCCGCCGAACAGCACGTAGAGCACCATCAGGATGCCGACCAGCACCACGGCCACATGGTATTGGAGGCCGAACAGCAGCTCGATGAGCTTGCCGGCACCGACCATCTGGGCGATGAGGTAGAGGGCGACCACCACCAGGGAGCCGCTGGCGGAGAGGCTGCGCACCGAGGTCTGCTTGAGGCGGTAGGAGGCCACGTCGGCAAAGGTGTACTTGCCGAGGTTGCGCAGCCGCTCCGCGATCAGGAACAGGATGATGGGCCAGCCCACCAGGAAGCCGATGGAGTAGATGAGACCGTCGTAGCCCGAGGTATAGACCAGGGCGGAGATGCCGAGGAAGGAGGCGGCGGACATGTAGTCACCGGCGATGGCCAGACCGTTCTGGAAGCCGGTGATGCGCCCGCCGGCGGCGTAGTAGTCGGAAGCCGAGCGGTTGCGCTTGGAGGCCCAGTAGGTGATGAACAGGGTCGCGGCCACGAAGATCACGAACATCACGATGGCCGAGATATTGAGGGGTTGGCGTTGCACCTCGCCGCTGATGGCGTCGGCCGCCAGCAAAGGGGTGGAGATCAGACCTGCCAGCGGCAGCAGAAACTTGCCTTTCATGATTGCGCTCCCTTGAGGATCTTCTGGTTCAGTTCGTCGAACTCGCCGTTGGCACGAAATACGTAGATACCGGTCAGCACGAAGGCCGATACGATGAGACCAATCCCGACCGGGATACCACGGGTGATGCTGGAGCCTTCACTCAAGGGGGTGCCAAGCCAGCCCGGCGCAAAGGCGATGAGCAGGATGAACGCCAGGTAGAGCCCCAGCATCAGGATGGAGAGGGTCCAGGCAAAACGCTGGCGTTTGGCGACCAGTGCCTGGAAGTTGGGATCTTGCTGGATCCGAAGATACGGTTGCTGTTCCATTGCAGTTCTCCATGACAGTGAATGTCAGCGGTGGATGAGGGGTTCCCTACCGGACAGCACGGCTGTCCATGTAAGCAAAATGTGAATTAAATGTTATTTCCGAACAATTAGACTTTGGGATAAGCCAGCGGGCCGCCCTGATGCAGGCGTACAAAGACAAGGGCGGCGGTGACGGCATCGCTCAGGGCGTCGTGGGGGGGCAGGGCTGGCAGCGCCAGATGGCGACAGATCGCGGCCAGGTGCAGATCGATGGCGGCATCGGGATAGCGGCGATAGAGGTGATCGTGATAGAGGCGGCTCACCTCGATGCCGCGCTGGGGCAGGGTGAGCCCCCACAGCCGTTGGCAGGCGAGGTTGAGAATGCGCAGGTCATAGGCGATGTGATATCCCACCAGCTCACGGGGGCCGATGAACTCCAGCAGCGCGCGCAGCGCGGGCTCCAGTGCCATTCCCTGTTGCAGATCCTGATGGCGCAGGCCGTGGATCACCACGGACCCGGCGCTCAGGCTGGCGGGAGCCTGGACCCGGATGGCAAGGGCATCGCCCGTCTCTATCCGGTTGCCCCGGATGCGCACCGCCCCGATGGAGACGATCTCCGCCAGCGCCGGATCCAGGCTGGTGGTCTCGAAGTCCAGCGCCACCCACTCGTCGCCAGCAGGGCGGGCAAAGAGCGGGGCAAACTCCCCCTCCCGAAACGTCCTGCCAAGCCAGCGGCGGCGCCAGTGCATCCACATCGCTATTGCCTAAGACGAAAGTGCAAGGTGAGCCATTGCTGGAACTTCTTCACCTGGTGCAGGGCATGGCGCAGCAGATCCCGCTCTGCGGGGCCGAGGTCTGCCACCCGCACCCGTCCGTCTCCCTCCTGCAACTGGCTGCGCAGCCGAAGCCGCATGAACAGCCGGAAGGCCTCCGCCAGATTGGTGCCATAGTCCCGGCTGAGGCGTCCCTGGCCCACCAGGGCCTCGATGCGTCCTGTGGTCGAGGTCTCCAGGATCCCCGCCTCCAGGGAGAGCACCCGGACGCCGTGGACAAGGGGGAAGAGGCCGCCCCGCTTGAGATCCAGCCCCTCCGGGGCTTGTTCCAGCCTGCCAAAGAGGGTGAGGGGGGCGTGAAAGGCGACGGCGGCCCTTGCCATCTCCGCCAGCAGATCCGGCCGATCGGCTAGGCAGGCCCGCAGGTGGCGGGCGACGGGGGCGAGCCGGGCGCGATCTCCCGTGATGGCCTGGGCATCGGCCAGGGTGGCGAGCCAGAGCAAGTCTGCTTCACTGGCCTCGACACAGGCCCGCTCGATCTCCTGCTGCCAGAGCGCCAGGGGCTTCACCCAGGCCGGATTGTTGACCATCACCCGGCCGGGGCAGGGCGGGTAGCCGAGCCGGGCCAGCAGCTCGCTGAAGGCAGCCAGGTCGGCCTGCCGGGTCGGCCAGTGCAGGTCGGCGGGCAGGATCAGGGCATTGTCCTGATCGGTTTTGAGGATCTGCTCGCCGCGCCCCTCCGAGCCCAGCATCAGCAGGCAGACCCGCTCCTGCACCGCAGGCGGGATCACCAGTGCAAAGGCCTTGGCGATCAACTGCTCGTTGATGGTGGCGATGAGCTTCATCAGGAACAGGGTGTGGATCCCCTGGGCAAACAGGGAGCGAATGAGCTGCTGCTGCTCCCGGGCGACCGCCTCGAGGGCGGCCGGGGAGTCGGCGCGGGCGATGCGCAGGGTCAACACATGGGAGTGGGTGGAGAAGAGCCCGAGCACCTGGGTCAAATGCAGGATGCCTGCCACCTCCTGCCCCTGCCAGATGACCAGGCGCTTGATGCGGTGGCGGGTCATCAGCAGCAGGGCATCGAACAGATAGCTCCCCAGTGGCAGACCCGTCAGCGGGGTGGGAGTCAGCACCGCCAGCGGCGCACTGAGCGGCAATCCCTTGAGGGTGAGGGCGTGGAGCAGGGTCTTGCGGGTGGCCAGGCTCAGGCTGCCGTCTGCTCCGGGATAGAGCAGGCAGTCGGTGCCCCTGGCCACCATGGCCTCGGTGGCGGCCAGGAGCGAGAGGCTGCTTTCCACGATGAGCGGCGCCTGCAGATGGTCGGCAGCGATGCGGGTCAGGATGAACTCTGCCAGGTTCTGCTGTCCGAGCTGGCCGCGGCGCTCCTGCTCCCGCTGGCGCTCCGCCAGGGTGGCGGTGAAGTAGCGGGCGATATGGGGGTGCTCGTCGCACAGGGCCAGAAAGACGGGGCGGGGAATGAGCTGGCAGAGGGTATCTTCCAGGGCGGCGAAACGGTGGCGGCAGTGCCCGTCAAACTGGGCACGGACGTCGAACATGTCCCCCTCGCCATAGTCGCCAAAGGATTGATGGGGGGCAGACTCTTCCACGGCCCCCTTGATGATGAGGTAGAGCCCGGCGGGCTCCTCCTCGGCGTGCTGCACCGTCTGGCCCGCGCGAAAGTAGCAGATGCTGAGGTGCTGACCGAGCCGCTGGCGTGCCTCCTCGTCCAGGCCGTCGAACGGTGGACGGGCAAAATTGAACAGAAGTGACATGAGAGGCTCCACCGTGACCATGGGGCCAGTCTGACAAAGGCTCCACCACCGGGCCAGCCGACTTTAGTCGCAGGCCCAGGGCGGCCTCCCTGTACCTGCCCATAACACTCTGGTAACGTTGTGGTATGACCAGTTGAATCAAAAGGACGAAGACGGAGATGGAAAAGCCAAGGGTCAAATGGGTGTTTCAGGAGGGGATCGCCGAGGTGATGCTCTGCCGGGGAGACAAGCTCAACGCGCTGGATCGGGCCATGTTCGACGCCATCGACGAGACGCTGAACGCAGTATCCCGGCAAAAAGGGCTGCGGGCCGTGATCCTGCACGGGGAGGGGCGGGCGTTCTGCGCCGGGCTGGATGTGAAATCCATGCTGAAGCAGCCGGTGGCGGCGCTGGAGATCCTCAAGCGCGAGGCGGACGAGGCGACCAACCTGGCCCAGCGGGTGGCCTATGGCTGGCATCAATTGCCGGTGCCCGTGATTGCGGTGACCCAGGGGGTCTGTTTTGGCGGCGGCCTGCAGATAGCGCTCGGCGCCGATTTTCGCTTCAGCACCCCGGATTGCCGCTTCTCGGTGATGGAGATCAAGTGGGGCATCATCCCCGACATGAGCGGCAGCGTCACCCTGCGCAACCTGATGGGGATGGATACCGCCATGGAGCTTGCCATGAGCGGGCGCGAGCTGGAAGCCAGCGAAGCCAAGTCCCTCGGCCTGGTGAGCCGGGTGTGCGCGGATCCCCTGGAAGAGGCGCGGGCCTTTGCCCGGACCCTGATCACCAAGTCGCCGGATGCGCTGGCGGGGATCAAGCAGCTCTACACCCAGGCCTGGGCTTGCAGTGACGAGACAATGCTCAAGGAAGAGACCCGGTTGCAGAGGCAGATCCTGGGGCGCCCCAACCAGTGGCGGGCGACCCTCAACAGCCTGTTTCGCTGGCGCCTGCCATTCGGACCGCGCCGCAATGCGCTTTGAACCCCTCACCCATCCAACACAAATGAAAATGGCAGCCGAAGCTGCCATTTTGCATTGTGCCGTCTGATTACTTGGCAACGGTATCCGGGTCCGCCTCGAAGGGGTGGCCGGTTTGCTCGCGCATCAGGTTTACTTCGGCGCGGTTTTCAATCCAGTAGTCGGCGTTCTTGATGCCGAGCTTTTCCGGGTGGAACACGGGATCCAGACCCTTGGCCAGCTGTGCCTCGTAGTCTTTCAGACAGGCGAAAGCCGGCTTTTGCAGCATCAGGATGGCACCGATGTTGAGCCAGGCCATCAGGCCGACCCCGATGTCACCCAGGCCCCAGGCCAGATCGGCGGTCTTGACGGTGCCGTAGACGGTGGCAGCCATCAGCGCAATCTTCAGCAGGAAGGTGAGCCAGGGACGGTTAATCTTGCGGTTGACAAAAGCGATGTTGGTTTCGGCGATGTAGTAGTAGGCCACGATGGTGGTGAAGGCGAAGAAGAACAGGGCGATGGCGACGAAGTAGTTGCCAAAGCCTGGCATCATGCTCTCCATGGCGGTCTGCACATAGCCGGGGCCTGCCGCGATGCCTGCGATGCCGGTGTAGAGGGCTGCACCGTCCGGACCCTGCACGTTGTACAGGCCGGTGATGAGCAGCATGAAGCCGGTGGCGGAGCAGACGAACAGGGTGTCGATGTAGACGGAGAACGCCTGCACCAGGCCCTGCTTGGCCGGGTGGCTCACCGCCGCGGCGGAGGAGGCGTGGGGGCCAGTCCCCTGGGCGGCTTCGTTGGAGTAGACCCCGCGCTTGACACCCCACATGATGGCCAGACCCAGAATGGCGCCGAAGCCGGCTTCCATCCCGAAGGCACTCTTCCAGATGAGCAGGATCACGCCCGGCAGTTGGCCGATGTTCAGGGCGATGATGACGCAGGCGACGATGATGTAACCCAGCGCCATGAAGGGCACCACGGTACTGGCGAAATTGGCGATGCGTTTGACGCCGCCGAAGATGATGAAACCGAGCAGCAGCGCCAGACCGGCGGCGGTGACGTTGGGATCGATGTCAAAGGCGGTCTGCAGGCTGGAGCCGATGGAGTTGGCTTGTACGCCCGGCAGCAGCACGCCGCAGGCGAAGATGGTGGCGATGGCGAAGGTCCAGGCATACCACTTCATGCCCAGGCCCTTCTCGATGTAGAAGGCCGGACCGCCGCGGTATTCACCGTTGATCTTCTCCTTGTAGACCTGACCCAGGGTGGACTCCACGAAGGCGGAGCTGGCGCCGAGGAAGGCGACCATCCACATCCAGAACAGGGCGCCCGGGCCGCCGAAGGTGATGGCAGTGGCCACACCGGCGATGTTGCCGGTACCGACGCGACCGGCCAGGGTCATGGAGAGTGCCTGGAAGGAGGAGACACCGGCATCGTTGCCCTTGCCCTGAAACATCAGGCGTATCATGCCTTTCAAGTGACGCAGTTGCAGGAAACGGCTGCGCAGGGAGAAGTAGAGGCCTACCCCCAGACACAGATAAATGAGCGCAGGGCTCCAAATCACGCCATTGATGGCATTGACGATCTCATTCATGTACAACAACTCCTTTGTTGCGCTGTCTTGGCGAGGTCTATATGCCTCGCTCCCTTAACATTGAAATATGCGGTGACCAAGGGGGTCACTCAGGATTGTGCGGGACTTTCGACTGGTTAGTCCGCGGGATTTAACATATCGGTTTGTTCAGGGCCTTCCTAGTGAAAAGTGTTGTGGCTTTGTTAATTTGTGAATTGACATTAACAAATGGTGAATGGAACTGGACAAGATTCGGTACATACCCATCATCTGCCGCTTTGCCATGCCCAGAGGGCTGATTGAGGTAATGCAAATAGGAGGCCAGGAGTGGCAACAAGGGAAAACAGATACATCATTCGCCTCGCCGGGGAGGCGGATGGGGCCGGATTGACGGGGTTGTTTGCCCAGCTGGGCTACCCCAACCCTGATGGGGCGGTCAGCGCCAGGCTGGCCCAGCCCGATCCGGCGCGGGAGGTCCTGGTGGCCCTGTGCGAGGGGATCCCGGTGGGGGTGCTGGTGTGGCACCACTTGCAACCCATGCATCTTGCACCAGCCTGGGGCCTGATCTCGGCGCTGGTTGTCGATGAGAGTGCAAGGGGCGGGGGCATCGGGGCCCTGCTGCTGGCGGCGGCAGAGCAGCGGGCGGCAGCCCTGGGGTGTGGCCAGCTGGAGCTCTCCAGCAGCCTCAAGCGCGAAGGGGCGCACCGATTTTATCTGGCGCAAGGGTATTGCGAGCGTCCGAAACGTTTTGTGAAAGCTGTCTGATTGGCAAGAGGAGTCCGTGTGTTCTGGTCCAGGTTGAAAGAGGTATTGGGTGGTGCATCTCCCCGGGAGCCCCGTCTCCCCGAAGAACAGGAGTGGCGCGAGGCGCTGGCGGCGGTGCCCATCTTGCAGGGGCTTGAAGAAGAAGAGGCGCAGAGGCTGATGGAGCTGGCGCGCCATTTTCTCTCGCGCAAGACCCTCACCCAGATCGGGGTGGAACTGACGCCCCGCCAGCAGGGGGTGCTGGCCCTGCAGGCAGTGCTGCCCATCCTGCACCTGGGGTTCGATTGGTATCGAGGGTTCCACGAGGTGATCATCATCCCCGAGCCCGTGACCCGTCGTCAGGAGGTGCAGGACGAGTTCGGGCTGGTGAGCGAATTTGAAGAGGAGAACGCCGGTGAATCCTGGCCCCAGGGGCCACTGGTGCTGGCCTGGAGCGAATTGCAGCAGGACGGGGACTGGGACGGATTCAACCTGGTGATCCATGAGCTTGCCCACAAGCTCGACATGCTGGGAGGGGATGCGGACGGTGCACCGCCCCTGTCGCGGGGCATGGATCCCCAGCAATGGACCCGGGCGCTGCAAGGTGCGTTTGACGAGATGAACGATCAGTTGACCAGAGAGGAGGTGACCGAGATAGACCCCTACGCCGCCTCGCACCCCGCCGAATTCTTCGCGGTGTGCAGCGAGAGCTTCTTCACCGATCCGTTGCGTCTGCGCGCCGTCTACCCCGCGGTCTATGACCAGTTCGCCCGCTTCTACGGCCAGGATCCCGCCGCCCGCTACCCGGCCACCCGATTGCTGGCTGGGGATCCCGGGGCGCAGGGCTGACCGGCACGGTGTCCGGGCGGTAGAAACACAAAAGGCACCCGAGGGTGCCTTTTTCGTGACAGCGATGTCGCCGGGTGCTTAGGCAGCGGCTTTGAGCTCGACGGGAGCGGCTTTCTTCTGCTCGCCGATGGGCAGCACGGTGCGACCGAACTGCTCGTTGATCACGGTGGCCATGGCCAGGTAGATGGCGCTGGCGCCGCAGATGATGCCTTCGAAACCGGCGATGGTGCCGATCAGGGCGCTGCCGGTGAAGTCACGGGCGGCCAGCAGGAAGAACAGCACGGTCAGGGAGGCGAACACGAACTGCTTCACGCGGGGGAAGTTGACAGTCCCGATCAGCATGAACAGGGTGAACATGCCCCACATCAGCAGGTACCAGCCCATGTAGGCGTGCGGGGTGGCCTCGGCCAGACCCATGGTCGGCATCACCAGCAGGAACACCAGGCTCCACCAGAAGGTGCCGTAGGAGATGAAGGCGGTGACACCGAAGGTGTTGCCACGCTTGTACTCCATGATGCCGGCGATGATCTGGGCCAGACCGCCATAGCACAGACCCATGGCCAGGATCATGGCGCTGATGGGGAAGAAACCTGCGTTATGGATGTTCAGCAGAATGGTGGTCATACCGAAACCCATCAGACCCAGAGGGGCAGGGTTGGCCAATTTTTCGCTCACGTGGTGTTCTCCAACAATAGAGGTGGGGTTGATAAAAGACGCGCGATTTTAGGCAGGCTCAGGGTCCCGGGCAAGGGGGGGGCACACAGAAATGGTAAAAAAAGAACACGAAAGTTTAAGTGGCCAACCATTCGTGCCATTCAGGTAGACGAGCGGTGAATGAAAAACGTTTTCAATGTTGCAATTTTGTATAAAAGGCACCTTGGCATGAAAGTCGGCAACGACGATGGTGACTGGGATTGGTGAGGGAAACGCGCCCCGGATGGTCGCGTCATGGCGGCTTGATTGAAAAATGAGTTCATATGCCATCAGACCAGAGTGTTTCCCTCCTGTTTGTGGCGCATCGGCCTCCCGTATCGCTTGCCATCGCAGTGTCCGTTGCGCTCCCCATTTTCTCGTCAACCCCGCGCTCGCCACCGTGTTCCCTACACAAGGGCGGGGCGCCTGAGAAACCCGCAGGCGCGCCGTGTTGACTGCCACGGGCGAAAGGGGCGCAAGATCAACGGGCAGGATCAGAGGCTGCCCTTGTCAAAAAGCCAGAGGCGGGATGGGCCATGGGCCCAGATGACAAAAACCAAGACGCAAGAGGGTGAGCCAAGGGATCGCCCTGTGGCCGGAGGCTTCAACATGGCAGAGACGGCAGCACCGGTTGCACTGGTGCAAAAGCGTCAAGACGGGAGGAATGGCGTCATGGGCTAGCCAGGTGAAAAAACCGAGACGCAAGAGGTTGGGCCAAGGGCGCGTTTTGTGGCAGAGAGCCTCAAGATGGAAGGTGCGGCAGCACGGGGGCTCCTGTGAAGACGCTTCGAAATGTAAGGGGGGCGCGGGGTTGGCCTTGTGGCGTGCGGGAGAGGGTGTTCAGGATTGGCCCGATTAGACACTGTATATCTGATCGGGCCATCTATTTTGACATGCCGACATGCCGACATGCCGACATGCCGACATGCTGGATAACTGGATTGTTCGGGACGGCTAGCGAGAGACAAATCCTGATGGCAGGGGTCAGGGGAGGGAGCCCCTCGGGCCATGTGCCGTCGGGGCAAACAAGAGGGGTATCCGGCGGGCGCCGGATCAGTTGTCCAGGGTCAGCACCACCTTGGCTTCCTTGTCCGTCTCCTTCACCTGGCTGTCGAGCACGAAGAGGCGCTCCGGCGCGATGCCCTGGGTATCCACCAGATACTCCTTGGTGTTCTGGGCGCGGCGCATGGCGAGGTTTCGCAGGGACTTGGCGGTGATGAGCTGCTGATCCCGCAGCAGGAGCACCGCCTGGGCGCGCAGGGCCTCGCTCCCTTCATCGAGTCGCAGCCGGTCGGCCAGATCCCCGAGATCTTCGTTGAACTTGGCTTCATAGGCCTCTGCCAGTGCGGATTGCATGGCGGGATCCTGCTCCAGCAGCGTCAAATCCACCGGGCTGCCGGTGGTCTTGGCCAGCAGCCGCTCAAGCTTCTGGCGCTGGAGGATGGGGCGCTCTTCGTTGAAGTTGACCTTGCCGCGGATGTTCATGCTGAGCTTGGGCCTCTCCTTGAGGGCCTGCGCGAGGGTGGTCAGCTTGGTCTGCTGGGTCGGGGTCAGGGCGGGATCGCCAGGCAGGAAGGGGAGCTCGTCGAGATCCTTGGTGCCCCCCGTCAGGGACGCAAGCAGGGAGAAGGGGGAGGTGATGGCCTTGCCGAGGGTATTGCCGAGCACGTCCCAGAAGATGTTGCCCAGGCTGAAATCAGGCTGATCCAGATTGCCCTTCACCTTGAGGTTCATCTTGATGACGCCGTTCGAATCGCTCAGCAGGGCGATGGCGAGGCCGAGGGGCAGATCCTTGGCTTGCTCGCTCTTGACCTTCTCCCCGAGTTGCAGCTTCTTGATGGTGATGTCGTTGTCCCCCTCCAGCCGGTTGCCCTGCAGCTTGTAGTTGAGCTTCATGGAGAGCTGCCCCTTGTCGATGGCATAGCCTGCATAGGTGCTGGAGTAGGGGGTGAAGGTGGTGAGCTCCAGGTTGTTGAAGGCCACGGCCACATCCAGCACGGGATCCTCGATGAGCAGGTTGGCGCCCCCCCGGATGGTGACGGGGGCGTAGCGGTCCACCTTGCCGTTGAAGGCGAGCTCGGAGCGCTGACCCGGGGTGTTGCTGATATGGCGGCTCTGGCCGTCGAGGGAGGCGATGTCCACCACGAACTCCGGGCTCAGGCTGCGATCGGCGAAGCGCAGGTTGCCCTGGGCGGTACGGATCTGATCGATGACGATGTGCGGGGCGGGGGCGCTCTCCCTGGCGTTCGCGGCGGGTTGCGGCAGCAGCAGTTGCTGCACGTTGGTGATCCCCTCTTCGTTGATCTCGATGCGGGCATAGGGTTTGCTGAGCAGGATGTCGGCGATGCGCAGTTGCTGGCTCAGGCCATCATAGTGCAGGCCGCTCAATTGCAGATTCTCTATCTGGAGCAGGCGCTGGTTGTCGGCCCGATCCAGCACGTTGAGCCCCGCGACCTCGAGTCCACCGCTTATCTCCAGCTTGCTGATGGCCCCCTGGCGGTCGGTGGCCAGGTCAAGCCTCGTGCGGCTGGCAAGCTCACCGTCCCGCACGCTGATGCGCAGCAGATCCTGCAGGTAGGGTTGAGCCAGGGTCAGCGGCAGCCCCTGCTGGCGGATGGCGCCGTTCAGGGTGAAGGGGGTCAGCCCCAGGGTGCCGTCAAACGCCACCGTCGTCCTGGTGTCGAGGGCTGCGTTGAGGGTGAGGGGGCTGGGTTGGGCGGTCTGGCTGCCAAGGGGCCCCAGGGTGAGGGCGAGGGCGGAGATGGCCCGTTTCAGGGGCTTGCCGCTGGTGGCTTCGGTCAGGGTGAGGCTGCCCTGGTCGATGCGGGTCTGCTTGAGGGCCCATTGCCAGGGCTTGGCGGGGGTGGCCGGTTGTTTGCCCCCCTTGGGGGTCTTCTGGGGGATCAACAGGTCCGCGAGATCCAGTTGTTGCTGGTGGTCGAGGACGGCGGTGATGGCCGGGCTCTTGAGGGTGGCGGCATCGAGCTCAAGGCGCTGCTTGTTGCCATCGATGCGGATCCCGGTCAGCGCCAACTGCTTGAAGCGGGCAAATTCCTCCCCCTTGTTGCGTGTGAGCTGCCAGTTGGCCAGGGTCAGCTTGCCCTTTGACAACTGCCAGTCCAGTCCCTGCTTGCCCTGGGTGAGGCGATAGGCGAGCTCGGCGCTGGCCTCCCCTTTGGCGAGGGTCGCCTTGAGATAGGGGGCCCAGAGGGGGGCGAAAGGGGCGATGGCCACCTTGCCAAGGCTGAGGTTGCCCTTGCCGGCGCCGCTCATCATGTCGAACTCCCCTTCGGCCTTGAGGGGGCTCTTCTCGTTGACGGTGGCGCTCAGGCGATAGGGGTTGAGCACCCCCTCTGCGGTGGAAAAGCCGGGCAGGTGCAGGGCGAGCTTGTCCAGGGTGAGGGGCGGCACCCACCCCGGGCTGCTCTGCTTGCGGCTGTCCCGGTAGCTGAGCCGGCCCTGCTCGACGGACAGCTTGCCGATGGTCACCAGCACGGGCTCGGCGCTAGCTGGCGGTGTTTGCTCCGGCGCAGGGGCGAGCAAGGAGGCCAGTGCATCGGTCAGGTTGAAGCGTGCCGCCCCCTTGAGATCCTCGAGGCGCACCAGATCTGCCCTGGGGGCGGTCAGGGTGGCCTCTTCCAGTACCAGGGCGCGCTGCTGCCAGCTCGCTTTCAAGGCGGGAATGAGCTTCAGCTCTTCAAACGACACCAGCGCTTGCTGCTGCTCATCGAGCAGGGCGCTGGGCCCCAGCACGAGGGAGGGGGAGCGGATCCCCACCTCTATCTTGCCAAGGGAGAGGTGCAGACCGTAATGGGTGGCAAGCCAGCCGGGGAGATGGCGCTGGATGAGGGTCGGCGCCTGCCAGAGCAGGATGGTGATGCCGATGAGCAGGAGCGCGAGAAGATAGAGGGCATAGCGCAGCAGACGAGCGGGCAGAGGCTTGAGCATGATGGTCTCCATTTGATGCGCATATGGTAGCAATTAATCGTGCCCGGTTCATGGGAAGGACTCATGAGGTGCGCCGCACTCTGACCGGGCTGGGGAAATATTGTGCGACCAAGGCCGGATTTCCCCCGTTTGCCCCACCTCGCCGCTTGCCCAAACCGCCCAGTCTGTCCGGCATGCCGTGACGGGCGATGGGGGGAACAAGGGGGCTGCCGGGTCAGGGCCTGCCACTGCGGATATCCACTGGAAAACCGGGATACCGGGGCGAGATTCCCCCAGAGTCTGTCAATCCCCGTCGGTTTTCAAGCCGCCGAGGGAGTGGATGCAGCGCTGCTCGGCGGCATCGAGCTCGGCCATCACCATCTGGATGTCCTCCAGCTGCTGGCGCAGGGAGTGGCGTCTGGCCTCGATGAGCTGGATCATGGAGTGAAGCTGCATCCGGCTGGAGCGGTCGGTGTCGTACATGTCGAACAGCTCGCGGATCTCCGCCAGGCTGAACCCGAGGCGCTTGCCGCGCAGGGTCAATTTCAGGCGGATCCTGTCCTTGTGGCTGTAGATGCGGGTCTGCCCCTCCCGGGTCGGGGTGATGAGCCCCTCGTCCTCGTAATAGCGGATGGTGCGTGGGGTGATGTCGAACTCCTGGGCCAGCTCCGAGATGCTGTAGGTCCTCTCCTTGCCACTGGCGTGTCTGGCTCTCATGGTGCGCCCTCCTGATGAGCTGGCGGGGTCCTGGCCCCGCGGCAAGGGCCGGGTTCATGATGCATGATGGCCTCCCGGGGTGCGCTGCTCGCGCTCTTGTGCTAGGCGCCGTCCCCTCCCGTGCAGGGCCTGGCCGACCCGGGAGCCGTTGGGGCGCCCCAGCAGCTCGCTCACCCACTGGCCGGTGGCGGCCAGCTGGTCGAGATCGACGCCTGTGCTCATGCCAAGGCCGTGCAGCAGATAGACCACCTCTTCCGACGCCACATTGCCGGAGGCGCCGGGGGCATAGGGGCAGCCGCCGAGCCCGGCCACCGAGCAGTCGATGGTGCGGATCCCGCGCTCGAGCGCCGGCAGCAGGTTGGCCAGCCCCTGGCCATAGGTGTCGTGAAAATGAACCGCAAGCCGGCCCGCCGGGATCTCGTGCAGCACTGCATCCAGCATGGGAGCCACGGTGCCCGGGGTGCCGACGCCGATGGTGTCGCCGAGGGATATCTCGTGGCAGCCCAGATCCAGCAGTCGCTCGGCCAGGGCGGCGACCCGTTTCGGGCGGGTCGGGCCGTCGAACGGGCAGGCGATGACGGTGGAGAGGTAGCCGCGCACCTTGATGCCGAGGCTGCGCGCCTCCTGCACCAGGGGGGCGAAGCGCACCAGGGACTCCTCCACGCTGATGCCGATGTTGGCTCGGGTAAAGCCGTCCGAGCAGGCGGTAAAGAGGCCTATCTCGTCGGCGCGGGCGGCGATGGCGGCCTGCAGACCCTGCAGATTGGGCACCAGGGCGCCATAGCGGGTCGGCCCCCTGCGCGGCAGGGCGTTGAAGAGTGCGGCGGAATCCGCCATCTGAGGCACCTTTTTGGGCGACACGAAGGCCCCCACCTCGATGCGCTGCAACCCGCTCTCGGCCAGGCGGGCGATGAGCGCCAGCCGCTGCGCCAGGGAGAGGGTGGCGGCCTCATTTTGCAGGCCGTCCCGCGGCCCCATCTCCACCAGGCTGACCTTGTCGTCCCGGCTCTCGTGCGTGTGGCTCATGAGCGCTCCTCCTGCGCGGTATGGTCCTCGGCAAAGCGCACCAGCACGGCGCCCTGGCTCACCTGTTCCCCCTGGCGGCACTGCAGGGCCTCAATCACCCCGTCCCGGTCGGCCTTGAGGACGTGCTCCATCTTCATCGCCTCCAGTACCAGAAGGGGTTGCCCCTTGCTGACCGGCTGGCCGGCCTCGACCTGCAACGCCACCACGATGCCGTGCATGGGGGCCAGGATGCCCGGGACATGGCTCGTGTCGTGATCATGGTGGAGCTGATGATGCTGATCATCGAGCGAGAAGCGGATGCGTCTGCCCGCCAGGTGCAGCAAATAGGCACCCTCGCCGAGGGGCTGCACCGGATAGCGCTGCCAATGTCCACTCTGGCACAGGCGGATCTGATCTGACCCGAGTTCAAACGGGATCTGCTCGCCCTGCCAGAGCAGGGCGCCCCCTCGCTCGGCGAGGGTGAGAGTGCGGGTCTCCTCGCCGATGCGCACCGTGGCGCAAAAGCGGCGGGTGGGGCCCAGCCGAAAGCCTGCGGCCTGCTGCCAGGGGGAGGCATCGCGCTCGCAAGTGGCGAGCCAGAGGGTGGCGAGGGGCCAGGCGAGCGCCGGAACGGGCAGGGTGTCGGTGGGAATGGGCCACTGGGTGTGGTGGCGCATCGCCAGCACCTCTGGCGCTTCGCACAGGCGCTGCAGGAGCGGGCCGTTGTGCACCAGAGGGCCGAGATCCAGGGCTGCCAGGGCATCGGCCAGGGTGGCAAAGGCTTCGCTGCGGCTCGGTGCGTGGGCGACGAGCTTGGCGATCATGGGGTCGTAATAGGGGCTCACCTCATCGCCAGCGGTGACGCCGGTGTCGATGCGCACCCCCTTGGGCCAGGTGAGCCAGTGGATGGGGCCGCTCGCTGGCAGAAAACCGGCGGCCACGTCCTCGGCGTAGAGGCGCGCCTCCACCGCGTGGCCACGCAGCACCACCTGTTCCTGGGTGAGGGGCAGCGGTTTGCCCTCGGCCACCGCCAGCTGCCAGGCCACCAGATCCTGGCCTGTGATGGCCTCGGTAACCGGGTGCTCCACCTGCAACCGGGTGTTCATCTCCATGAAGAAGAACTCCTCCCCGCATAGCAGAAACTCGATGGTGCCCGCCCCCCGATAGGCGATGGCCTTGGCCGCCGCCACGGCCGCCTCGCCCATGGCGCGGCGCAGGGCAGGGGAGATGTCGGGGGCGGGGGCCTCCTCGATCACCTTCTGGTGGCGGCGCTGCAAGGAGCAGTCCCTGTCCCCCAGATAGATGGCGTTGCCAAGGGCATCGGCAAAGACCTGCACCTCCACGTGACGGGCGCGGGGGAGATAGCGCTCCAGCAGCACATGGTCGTCGCCAAAGGCGGCACTCGCCTCCCGCTTGACCGCCGCCAGGGCGTCGTCAAAGTCGGCCAGCTGATCGACCCGGCGCATCCCCTTGCCGCCGCCGCCGCTGGCCGCCTTGATAAGGAGCGGGAAGCCCACCAGGCTCGCCTGATCGCGCAAAAAGTCGGGGTGCTGATCCGCGCCGTGATAACCGGGCAGCACGGGGACGCCGGTTGCCTGCATCAGGCCCTTGGCCCCCGACTTGTCCCCCATGGCGAGGATGGCGGCGCCGCTTGGGCCGACAAAGCGCACGCCCCGCTGCTCGCAGGCGGTGGCAAAGTCGCTGTTCTCGGAGAGGAAACCGTAGCCCGGGTGGATGGCGTCGGCATTCGCCTCTTTGGCAATCTTGAGCACCTTGCCGGTGTCGAGGTAGCTCTCCCGGGCGGGGGCCGGTCCCAGATGCCAGGCCTCGTCGGCTTCGCGCACGTGCATGGCGCGGGCGTCGGCGTCCGAGTAGAGGGCGATGGTGTGGATGCCGAGGCGCCGTGCGGTCTTGATGATGCGCACGGCGATTTCACCGCGATTGGCGATCAGCAGGCGCTTGATGGGAGTGTGATGGGTCATGCTTCGTCCTTGAAACGGGGGCGCCAGGTTGGGGGGCGTTTGTCGAAGAAGGCCTGGATCCCCTCCTGGGCCTCGAGGCCGACCCGTACCCGGGCGATGGTCTCGACGGTCTGCTCTTCGTGCTGGTGGCCTGGGCGCCCTTCGAGGGCGGCCAGCAGCCGCTTGGTCTCCTTCATCGCCTGGGGGCCGTTGCGACACAACCGCAGGGCCATGGCGCGTCCCTCCGCCAACAACTGATCAGGCTGGCTGAGCCTGTGCACCACGTTGAGTCGGCAGGCGGTGATGGCATCGAAGGGCTCTGCGCTCAGCATGTAGCGGCGGGCCTGGCGCATCCCCATGGCGCGCACCACGTAGGGGCTGATCACCGCAGGCACCAGTCCCAGGGTCACCTCGGAGAGGCAGAAGCGGGCATTTTCGCTGGCCAGCACGATGTCGCAGGCGCAGATAAGTCCCAAGGCTCCACCGTAGGCGGCCCCCTGCACCAGGGCTACCGTGGGGAAGGGCAGCTCGTCCAGTGCCTGCATCAGGTGGGCCAGCACCCGGGCGTCCTCGCGATTCTTGTCAAAGGCGCGGGGGTCGAATGCCTCCCCGGCCATCTTGCGCATCCACTCGAGATCGGCGCCCGCGCAAAAATGCGGCCCCTCGGCGCGCAGCAGCAGCACGTGGGGGCGGTCGGCGAGGGGCTGGCCGTGGGCCAGCTCGTCGAGGCAGTCGAGCAGCCCCTGCATCAGGTCGGCATCGAGGGCGTTGTGACGGGCCGGGCGGGCGAGCACCAGCTCGATCACCGGGCCGTGGCGCTCAAGGCGAAAATGGGCAAGGGGATCGTTGAAGAGCGGGTCTGACATATGAACTCCTTACATCCGGAAGATGCCGTACTGCCCAGGGCCAGGCTCGGCCCCCTGGCAGGCCGCCAGCGCCAGGGCCAGCACGGTGCGGCTCTGGGCCGGGTCGATGACGCCGTCATCCCACAGGCGAGCACTGGCGTAATAGGGGTGACCCTGGCGCTCGTATTGCGCGATCACCGGGGCGCGAATGGCGGCCGCCTCCGACTCGCCCAGAGTCTTGCCCTCGGCGGCGAGCTTGTCCCGGCGCACCTGCACCAGCACCCCGGCCGCCTGCTCGCCCCCCATGACGGAGATGCGGCTGTTGGGCCAGCTGAAGAGAAAATCCGGTTCATAGGCGCGCCCGCACATGCCGTAGTTGCCGGCGCCGAAGCTGCCGCCGACGATCAGGGTGATCTTGGGCACCCGGCTGCAGGCCACGGCGGTCACCAGCTTGGCGCCGTGCTTGGCGATCCCCTCTTTCTCCGCCGTACTTCCTACCATAAAACCGGTGATGTTTTGCAGAAACAGCAGCGGGATCCCCCGCTGGTTGCAAAGCTGGATGAAGTGGGCCCCCTTCTGGGCGCTGTCGCTGTGCAGCACGCCATTGTTGGCGAGGATCCCCACCTGCATGCCCTCAATGCGGGAAAAACCCGTCACCAAGGTAGTGCCGAACAACGCCTTGAATTCGTCAAACACAGAGCCATCCACCAGCCGGGCGATCAGTTCTCGTGCGTCATAGGGGCGCTTGAGACTGGTGCCCACCAGGCCGTAGAGCTCCTCGATGGGGTAGTGCGGCTCATCATAGGAGGGAGCGGATGGGGCGGGTGACGCCGCCGTCTGGTTGTCCCCCAGGTTGCTTACCAGGGTGCGGGCGATGGCCAGGGCATGGGCATCGTCCCGGGCCATGTGATCCGCTACCCCGGAGTGGGCGCAGTGTACCTCGGCCCCGCCCAGGGCTTCTGCGCTGATCTCCTCGCCGGTGGCGGCCTTAACCAGGGGCGGGCCCGCTAGAAAGAGGGTGGCCTGCTCCCTGACCATGATCGACTCGTCCGCCATGGCGGGCACGTAGGCGCCGCCGGCGGTGCAGAGCCCCATCACCACCGCCAGCTGGGGGATGCTCTGGGCCGACATGCGAGCCTGGTTGTAGAAGATGCGGCCAAAATGCTCCCGGTCGGGGAACACCTCGTCCTGCATGGGCAGGAAGGCACCGCCGGAATCCACCAGATAGAGGCAGGGGAGGCGCAGTCGCTCGGCAATGGCCTGGGCGCGCAGGTGCTTTTTCACCGTGAGGGGGTAGTAGGTGCCGCCCTTCACGGTGGCGTCATTCACCACCAGCATGCACAGGCGCCCAGAGACCCGGCCGATGCCGGTGAGGATGCCGGCGGCGGGCACTGGCTCGTCATAGACCTGCCAGCCGGCCAGTGCCGACAGTTCGAGAAAGGGAGAGCCCGGGTCCAGCAGCTGGTTGATGCGCTCGCGGGGCAGCAGCTTGCCGCGGGCCTGATGGCGGGCGTTGTTGGCAGCACCGCCACCCAAGGCTATCTCCTCCAGGCGGGCATTGAGATCGTCGACCAGGGCCTGCATGGCGGCCCGATTGGCCTCATAGTCGGGGCTCGCGGTGTCGAGACGGGAGTGGAGCCTGCTCATGCGTTATCCCCCATCAGCTCGCGGCCGATGAGCCAGCGGCGGATCTCCGAGGTGCCGGCGCCGATCTCGTAGAGCTTGGCGTCCCGCAGCAGGCGGCCTGTGGGGTATTCGTTGATATAGCCGTTGCCGCCGAGCAGCTGGATGGCATCGAGAGCCATCTGGGTGGCGTTCTCGGCGGCAAACAAAATGGCGGCGGCGCAATCCTTGCGGCTGGTGCGGCCCTGATCGCAGGCGCTCGCCACCGAGTAGACCAGTGCCCGGCTGCTGGCGAGGCGGGTATACATGTCGGCGAGCTTGCCTTGCACCAGCTGGAACTCGCCGATGGCCTGACCGAACTGCTTGCGCTCGCGCACATAGGGAAGCACCACGTCCATGCAGGCCTGCATGATGCCAAGGGGGCCTGCTGCCAGCACCACCCGCTCGTAGTCGAGCCCGCTCATCAGTACCTTGACCCCGCCGTGCAGGGGACCCAGCAGGTTCTCCTGCGGCACCCGGCAGTTGTCGAACACCAGCTCGCAGGTACTGGAGCCGCGCATGCCGAGCTTGTCGAGCTTCTGGGCGGTGGAAAAACCGGGAGTTCCCGCCTCGACGATAAAGGCGGAAATCCCTTTGGGCCCGGCGGCGGCATCGGTCTTGGCATAGATGACGAAGGTGTCGGCATCGGGCCCGTTTGTGATCCACATCTTGTTGCCGTTCAGCACGAAGTGATCCCCCTCGCGCACCGCGGTGAGGCGCATGCTGACCACGTCGGAGCCGGCACCCGGCTCGCTCATGGCCAGCGCCCCCACGTGTTTGCCGCTGACCAGATCAGGCAGATATCTCGCCTTCTGATCAGGGGTGCCGTGGCGGTGGATCTGATTGATGCAGAGATTGGAGTGGGCGCCGTAGGAGAGGCCGATCGAGGCGCTGGCGCGGCTCACCTGCTCCATCACCAGCACATGGGCCAGATAGCCGAGGTTCACCCCGTCATACTCCTCCGCCACCGTGATGCCGTGCAGCCCCAGTTCACCCATGCGGGGCCAGAGATCCCGGGGGAAAGCGTTGCTCTGATCGATCTCGCTGGCACGCGGTGCGATCACTTTTTGGCAGAAAGCCTCGACCTGTTCGGTCAGGGCCTGGAGGGTTTCATCCATCAGGGCATGCATCCGTGCTCTCCTTGGTGCAGTGGACTGCCGATTTCCCCTGCCATCAGGGTGATGACTGGTCAGTCCATTCGTGATTCAAGTTTACGTTAGCGTAAACGTAAATTGGTTGTTAGTCTAAGGTAAATTCGATGGCAGCCCGTCGCAAGGGCTACCCGGGCAGAGGAGCGCAAGGAGTGAACAGGATGTGCAACAGCAAGATGGATGTGGCCGGCCCAGGGTGGCCTGCCATCGCCTGCCAACGGGCCAGGAGGGGGGCATGAGCCAGCATCACACCCAGTACGGGGATCTGCCGCTCTACATCGGTGGCGAGGCGTGTCCGTCCGCAAGCGACGAGTGGATCGAGGTGACCGACCCGGCGGACCAGCATCTGCTGGCGCGGGTGCCGAAAGCTACCTCTGCGGAAATTGAGCTGGCGGTGCGCACCGCTCACGACGCCTATCTGCTGTGGCGAGAGGTGCCGACCTCCGAGCGGGCCCGGGTGATGTTCAACTACCAGCATCTGTTGAAAGTGCATCACGACGAGCTGGCGACCCTGCTGGCCCAGGAAACCGGCAAGAACCTGGCGGACGCCAAGGGGGACGTCTGGCGCGGCATCGAGGTGGTGGAGCAGGCCTGCGCCATTGCGAGCCAGACCCTGGGGGAGACCATGGGCAACGTGGCGCGCAGGGTCGATGGCCACTCCTGGGTGCAGCCTCTCGGGGTCTGCGTCGGCATCACGCCGTTCAACTTTCCGGCCATGATCCCGCTCTGGATGTTCCCGCTGGCGGTGGCCTGCGGCAACGGCTTCGTGCTCAAGCCCTCCGAGCAGGATCCGCTCACTCCCATGCGCCTGGCCGAGCTGTTTACCGAGGCGGGGGCCCCCAAGGGCATTCTGTCGGTGGTGCATGGCGGCGCCGAGCAGGTGGATGCGCTGCTGGCCCATCCCGATGTCAAGGCAGTCAGTTTCGTGGGCTCGGCCCGGGTCGGTGGTCACGTCTATCGCAGCGCCACGTCACAGCTCAAGCGCGCCCAGTGTTTTGTCGGCGCCAAGAACCACATGGTGATCATGCCGGATGCCAACAAGGCGCAGGTGCTCAGCAACCTCGTGGGAGCCGGGGTCGGCGCCGCCGGTCAGCGCTGCATGGCCATCAGCGTGGCGGTGTTCGTGGGGAGCGCCAGGGAGTGGATCCCCGAGCTTGCCGCCGAGTTCGCCAAGGTGAAACCCGGCGTCTGGCACGATCCCGAGGCGGCTTATGGCCCCCTCATCAGCCCGGAGGCGAAAGTCAGGGTGGAGGGGCTTATCGAGGCGGGGATTGCCGAGGGAGCCGAGTGCCTGCTGGACGGCCGTTTTTGCGACGTACCCGGCTACCCGGTGGGCAACTGGGTGGGACCAACCCTGTTTCGCGGCGTGACCCCCGAGATGCGCATCTACCGGGAGGAGATCTTCGGGCCCGTGCTGGCCTGCCTCGAGGTGGGGAGCCTCGACGAGGCGCTCGCCCTCATCAACGCCAACCCCTATGGCAACGGCACCTCCCTCTTCACCGGCTGTGGCGCCGCCGCCCGCAAGTTCCGCCACGAGGTGGCGGTGGGCCAGGTAGGGATCAACGTGCCCATCCCGGTGCCGCTGCCGTTCTTCTCCTTTACCGGCTGGCGCGGCTCCTTCTACGGGGATCTGCACGCCTACGGCAAGCAGGCGGTGCGTTTTTACACCGAGACCAAGACGGTGACGGAGCGCTGGTTCGACGAAGACATTCCCAGCGGCCCCAATATGACCATTCAGCTGCGCTGACGGCAGGGGTTGCCCACTTTGCCCGAGTGCCCCCATTGACAGCAACGGATCGACGGAACAAGTACAAAGGAAGCGAACAAGATGGATTTTACCCTGACCGAATCCCAACGGGCCTGTGTCGAGTCGGCCGGCGCCTTCGCCGATCTGGCGCTCAAACCCCACGCCGCGCGCTGGGACAGGGAGCACGAGTTCCCCATCCCCACCATCAAGCAGGCGGCGGCGCTGGGCCTGTGTGGCCTCTATACCCCGGAGCAGTATGACGGTCTGGGCCTGAACCGGCTCGATGCCAGCCTCATCTTCGAGCGCCTCGCCATGGGCTGCACCTCCACCACCGCCTATCTCACCATCCACAACATGGTGAGCTGGATGCTGGGCAGCTGGCTGCCTGCCGAGGTGGCCGAGGAGTGGGTACCTCGGCTGGCCAGCGGCGAGCTGCTGGGATCCTACTGCCTCACCGAGCCAGGGGCGGGCTCCGACGCTGCGGCCCTCAAGACCCGCGCCGTGCGCGATGGCGAAGAATACCTCCTCGACGGCAGCAAGGTGTTCATCTCGGGCGCCGGCAGCACAGACGTGCTGGTGGTGATGGCCCGCACCGGTGGCGAGGGGGCCAAGGGGATCTCTGCCTTCATGGTACCGGCCCAGACCCCCGGCGTGAGCTACGGCAAGGCGGAGGAGAAGATGGGCTGGAACAGCCAGCCGACCCGGGAGGTGAACTTCAGCGCCGTGCGCATTCCCGCTCGCTTCCGGCTGGGGGAGGAGGGGGAAGGGTTCAAGTTCGCCATGCAGGCGCTCGATGGGGGGCGCATCAACATCGCCAGCTGTTCGCTGGGCACAGCTCAGCAGGCTCTCAACGATGCCCTGGCCCATGTGCAGCAGCGCCAGCAATTTGGACACCCGATCAGCGAATTCCAGAGCGTGCAGTTTCGCCTGGCCGACATGGCCACCGAGCTCGCCGCCGCCCGCCTGCTGGTGCGCCAGGCGGCCGCCAAACTCGATGAGGGCAGTCCGGACAAGAGCGCCTGGTGCGCCATGGCCAAGCGTTTTGCCACCGACGTGGGGCACCGCATCTGCGACGACGCTCTGCAACTCTTTGGCGGCTATGGTTATATCCGCGAGTATCCGCTCGAGCGCTATCTGCGCGATACCCGGGTGCACCGCATTCTGGAAGGGACGAATGAAGTGATGCGGCTCATCATCGCCCGCCGCCTGCTGGCCGACCCCGGCCTGTCGCTGGAGTAGCGGGAGGGGCCTGCTCTGAGGACGCAGTCGGCGCGTCCTCAGGCTTTGTGAGCCAGGTGCAGGTTGGCTCCATTCAACCCTGTCATCATGGGGCAGTTTTTTTGACAAGGACAACGCAATGACAAGGATCAGGCTCGAATATCACGGCCACGTGGCCTACATCACCCTCGATCACCCACCCGCCAACACCTGGACGCTCGCCAGCCTGAAAGCCTTCTTGCAGATGATGGTGGAGCTGGATGGTCGCCCCGACGTGGTGGCCCTGGTGATCCGCGGTGCCGGAGAGAAATTCTTCTGCGCCGGCGCCGATCTCAAGATGTTCGCCGACGGCAGCCTGGCGCATGCCCGCGAGGTGGCCGAGGCCTTTGGCCACGCCTTCGAGGCGCTGGCCCGCTTTCACGGGGTCAGCATCGCCGCCATCAACGGTTATGCCATGGGAGGGGGGCTCGAAGTCGCGCTGGCCTGCGACATCCGCATCGCCGAGCAGCAGGCCAAGCTGGGGTTGCCGGAGGCCTCGGTGGGCTTGCTGCCCTGCGCCGGCGGCACCCAGCGCCTCACCGAGCTGGTGGGGCCGGGCTGGGCCAAGCGGATGATCCTCTGCGGCGAGAAGGTGAGCGCCACCCTGGCCTACGAGATGGGGCTGGTGGAGGAGGTGGTGACCGAGGGGCACGCCTGGGAGGCGGCGCAGCAGATGGCCCAGCTGGTGGAGCGCCAGAGCCCGAGCGCCCTGCGTGCCTGCAAACAGCTCATCAATCAGGGGCGAAGCACCCACAGGGACGCGGCGCTGCCACTCGAGCGCAGCCTCTTTCTCGCCCTGTTTGACGATGCCAACCAGCGCGAAGGGGTGGCGGCCTTCCTGGAGAAGCGGGCCCCGCGCTGGCGTTACGACCAATCCAAACCGAAAGAGTGAGGGAGTGAAGGATGAATGAGGTAATGATGGCGACCCGCCATGTCGCAGGGGCAGATACCCGGTCTGCGGGGGCTGCCCATGAGTGAGCCCGTGCGCATCGAGACCCGCCCCACGGCGGATGGCCGCCGCATCGGCATGCTGACCCTGGACAGCCCCGCCTCCCTCAACGCCCTGAGCCTTGAGATGATCCAGTTGTTGCAGGCTGCGTTGACCCGCTGGGAGCAGGATCCGGCCATCGTCTGCGTGCTGCTGCAAGGGGCCGGCGAGAAGGCGTTTTGCGCCGGTGGCGACATCCGCTCCTTCTACTACCGCAAACAGGAGGCGAGCGAGTCGGCACTGTTTGGCTATGCTCGCGACTTCTTCCTGCAGGAGTACCGGCTCGATCATCACATCCATCGCTATAGCAAGCCCCTCATCTGCGTGGCGGACGGCATCTGCATGGGGGGCGGCATCGGCCTCTTTGCCGGGGCCGGATTCCGGGTGGTGACCGAAAAGAGCCTGTTCGCCATGCCGGAGGTGACCATAGGCCTCTATCCGGATGTGGGGGCCAGCTGGTTTTTGAGCCGCATGCCGGGGCGGCTCGGGCTCTGGCTCGGCCTCACCGGGGCCCGCTTCAACGGGGCGGATGCCATCGGCCTGGGGCTCGCGGATCATGCCATGGGGAGCCGTGAGCGGATGGAGCTGCCAGCGCGCCTCGCCGCCCTCGACTGGTCCGCAGGCGACCCCGGCGAGCAGATCGAGGCGCTGCTCACCGATTTGCAGGAGGCCCCTGGTCAGGTATTGCCGCCTCCCGTACTGCTGCCCCACCAGGAACGCATCGATGCGCTGTTGGCCGGCCGCTCCCTGCAAAGGGTGCTGGCACGCCTCGAGGACGCCGAGCTGGACGAACCGGGGCTGGCTCAGGGGCGGGAGACCTGCCTTCGCGGGTGCCCCATCAGCCGCGCCATTCTCTGGCGCCAGTTCTGGCAGGCACGGCGCCAGTCGCTGGCCGAGGTGTTTGCCGACGAGCTAGCCCTCTCGGTCAACTGCGTACTCAAAGGGGATTTTGTGGAAGGGGTGCGGGCCCTGCTCATCGACAAGGACAAGTCCCCTCGCTGGCAGGCCCCGCAGGCGGGCGAGGCCTGGCTGGATGCCTTCTATCGCTGGCCCGAGGGGGACAACCCCTTGCGCCCCCGCTGACGCGGGATCACACACAAGGAGCACACCATGACAAGGATTGGGTTTATCGGGCTTGGCAACATGGGGGGCCCCATGGCCGCCAACCTGGCCAGGGCGGGGCACAGGGTGCAGGTGTTTGATCTGGTGCCCGAGAGCCTGACCCGCGCCATCGAGGCCGGCTGCATTGCCGCCGGGAATGCCCGGGAAGCGGTGAGCGGCTGCGAGCTGGTCATCAGCATGCTGCCGGCGGGTGAGCACGTGCGCAGCCTCTGGCTGGGGGAGAGTGCCGGTGAGCGGGGCGGCCAGGATCTGCTGGCGGCCCTGTCGCCCGGCGCCCTGGTCATCGACTGCTCCACCATAGACGTGGCTTCGGCCCGTCAGGTGGGGGCGGCGGCGAAGGCGCGCGGCATCCGTTTTCTCGATGCACCCGTCTCGGGAGGGGTGGCCGGTGCGGCGGCGGGCACCCTCACCTTCATCGTCGGCGGCGAACAAGCGGATTTTGAAGCGGCCAGACCCGTGCTCGCCTGCATGGGGCAGAACCTGTTTCACGCCGGGGCCCTCGGCGCTGGCCAGATCGCCAAGATGTGCAACAACATGCTGCTCGCCATCCACATGGCGGGCACCGCCGAGGCGCTGGCGCTCGGGGTCAAGGAGGGGCTGGATCCCGCCGTGCTCTCCACCATCATGGGCAAGAGTTCGGGCAACAACTGGAGCCTGGAGCGCTACAACCCTTGGCCCGGGGTGATGGAGAACGTGCCGGCGTCGCGTGGCTATCAGGGGGGCTTCATGACCCGGCTGATGGTCAAAGATTTGGGGCTCGCCATGGCGTTGGCGGAACATGCCCACAGCGCCGTGCCCATGGGGGCCCTGGCCCGCAACCTCTTCAACCTGCACGCGAGCCTGGGCCAGGAGAACAAGGATTTCTCCAGTATCCTCGAGCTCTATCGGGACAAAACTGCGCCGGGTTAAGGGCCGCTATCTACCTTTTTACCCGAGAGTCTTTGACTCGACAGTCACCGGCCATCTCACCAGGAGCATTTATGGATATCACACGGAAAGTCATTGCGATCACGGGGGCGGGCAGGGGGCTCGGGCGCGCCATCGCCCTGAGTCTGGCGGAGCAAGGTGCCGTGCTTGCACTCATCGACGTCAACCGCACCGATCTGGAGGTGACCGAGGCGGAGGTGCGCAGCCGTGACGGCCGCTGCGCTCTGTTCGTCTGCAACGTGGCAAGCGAGCCGGAGGTCGAGGCGACCTTCGCCGCCATCAAGGATCAGTTGGGGGCCCTGCACGGCCTCGTCAACTGTGCCGGCATCCTGCGCGACGGCATGCTGATCAAGGTGAAGGAGGGGGCACTGACGGAGAAGATGAGCCTGGCCCAGTGGCAGAGCGTCATCGACGTCAACCTCACCGGCACTTTCCTGTGCGGGCGCGAGGGGGCGGCGCTGATGGCCACCGGCGGGGAGGGGGGCGTCATCATCAACATCTCCTCCATCGCCCGGGCCGGCAACATGGGCCAGAGCAACTATGCCGCCAGCAAGGCGGGGGTGGCCTCTCTGGTGGTCACCTGGGGGAAGGAACTGGCCCGTCACGGCATCCGGGTGATGGGCATCGCCCCCGGCGTCTTTGCCACCGACATGACGGCGGCGATGAAACCCGAAGCCATGGCCCGCATGCAGCAGGCCATCCCGGTGGGCACCCTGGGGCAGGCGGCGCAGCTGGCCCAGACGGTGCAGTTCATCCTTGCCAACGACTATCTGTCGGGGCGGATGATCGAGCTGGACGGCGGCTTGAGGCTCTAGTCCCCCCCTGCATATACCCTCTCTGACGCCCCTCCTGCAGGGGCGTTTTTACAGGGGAAAGGCCCCAGAGCAAGGGTGCATAGCCATGCAGGTCCGCTTTTTGAAAAGCGGGGCGACATCATGAAAAGTCGTGAAATATCAACGGGTCTTTCTTAATTTGAACCAGCTCACAGGCACCCCGGGTCAGTGCTGTAAAATTGCGCGCGGTCAAGGCGGCTCATGATTGACGGCAAGAGGGATTGCGGCCGGAATAGTCATGCAATATAGTTGCCGCCTTTTTCACGGGGTACGGATTTTTAGCCCCTCCCATGTCGCGCGCTGTATGAATACGGATGCTCAGCCGCCGCCTAATAAAACAGGTTTGAGATGGACAAGAAACTGGGGCTGGGTGCCCTCATTTCGCTGGTGATCGGCTCCATGGTCGGTGCCGGGGTTTTCAGTCTGCCGCAAAACATCGCAGCGCACGCCAGTGCCGGGGCCGTCGCCCTGGGATGGGCCATCACGGGGATCGGCATGATCTGCCTCGCCCTGGTCTACCAGAATCTCTCCATGCGTCGACCGGATCTCGATGGCGGCATCTTCAGCTACGCCAAGGCGGGGTTCGGGGATTTCGTCGGCTTCAACGCCGCCTGGGGTTACTGGCTGTGCCAGCTGCTGGCCAACGTCTCCTACGCCATCGTGGTGTTCAGTGCGCTGAGCTATTTCTTCGACACGTCGGACAATGTCATCTTCGGTGACGGCAACACCCCGGTCGCCATCACGCTCGCCTCCCTGCTCATCTGGTCGGTGCATGCCCTGGTGCTGCGCGGCATCCAGGTGGCGGCGCTGGTGAACATCGTCACCACCATCGCCAAGATGGTGCCCCTCATCGTCTTCTGTGTAGCCATCCTGCTCGCTTTCAACATGGAGACCTTCACCCTGGATCTCTGGGGGCAGGGGAGTCCCGAGCTCGGCTCCGTGATGGATCAGGTCAAGTCCACCATGAAGGTGACCCTCTGGGTCTTCATCGGCATCGAGGGGGCCGTGGTGGTCTCCGCCCGTGCCCGCCATCGCAAGGACGTGGGCCGCGCCACCGTCCTGGCGCTGCTCGGCGCCCTGGCGCTCTACGTCATGGTGACCCTGTTCTCCCTGGGGGTCATGAACCAGCCGCAACTGGCGGCCCTCAAGAACCCCTCCACCGCCATGATCCTGGAAGCCGTGGTCGGCCCCTGGGGCGCCTGGCTCATCAACATCGGCCTGGTGATCTCGGTGATGGGGGCCCTGCTGAGCTGGACCGTGCTGGCGGCGGAAGTGCCCTACATAGCCGGCAAGACCGGGGTCTTCCCGGCCTGGTTCGCCAAGGAGAACAAGAACGGCTCCCCCAAGGTGTCGCTCTGGTGCTCCACCTGCCTGGTGCAGATCTTCCTCATCATCATCTACTTCCAGAACAGCACCTATCTGGCGCTGGTGAACATCGCCACCTCGGCTGCCCTGGTGCCCTATGTCTTCTCCGGTGCTTACGGCCTCAAGCTGGCGTTGAAAGGGGAGACCTACGCGGGCCAGCCCCATCAGCGCAAGCGCGACCTGCTGCTGGCCCTGGTGGCCACCGTCTATGGCTGCTGGCTGGTCTATGCCGCCGGAGTGGAGTACCTCTTGCTGGTGGCGCTGCTCTACAGCCCGGGGATCTTCATCTACTGGAAGGCGCGCCAGCACCACGGCCTGCGCAGCCTCAACCGGCTGGAGCAGGGGATGACGGCAGCCCTGCTCGGTTGCGCCGTGCTGGCGTTCTACAAGGTGATGGACGGTACCATTCCCCTGCATTAATCGGCACAATAAAGAGATGGCAAGATGCCATCTCTTTTTTATGGATAATGGCGGTCAAGTTGACCGCTGTTTCGTTATTGAAGGAATGTTTATGCTGTTTGTGGGCTATCTGGTGTTGGGCGCCTTCGCGGGCATGCTGGCCGGGCTGTTCGGTATCGGCGGCGGCCTCATCATCGTCCCCGTGCTGGTCCTGAGTTTTCACGCACAGGGCGTGGCGCCGGAGATCATCACCCATCTGGCCCTCGGCACCTCGCTGCCCACCATGATCTTCACCGGTTTCAGCTCCCTGCGTGCGCACCAGGAGGCAGGAGCGGTGGACTGGGGGATGATTCGGCGCCTGGGCGCCGGCATGCTGGTCGGTGCCTGGCTCGGCGGCATGACCGCCAACCTGCTGAGCGCCAGCACCCTCAACATCATCATCGGCTGCTTCGCCTGGACCATGGCCCTGCAGATGGGGCTCAATCTGAGGCCAAAAGCGGAGCGACACATGCCGGGCCCCCTTGGTACCGGGATCGCGGGCACCGTCATCGGCTGGATGTCGGCCTTGTTCGGCATCGGTGGCGGCTCGCTGACCGTGCCTTACCTCACCTGGAATTCGGTGCCCATGCGCAACGCCGTGGCCGCCTCCGCCGCCTGCAGCATGCCCATCGCCCTGGCAGGCAGCCTCAGCTACCTCTATGCCGGTTGGGGAGACGCCGATCTGCCCGAGTGGAGCGTCGGATTCATCTATCTGCCGGCCCTGCTTGGCATCGTGCTCACCAGCACCCAGTTTGCCCGTCTGGGCGCCAGACTGGCACACCGAATGTCACCCCGGCGGCTCAAGCAGGCCTTTGCCCTGCTCATGTTGCTGGTGGGTGCCAAATTCATGCTCTTTAGCTGAACCCTTGGCCAGATTGTTGAAAAATAAGGCGAACAGCTCGCGATGCGGCAGAAAGCCGTTGCATTGAGGGGCCAGTTTGCCTATTCTCCTCGCCGGTGGTCCTATTGGTCCTCTCGCATTGATAACCCGTCGACCTGGTCAGGACCGGAAGGTAGCAGCCAAGGCGGGGGACTCGAGTGCCGGGATGTGGCTGGTAGGGCCACCACCTGTTTCTGCTATTCAACAAGTTACTGCTAATACCCCCTTCAGACCTCTTGGTAATCCACTTCATGTGGATGAATCAGGAGTCTTCAAAGTGCATTTTCAGCTCTCTTCACATGCTATTTGCTCTACCGCAAGGTGAGCCTGTGCCCTATGGGCGTTCATCAGGCTTCAGACCGCGCCTGGCTCAAACTTCCTCTTGATCTTCAGCACTGTTCCCTTGAGATCATGCTTTCCCTCAGTCACCTCCCGTGGCCTCTATGGCCCAGCCATCTTCTGACTTTCAGCACTGCAAGCTCTTGCAGTACGCCATCTGACGCCTCCTTTTGTTGGCGCTGGCAGAGCAGGTGAGGCCATGTGCGTGACGCGACACCATGCCGGGGCCACGCGGCAACGCGACCCCCTCTGGTGGCGGGAGCTCGGAGAGGCTATCTTGCCGTTGCTGGAGACGCCGGGCACCGGTTTCATGCGGTGCAGCTCTTCCACTCTGTTTTACGGAAGGTGCGGCCCCGTGCAGGGGTTGCTCCCGACTCACCAGATACCAGGTTGGCAGGCGTGTCAGATTGCAGAACCCGTCAGCCTCTTTTCGCGCCCCTGAGGGGCGCCGTTTTCTGTGGTTGCTCAAAGGAGCCCTGATGATTGGCATGATCGCATCTCTACTCAAACCGGGCCTGCCCGAACACCCGGATTCCTCGCAATATCAGGGGGGCCGGTTCAACAATGCCGTGACACCCCAGGCGCGAAGCCTCTGGGAAGGGGCCAGGCTCTGGTGGGACTTCCTGTTCGCCAAGCCTGAGGGCACGGTGCCGGATCGCGCCATTCCGGTACAGGTCATGACCCGGGAGGGGCTCATTGCGGCGCCGGACAACAGCGTGTGGCGCCTCGGCCACTCCACTCTGCTGCTCAAGTTGCAGGGCACGTTCTGGCTGACGGATCCCGTGTTCAGCGAGCGGGCCTCGCCGGTGCGGTGGTTCGGCCCCAAGCGCTGGCATCAGCCGCCCATCACCCTGGAAGCGTTGCCTCCCATCGAGGGGGTGATCCTCTCCCATGATCACTACGACCATCTCGATCACGGGGCCATACTGGCGCTGCAGGAGAAGGTCGGCCACTTCATCACGCCCCTCGGGGTGGGGGCGCGCCTCATGGCCTGGGGGATTGCGAAGGAGAAGATCCGCGAACTGGACTGGTGGCAGCAGACCCGGGTGGGCGGTGTCACCCTGGTAGCGACCCCGGCCCAGCATTTCTCCGGCCGTGGCCTCGGGGACGGCAACCAGACCCTCTGGGCCTCCTGGGTCATTCGCGGCGAGGGGGTCAACCTCTTCTTCAGCGGTGACAGCGGCTACTTCGACGGTTTCAAGGAGATTGGCAGGCGCTACGGTCCGTTCGACGTGACCTTCCTCGAGACCGGGGCCTACGACAAGCGCTGGGAGCTGGTGCACATGCTCCCGGCGCAGACGGCGCAGGCGTTTCACGATCTCGGGGGGAAATGGCTCTATCCGGTGCACAACGGCACCTTCGATCTGGCCATGCACCGCTGGAACGACCCGCTTGAGCAGATTGCCCGACTGGCTGCCGAGCAACAGATCCCCCTGACCACGCCTGTCATGGGGGAGCCTCTGGAGGTGCTGAGCCCCCATGAGGGCAGCGCCTGGTGGCGCGATTGACCTGAGTGCCCTCCAAAGACGGTGTCACCCCTCAAAGGGGCGTGCGGGAGGTTGGGGCCGGGCCCTGTGAGCGCCCCCGCTGCCTCCCCATCCTCTGCGCCGGACCCGCGACGGCCAGGCGGGGAGGGCGCACGGGAGCGCCTTGCCGCGTTATCTTCTGCCACCAGAGTCTTGCTGATACCTCACTCGGGCTGGGCGGCAACCTGGCGCTTGAAGGGACCTGGCTTGTTGGCCTTGCGGTGCTCCGAAACCAGGATCAGCAGGCGCTGCAGGGCGATGAAGCTGAACAGCAGCAGGCCGATGATGATCTTGGTCCACCAGGAGCTGAGGGTACCGTCGAAGTTGATGTAGGTCTGGATCAACCCCTGGATCAGCACCCCGAACAGGGAGCCGAAGACGGTGCCCACCCCGCCGCTCAGCAGGGTGCCGCCGATGACAACGGCGGCGATGGCATCGAGCTCCACCCCGACGGCGGCGAGCGGATAGCCCGCCGAGGTATAGAGCGCGAACACGATGCCTGCCAGGGTCGCCAGGGTGGTGGAGAGCAGGTAGATGCGAATGGTGGTGTGGCGCACCGAGATCCCCATCAGGGCTGCCGAGGTAGCGTTGCCGCCGATGGCGTAAACGTTGTTGCCAAAGCGGGTGCGGTTGGCGAGCAGGATGCCGAAGACCACCACCGCCAGCATAATGAGAGCCAGCAGGCTCAGGCGACCGCCCCCCGGTATCTTCCACGACAGGCTCGACAGGTAGGTGAAGGTGGGGTGATCGATGGGCAGGGACTGCTCGGAGATGAGAAAACTGGCCCCTCGCAGGAAGAACATGCCCGCCAGGGTGATGATGAAGGCGGGGATCTTCAGGGTGTCGATGAGCCAGCCCATGAGGGCGCCAAAGCCTGCCCCGAGCACCAGCACCAGAGGGATGGCCAGCACGGGGCTGACGCCCAGCTTCCCGATGAGGGTTGCCAGCAGCACGCCGGTGAAGGCGATGACGGCCCCCACCGACAGATCGATGCCCCCCGAGAGGATGACGAAGGTCATGCCCACCGCCACAATTCCCAGAAACGCGTTGTCCGTCAGGATGTTGCAGATGATGCGGGTGGACATGAAGGCTGGGAAGGAGGCCAGGCAGAGCAGATAGCCCAGCACGAAGACCATGATGGTCACCATCAGGGGGAGGTTGCGTTTAAACATGGCGAGTCCCTCGCTGGAAGAGGTGGTTGAGGGCCGGTGACTGCATGACCAGCACCGCCAGCACCACCAGGGCCTTGACGATCTGGTTCCACTGGGGCTGGTAGCCGGAGAGCAGGATCCCGGTGTTCACCCCCTGGATGATCAGTATGCCGATCAGGGAGAGGGCGAGGTTGAAGCGCCCCCCCATCAGGGAGGTGCCTCCTATCACCACCGCCAGAATGGCGTCCATCTCGAGCCAGAGCCCGGCGTTGTTGGCATCGGCACCCCGGATGTCGGCGGCGATTATCATGCCGGCGACGGCGGCCATCATGCCGCTCAGCAGGTAGGTGGCGATCACCACCATGGGGGTGTTGAGCCCGGCGTTCTTGGCGGCCTTGATGTTGATCCCCACCGCTTCGATGAAGAGGCCGAGGGCGGTGCGCTTGGTCAGTAGCCAGAGCAGCAGCGCCATGCCCAGGGTGATGATGACCGGGGTGGGCAGATAGAAGAGGGAGCCGCTGCCGATCCAGGCGAGTGCGTCGTTGTTGAAGGTGATGATCTGCCCCTCGGTGATGAGCTGGGCGATGCCCCGGCCCGCCACCATGAGGATCAGGGTGGCGACGATGGGCTGGATCTTGAACACCGCCACCAGCAGGCCGTTCCACAGGCCGCACAGAAGGCCCACCCCGATGACGGCGGCGAAGATGACCGGCAGGCTGTGACCGCCGGTGGCCAGGCTGGCCATGGTGGCCCCGCTGATGGCCATGACGGCTCCCACCGACAGGTCGATGCCGCCGGTGGCGATCACCAGCGTCATGCCGAGAGAGAGCAGGGCCACCGGGGCACAGCGGTTGAGGATGTCGATGAGGCTGCCAAACAGCCGCCCATCCTGGATGTGGATGGCGAAGAAGTTGTCGGCGACCAGGGCATTGATGAGCAGCACGCACACCAGGGCGGCGCACTGGGCCGAGCCCGTGGGCCACTCCCTGCGGGCGCGCGACCCCTTGGCGAGGGGGAGGATGGATGACGTCATATCAGGCCTCACATGCAATGGCGTTCATGATGGCAGGGACGCTCAGGGCGTCCGTCGCAAGCTCTGCCACCTGTTTTCTGTCACGAAGGACGATCACCCGATCGGCATAGCCCACCAGCTCCTCGAGCTCGGAGGAGATGACCAGCAGGGCCAGCCCGTTGGCGCAGAGGGATTCGATGAGGCGGATGATCTCGGCGTGGGCCCCCACGTCGATGCCCCGGGTGGGCTCGTCCAGGATCAGGAACTGGGGTTTGGTGAGCAGCCAGCGGGCGAGCAGCACCTTTTGCTGGTTGCCCCCGGAGAGAAACTGGATGGGCTGCTCCGGTCCCGGGGTCTTGATGGCCAACTGCTCGATGAGGCGGGCGGTGATCTCGTCCTGTTCCTTGCGAGACAGGGGATGCAACCAGCCCCGCTGGGCTTGCAGGGCCAGCACCATGTTCTCCCGCACCGAGGCCGAGGCGATGATGCCGGCGCTCTTGCGATCCTCCGGGCAGAAACCAAAGCCGTTGGCGGCCGCCTGGCGTGCAGAGCGGATGGTCACCGGCTTGTCCCGCACCCGGCACTCGCCGCTGTCGCTCGGCACTATGCCGAACATCAGCTCGGCGGTCTCGGTACGACCGGACCCGAGCAGGCCGGCGAGACCCACTATCTCCCCGGGCATGACGTCGAGACTGAAGGGGGCGATGACTCCCCGCTTGCCATAGTCCCTGAACGACACCATGGGCTGGTTGCTGCGCAGTGTCTTGCCCGCCCGCTTGAGGGCATTGTCGTCCAGCTCGCGCCCCAGCATCATCTTGACCAGCTCCAGTTGTGGCAGTGCCTGGGTGTCGCGGGTGCCGACCAGCTCGCCGTTGCGCAGCACTGTGATGCGATCGCTGATGGCGTAGACCTGATCGAGAAAATGGGTGATGAAGATGAGGCTCACCCCCTGATCCCGCAGGCGCGTCATGAGGGAGAAGAGCATCTGGACTTCGCTGGCATCCAGGCTCGCGGTGGGCTCGTCCAGGATCAGGATCCTGGCGGAGAGGGACACCGCCCGGGCGATGGCCACGATCTGCTGCATGGCGACCGAGTAGTGGTCGAGGGGCAGGGTGACATCCATCTCGAAGCCGTGGCTGGCCATGATGGCGCTGGCCTGCCGGGTCATGGCGCCCCGGTCGATGAAGCCGAAACGGCGGGGCTCATGGCCGATGAAGAGGTTGTCCGCCACCGACATGTTCGGCAGCAGGTTGACCTCCTGATAGACGGTGCCTATCCCCAGACGCTGGGCATGGGCGGTGTCCGTCGGGGAGATGGGGACGCCATCGAGTTCGATACGGCCGGCGTCTCGCTGATAGACACCGGTGAGGGTCTTGATCAAAGTGGACTTGCCGGCCCCGTTCTCGCCGAGCAGCGCCATGATCTCTCCCCGGCGCAGGGAGAAGTCCACCTGATGCAGGGCTCGTACTCCGGGAAACGCCTTGCATATTCCGCGGGCATTCAATACGACATCGTGAGTGTTCTCTGACATGAACATTGGCTCTCCGATATAGCGCGCCATACAAGTTCAATCACTTATATGGCGCGCTATGTGACAGTCTGGCGGGGGAGCGGGATTAATAACCCATGTCTTTTTTCAGCTCGAGCTGCGCCTCGGCACTCCCGGGCTCAAACAGTTTGGACTCCGTCTTGATATGTTTGGGGGGCAGGGTGCCATCTTTCTTATAGGCCAGCAGGGCATCGAAGGCAGGTCCCGCCATATTCGGCGTGAGCTCCACCGAGGCATTGGCTTCGCCTGCGATCATCGCCTTGAAAATATCCGGCACGCCATCGATGGAGATGATCTTGATATCCTTGCCCGGTTTCAGCCCGGCCTCTTTAATGGCCTGGATGGCGCCGATGGCCATGTCATCGTTATGGGCGTAGACGGCGCAAATATTCTTGCCGCTATTTTCCGCCTTGATGAAGCTCTCCATCACCTCCTTGCCTTTGCTGCGGGTGAAGTCGCCGGACTGGGTGCGGATGATCTTGATGGTGGGCACGGCCGAGACGGTGTCGAGGAAGCCCTTCTTGCGATCCAGCGCCACGCTGGCACCCACCGTGCCCTGCAATTCAACCACGTTGCACGGTTTGCCATCCTGCTGCTTGATGAGCCACTGGGCTGCCACTTCCCCTTCGTGGACGCTGTCGGCGGCGACCCCGGTCATGAAGAGACCGTCATCTTTTACCGTGATATTGCGATCCAGCAGGAAGACCGGGATCTCGGCCTCTTTCGCCTCCTGCAATACCGGCTCCCAGCCAGTCTGTACCACGGGGGCAATAAAGATGGCATCCACCCCCTGGGCAATAAAGGAGCGAATGGCCTTGATCTGGTTCTCCTGTTTCTGCTGGGCATCGGCAATTTTCAGGATGATGCCGCGTTTTTGGGCCTCGCTCTTGGCGACCGATGTTTCTGCAGCTCGCCACCCGGATTCAGAACCAATTTGAGAAAAGCCCACGGTCATCTCTGCAGAATATGCAGTGGCCGAGAGAATAAGGGTGCTGATAATGCTCGCCAGTTTCACTTTTTTATACATATGACACTCCTTTGTGATGCATGGTGAAATAAACCGGAACACGTCAGGTTTTTATTGTACGGGTCAAGGTTATAGGCTCTTGAATTAAACGGCGGGAGGTGGCTCACAGAAAATTTTCAGCAGCACGATGCTTCATACAAACAGCAGAAGAGTTCATATATCGAGCCCTGCCTGCATTGATTTTTATGCATATTTATTTAATTAGGCAACCATTGTGTCCAGAGTGCCACCTGCTTTTTGCCCCCGGTATCGGGGGCGCAGGCACGCAGATGAGGGGCCCTCGTCAACGAAGAGGGGGATATTCCCCTGGCACAGGCGACCCTTCGGGGTGCACCGCTGCCAGCAGATAATCCACGAAGGCCCGGACCCGGGCCGAGAGGTGACGGTGCTGTGGATAGAGGGCGTAGAAGGGGCGGGATCGCCCCGCAAAGGGGGTCATCACCTCGATCAGCTTGCCTTGCAACAGCGCCTCGGCTGCCACGAAATGGTAGATCTGGAACAGACCGCCCCCAGCCACCGCCCAGCCCAGACCCGCCAGCACATCGTCCAGCACCCGCTGTCTGCTCTGAACATGAAGGTCGACAGGGTCCCCCTGCTCGTTCACGAACTGCCAGGGGAAGGGGCGACCCGTGCTCGGGGTGATGAACTGGATCAGCTCGTGTTGCGACAGCATCTCCAGGGAGGTTGGCGCGGGGCGGCGGGCGGCATAATCGGGGGCGCAGAAGACCCCGAGGCTGGCATCCTCCAGCTTGCGGGCGATGATCCGCCCATCGCGCGGCTCTCCCAGCCGGATGGCCAGATCGTAACCATCATCCACGAAGTCGATGTTCCTGTTGGAGACATTGAGCTCCAGTTCGACCTCGGGATAGGCCGCCATGAAGCCCGGCAGCAGGGGCACCAGACGGTGGTGGGCATAGACGGTGCCCACGCTGATGCGCAGCACTCCTTTGGGGTGGCGCTGGCGACCGGTGATGGCCCGCTCGGCCTCGGCGATCTGCTCGAGCGCCTGCTGGCACTGCTCCCGATAGAGCTCCCCGTCATGGGTGAGGCGCACGCTGCGGGTGGTGCGATGGAAGAGTTTGACGCCGAGCCTGGCCTCGAGACGCTGGATGGAGCGGCTCACCGAGGCGGGCGTTACCCCCAGTACCTGAGCCGTGGCGGTAAAGCTGCCAAGTTCGGCTGCCTTGCAAAAGAGCTCTATGGTGCCGAGCTGGACGGGGTCGAAGGCACGTGACATATGTTCATCCATGTAAATAATCAAGTTCAATGGTGTGAGTTTATTCGTCCATGGGTAATCAGTAAATTGCTCATCGAGGGCGGCCCGGTGGCCGCCCGATCGATCACTGCCATCAAAAGGAAGATCACGATGAAGAACACCCTCAAGGCCGTGCTGGCCTCACTGCTGCTGGCGACCTCCGCTGCGGCCAGCGCCGCCCCGAAAGGCGAGATCCTGGTGCTGCTCTCGAGCGAGACCGAACTGCCGCTGCAAGGGGGCAAGAGCCTGACCACCGGCTTCTACCAAAATGAACTGGGGGTGCCTGCCGCCGCCCTGCTGGAGGCCGGTTATACCCTGACCCCGGTGACCCCGAGAGGGAACCGGCCCGTTGTCGACACGCACTCCGTCGATCCCCAGTACTTTGGTGGCAACCCGCAGGAGATGGTACGCATCGGCGCCGTCGTGGAGGGGCTGCTTGGCGCCGGCAAGGTGCTCTCCCTGAGGGAGGTGCTGGCATCCGGTCCCGAGCGCTATGCCGGCCTCTTCATTCCCGGCGGTCACGCGCCCCTCATCGATCTTGCCAAGGATCCCGAGGTGGGGACCCTGCTTCGCCACTTCCATGACAACCACAAACCCACGGCCGCCATCTGCCACGGCCCCATCGCGCTGCTGGCGGCGCAGGCGGATCCGGCCGGGTTCGAGCAGTCGGTCATTGCAGGCAAGGCAGACGGCGCCAGAGAGTGGATCTACGACGGTTACAGGATGACCATCTTCTCCGACAAGGAAGAGGCGGTGTTTGAAGGCTCCCTTGGGGGTGACAAGCTGCGCTACTACCCGGCGAAGGCCATGGCCCAGGCCGGCGGCAGCATGCAGTTCGTGGCACCCTGGCAGCCTGGCGTTGTGATCGATCGCGAGCTCATCACAGGCCAGAATCCCTTCTCCGACCACGCTCTGGCGAGCGCCTTCATCGCGGCGCTGGACAAACAGCAAGGAGCAGGCTGACGCGAGGAGAGGCGCAAGCTCCCCCCTTGATCAGTGCAGGCAGCCCCTATGGGCTGCCTTTTTCATGCCCCAGCCTTGGCGAGAAACGCCTTCATGGCGGGGGTGACACTGTGTTTTCGGGTGATGAAGGCGATGGTGCCTGCGCTTGCATCGCTCAAGGGATGGCAGGGCAGTTTGAAGAGCTGCTGGGCGGTGGCGGCGATGCCGGCGCTGACCACGGCGCAGCCCAGGCCGTGGCTCACCCCGTTGACCAGGTGGAACAGGGAGTCGGTCTCCAGCACCACCCGCAGGCTGATCTGCTGGCGGGCGGCGGCCTCGTCCAGGTAGCGGCGAAACTGCATGGTGGTGCTTGGCAGGATCAGGGGGAGATCTTGCAGGTCCGCCAGGGTCAGCGGCCCGGTCGGGGCGCAGTGGGCAGGCAGGGGGCCCAGCAGGGCCATGGGGTTGGGGTGGCGAAGCTGGACGTCGAGGGCCCGGCGCTGATGCTCGGTGAGCAACTCGTCAAAGCCGAGCCCGATGTCGATGCGATGCAGATCCAGCTGCTCCATCAGGGTGGCATGGGTCATCACGCAGAGGTGTAGGCCCACCTTGGGGTAGGCGTCGTTGAACCCCTTGAGCAGCGGCATGATGTCGATGCTCGACTGGGGCACGACGCCGATGCGCAGCGCGCCCGACAGCCCGCCCCGAAAGAGGCTCAGCTCCTGGCGCATGGCATCCTGTTCCTGAAGCATCCGCTCGGCGTGGTGCAGCACCACTTCCCCCGCCTGGGTCAGGGCCACGAACTGGCTGTTGCGCACCACCAGTTCGGTGCCAAGTGACTTCTCCAGAGCGGTGATGCTGGCCGACAGGGTCGGCTGGGTGATGAAGCAAGCCTTGGCCGCCTTGGCGAAGTGACGGTGCTGGGCCAGCTCGTAGAAATAGTGCAACTGCTTGATATTCATCGTGGTAATGGCAGCAGACAAAGGCAATGAGCGACAAATTTAATCAATCGACATCCTTATAGCAATAGAAGTTATCTATTGGTGGATAGATTTGTTTCATTGGTTTTGGCGCGGCGGCTTATCTAAACTTGAGGCCCGAATACAGCTTATAAGCGTCTCGCATGATCCCTTTCAATTCACGGTTGCCCAGTCTGGATGAGCTGGTGGAGGAGGTGGCCGTGTCCGTCAACATCAACGGCATCAACCATGCCGTCATGATGGCCACCCCGGACGATCTCGACGATTTCGCCATCGGTTTTCTGTTTGGCGAGGGGATCATCGGGGGCAACCACGATGTACACGATATCCAGAGCACCCCGTCCGAGCACGGCATCGTGCTCGATGTCACCATTGCCAACCGCTGTCTGGCAATGCTTGGCCAGCGCAAGCGCCGCCTGGCCGGTGCCAGCGGCTGTGGCATCTGCGGCGTGGAGGCCATCGAACATGCGTTGCCCGTGCTCACCCCGCTGACCCCGGGTGCCCCCTTCGACACCGCCTCTTTGCAGGATCTGCGGGAGCGCATCGTCCCCTGGCAGAGCAAGGCCCGCCAGAGCGGCGCCCTTCATGCCGCCCTGGCGCTGGATGATCGCGGCGAGATCCTGGCCTGCCGGGAGGACATAGGGCGGCACAACGCCCTGGACAAGCTCATCGGCATGCAGCTGCGCCAGCCGGTACAGGCCGCCACCCTGGTCATCACCAGCCGCTGCGGCAGCGAACTCATTCACAAGGCGGTGCAATTTGGCGCCGCCCACCTCATCAGCCTTGCTTCCCCCAGCCAGCTCGCGGTGCGACTGGCCCTGAAGTACAACCTGACCCTGATCCATGTGCCCCGATCCGATGCCCCGGTCTGCTATGCCAGCCCCCGTGCCCAGGATCACGTTGGAGATTCCCATGTCCAGTCATATTGAGAAACCGGCCAAGGCCGGCGGCTTTTCCTCCCTGCAGTCCACCTTCAAGCAGGTGCTGCGCAGCCAGAAGACCCGCCAGAACATCAAGAACCTGCTGCGGGTCAACCAGACCGACGGCTTTGACTGTCCCGGCTGCGCCTGGGGTGACAACAAGCAGGGGGCCTTCCAGTTTTGCGAGAATGGCGCTAAGGCGGTGGCCTGGGAATCCACCGGCAAGACGGTGGGGGCCGATTTCTTCGCCGAGCATTCGGTGCGTCGCCTCGCCACCCAGAGCGACTACTGGCTCGAATACCAGGGGCGACTGACCGAGCCCCTGCGCTACAACCCGGCCACCGATCACTACGAGCCGGTTAGCTGGGATCAGGCGTTTGCCCTCATCGCCGACAAACTCAAGAGCCTGGCCAGCCCCGACGAGGTGGAGTTCTACACCTCGGGACGCGCCAGCAACGAAGCCTCCTACCTCTATCAGCTGTTTGGCCGCCTCTATGGCACCAACAACTTCCCCGACTGCTCCAACATGTGCCACGAGGCGAGCGGGGTGGGGCTCATCCAGTCCGTCGGGGTGGGCAAGGGCACCGTGGTGCTCGATGATTTCGACGCCGCCAAAGCCATCTTCGTCTTTGGCCAGAACCCGGGCACCAACCACCCGCGCATGATGAACGCCCTGCGCAAGGCGGCGCGCCAGGGGTGCCAGATCGTCACCTTCAACAACCTCAAAGAGGTGGCCCTCGAGCGCTTCGCGAGCCCCCAGAGCCCGGCGGAGCTACTGACCCCGGCGGCCACCACCATCAGCCACCAGTACCTCACGCCAAAGCTGGGCGGTGACATGGCGGCCATTCGCGGCATGGCGAAATACATCCTGGAAGAGGAGGGTGGGCGTATCGATCTCGCCTTTATCGAGCAGCATACGACGCAGTTTGATCAGTATGTGGCCCAGGTGAAGGCCACGGAGTGGACGCAGATCGAGGCGCAATCCGGCCTCGGTCGGGAGGCGATCACCCGGGCGGCGCAGATCTTCGCAAGCCGCGAGAGCGTGATCAGCTGCTGGGCCATGGGGATCACCCAGCACAAGCATTCGGTCGACACCATTCGCGAAATCGTCAACCTGCACCTGATGTGCGGCCAGATTGGCAAGCCGGGGGCCGGACTCTGTCCGGTGCGCGGTCACAGCAACGTGCAGGGCAACCGCACCATGGGGATCAACGAGAAACCCAATGCCGCCTTCCTCGATCGCCTGGAGCGCCGCTTCCCGGTGGGCTTCAAGCGCACGCCGGGGCACAACGTCTACGAGGCCCTCAAAGCCCTTCATGGCGGCAAGAGCAAGGTGCTCATCTGCCTTGGGGGCAACCTGGCAGCCGCCGCGCCGGATACCGAGTTCACCTATGAAGCGATGCGAAGGAGCGAGCTCAACGTGCAGATCAGCACCAAGCTCAACCGCAGCCACCTCATGGTGTCAAAAGATGCCCTGATCCTGCCCTGCCTGGGCCGTACCGAGCTCGATCAGCAGCGCACCGGGGTGCAGAAGATCACCGTGGAGGACACCTTCAGCATGGTGCACGCCTCCACCGGGATGAACGAGCCGGTCTCGCCGCTCTGTCTCTCCGAGATAGACATCGTGGCCCGCATGGCCGAGGCAACGCTTGGCAGTGATCGGGTGGACTGGCTGGCGCTGCGGGATGACTACGGGCGGCTGCGGGATCTCATCGAGGAGACCATCGCGGGCTTTGGCGACTTCAACCGCCGCATCGAGGAGCCCTGCGGCTTCCATCTGGAGAACAGCGCCGCCCTGCTGCGCTGGAACACCGCGAGCGGGCGCGCCGAATTCAGGGCGAGCCGTTTGCCGGACTCCATCCTGCCCGAGTGCACCAGCCACGCAGAGCAGATGGTGGACCAGCCCGTGCTGCTGCTTCAGAGCCTGCGCTCCCACGATCAGTACAACACCACCATCTATGGCATGGATGACCGCTATCGCGGCATCAAGGGGCGACGCAACGTGGTCTTCATGAACGAGGAGGATGCCAGGAGGCTGGGGCTCGCCGAGGAGCAGCGGGTGGACATGAGTGCGGTGTGCAACGACGGGCGCGAGCGGGTGGTGCGGGGCTTTAGCGTCATCTTCTACGAGATCCCGAAAGGCAACATCGCCGCCTACTACCCGGAGACCAACCCTCTGGTGGCCATCGAGAGCATAGGGGAGGGCTCTTTCACCCCCACCTCCAAATCGGTGCCCGTACTGGTGACCCCGAGCGCCGCCTCGGTCGAGAGCCTGGCTGTCACGCTCTGATCTCCTGACATGGATACCGTCCGACCCCTGCCATGGCAGGGGTTTTTTTATGGCCGAACGGTGTCCGGCAAAGCCTGGGCCGATCAGCCCAGGGCCACCACCACGCAGTTTCGGCCCTGGCTCTTGGCATCATAGAGCGCCTTGTCCGCCTCCTTGAGCACGGCGGCGATGCTGGTGGCATCCGCTCCCCAGTGGGCGACGCCGAGGGAGATGGTGATGTGGCCAGCTACCTCCATGTCGTGGCTCGCCACCCGGGTACGCAGGCGCTCGGCGATCTTCTGCGCCTGTGCAAGGGAGACCCCGGGCAGCAGCAGCAGGAACTCTTCGCCGCCGCTTCGACACAAGGCGGCATCGGAACGCAGATCCTGTTGCATCAGGGTGGCGAGGGAGACGATGACGGCATCCCCCACGTCGTGACCGAAGCGGTCGTTGATGGCCTTGAAGTGATCGATGTCCAGGGCAATCACCGTCAGGGGCTGACGCTCGACCTCGTACTCGTCCAGCATCTGCTGCATGGCCCGGCGGTTGAACAGGCCCGTCATGGGGTCGGTGTGGCTGTCGGTGTGCAGTTTGTCGATCTTGGTGTTGAGCAGCCCCAGCCCCTTGAGGATGGCCTGCTTCAACTGGGCTGCTTCGAAATACCAGGCGCGGATCCCCGAGATGCTGGTGGCGGCCCCCTGCTGATCCATGAGTCCGGCCCGGTTGGCCAGTTGCCGCAAGGGCCTGGCGATGATGGTGGCCGAGAGCCAGATGACGAAGAGAATGAAGAGGGTGACCGGGATCATCCCCTTGAGGATCTCCAGCATCTGTTCATCCAGACCGGCCAGGGTGGCGCTGCGGGGGCGCTGGGCCACCACCCCCCAGCCTGCGTCCGCCACCGGGGCAAAGCCTGCCAGCATCTCGCTGCCCCGGGAGTTGAGTACGCTTTGCGCGCCATCCTGCCCCTTGAGCACCGCATCCACCACCCGGTTCTTGCCAATCCTCTGGCCGATGCGCTCCGGGTTCGGGTGATAGATGAGGGTGCGCTGGCGGTCCACCACATAAAGATAAGAACCATCCTGGTAGTAGTGCTGCCCCAGCAGGCTGGAGAGCACGCTGGCGGACTCCAGATAGATGGTGCCGGCAACATAGCCGAGGTAGCGCTTGTCTGCCGAGAAGATGGGGTGGGAGAGGCTGATGAGGTAGTTGCCAGTGAGGGAGACCAGAGGATCCGCGATGAGGGGCTGCTGGCTTGCCAGGGTCCGGCTCGCATTGGCCGAGGTGAGCTTGACCCCTTTCACATGCAATGCCTCGGGAGAGACGGCGACGATGACGGAGTCGGTGTTCACGATGGCCACCGAGTTGAAGGTGTTGGTCTGCTGGCGCAACTGGCCTGCCACCTCCTCGAGTCCATGGAGGTCGTTGCCCTGCAGCAAGGGGGCGAGCCGGGCCGCGCCATAGGCCAGCTGTCCCTGGGCCGAGCGCAGCATGGTCTCGGTGGAGGCGGCGAGCTTGGTGGCATAGACCCGGTTTGCCTCCAGGGTGCTGTCGATGAGCAGTTGTCTTTGTGCCTGATAGATGGCGTAAAAGCTGTTGCCAAAGGTAGCCAGCACGCCGATGACGGCCAGCGCAAGGATGAGGCGATGCAGATCAAACCTCAGCAGCCAGTGAGAGTGCATGAACGAAACGGATCCTTGTCGTGGCGTCGGGGCAGTGCGGCAATTTTAAGGGGGGTGACCGCCCAATGCCATCGTTAATATGATTCTCGAATGGTTCCCTTTCATGGGGTGTCCCGGGCGGCAGCCCCGTCCCCTGTCGTCATGAGGCCGGTGAGGGCGGGATCCGCCAGCTCTGCCACCGTCTGCCAAAAGGGGGCGACGAGGGGATTGTCGTTGCCCGGCGGGCGAATGAGCCCGATGATCCAGCTCGCGTCGGCCTCCCCGAGGGGCAGGGTCAGCACATCGGGATGCTCAATGGTGGTGGAGGAGGGGACCAGGGTCCAGGCGATGCCGGCCGCCGCGGTGGCGATGCCGGCGGCGAAGTCGTTGACGTACTGGATGTCCTGGAAGCGCAGCCCGCTCTGGGCCAGATAGTGCACGAACTGATCGTGAAACGAGGGGGCCTTGTCCCGGCGCAGGATGGCGAGCGGCTTCTCCTGCAGATCGGCGAGCCCCGCCACCCCCTGATAGCCTGCGGGCAGCACGGCGACGAAATGGGCGCGCACCACGGGCAGCACCGGCCAGCCCTTGGGGGCGGGCAGGCGGCAGAAGCCGAGATCCAGGCGGCCCTCCGCCAGCGCCAGCAACTGGTGATGGGTGGAGAGATCGTTGAGCTCGATGGCGACCCCGGGGCGGCCGGCCCGAAAGCGGGCGATGGCGGCGGGCACCAGCAGCTTGGTGGCGACCCCGAAGCCGATGCGCAGGGTACCCGCGTGGCCCGCCAGCACGTCGCGGGCGCTGCGGGCGAGCTGCTCGCTCTGGGCCACCAGGGTGCAGGCGTCGGCGTAGAGGGCGCGCCCGAGCACCGTCAGCCGGGTGCTGCCGGCGTTGCGCTCGAACAGCTCGCCGCCAAGGTCCGTCTCCAGCCGGCGGATCTGCTTGCTCAGGGCCGACTGGGTGACGTGCTGGCGCGCCGCCGCCTGACCAAAGTGCAATACCTCCCCCAGGGTGACGAAGGCTTTCAGATCTCTCAACTCCATGGTGCCTCGCTTGATTCCAGATGGGAATGATAGGTGGCCATATTTGTCATTGGACGGAATTCTAGAAGTGTTGGATGCTGGTGCCAACTCATTTCGGACCCCTGTACGGGGTCGACGTATCACGGGATGGCCCCCGCCATCCGCGCAGAAGGAGCAACACCAGATGCATCATCACAAGTTCAACGACTTCCCGAACGGTTTCCTCTGGGGCGCCGCCTCCGCCGCCTATCAGGTGGAAGGGGCCTGGAACGAGGAGGGCAAGGGCCCCTCGGTATGGGACAGCTTCACCAAGCTGCCGGGCAAGACCTTTGACGGGAGCAACGGAGACGTGGCGGTGGATCACTACCACAGGGTGGAAGAGGACGTGGCGCTGATGGCCGAGATGGGGCTCAAGGCCTATCGCTTCTCGGTGAGCTGGCCGCGCATCTACCCGACGGGGCGTGGCGAGGTGAACGAGGCGGGGCTCGCCTTCTACGACAGGCTCATCGATGCCCTGCTGGCCCACGGCATCGAGCCTGTGCTGACCCTCTATCACTGGGATCTCCCCCAGGCCCTGCAGGATGAGTACGGCGGCTGGGAAGACAGGCGGATCATCGACGACTTCGAGCGCTACTGCGTCACCCTCTATCAGCGCTTCGCCGGCAAGGTGAAGTACTGGGTGTCCCTCAACGAGCAGAACTACAACCTGACCAACGCCTACCAGCTGGGCACCCATCCTCCCGCCGTGCAGGACAGAACGCGTTTCTTCGCCGCCAACCACATCGCGTTTCTCGCCAATGCCCGGGTCATCAAGGCGTTTCGCCAGCACGTGCCAAACGGCCTGATCGGGCCGAGCTTTGCGTACTCCCCCGCCTATCCGGCCTCCTGCGCCCCGAGCGACATGCTGGCGTTCGAGAATGCCGAGGAGTTCACCAACCTCTGGTGGCTGGATGCCTACTGCTTCGGCCGTTACCCCCAGGCGGCGCTCGCCTATCTGCGGGAGACCGGCGAGGCGCCGGAGATCCTGCCGGGCGATCTCGAGCTCTTGCGCGAAGGCACCCCCGACTACATCGGGGTCAACTACTACTACACCCTGACCTTCACCGACAACCCCCTCGGCGGCCAGACGATGCAGCGCATCAACACCACGGGCAAGAAGGGCACTACGCCCTCCAGCGGCATTCCCGGCCTCTACAAGACGGCCCCCAATCCGCACCTTGAGACCAGCAACTGGGACTGGGCCATCGATCCCACCGGGATGCGCATCGCCCTGCGCCGGCTCTCCTCCCGCTACGCCCTGCCGCTGATGATCACCGAGAACGGCCTGGGGGAGTTCGACAAGCTGGAAGCCGGGGACAAGGTGAACGACGACTACCGTATCGCCTATCTGCACAGCCACCTCAAGGCGTGCCAGGAGGCGATGCAGGACGGGGTCGAGCTGATTGGATATTGCGCCTGGTCCTTCACCGACATCCTGAGCTGGCTCAACGGCTACCAGAAGCGCTACGGCTTTGTCTACGTGGACAGGGACGAGCAGGGAGGGTCTCTTCGTCGCATCAAGAAAGAGAGCTTCCACTGGTACAGCCAGGTCATTGCAAGCGGTGGCAAGACCCTGTAACGGGCCCGGTGCGCCGCACCTCGTCTGCCCAATGCCGGAAGGCCCCCTCATCGGAGGGGGCCTTCCTTGTTTGTGCAGCAGGCAACCATGACCGCCTAGATAAACATGCCGCCCGAGGCTTCGATGCGCTGGGCGGTGATCCAGCGGCAGTCATCGGAGAGCAGGGCGGCGATGGCACCACCGATGTCGTCGGGCTGACCCACCCGGCCAAGGGCGGTCTGGCTCGCGAGAAAGTCGTTGACTCCCTTGTTGTCGCGCACCACGCCGCCACCAAAATCGGTCTCGATGGCGCCGGGGGCCAGCACGTTGACCGCGATGCCCCTGGGGCCCAGCTCCTTGGCCAGATACTGGGTGAGCACCTCGACGCCCCCCTTCATGGCGGCATAGGCGGCATAACCCGGCATGGCGAAGCGGGTGAGGCCGGTGGAGAGGTTGAGGATGCGACCGCCATCTGCCAGGAGGGGCAGGAGCGCCTGGGTCAGGAAGAAGGTCCCCTTGAGGTGGATGTTGAGCAGGGTGTCGAACTGCTGCTCCGTGGTCTGCTCGAAGCTGGCATGAATGCCGATCCCGGCGTTGTTGACCAGGAAGTTGAAATGGGTGCGCTGCCACTCCCGGGCGAGCAGTTGCGTCACCTCCTCTGCAAAGGCCGCGAAGGTGGCGCTCTCGCCCACGTCCAGAGCCAGGGCATGGGCCCGAACGCCGAGGGCGCGGGCCTGGGCCACCACCGCCTCCGCCTCTGCGGCCTGGCTGCGGTAGGTGATGATGAGGTCGACGCCTTTGGCGGCGAGGGCCAGGGCCCCGTGCTTGCCAAGGCCGCGGCTGGCCCCGGTGATGAGGGCGATGGGTCTGGTCATGGTATGACTCCTGTCAGGGTGGCGGACACAGGCTCGATACGAGCCGACCGGATCACTGTATTGTTCCTTTTAAACTGGATAAATAGCGTGATAATAGAATCACTGTTCCGTTTATCGAGACAATCAGACCATGGATCAACTGGATGCGATGAGAGCCTTCGTGCGGGTTGCCGAGCTGGAGAGTTTTACCCGCTGCGCCGAGCAGACGGGCATCCCCAAGGCGACCCTCTCTGCCGCCATCCGTCGGCTGGAGGAGCGCATGGGGACCCGGCTCCTGCTGCGTACCACGCGGCGGGTGCAGCTCACCACGGACGGCCAGCTCTGCTATGCCAGATGCCGGGAGCTTTTGGCGGACATGGAGGAGTTTGACGGCCTGTTTCGCCAGGGGGGGCAGATCTCGGGACAACTGCGGGTCGACATGCCAAGCCGGATGGCCCGCCACCTGGTGATCCCGGCCCTGCCAGACTTTCTGGCGCAGCATCCCGCCCTGCAACTGATGCTGAGCAGCACGGACAGGCGGGTGGATCTGGTGCGCGAGGGGTTTGACTGCGTGGTGCGGGTCGGGGGGCTTGAGCCCTCCAGCCTGGTGGCCAGGCCCCTTGGTCACTATCGCCAGATCAACTGTGCCAGCGCAGGCTACCTGGCTCGCCACGGGGTGCCCCGCACCCTTGGGGATCTGGCGGGCCACCGGCTGGTGCACTATGGTCCCGGGTTTGGTGCCGGGCAGGGGCGCAGCGAGCCCGGCTTTGAATACCTGGCGGAAGATGGCCGCCGCGCCCTGCTGCCCATGGCGGGGGCCCTCATGGTCAATGACAGCGAGACCTACCTGGCGGCGGCGCTGGCGGGGCTTGGCATCATCCAGATGCCGCGGGTGGGGGTCGAATCCCTGCTCGCGGGGGGCGAGCTGGTGAGCATCCTGCCCCAGTGGCAGCCGCCGCCGCTCCCCATCCACGCCCTCTATGCCCATCGCCGCCAACTGGCCCCCAGGGTCCAGCTCTTCATCCACTGGCTGGCGGGGTTGCTCGCCGCCCATCTCGGGGGCGCCTCAGAGGCGGCTGCGCCTTGAGCGAAACTCCCTCGGCGAGAGGGCAAACGCCTCGCGAAAGAAGCGGGTAAAGCTGCTCTGGCGGGCAAAACCCAGGCGCTCCCCCACTGTCTGCAGGGGGAGGGCGGGATCCTGCAACAGGCGGCAGGCCTCCTCCCGGCGCACCCGCTCCAGCAGGCCCGAGAAGTGGCACCCTTCCTCCCGCAGATGGCGGTTGAGGGTCCAGCGGGTCAGTTTGAGGTGCTCGCACACCCCATCGAGCAGAGAGGAGGCCTCGGCGCTCTCTTGCCACAGCTGCTGGCGGATGAGTGCCATCACCCTGTCCCGGTAGCGGCTGCTGGGGCGAAGCTGGGCCATCTGCCGGTCGAGCTCCCCGAGCAGCAGGGGTTGCAGGGGCAGGTTGCACTGCCCGTGGGCGAGATCGAGCAAGGCGGCGGGAAAGCGCAGCTCGAAGGCCGCCCCCTGTTGCAACCGCCCTTCCAGCCAGCCTGCCAGCTCACGCCACAGCCTGGGGCGTACCGGGGTGGGCAGCACCAGCAGCCCCTGGCCCGGGTGGTAGAACTGGAGCAGGGCATAGAGGTGGCAGAGGTTGGCCAGGCTGCTCAGGGCGATGACGTCCGGGTGATCGGACTCCGAGTGGTAGCTGATCCTGGCCTGCCCCTCTTCTTCTTGCAGGCGGATCTCGTCGCTCTCGCCGATAAGGGGGCGGTAGGCGAGGAAGAAGTGCAGGGCCTGGCGAAGGGTGGCGGCGTTGCAGCACAGGCTCGCCAGCGACATGAAGTCGGCAAAGAGGCCGGGGAGGGCGGGGGGCGTCCAGTCGAGGGCCAGATCCACGTGGGGGGCTGCCCCGGCCAGCAGCCGGAAGTGGCGCCCGGTGTCGAGCCGCCCCTGGGGGATCAGCAGCTCTTCGTGAGCGATGCCGCAGGGGTGCAGGAGGGCAGCAGGATCCCGCCCGCGGGCCTGCCAGTGGTTGAGGCAGTGCAGGGCAATCCGGTTGGAGACGGTCTTCACGGCAAAAATCCTTGTCAGCGGTGGCCCACCATCATCGGCCAACGGCGGCGGATTGCCGTGAGCCAGCGCCGCTTTCATGTTTCAGATTTGTAACCAAGGGTAACCCTGCAACCCTTTTCACACTTTTCAATCCTGCTCCCAACCGGCAACTTCCTGCACCCGACGGGCAAGTGAGAGGGGCCGCTTTTGCATAGAGTGGCGACTCCTACACACACAAGGAAGATAACAACAATGAAACACCACTCGCTCTCCCGAACCCGTGTCGCCCTCGCCATCGGGGCCCTGCTGCTGGCAGGGTGCAACGACAACGACTCCACCCCCAAGCCCGAGCAGCCCGTTCTGGGCCACCGCACCGTCACCCTCATCGAGCAGGACGGCCTGCAATTCAAGGATCTCGATGGCAGCGGCACCCTGACCCCCTACGAGGACTGGCGCCTCGGCGCCGCCGAGCGAGCCCGGGATCTGGTGGGCAGGCTCACCCTGGCCCAGAAGGCAGGGCTGATGATGCACGGCACCCTGGTGCTGGACGGGGCGGGGCGGGTGAACCTCGCGGCCATGGACAAGATGCTGCGCGAGGACGGGGTCAACACCTTCATCACCCGGATGGCCGGTGATCCGGCGGCCATCGCCGCGGACAACAACACCCTGCAGGCCCTGCTGGAAGGGGTGGGATTCGGCATCCCCATGACGGTGAGCACGGATCCCCGCAACCACTTCACCCATGATCCGAACGCCACCAGCATCGGTGCCGGGGCCTTCTCCCAGTGGCCCGAGACCCTGGGGCTTGCCGCCATCGGCGATGCTGCCCTGGTGCAGCGCTTTGGCGACATCGCCCGTCAGGAGTACCGGGCCGTCGGCATCCACGAGGCCCTCTCGCCCCAGGCGGATCTCGCGACCGAGCCGCGCTGGGGCCGCATCAACGGCACCTTCGGGGAAGACAACCTGCTCGCCAAGTCTCTGGTCAAGGCCTACATCGAGGGCTTCCAGCAGGGGAGCGAGGGGATAGGCAAGGAGAGCGTGGTCACCGTGGTCAAGCACTTCGCCGGGGCCGGTCCCCAGAAGGACGGGCTGGATGCCCACAACCCCTGGGGCAAGGAGCAGATTTACCCCGGCGGCCAGTTTGCCTACCACCTGGTGCCCTTCGAGGGCGCCTTCGAGGCCAGGGTGGCCGCCGTGATGCCCTACTACGCCATGCCCCTGGGCCTGACCCAGGATGGGCAGCCCGTCGAGGAGGTGGGGTTTGGCTTCAACCGCCAGATCATCACGGATCTGTTGCGGGGCCACTTCAAGTTTGACGGTGTGGTGCTGAGCGACTGGGGCATCGTCAATGACTGTGACAGCCGCTGCGAGCAGGGGTTGACCCAGGATGAAGTCAATGCCGGTGTGAGCCCCTGGACCGTGCCCTTTGGCATGTCCTGGGGCGTGGAGAAGCTCACCAAGGCCGAGCGCTACGCCAAGGCCATAGACGCCGGGGTGGATCAGTTCGGTGGCGTGGAAGATCCGGCTCCCCTGCTGGCGGCGGTGCAGAGCGGTCTGGTGACCGAGGCGGCCATCACCACCTCGGCCGAGCGGATCCTGGCCCAGAAGTTTGCCCTCGGGCTCTTCGAGAATCCCTATGTGGATGCCGAGGCCGCGGTGGCCCTGGTGGGCAAGGCCGAGTTCCAGCAGGAGGCCCAGGCCGCCCAGGCGGCGTCTCACGTGCTGCTGAAGAACGAGGGGGCCCTGCTGCCGCTGAAGGCGGACGGCAAGCGGGTCTATCTGCACAATGTCAACGCCGAGGTGGCCAGGACCAACGGCTATACGGTGGTGACGAACCTGGCCGACGCGGAGCTTGCCATCGTGCGGGTCAACGCCCCGGGCGAGCAGGATCCCCGCTTCCCGTTTGGCAGCATCCACTTCGGTCAGCTCGGTTTTGCAAGCAATGATCAGGTGGTGCAGGAGACGGCCCATGAAGGGGTCTACCGCGGCGCGGATGACTATGCCGCCATCCAGGCCATCGAGCAGGCCGGGGTGCCCCTGGTGCTCTCCGTCTATCTGGACAGGCCCGCCATCCTGACCGAGGTCGCCCCGGCGGCCCGGGTGCTGCTCGCCAACTTCGGCGCCCTGGATCAGGCCCTGTTCGATGTCATGAGCGGCACCCAGAAGGCACGCGGCAAGCTCCCCTTCGAGCTGCCCTCGAGCTGGCAGGCGGTGCTGGCCCAGTCCCCGGACGTGGCCAAGGACTCACAAAGCCCGCTCTATCCCTACGGGGCCGGTCTGGCCTATTGACGGACAGGGATGTTCTGTCTCTCATCAAGGCGCCTTCGGGCGCCTTTTCCATTGCGCCCATCGACAATCCCGGTTTGGCGCAAGGGGTTGGCTTGGGCATAATGGCGCCCCGGCAACGGGTGCGGTGGCCAGCGCGGCAGGCACCCGGTCACAGTGCACAGGAGATGAGATGAAATTTATCGGAGCCCACGTCAGTGCGGCGGGCGGGGTGGAAAACACCATCGCCCGGGCCAAAGCCATCGGGGCCAACGCCTTCGCCCTGTTTACCAAAAACCAGCGCCAGTGGCAGGCGGCGCCCCTCTCCGAGGCCAGTATTCGCGCCTTCAAGGCCGCCTGCGAGAAGGAGGGCTTTCGTCCCGAGCAGATCCTGCCCCACGACAGCTACCTCATCAACCTGGGTCATCCCGACCCCGACGCCCTCGCCAAGTCCCGGGATGCGTTTCTGGACGAGATGAAGCGCTGCGAGCAACTGGGGCTGTGCTACCTGAACTTCCACCCGGGCAGCCATCTCAAGCAGATCCCCGAGGCGGTGAGCCTCAAGCTCGTGAGCGAGTCCATCAACTGGGCGCTGGAGCGCAGTGAAGGGGTGACGGCGGTGATCGAGAATACCGCAGGCCAGGGTACCAACCTCGGCTGGTCGTTCGAGCACCTGGCCACCCTCATCGACGGGGTAGAGGACAAGAGTCGGGTCGGCGTCTGCTTTGACACCTGCCACGCCTTCGCCGCCGGTTACGATCTGCGTACCCCCGAGGGGTGCGAGGCGGTGTTTGCCGACTTCGACCGCATCGTGGGGTTCGAGTACCTCAAGGGGATGCATATCAACGGCGCCAAGTGTACCTTCGGTAGTCGGGTCGACCGTCACCACAGCCTGCGGGAGGGCAACCTCGGCGAGGCGGTGTTCCACCACATCATGAACGACGACCGTTTCGACGGCATCCCGCTTATCCTCGAGACCATCGATGAGTCCATCTGGGGCGAGGAGATAAGCTGGCTGCGCAGCCTGGCCGGGAGCCCGCGCCCGGCGTGATGCCGGGGTCCACCATTGGGTAGCAAGGAGAGACGATGCACGACGAGACAAGGGCGCCCCTGCGCTTTGGCATTGCCGGGGCGGGGGCCATCGCCCGGCGTTTTTGCCGCGATGTGAACGGGCACGCCAGGGGAGCCGAGGTGGTGGCCATCGCCGCCCGGGACCAGGGACGGGCGGACGAGTTCGCCCGGGATCTGGGGCTGCCCCACGCCTATGGCAGCTATGAGGCCCTGGCCGCCAGCCCCGAGGTGGAGGCCGTCTATGTGGCGGTCATCCACCCGGAGCACGCGGGTCTGGTGAGGCAGATGCTGCTGGCGGGCAAGCACGTACTGGTGGAGAAACCGGCGGTGACCCGGGTAGCGGATTGGGACGCCCTGGTGGCGCTCGCCCACGCACGGGGCCTGCTGCTGCTCGAGGCCATGAAGGTGATGTGCTTCCCCGCCATGCGCGCCCTGTTGCAGCGCCTGCCCCTGCTGCCGCCGCCGCGCGAGCTGCGGGCGGCGTTCGGTTCGGCCCAGCCGAAGGTGGGCAAGCTGTTCGATCCGGCGCTGGATGGCGGCGCTGCCTGGGACGTGGGGGTCTATCCCCTCTGGCTCCATGCCGCCCTCTGCCATCGGCTGGGGCTGGGCTGCCCCGCCCCCGAGGTGACGCTGACGCGGGCTCCGGGGGAGGTGGATCTCACCGCCAGCTTCACGTTCGATGAGCCGTTTCGGGCCGAGCTCGGGGCCTCCATCATCGAGGATCTCGAGCGGGAAGCGTCCTTGTCCGGGGAGGGGTGGCGCCTGGTCATCGAGGGCAAGTGGTGGAATCCCCAGCACATTCGCTGGCAAGGGGGGCCTGCCCCCGTCATCTGGCCGGCGGACATCTATCTGCCGGTGGAGGGGGGCGGCATGCAGCACGAGGCGGATCACTTCGCCGATTGCCTGCGCCACCGGCTGCTGGACTCCCCCTGGGTGCCCCAGGCCGTGACCCGGCAGGTGCTCGGCTGGATTGAAGGGGGACTCGCCGGCTGAGGCCGGGGAAGGGCGGAGGGCCGAAGGGCTCATCGCTTGAACGACAAGGGCGCCAATGGCGCCCTTGTCGTATCCGAAGGGCTTCTCACGCCAGGGTCTGGGCGCGGCAGAAGGCCAGGAAGCGGCGCAGGGCGGCGGAGTGGAACTTCTGCTTGTGCCAGACGAGGGAGAGCTGGCGGGGGAAGCGGCGACTCGGGGTGAGGGCCACCAGGCGCCCCTGTGCCAGTCGGTCCGCCACCGCGAGGCGGGAGATGAAGGAGAGGCCGAGCCCCTTCTCCACCGCCAGCATCACCGCCTCCAGGGTATTGAGCTCTATCCCCGCCTGCCAGCGGGGCAGGTGAGGCTGGAGCTGCTGCTCGAACTGCTCGCGGCTGCCGGATTGCGCCTCGCGCAGCACCCAGGTTTCCCCGGCAAGCCGGCGCAGGGGCAGCTCGAGCTGATCCGCCAGGGGGTGACCGGGGGCGGCGATGATGAGCATCTCGTCCTCCAGCCAGGGTTCGCTCACCAGGTCCGGGTGGTGGTTCTCCCCCTCGATGAGGGCGAGATCCAGTTCGAAGTGGGCGAGGGCATGGCAAAGGAGGTGGGTGTTGGCGATGGTGACCCTGGGGGCGGCCCCCAGCTCCTGGGCTCCCTCCGCCAGCAGGGCGGGCAGCAGGTAGTTGCCTATGGTCTGGCTGGCCCCGAGGTGCAGCTGGCCGCTCGGCTCGGCATCGGGGCTGAAGAGCTGCTCTATCTCCTGCATCCGGGTCAGCAGCTCCTCGGCGGCCGGTTGCAGCAGGCGCCCCTCGCTGTTGAGCTGAAGCCTCGGGTGCACCCGGTCGAACAGGGGCGTGGCGAGCTGGCGCTCCAGCTCCTGCAGCGACTGGGAGACGGCCCCCTTGCTCAGGCAGAGTTCATTGGCGGCGCCCCCCAGGTTGCCGTGGCGGGCGATGGTGGCAAACACCTTGAGTTGTTGCAGGGTGAGCTTCATATCGTTTGATTTTCCTAAACGCTAAGTTCAATTCATTTAGATATCGTAAACGATAGACCCCCTTTATCCTATGCCCATCGTCATCATCAAGAGGGTATTCGCCATGATCGCAAGAACCCGCCGCTCCCTGGCCGCCGCCCCGACCCCCATGGCCGGTCTGGCTCTGGGGATCGCCAGCCTCGGCTGGTGCTGGGAAAATGCCGGTCAGTTCGATGGCCGTCTGCAACTGCTGGGGGCCGCCATCGCCGCCGTGCTGCTCCTCGTCCTGACCTTCAAGTTTCTGATCCACCCGCGCCTGCTGTGGCAGGATCTCGCCCATCCCGTGGTGGGCAGCGTGGTGCCCACCTACGCCATGGGGACCATGGTGGTCTCCAAGGCGGTCGGCCTGCTCGCCCCGACCCTGGGGCAGGGGCTCTGGCTGTTTGCGGTCATCATCCACCTCGTCTTCCTCGCCACTTTCGTCTGGCACAGGGCCAGAGCGTTCGAAATCCATCACATGGTGCCGAGCTGGTTCGTGCCGCCGGTGGGGATCATCGTGGCTGACGTGGCCTACCCGGGCGGTCCCTTCGCATCCCTGGCCACCGGCCTGCTCTGGTTCGGCATGGCCTGCTACGGCCTGATGCTGCCGCTGATGCTCTATCGCCTCATCTTCAGCCACGAGGTGCCGGATGCCGCCAAGCCCACCATCGCCATCCTGGCCGCCCCGGCGAGCCTGTCGCTGGCCGGCTACCTCACCGTGAGCCAGGATCCCTCCCTGCTGCTGGTGGCGGTGCTGCTCGGGATCGCCGTGCTGATGACCGGCATCATCTACCTGGCCTTCATCAAGCTGCTGCGCCTGCCGTTCTCGCCGGGTTACGCCGCTTTCACCTTCCCCCTGGTGATCGGGGCCACCGCCCTGTTCAAGGTGAGTCACCTGCTGTCGCAGTGGCCACAGGCGGCCCGCTATGCCGAGCAGCTCCATCAGCTGGCCTATCTGGAGCTGGGGGTGGCCACCCTGGTGGTGGGTTACGTGGCCCTGCGTTACCTGATGTTCTTCCTGCCGGCCGTGCAGGATGACCTGCCGGGGCAGCCCGCACGCCGCTAGGCACAAGGTTTTCATCCCCCCTCGTCATCGACCCCGCCCGTGCGGGGTCTGCCGTTCGTGATGCAGTGACACAGAGGGGAATCAAATGAAGCAGATTGTTTTTGTCAATCCGTGAAGTGGCTTAAATAGTTGCCCATACAGGCGACATTCAGTTGGCGTTAACTGGTAATACCTGTCACGATGCGCGCCACTTTATCTTCCCATTGTTTTGTCGTGCCCCATGTCCTCATCTGATCCCGTGTTTGACGCCCGATTCCAGCCTCGTCTGCTGCACCCCCGTTACTGGTTGAGCTGGCTCGCCCTCGGCGCCATCGGTGTGCTCGCCTTCGTTCCTCCGCGCTGGCGGGATCGCCTGGCCGATGCTCTGACGCCCCTGGTATGCGCCATCTCGAAGAAGCAGATCTACATCGCCAGGACCAACCTCGCCATCTGCTTCAAGGAGAAGAGCGAGGCCGAGCGGGAGGCCATCCTGATGACCTCCATCCGGGTCGGCCTCAAGAGCCTGCTGGGCTTTGGCGAGTTCACCTGGCGCAGCCCCGCCCACGTGATGGGGCGGATCCAGGTCAGCGGCTGGGAGCATATCGAGGCGGAGCAGGCCGCTGGCCGACCGGTGATCCTGGTGGTGCCCCACAGCTGGCCCATCGACGCGGCGGGCTACTACTTCGCCCAGCGGGGCCTGCCCATGTGCACCATGATGAAGAGCGCCCGCAACCCGGTGTTCGACTGGCACATCAACGGCGCGCGTGCCCGGCACGGCTGCCGCGTCTATGAGCGTAGCGTCGGCATCAAGCCGGTGATCAAGGCGGTGAAATCCGGTCTGAGCTTCTTCTATCTGCCGGATCAGGATCACGGCCGGGAGGCGAGCCTGTTCGCCCCCTTCTTCAACCACCCCAAGGCGACGTTGCCGGCCCTGCCACGGCTGGTGAAGCTGACCGGTGCCCGGGCCCTGCCGGTGCTGGCCTGCTATGACGAGCAGGCGCACGGCTACCGGCTGGAGGTCGAGGCTCCCTACGCCGACTACCCGAGCGCGGATCTGATGGCGGATACCTGCCGCATGAACGACAGCGTGGAGCGCCAGCTCTGCCGCCACCCGGGCCAGTACATGTGGTTCCTCAAGATCTTCGACACCCGTGAGGATCAGGTGGGGCCGGATGGCCTCTACGAAGAGGGGATCCGGCGCATCCGCCGGGGCCTTGCTCCTCATCCCTGAGCCTTGCGCTCACCCGGTGCAAAAATGTGGCCCCAAGCGGGCCACTTTTTATTTCTAACTTGTCTGATCAGTGACTTGGCGCGGTGGCGCTGTGCAGGGCAGGGTAGAAAAAGTTGTCAGGATCACTAAAATGACGGTCTGTTTTGATGATTCGATGGCGACCATGTCCGCACAAGATCCGGTGTTTGATACCTCTTTTCATCCGCGCCTGCTGCACCCCCGTCTGTGGGGCAGCTGGCTGGCCGTCGCCCTGCTCTCCCTGCTGGCCTGGGTGCCGGCAAGGGCACGGGACAAGCTGGCCGACTACCTGGCCCCCCTGCTGCTGCGCGTCTCCAGGAAGCAGGCCTACATCGCTGACACCAACCTCAAGATCTGCTTCCCCCATCTCGACGAGGTGGGCCGTCAGGCCCTGCTGCTGAAATCCATCCGGGTGGGGCTCAAGACCTTCCTGGGCTTTGGCGAGCTGACCTGGCGCAGCCCCGACTTCCTCAAGGGGCGCGTCAAGGTGAGCGGCTGGGAACACGTGGAAGCGGAGCGGGCAGCCGGTCGCCCCATGATCTTCGTGGTGCCCCACACCTGGGCGGTGGACATGATTGGCCGCTACTTCCCCCTCCAGGGGATCAAGATGTGCACCATGATGAAAAGCCCCAAGGATGCGGTGTTCGACTGGTACATCAACCGTGAGCGCAGCAAGGGCGGGCGTATCTACGAGCGCAGCGTCGGCATCAAGCCCGCCATCAAAGCCCTGCGCAGCGGCGACAGCTTCTTCTATCTGCCGGATCAGGATCACGGCCGGGAGGCGAGCCTCTTCGTGCCCTTCTTCAACCACCCCAAGGCGACCCTGCCGGCCCTGCCCAAGCTGGTGAAGCTGACCGGTGCCCGCGCCGTGCCCATTCTGGCCTGCTACGACGAGGATCAGGGGTGCTACCGGCTGGAGATCGAGGCGCCGTTCGATCCTTATCCCACCGCGGATCTGGTGGCGGACGTCAACCAGATGAACCGCATGGTGGAGCAGCAGCTTGGCCGCTTCCCCGAGCAGTACATGTGGTTTCTCAAGATCTTCGAAACCCAGGAGCACGATCAGGGCGAGGACGGTCTCTACGAGGCGGGGATCCGCCGCATCCGCCAGGGGCTGCCACCGGAACCTTGATCGACACGGCCCCCTTGCGGGCCGTTTCTGACAGGGGTGGCAGGCCACCAGCAAACAGGTGCAAACAAGGTGCAAATAGGGTAAAAGGGCGGTCATGAAAATTCCAAATCGAATCCAACCTCTGGTTGATGACGGCCTGGTGGACGATGTCATCAGCCGGCTGATGAGCGGCAAAGAGGCCGACGTCTATGTGGTGCGCTGCGGCGACGAGATCCGCTGCGCCAAGGTCTACAAAGAGGCGTCAAAGCGCAGCTTCAAGCAGGCCGTGGTCTATCAGGAAGGGCGGCGGGTGCGCAGCAGCCGCGATGCCCGCGCCATGGAGAAGGGCTCCAAGTACGGTCGCAAGCAGCACGAAGAGGTGTGGCAGAACACCGAGGTGGATGCCCTGTTCAAGCTGGCGGCGGCCGGGGTGCGGGTGCCCAGGCCCTATGTCTGCCTCGATGGCGTGCTGCTGATGGAGCTCATCACCGACGCCGACGGCAACGTCGCTCCCCGTCTCAACGATGTGGCCCTGACCCGTGAGCAGGCTCTGGTGGATCATGGCAAGGTGATCCGCTACGTGGTGCGCATGCTCTGCGCCGGGCTCATTCACGGGGATCTCTCGGAGTTCAATGTGCTGGTGGATGAAGAGGGGCCCGTCATCATCGACCTGCCCCAGGTGGTGGATGCCGCCGCCAACAACCAGGCCAGGGCCATGCTGGAGCGGGATGTCGACAACATGCGCAACTACTACGGCATGTATGCCCCCGAGCTGCTCAAGACCCGGTATGCCCGGGAGATGTGGTCCTTGTTCGAGGATGGCAAGCTGGGCCCCGAGACCGAGCTCACCGGCCTGTTCGAAGAGAGCCGGGAGGCCATCGATCTGGATGGCGTGCTGCACGAGATAGAGAGTGCCCAGGAGGAGGCCATGGCCCGCCGGGCCAGGTTGCAGGCGGAGCAGGAAGAGGAGTCCTGACGGGCCTTCATTCCAATCAAAAAGAGCGCCATGGGCGCTCTTTTGTTTTGGACCCTGGCTCAGAGCCCGGTCAGGGGTGGCGCCTTGAGACGGGGCCCCTGGTAACCCGTCACCTCGCCAAAGCGCGGATGACCGCTCTCCCAGTCGGCGGCGGCGGTGCGAATGGCCTCCTTGTCGACGCTCACGAAGTTCCACCAGATCTGCAGCGGTCTGGGCAGGGGTTCGCCGCCAATGAGCAGCAGCCGGGCACCCGGGCGCAGGGTCAGCATTACCTCCCGGTTGCCGGGGGGCAGGTAGAGCAGCTGCTCCGGGGCCAGGGCCTCCCCTGCGACGATGGTCTCCCCCGCGAGGGGAAAGAGGCCGTGCTCGAAGGCGGGATCCAGGGGGAGGGTGATCTCGCCTCCCTCGGGGGCGTGCAGATCCAGCCCCAGAATGGGGGAGAAGTGCAGGGTGGGGGCGCGCTGGCTGCCGTGCTCGCCGATGAGCAGGGTGAGGGTGATCTCCCCTTGCTGCCAGCAGGGAAGAGTCGGGTAGTGATCGAAGCGGGGCGGGGTATGCTGATCCGCCTCGGGCAGGGCTATCCAGAGCTGGGCGGCGTGCAGATCGGGCTGGTTCGGGACCGACTCCTCGGTGTGGGCGATGCCCCGTCCTGCGGTCATCAGGTTCACCTGGCCCGGACGGATCACCTGCTTGCTGCCCAGGCTGTCCCGGTGGAGGATCTCCCCCTCCAGCATCCAGGTGAAGGTCTGCAGGGCGATGTGGGGGTGGGGCCCCACATCCATGCCGGGGGCGCCGGGGGCAAAGCGGGTCGGGCCGATATGATCGAGAAAACACCAGGGCCCGATGGTGCGCCGCTCCTTGACCGGGATGGCGCGAGCCACCGGGATGCCGCCCACATCGGTGAGGCGGGAGGCAATGCGTTGCCACTGTTGTGTCATGGGGTGCTCCTTGTCGAGGAAAAGGTTGGCGCACGCGCGCAGGTGGCTGCGTCTGCCGGGAGTTGGACATGCCGTCTTGCCCGGTGCCGGTGAGTGATGCCGAGGTTACTATGCCCCAATCCGGCGCCGGATGGCAAAGACGGGGCACAGCGCCTGCCCTGAGGGCCTAGCCCGGCAATTGCAGCCGGGTACTGTATGAACGTACAATAGTCCCATCCCACTCTTGAGCCCGACCACCTGCATGACCGACATCCAGCCCCTCCCTCCCGTGACCCCGCCGCTCGACGGCTTCATCCTGACCCGCCATGGTCGGGATGTGCAGGGGCGTACCGAGATCGTGATGTGGCTCTGGAGCGCACAGGGACCGGTACGGGTGGTGGTGCCGGGGCAGGAGCCGGTCTTCTTCCTGCCGGAACGCCACCTGGAGGAGGCGGCAGAGCTCTTCAAGGGGGCCGGGGTGAGGGGGCGTTTTCGCCGCCTCCCCATGCACACCTTCGAGGGGAGTCGGGTGGTGGGCTGCTACTTTGCCACCCTGAGCGCCTTTCACCGCGCCATCGAGCTGCTGCTCATCCGCGGATTGGAGCACTTCGAGGCGGATATCCGCCTGCCCGAGCGCTTTCTCATGGAGCGCTTCATCACCGCCGGGATGCGCTTTGACGGCAAGGCGAGGCGAAAGGGGGGCAGGCAGGGTTACTGGGAGGTAAACGAGGCGCGCTGTGCGCCGCAGGCGGTGACGCCGACCCTCTCCTGGGTCTCCCTGGATGTGGAGTGCGCCATGGATGGCACTCTCTTCTCGGTGGGGCTTCATAGCGAAGAGGACGCGCGGGTCATCATGATTGGTGCCCCGGAGCCGGACTCGCAGGACTGGGAGACCCCCGTCGAGTGGGTGGCGGACGAGCCAGCCCTGCTCGCTGCCCTGGAGGGCTGGTTCAGCCTGCACGATCCTGATCTCGTCATCGGCTGGAACGTGGTGAATTTCGACTTTCGCCTGCTGCTGCGCCGCGCCGAACTCCACAAGCGGCGGCTGCGGCTCGGGCGCGGGCGGGAGCTCTGCTTCTGGCGCTCGTCCCGAAACGACCCCCAGAGCGGCAACGTCATCATCCCGGGGCGCATGGTGCTGGACGGCATCGATACCCTCAAGAGCGCCACCTGGCAGTTCCCGAGCTACAGCCTGGATGCGGTGGCGAGCGAGCTGCTCGGGCGGGGCAAGGACATCGAGGACGTGGCCAACCGGGGGGAGAAGATCACCGAACTGTTCCACTCCGACAAGGAGGCGCTGGCCCGCTACAACCTGGAAGATTGCAGGCTGGTGTGGGAGATCTTCGATTTCTGCCACCTCATCCCCTTCGTCATCGAACGCGCCTCCCTCACCGGTCTTGAGCTCGACCGGGTGGGCGGGTCGGTGGCGGCGTTCACCAACCTCTATCTGCCACGGCTGCACCGCGGTGGCTATGTGGCGCCCAACCTGCCGGCAGACGGCGGGCTCGCAAGCCCCGGCGGCTATGTGATGGACTCCAAGCCGGGGCTCTATCGCCACGTGCTGGTGCTCGACTTCAAGAGCCTCTATCCCAGCATCATCCGCACCTTCTGCATCGACCCCATGGGGCTGGTGGAGGGGCTCAAACACCCGGATAACGCCATTCCAGGCTTTCGCGGCGCCCTGTTCTCCCGAACCCGCCACTTCCTGCCGGATCTCATCGCCACCCTCTGGGCGGCGCGGGATCGGGCCAAGGCCGCCAGTAACAAGGCCCTCTCCCAGGCCATCAAGATCATCATGAACTCCTTCTACGGGGTGTTGGGGTCGGGGGGTTGTCGCTTCTACGACCCGAGGCTCGCCTCCTCCATCACCTTGCGGGGCCACGGCATCATGCAGCAGACCCGGGAGTGGATAGAGGCAGAAGGGTTCGAGGTGATCTATGGGGATACCGATTCCACCTTCGTGCACCTGGGGAGCGATATCCGTCTCGAACAGGCGGACGAGATTGGCCAGCGACTGGCGAAGATGATCAACGACAACTGGGCCGCGCTGATCAGGCGGGAGTTCGACCTGCCGAGCCATCTGGAGATCCAGTACGAGACCCACTACCGCCGTTTCCTGATGCCCACCATTCGCGGGCTGGAGAAGGGGAGCAAGAAACGCTATGCGGGACTGGTGGGCGAAGGGGAAGGGGAACACCTGGTGTTCAAGGGGCTGGAGACGGTGCGCACCGACTGGACACCCCTTGCCAAGGCATTCCAGACCCGGCTCTACGAAATGGTGTTCCACGACCAGGATCCCAGCAGCTATGTGCGCACCATGGTGGACGAGACCCGGGCCGGCCGTCACGACGATCTGCTCATCTACCGCAAGCGGCTGCGCCAGAAGCTAGAGGAGTATCAGAAGAACGTGCCACCCCATGTGCGGGCGGCGCGCCTGGCGGACGAGGAGAATCTGCGCCGCGGCCTGCCCCAGCGCTATCAGCACAGGGGCACCATCGCCTACCTGATGACCCTGAACGGCCCCGAGCCTTTGGAGTACCGGCGCAGCGCCGTCGACTACGAGCACTACATCGACAAGCAGCTCAGGCCCATCGCCGACGCCATCCTTCCCTTTGTGGGGGAGTCGTTCGAGCGGATCTGCGGCCAGCAGCTCGATCTCTTCTGACAACGCGAGGTAAACGCGGCGGCCATGGCACGACAATGGCGGCCCGCGGGCCAGAGGGGACAGGAGGCAGATGACGGGGGAGAGCGGTTGTCAGAGCCGACCAATGCAAAAAGCCCGCTATCAAGCGGGCTTTTCAAATCTGGTGCGTCCTAGTGGATTCGAACCACCGACCCCCACCATGTCAAGGTGATGCTCTAACCAGCTGAGCTAAGGACGCAGGGTGCGCAAGGCGACTTTGTGTGTCATTGCAGGGGAGTGGTGGGTTTAATTGGATTCGAACCAACGACCCCTACCATGTCAAGGTAGTGCTCTAACCAACTGAGCTATAAACCCACATCTGTGTTCAACCGGATTCGAACCAACGACATTGCCTACGCCATGTCAAAGTACTGTTCTAACCGACTGAGCTATAAACCCGTATCAAATTCATATCTGCAATTTATTCAAACTGTTATGGTGCGTCCTAGTGGATTCGAACCACCGACCCCCACCATGTCAAGGTGATGCTCTAACCAGCTGAGCTAAGGACGCATAACAGGGTTTCGTGATGGTGCGTCCTAGTGGATTCGAACCACCGACCCCCACCATGTCAAGGTGGTGCTCTAACCAGCTGAGCTAAGGACGCATCACGAAAAGTGGTGGGTTTAATTGGATTCGAACCAACGACCCCTACCATGTCAAGGTAGTGCTCTAACCAACTGAGCTATAAACCCACTTCATAAACCGGGCTGAAGACCCGTTTTATCCCGCCAGCACTGCTGGCGTGGTCGGCATACTACCCATGGCCCCCAAGGCTGTCAACAAGGGACATGCACAAAGGAGACTGTTTGCCCAGTTCTTGTGCAGCCTGTTGATTTTACAGGCGAGCCGCCCCAAAAGTGCGGCTCCCCGTGCCCCTGGCCGCGCCCTATTGCGTCCGGGAGAGGGCGGTGCAGGCCGCGGGGCTGGCGAAGCGGCCGTAGATGACGCGCAGCCGTGCGCCCAGCATCAGGGCGGCGGAGGTGAGACCGACGATGAAGCCTATCCAGAAGCCCTGCGGGCCCATGCGCGGTACCACCCAGTCGGTCAGCCCCAGGATCATGCCGGTGGGCAGACCCAGCCCCCAATAGGCGACGATGGTGACGTAGAAGATGGCCTGGGTGTCCTTGTAACCGCGCAGAGCCGCCGCGGCCACCACCTGCACCGAGTCGGAGATCTGGTAGATGGCGGCGAAGAAGAGCAGGGTGGCGGCGAGGCCGATCACCTGCAGGTCGTCGGTGTAGATCCCCGCGATGGGGTCGCGCAGCAGCACGGTGAGGGCGGCGGTTGCGGCGGCGACTCCCATGCCCAGCATCAGGCCGGTGCGGGCGGCGACCCTGGCCTGATCCGGTTGACCTTCCCCTATGTTGTGACCGACCCGGATGGTCACGCCGACACCGATGGAGAGGGGCAGCATGAAGACCAGGCTGGAGAAGTTGAGCGCAATCTGGTGACTCGCCACCGTCTCCGCGCCGAAGGGTGCCAGCATCAGGGCCACCACGGTAAACAGAGTCACCTCGCAGAAGATGGCCATGGCGATGGGAAACCCCAGGCGGAACAGGCGCCAGATCCGGCTGCCGTTGGGGCGTGCCAGTTGGGCGAACAGGTTGATGCGCTTGAAATGGGCAGAGCACTTCACATAGACGATCATCGCCAGCAGCATGGCCCAGAGCACGATGGCAGTGGCCACGCCGCAGCCGACGCCGCCGAGTTTCGGCATGCCAAAGTGGCCGTGAATGAAGATGTAGTTGGCGGGGATGTTGACCGCAAGCCCCACGAAACCGATCACCATGGTCGGCATGGTGTGGGAGAGCCCCTCACTGAAGTTGCGCAGCACCTGGAACATCACGAAGGCGGGCAGGCCCCACAGGATGGCGTGCAGGTAGCCGGCAGTCTTGGCCGCCATGACGGGATCCACGTCCATGAACTGCAGTGCCAGGGGGCTGAAGTAGAGTGCCACCATGGCGATGGGCGTGACGATGAGGGCGAGCCAGAAGCCCTGGTGCACGGCGGGGCGCACCTCGTCCTGCTTGCGGGCGCCGTTGAGCTGGGAAACGATGGGGGTGAGGGCCATGATGATGCCCTGCACCAGCAAGATGATCGGCAGCCAGAAGCTGGACGCCACCGACACGGCGGCAAGATCCACGGCGCTCACCTGTCCCGCCATCACGGTATCGACGAAGTTCATGGCGATCTGGGCCACCTGGGCGACCAGAATGGGGCTGGCTAGACGAACGAGCTGCTTCGCCTCGGACCAATAACGTTGCACTGACACCTCCGAGTGGATCAGATAAAAGAGAAAGAGCGGGCAAGAGAGATGGGCTTTTGCCTCCTCGTCCTGAGGAGACAAAATGCGGGGGTGTCATTCTAGCCTGAAAAACCGCCAACGGGGAAGGTCGGCGGCAGATTTGTAGCCGGGATCAGGCGTCTTCGTGATCGCTGATCAGCAGGTTGGCCGCGGCATAGGCCGCCTGCTCGCGCAGATCCGCCGGTACCCGCTCGTCGGAGGCCACGGCGTTGAGCGCCCGTATGCTGGCGGCGATGGCCTGGGGCACATAACCCTGCTCACCGGAGCCAATCTGGTTGTAGGCGATGCGAATGGCTTCACAGCATTGATATACCTGCATTTTTGTTTCCTCGTTCAGTCTGGATTGATTGGGGTCACTATAGCGATCGCGCCTCTCCTTGTCAGCCGGCACCCTTGTCTTGCAAGGTGGCCGGGGGTAACCTGCCGACAATTTTCACAGCCTGGAGAGACTCATGTTCACCGGCATCGTACAAGGGACCGCCGAACTGGTGGCCATCGATTCACTGCCCAATTTTCGCACCCACGTGATCCGCATGCCGAGCCCGGCCTGGGGCGAGGGGCTGGCCCTGGGGGCCTCGGTGGCCCACAACGGCTGCTGCCTGACCGTCACCCGGGTGGAGGGGGATCTGGTCAGCTTCGATCTGATGCAGGAGACTCTGCGCCTCACCAACCTTGGGCAACTGGTGGTGGGTGACAAGGTCAACGTGGAGCGGGCCGCCCGCTTTGGGGACGAGATTGGCGGTCACGCCATGTCCGGCCACATCATGGGGACGGCCGAGGTGACCTCGGTCATCGACACCCCCAACAACCGCCAGGTGTGGTATCGCCTCGATCCTGCGCTCATGAAGTACGTGCTGACCAAGGGCTACATCGGCATCGACGGCATCAGCCTCACCGTGGGCGAGGTGCGCGCCAGGGAGTTCTGCGTCAACCTGATCCCCGAGACCCTGGCCCGGACCAACCTGGGCTGGGTCAAGGCCGGCTGGCAGACCAACATCGAGATTGACCCCCAGACCCAGGCCATCGTCGACACGGTGGAGCGGGTGCTGGCGGCGCGCCAGTAACCACCTGAGCGCTGCCCCCAGGGTTCGAAGAGGAGGGCGGCATCACGGGAAAGGCGCCCTCTTGTGGCAGAGGCGCCGCCCCAGAGCCTTGGAGACTTCTCTATGTTTGTCGTGACATTGACCTATGTGAAACCGCTGGCGGAGATTGATGCCCTGATCCCGGCCCACATTGCGTGGCTGGAGCGGCAGTATGCCGCAGGCCATTTTCTGGCGTCCGGGCGTCGGGTACCCCGAGTCGGGGGCGTCATACTGGCGCAGGGAGTGAGCCGAGACGCCCTGGAGGCGATGCTGGCAGAGGATCCCTTCAAGCAGGCAGAGGCGGCTGATTATCAGGTGGTGGAGTTTGTTCCGACCATGACGTCGGCGAAGGCGGCGTGCTTGAGGGAGGCGTGATCCAGCCTGACGATGGCACCAGAACAAACGGGACCCACAGGGTCCCGTTTGTTTTTGTCTGTGTCTGGACAGGGGGATTCAGAACAGCTGCTCGTCGTCGGCATCCACGAAGAGTTGCAGGCAGTCGCGGGCTTCATCCCGGTGCAGCCGCAGGTGGATGGGGTTGCAGCAGGCCATGCAATCTTCGTAGAACTCCTGATCCCCCTGGCTGGCATCCAGCTCGACCCGGGTGTGGTGGCCGCAGTGGGGGCAGACGATACGCTTGCTGGTGTATTCGATCATGGTGACCTCCTCGGGCCCGTGGGCCGTCTCTGTGCTCCTGCTGATTCTAGTCGCCACAGGGCGGCGCAACCGCGAGCAAGCGCACGTTTATGAGCGGGCTCAAGGGAGGCAGGAGGTCAGTCCGCCAGGGTGTTGCCTACTTGACCCAGCCGGCCAGCATCTCTGCGTTCAGCTCGGCAAGAGAGCGCAGCTCGTGGTTGGCGATGGCCAGACGGGGATCGCCGACCAGCGCCGGGTCCGGCACGATCAGCGCCGTCATGGAGGCTGCCTTGGCCGCCAGCAGGCCGGTGAAGCTGTCCTCAATGGCGAGACAGTGCACAGGCTCGACGCCGAGCTTCTCGGCGGCGTGGATATAGACATCCGGGTGGGGTTTGCCAAAGCGCTCCACCTCGGCGGAGTGGACCGCCATGAAACGGTCCTGGATGCCGAGTTTGCCGAGCACCGCCTCGACCATGGCAAACGGGGAGGAGGTGGCGAGCCCGATCTTGAGCCCTTGGGCCTCGATGAGGTCGAGCGCTTCCAGCACCCCGGCCTTGGGCTGTCCCTCTTGCAGGATGAGTGCGATCACCTGATCCAGAATGCGCTGTACCACCTCTTCCTGGCTGGGGCTGCTCCAGGGGCGGATCCGGTACCAGTGGGCCACCAGCTGATCGATGCGCACCCCTATGGTGGAGTTGCAGTCCTCCTCGGTGTGGAAGTGGCCCAGTTCGGCGAAGACGGCCATCTGTGCCCGTTGCCAGAAGGGTTCCGAGTCGATCAGAACACCATCCATATCGAAGATCACGGCAGTTAACATCTTGTACTCCTGACATAGGTGAAGGGGGGATTATAAGCCCGGTGCTTCAATGGGAAAGGGGCAGTCACCTGCCCCTTGCGCCGGATCACGCAGATAAACGTTTGTTTTTGCGTGGTAAAGCGGAGTGCCTAGAACAGTACTTCTACCCGGGCTGCCACCGTCTTGGCCTGCTCCACGGCTTCCTGGCAATCCTGCCCACGGGCGAGCGCCACCCCGAGGCGACGACGACCGGCGATCTCCGGCTTGCCAAAGAGACGCAACTGGGCACCGGGCACCAGGGCCAGTGCCTCGCCAATCCCCTGATAGCGGATATCCTGGCTGTGGCCTTCCCGCAGCACCACGGCAGAGGCGCTCGGGCCGTACTGGGTGATGGTGCCGACGGGCAGCCCCAGGATGGCGCGCACGTGCAGGGCGAACTCGGAGAGATCCTGGGAGATCAGGGTCACCATGCCGGTGTCGTGGGGGCGGGGGGAGACTTCGCTGAACCACACCTCGTCACCCCTGATGAAGAGCTCGACCCCGAACAGACCGTAGCCGCCAAGGGCTTCAACCACCTTGGCCGCCACCTCCTTGGAGCGGGCCAGGGCCAGCTCGCTCATGGCCTGGGGCTGCCAGGATTCGCGGTAGTCGCCATCCTCCTGACGATGGCCGATAGGCTCGCAGAAGTGGATGCCATCGACGGCGCGCACCGTGAGCAGGGTGATCTCGTACTCGAAAGGAACGAAGCCTTCGACAATCACCTTGCCACGACCGGCACGGCCCCCCTCCTGGGCATAGGTCCAGCTTTCATCCAGCCTGGCGAGGTCGCGCAGCAGGCTCTGCCCCTTGCCGGAGGAGCTCATCACCGGTTTTACCACGCAGGGCAAGCCGATGGCCTCGACGGCGGCCACAAACTCCTCCTTGCTCTGGGCAAAGCGGTAGGCAGAGGTGGGCAGCCCCAGGGTTTCGGCGGCGAGGCGACGGATCCCCTCCCGGTTCATGGTGAGCTGGGTGGCGCGGGCATTGGGCACCACCTTGACCCCTTCCTGCTCGAGGGCGGCCAGGGTGTCGGTGGCGATGGCTTCAATCTCGGGGATGATGAGGTCGGGCTTGACCTCGGCCACCAGGGCGCGCAGGGCGGCGCCATCCAGCATGTCCAGCACGCGGGCCTGGTGGGCCACCTGCATGGCGGGGGCGTTGGCATAGCGGTCGGCGGCGATCACCTCGATACCGAGCCGCTGCAGCTCGATGGCGACCTCCTTGCCGAGTTCGCCTGATCCCAGCAGCAGGGCGCGGGTCGCAGTGGGGCGGGTGGCGGTTCCAAACATCTGATCTCTCCTGAGGTCGGTGGTCAGCAGGGCTGATCCGGGTGAGCAAAAAAAGAGGCACGCATGGCGTACCTCAGGAAGTGGGTGGGTGGGCGCGCTGCTCCAGATGGGTGAGCAGGGTGATGGCGCCGATGATGATGGCCGCCCCCAGCCACAAGCGACCGGGGGGCGCCCAGCCAAATACCAGCCAGCCGGCCAGCACGTTCATGGGCAGCTTGGCAAAATCGAAAGGTTGCACGAAGGAGGCCTCCGCCACGCTGTAGGCGCGGGCGATGGACATCTGGGCCAGTGCCGACAGTACGCCCGAGGCGGCCACCAGCAGCCACTGGGTTTCGCTCGGCCACTGCCATTCAGGGATCGCCAGCATGGCGTTGAACGGGGTGCTGAAGACGAGCAGGTAGACGACGATGGTGTGGGACGACTCGCTGGCCGCCTGATAGCGCACCAGCAAGGAGTAGCCTGCCCAGAAGAGGGCGGCCGCCACCGGCAGCAGGGAGGCCAGGGTGAAGTCGTCGGTCCAGGGAGCCAGGATCAGCATGGCGCCCACAAACCCCGCCAGGGTCGCGAGAATGCGGGCCCGGCTCACCTGCTCTTTGAGAAAGAGGGCTGATCCCAGGGTGGCAAACAGGGGGGAGGTCATCAAGAGCGCGATCCCCTGCCAGATGGGGACGGGGACCGCCAGGGCCCAGAGCCAGAACTGGATGCCGGTCACCGCCAGGGCGACCCGCAGCAGGTGCAGGCGCAGCTGGTTCGTCATCAGGGACTGGCGCAGACCGTGGCGCACCAGCCAGGGCAGCAGGCAGACCAGGGCGATCAGATATTGGTGAAAGGCGACCTGGGTCGAGGGAAGGCCGAGCGTGAAGCTGACATACTGGCTCAGGCTGTTGACGGCGGCGAAGCAGAGGCCTGCCACCATCATCCAGACGGCGCCGGCAAAGGGGGAGTGCCTGCGGGAGGAGGTCATGAGATCCGGATCACGTACAAAAAGTGCGGCGGATCATAACGGCAATCGTTTGTCATGCCAAGGGTGCGGAGTTTGATGAGCCCCTCTCTGCCGAGGAAATGCACAGACATCAAATTTTTTGAATGACTTGAGCATCTATTTTCGCTATCAGGCTTTAATGCCAGTCTTTATAGTGACCTCCATCGACAGCCTGGCTGTTCAATTGACAATCAAATGGAGTTTCACCATGGCCAATATCCTCGTTCTGAAGTCCAGCATCCTGGGCCAGTATTCCCAATCCAACGCCCTGATCGACGGCTACCTGGCCGAGCGCCAGGGTGACACCATCCAGGTACGCGATCTGGCGACCCTGAACCTGCCGGTGCTGGACGGCGAGCTGGCCATGGGCCTGCGTGGTGGCGAGAACCTGAACGAGCGTCAGCAAGCGGTGCTGGCCCAGTCCGACGAGCTGGTCGCCGAGCTCAAGGCGAGCGATCTGGTGATCATCGCGGCCCCCATGTACAACTTCAACATCCCGACCCAGCTGAAAAACTGGATCGATCTGGTGGCCCGTGCCGGCGTGACCTTCCGTTACACCGAGACCGGTCCGGTCGGCCTGGTGGAGAACACCCGCGCCCTGGTGGTCAGCCCCCGTGGCGGCATGCACGTGGGCAATGCCACCGACCTGGTGACCCCCTACATGCGTACCGTGCTGGGCTTCATCGGCATCACCGAAGTGGACTTCATCTATGCCGAAGGCATGGGCATGGGTCCGGAGGCGCAAGCCAAGGGGATCGAGCAGGCCAAGGAGCAGCTGGAAACCCTGGCTTACTGATGCGACTCGGGGCCTTGGCCCCCAGTATCCTGAAACAACAACGCAGCCCTCGGGCTGCGTTGTTGTTTTTGCGCAGGCATCACGCTCTGGCGTCGTTATTCGCGCAGGAAGTGGCGGCAGCCGCTGCCGACCATCAGAAAGACCGCCACCAGGGAGGCCAGCAGCAGGGTGGTGAGCCACTGCTCGGCGCTGTTGGGGACCTGGGGGAGGAAGAGGCTGATCACCAGCAATGTGCAGAGGGTGATCAGGCTGGTTGGTCGAATGAGGCGCATCATGGGTCATCCTTGGCTGCGGGTGGTGAACAAGAGGCTAACCGCGGTCTGTGACAACAAGATGTATCCATACCTCTTGCGAACATCAACTGACCGGGTAGCCACCACCTTAGCAGCTTTTGCCGACGGAGCCAGCGGCATGGGTCGGGTTGTGATCCGGATCCCTATCTGAACTGCTTCTGATCTTCCTGATAGTGGAAATCGCCGCTGGCCAGCCTGGCGACCAGGGCCTCCTTGTCGAGATCCTGCGCCCGGCAAAGATCATCGAGATCCTCGTAGTGATCACGCAGCTGCATGTTGACCAGGCTCAGCAGCATGTTGACATCCATGGTGGCAAAGTTGTTCAGCTTCATGAGGGTTGCTCGTTGTCCAGCAGGTGAAGTTGTTCGATGGCATCGCTGACGCTCTGCAGGTGCAGGCGAATGCTCTGGCGCGCCTCGGCCGGCAGATAGTCGGTGAGGGTGTGCTGCCAGCTTCCCGCCTCCGTCTTGAGCTGCTGGAACAGGGTGAGCCCCGCCGGGGTGAAGGAGACCAGGCTGATGCGCTTGTCCTGCACGCTGTTCTCGGTGAACAGGATGCCTTTCTCCACCAGACGATGGATCTCGCGGGAGATCCGTACCTTGTCCATGCCGCTCGCCTCCACCAGTTCCTTCTGGCTGATGGGGTAGTGGGGGCCGAGCACCATCATCAGGCGCCACTGGGGCACGGTGAGTTGGTACCGCTGCTGATAAAACTGTTCAAAGGTATCGCGCACCATCTCAGCGGCGTGAACCAGCTGATAAGGAGGGTAGTGCGCGAGCAGCTCAATGATCTTCGACATATGACATCCTGCTGTGGCGGCTGCATCGGGTGCAGTTTCTCTTGATACTTTGGCCTTGATGATACGTAACACAGGGGCATTTGTCTGACCAGTCACCAGAAAAATGTGCGTTTGCGCACGTGTTCTGTCATCGAATCGGCAATTGGGGTCTCAACTGGCCTGCTTGCCCGCACTCTTTCGCAGCCATATCAAGGCGTTGTGGGTCAGCCAGGCCTCGCGACTCTGCAAGGCGTAGAGCGCCGCCTCGTCACGGCTGCCTCCCTGCCAGCGGCGAGGCTCCTGCTTGGGCAAGCGGCGCTGGCCCAGCAAAGTGGCGGGCACATGGGGATTGACCTCCATTGCCGCCGCCAGATGAGGGCGCGCCGCCGCTTCCCCTTCGCAGACAAAGCTCATCAAGGCCTTGTTGTAGAGCAGCCAGCAGGAGGCTTCATCAAAGCGCACCAGCAGTTGTTGCAGGGCATCCCATTCCCCTTGCCAGGCATATAGGGTGGAGAGGGGGTGGCGGCAAGCGGGCTCGTCGGCGCGACAGAGGGCGAGCAGGGCCAGGTACTCATCCCGTGCCTGCCCAAGCTGTCCAAGTCGCAGCAGGCAATCGGCTCGACCGGCCCTGGCCGCGATCAGAGGGCGTGCCTCGGGGACCTGCCAGCCATGGCCCGCGTGGGCTTGCCAGAATGCCTCATCGAACAGGAGGTTGGCATCGGCAATGATGCGCTCGAACCAGCCAAGGCGAGCGAGGGGATCGCGGCTCCCTGCCGCCAGCTCGAACCACTGCTGCCACTGGCGAGTCTGCTCGTTGTCCAGGGACGGGCTCTCTTCAGGCTCGGCCTCGTAGTGATCCTGGCCGAGCAGGAGGTTGAGGGCCGTCTTCATCTGCTGGCGTTGACGCTTGCAAAAATCGAGGAAGGGGAGCTCGCTGGCCGCAGCCTGGTGCAGCATCATGGCCATGGGCTTGTCGCGAAACAGGCAGAGCTCGGCCACCAGGCTGAAGCGATGGCGGGTCGCCGGATCGTTCAGGTCGGTCGGCGCCGGCCAGCAGGCTACCCCCTGACTGAAGCCATAGCTCCATTGGCCCAGAGGATGGCGCTTGTCAAACACCTGCTCCGGGTTGTCGGTAGAGAGGCGACACTGGCTCGGCAGGGCTAGCTGCGCGTCGTCGGCCTGGGCTTCCAGCTCGGCGATCAGGTGATGCAGCGCCTCGGCACTCTTCTCGTCCAGCGCCGTATCATGAGGCAGCAGGCCGGCCAGCGGATCTTGCCAGTCGGGGGCTACGGGCCCCGTCAGACGGGCGCACAGGAAGCCGTGCAGGGCGGGGTAACTCATCTCCTGCTGGCTGTGGGTCTGGATCCATTGATTGAGATGACGGGTTCGAGTGGCTGGGTTCATCGACGCTTCCTCTGGATTTGACGGCCGCGAAGTCTACCTAAAAGTGGGGTTATTTGCAGCAAAGGGGGAACTGAATGCTGCTAATATCGTCAATCTGGCCGCCCGGGAGCGGGAAAAGAGGTCAGACACAGGGGGAGGGGCTAGGTCCTGCTGCCGCTCTGGGGTAACATGCGCGCCTGCATGACATAAATCGGCCCCGTCCTCTCTCATCCGACGGAGGCGATGCACCTCTATATGACGGGTCTTCCATGAGATGGGCCCATCCGGATATTGAAAGAAGAGATCACCATGTTACAGATTGGCAAGATGAACACCCTGACCGTCGTCGAGATCGAGGAGCGCGGCGCCTGGCTGGCGGCGGGGGAATACGGCGAGCTGCTGCTGCCCAGGCGCCAGTTGCCGGAAGGCGTCGCCGAGGAGAGCGAGGTGTCCGTCTTCCTCTATCTGGATGCGGATTGCGAGCCGGTGATCACCACCGACAAGCCCTTCGCCATGGTGGGGGACATCGTCGGTCTCAAGGTGGTCAACGCCAACAAGATTGGTGCCTTCCTCGACTGGGGCATGAAAAAGGATCTCTTCGTACCAAGCCGCGAGCAGAACAAGCCGATGCAGGTGGGCCATGTCTATCTGGTGCACCTGATGCTGGACAACGAAGGGCGCATGGTCGGCACCAGCCGTCTGGAGCGCTTCCTGCGCATCGACCCTCCTTTCAAGAGCGGTGACGAGGTGACGGTGCTGCCGGGGGAGCACACCCCCCTTGGCATCAAGGCCGTGGTCAATGGCCAGTACGCCGGCATGCTGTTCAAGAACGAGGTGTTCGGCCGCGTGATGACGGGCCGACCGCTGACCGCCTGGGTCAAGCAGGTGCGCGAAGATGGCAAGCTGGACCTGACCCTGCAAAAGCCGGGGCTGGCCCGGATGGATGACGCCGGTGCGCGCATCCTGCTGCGCCTGCAAAAGCAGGGGGGCAGCCTTGCGGTGGGAGACAAGAGCGATCCTGACGTCATCTACAAGATGTTCAGCATGAGCAAGGGCACCTTCAAGAAAGCGATCGGCGGCCTCTACAAGCAGGGCAAGATCGTCATCGAGGAGCACAGCATCCGCCTCGTGGGCTCCGACACGCCGGCAGGGGACGAATAAGGTGCCGAGTCCCTGCATCGGTGACTGCCGGGCCAAGGAGGGGCTCTGTCTCGGCTGTGGCCGCACCCTGACCGAGATAGGCCAGTGGTCCGTCATGGACAGCGAGGCCCAGCTGGCCCGCATGGCCGAGCTCGATGGCTCGAAGAGCACCCATGCCTGCCCGGGCTGCGGCGAGCCGGCGTTCTGCGCCGTGTCGGCGGGGGAACCCATCGAGCGCTGCTGGTGCAGCCAGCTTCCCGCGCTGCCCATGAGCGATGCCAGCGCCTGCTGGTGTCGCCGCTGTCTGGCCAAGGCCATCGCGGCACGCCCCTGACTCGGGCATCGCAAAAAACGAAAAAGGCGCCTGGGGCGCCTTTTCTTATGCCTGTTGCTGGCGGTGCCAGCGGATATGCACGTCGTGCTCGCTCTGATCCCGTGGGAGGAGGAAGGTGGCGTAGATCACCTCGAACTCGTCCTGATGATCCAGCAAGCCGACCCAGACCTCGGCCCAACGTGCCATGTCCACCGGCTCGCCGAGTTCGGTCGACCAGTCGGCATTGGGCAGGGTTGCCTCCACCGCGCCACGTTGCTCGAACTCGAGGGTGATGTCGACGATTTGTTCGGGGGCCAGCATGTCGGCGGCCTGCTCCAGAAACTGATCATAGGCCCACTCGACCAGCTGATCCGGGCTACGTTGTTCCATGAAATCACTCCAGATACGTCCAGGTTCGCCACTTTAACAAGTATTGGGATGGGCAGCCAGCCCGGGGGCGGTGACGCCGTGCTGTCAAATGGCGGGATCAGGGGATAAGGTTAACAGAGCCGCCAGCAGGGCGGCGTGACGGGGCGGCCTGGCAAGATGAAGCGACGACAGTACAGAAGGCAGATCAAGCGGCGGCGCGAAACCTGGTGGTGGCACTATCTGCCCCTTCATCGGGAAACCGTCGGCGGCCATCTGGGGCCCGCCTCTGATCCGCAGGATGGCGCTACTCTGTGCCGTGGACCCGGTTCAGGGTGACTTGCCCGAGTTGACCCATCTGACGACGGATCCAGGCCGAGCGCTGCTGCACATAGGGTGAGGGGGGCTTGACCCGATAACGCCAGGGGTTGGGCAGGGCGGCGGCGAGCAGGGAGGCCTCGTAGCGGGTGAGGCGTATCGCCGGCTTGCCGAAGTAGTGCCTGGCGGCCGCCTCGGCGCCATAGATGCCGGGTCCGAACTCCACGATGTTGAGATACACCTCGAGAATGCGGGACTTGTCCCAGCCCAGCTCCATCAACAGGGTGAACCAGGCCTCTATCCCCTTGCGCAGGAAGCTGCGATCGCTCCACATGAAGAGGTTCTTGGCGGTCTGCTGGCTGAGGGTGCTGGCACCGCGCACCCGCCCGCTTTGCTGGTTGTGCCTGAGGGCCGAGCTGATGGCATCCATGTCAAAACCGTGATGTTCGGCAAAGCGCTGATCCTCGGCGGCGATCACCGCCAGTTGCAGCTCCCGGGAAATCTGCTCAAGCGGCACCCAGTCGTGCTTCACCTCGGCCACCTTGGCAGGGGGAAACAGGGCGCGTTCGAGGCGCCAGGTCCACATGGGAGGGTCGATGAAGCGCAGCAGCGCGACCGAGACGATGGTGCTCGCAAAGGCGGCCAGCAGCAGCTTGCCGAGCCAGCCCAGCAGTCGCCGTCTGCGCGAAGGCCTCACGGGCTCGGGCCTGCCGTCCCAGTCATAGTGGCCAGGATCATCGGGATCCGGAATTATTGGGGCAGCCATTCGATGTGGCAGAACTTCTCGTCGACGCGGCGGGAGAGCAGCATGCGGGCAAACAGGTGCTCGTACTCTTCTTGTTCGTTGCCAAGGCCGACCCAGATCTCGGCATAGTCGGCGTCGCTCACCTCAAACCCCACGTCGGCCGCCCAGTCGTCGGCGGGATCGGTCTCCGCCAGCAGGCCGCGGTCGTTGAACTCCTGATTGAAGCGGACGATCTCCTGCTCGGGCAGGTTGTCGGAGGCCAGCTCCATGAAGAGTTCGAGGGCGGTGTCGAGCAGTTCCTCGACGCTGTGCATTTCGTCATTCAAAGACATAAAAGCCGTGTTCCAGATAAGGGGGAGGGAAAGCCCGTCGGCAGCGCCTCGGGGTGCGCGGTATTCTAGCTGGCCCTGATGCCCTTGGCGAGATGCGGGGACGCCAGGCATTAAAAAACCGGATCCTGGGAAAGGATCCGGTCTTCATTGGGGGAAGGGGTCGCGCATGGTGCGTCAGCTCATCCCTTCTTCTGGTCGTCGGCAAAGGTGATGTTGAGCTCCAGCACCGACAACTCGTCACTCTTCTGATCAAGCTGGACGGTGATCTTGTCCGGGTCGATCTGCACGTATTTGCGGATCACGTCGAGGATGTCCTGCTTGAGCTGGGGCAGGTAATCCGGCCCCCCTCTGGATGAACGCTCGTGAGCCACGATGATCTGCAACCGCTCTTTGGCCAGTTGTGCGGTGTTCTGTTTCTTGTTGGAACGAAAATAATCCAATAATGACATGCTTAACTCCCGAACAGTCGGCTAAAGAAGCCCTTCTTCTCTTCTTCCAGAAAACGGAAATCCTTGGTGTCACCCAAGAGGCGGGCGACGGCGTCCTCGTAGGCCTGACCGGCATCGGACTCCTTGTCCAGAATGACCGGCTCGCCGGAGTTGGAGGCGCGCAGCACCGCCTGGGACTCCGGGATCACCCCGAGCAGTTTGATGGCCAGGATCTCCTGTACGTCCTGCACGCTCAGCATGTCGCCGCGGTTGACGCGGGTCGGGCAGTAGCGGGTCAGCAGCAGGTGCTCCTTGATGGGATCCTCACCGCGCTCGGCACGGCGGGACTTGGAGGCCAGGATACCGAGGATGCGATCCGAGTCACGCACGGAAGAGACTTCCGGATTGGTGGTGACGATGGCTTCGTCGGCGAAATAGAGCGCCATCAGGGCACCGGATTCGATACCGGCGGGGGAGTCGCAGACGATGTAGTCAAACTGCATCTCCGCCAGCTGATCCAGGATCTTCTCCACCCCTTCACGGGTCAGGGCATCCTTGTCCCGGGTCTGGGAGGCGGGCAGGATGAACAGGTTTTCGCAACGCTTGTCCTTGATGAGGGCCTGGTTGAGGTTGGCTTCCCCGTTGATGACGTTGACGAAGTCATAGACCACGCGCCGCTCGCAACCCATGATGAGATCCAGGTTTCTCAGACCAATGTCAAAATCGATGACCACGGTCTTGTGGCCACGCTGGGCCAGACCGGTGCTCAGTGCCGCGCTGGTTGTCGTCTTGCCAACGCCACCCTTGCCCGATGTAACGACTATGATTCGCGCCATTCTCGCTTCCTTGTAACTCTATTTGATTCGGTCTATACGAAGTTGTTCATTGTCGAGCCGGATATGGACCGGCTCTTGTATCACGCCTGCAGGCAATGCATCGCTGAGCTGGAAGGTGCCCGCGATGGAGAGCAGCTCGGCCTGCAATTGCTGGCAATAAATGCGGGCCTTGGGATTGCCCTTGGCCCCTGCGATGGCTCGGCCACGCAGGGCACCATAAACATGGATGCTGTCATCGGCGATGACTTCGGCGCCAGGGCTCACCGAGCCCAGCACCACCAGCGAGGTGCCGGCTGCATAGATCTGCTGACCGGAGCGCACCGGGCCCACGTGGACCTTGCTTGCCTCCACGGGCGCTGGCACCGGGGGAACCGGTGCGGCCTCCACTGGCTTGGGCTCAGGTGCTGGCGGCGTCGGCTCAGGTTCTGCCTTGCGGCTCTTGCCTGACACCATGACGGCGAGGCCTGCCGCCTTGGCGGCCGTCTTCATCGCCTCGTCCCGCGCCCCCGTGATCCCGACCAGCACGAAGTCTTCCGACTCGACCAGCTCCCTGAGCTGTTCGAAATCGGGGATCGCCTCGAGGCGTTCCACATTGAGGACGAGGGGGGCACAATTAAAAAACTGGGGGGCCTGCGCGACCTTGGCCTCCAGCAGTTGTCGGATCCGGGCCGGATTGCCATCGCTGAGATGCAACACAGAAATAGTGAAGGTGGTCCCTTTCAATTCGTTATCGCGTTCAACCATGAATCTTCCCCGAACCGAGACGGTAATACGTTATTGTTATTCAATTCCTGATGTTATAGTTTGCCACCACCAGAGGCAATAAACCCGTCGGATTATATCAATTTCCATGTTGTGTGCAGTCTATAAAAGTCGCAAAAAAGCCGAGACCTATCTCTTTATTGAACGAAGAGAGGACTTTTCCCGCGTTCCCGAGGTGCTGATGAGTACCTTCGGGCGTCCCGAACTGGTCCTGATGACCAAGCTGGACCCGGCCAAGCCCCTGGGGCTGGCCTCCACGGAGCGGGTGATGGCCGCCCTGAAGAGCCAGGGCTTTTATCTGCAGGTGCCACCGCCACCGGAAAACCTGCTGGAGCAGCACAAGGCGCAATTAAAGGGCGCACGATGAGGGCGGGGCGGCTGGCACTGCTGTTGTCAGGCGCCCTGTCGGGATCGCCGGTGCAGGCCGGCCCCGATTTTGACCAGTACGTGGCAAGCCTCAAAGAGCAGGCGCTGGCGGCGGGCATGTTGCCCGAGACGGTGAGTGTGGCCTTTGCGGATGTCCACCTTGTCGATGCCGCCATCAGGCACGACAAAAATCAGCCGGAATTCAAACTGACCCTGGACACATATATTCCCCGGGCGGTGCCGGAATGGAAAGTCAAGCAAGCCCAAACCTTATATCGCCAGCATTTGCCGCTGCTCACAAAAATAGGCCGGGAATATGGGGTACAGCCCCGCTTTATTGTTGCCTTGTGGGGAATTGAAACCAATTTCGGCAAAATAACCGGCCATTATCCCCTTATCTCTTCTCTCTCGACCCTGGCCTGGGACGGTCGCCGTGAAGCCTTCTTCAAAGGCGAGTTGTTCGATGCCCTGCGCATTCTGGAGCAGGGACATGTGAACCCCGCCAACTTCAAGGGATCCTGGGCGGGGGCCATGGGACAGGTGCAGTTCATGCCCTCGTCATTCCTGCGATACGCGGTGGATCAGGACGGGGACGGCAAGAAGGATCTCTGGGGCAATCTAGCGGATGTATTTGGATCGGCTGCCAATTATTTGAGCCAGAACGGCTGGCGTGAAGACCAGACCTGGGGACGGCGGGTGAGGGTGCCAGAACGCTTGGACCCCGCCTTGCTGGGGCTTGAGACCCGCAAGTCACTGGCGACCTGGCAGGCCCTCGGGGTTCGCCAGCAGGACGGCTCACCTCTGCCTGTGGTCGACATGCAGGCCTCCCTCATCCGCCCTGACGATATTCACGGGCGAAGCTACCTTGCCTATGACAATTACCGGGTACTGCGTCACTGGAATCGCTCCCCCTATTTCGTGGTGGCCGTCGGCACCCTGGCCGATCGCATCGTGAAATAGCTCTCCCCCGTTCTCCTGTCACGGCGAACGAGTGGAGGTGATATGCCCGTCTCTTTTTATCCCTTGTCGGCCTCCCTTTATCCACTAACGCTGCCCTTTAAATCGCGACCCAAAAAAAAGCGGGAATATATCCCGCTTTTTTCATGTCATCGCGACTCGGCGTTAGTCGCAGGCGACCTGCATCACCTTGATGGCCAGGCCACCGCGGGAGGTCTCGCGGTACTTGGAGTCCATGTCCTTGCCGGTGATGTACATGGTCTCGATCACCTTGTCCAGCGACACGCGCGGCTTGGAGGTGCGACGCAGGGCCATGCGGGAGGCGTTGACCGCCTTCATGGCGGCGATGGCGTTGCGCTCGATGCAGGGTACCTGTACCTGGCCGGCCACCGGGTCGCAGGTCAGACCCAGGTTGTGTTCCATGCCGATCTCGGCGGCTTCACAGACGTGCTCGGGGCTGCCGCCCATCAGCTCGGTCAGGCCGGCGGCGGCCATGGAGCAGGAGACGCCCACTTCACCCTGGCAGCCCACTTCGGCGCCGGAGATGGACGCGTTCATCTTGTAGAGCATGCCGACGGCGGCAGCGGCCAGATAGAAGCGGGTGTACTCGTCGCGGCCCACCGGCTGGATGAACTTGTCGTAGTAGGCCAGCACGGCCGGGATGATCCCGGCGGCGCCGTTGGTCGGTGCGGTGACGACGCGGCCACCGGCGGCGTTCTCTTCACTCACCGCCAGGGCGAACATGTTGACCCAGTCCACGATGTTCATGGGATCGTTGGAGAGGTTCTCGTTGGTGGTCAGCTGGCGGTAGAGCGGCGCGGCGCGGCGCGGTACGCGCAGCGGGCCGGAGAGGACGCCCTCGGTGCGGCAGCCGCGCTCGATCCCTTCCCGCATGGTGGTCCAGATCTTGCCAAGCTTCTTGTAGATCTCTTCCGGGGTGTTGAAGCACTTCTCGTTTTCCATCATCAGGGCGGAGATGGAGAGACCGCTCTGGCTGCAGTGGGCGATGAGCTCGGCGGCACTCTTGAAGGGATAGCTGACGGACATGTCGCCGCTGTCACCCTTGCCAAAGTTCTCTTCGTCGACGATGAAGCCACCGCCGATGGAGTAGTAGGTCTTGCTGTAGACGGCGTCATCTTCGATGAAGGCAGTCAGCCTCATGCCGTTTTCGTGCAGGGGCAGGGCCTCGTCATGGAAGATCATGGCGCCCTTGGGGAAGCTGACGGTGTGGCAGTGCAGGCCGATGGGCAGACGACCGGTCTGCTCCACGCGGGAGATGAATTCGGGGATGGCGTCGATGTCGACGTTCTCCGGCAGGTTGCCCGCCAGACCCATGATGATGGCGGTATCCGTGTGGTGGCCTTTGCCGGTCCAGGAGAGGGAGCCATAGACATCGACCTGGATCCGGGTGATGTCACGGATCTTGCCGCCAGCACGCAGTTCATCCACGAACTGTTTGGCTGCCTTCATGGGGCCGACAGTGTGGGAAGAGGAGGGGCCAACACCGATTTTGAAGATATCAAAAACGCTGATCATGTAACAATTACCTCAGGGTAGAAGGGGGCGCCATGCCCACTCGCAGAAAAGGGATCCATGGGACGGGTCTGTCGTCACAAAGGCCAGGGAACCGGATAACCACAGTGTAACGGTTCAATGCCTAAAAAAAGTTGAAACAGATCTATTTTTGTTGAATTCGTGGCGCGAGTATAAAATTTATTTTGATGGTTATCCATTTTGTTAAGCGCCAGACAAACGTTTTGCAAAAAAATACCCGGCGATGCCGGGTATTCGAGTGCCATATGCGGCTTTATCACAGCGGCTTAACACTCGGTGATGTTGACGGCAAGGCCGCCCCGTGCGGTCTCCTTGTACTTGGTCTTCATGTCGTTGCCGGTTTCCCACATGGTTCTGATCACCTTGTCCAGTGAGACCTTGTGCTCGCCGGTGCCACGCAGGGCGAGGCGGGCGGCATTGATCGCCTTGACTGCGCCCATGGCGTTGCGCTCGATGCAGGGCACCTGCACCAGACCACCGACGGGATCACAGGTCAGCCCGAGATTGTGCTCCATGCCGATCTCGGCGGCGTTCTCGACGATGGCGGGGCTGGCGCCCAGCAGCTCGGCCAGGGCACCAGCGGCCATGGAGCAGGCCACACCGACCTCGCCCTGACAGCCGACCTCGGCCCCCGAGAGGGAGGCATTCTTCTTGTAGAGGATGCCGATGGCGGCGGCAGTGAGGAAGTACTGCATCAGCAGCTCGTCATCCACCTTGCGCACGAAGCGATCGTAATAGTGCAACACCGCGGGGATGATGCCCGCTGCGCCGTTGGTCGGCGCCGTCACCACCCGGCCCCCGGCGGCGTTCTCCTCGTTGACGGCCAGCGCAAAGAGGTCCACCCACTCCATCACCATCAGCGGATCCTTGTTGAAATTGGTCTCGCCACAGAGCTGGCGATAGAGGGCGGGAGCCCGGCGCTTGACCTTGAGACCGCCTGGCAGCACCCCCTCGCTCTTGCAGCCACGCTCCACACACCCCTGCATCGCCTGCCAGATCTTGCGAAGCCCGGCCTTGATCTCCGCTTCCGAGCGAAACACCTTCTCGTTGGCCAGCATCAGCCCCGAGATGGAGAGGCCGCTCTCCTGGCACTGGGCCAGCAGTTCGGCGCCGCTCTCGAAGGGATAGGGGATGGGGTGGGCGGCATCGAAGCGGGCCGCCTCTTCCCGGGCGTTGGCGAAGTGACTCTCCTCGATGATGAAACCGCCCCCGATGGAGTAGTAGGTCTGCTCGAACACAAGGGTGTCACCCTCATAGGCGCGCAGTGTCATGCCGTTGGAGTGGGCGGGAAGGGTCTTGCGTCGATTGAAGAGGATGGCGCCGATGCGGGGAAATTCGCTGGGTTGCTCGCCGCCCAGGCAGAGGGTCTGGGTCTGCTCTACCTGGGCGAGGAAGGCGGGAATGGCCTCGATGTCCACGGATTCGGGTTCAAATCCGGCCAGTCCCAGGATGATGGCCTTGCCGGTGCCGTGCCCCTTGCCGGTCTGGCCCAGTGAGCCGTAGCACTCGACGACGACGCGTCCGGTACGGGAGAGGAGTGCGTTCGCTTTGAGGGTCTGGATGAAGGCGCAGGCGGCCCGCATCGGTCCCACGGTATGGGAGGAGGAGGGGCCTATCCCGATGGAAAACATGTCGAAGACACTGATCATGACGTACTCCAATTATGGATTTCGTCTAAACATTGTAAATTTTTTGTAGTCGTTGAAAAGGGGGGAGATAGCGGGGTGTGATGGCGGTAGGGAAATGGGCGCGGGAGAGGCGCGCCATGGGGGAGCCGCTCGGTATCCCATGGCGCCCGTGATACATCAGTCGAGGAACTCGCACAGATAGGCGGAGGCGATCTTCACTTCCAGCTTGAAGGAGGAGTGACCGGCCACGTCGAAGGATTCCCCCTGCTGGTAGGTGTGCCACTCATCTTCGTCGGCCAGCTGGATGGTGAGGGCGCCCTTGATCACCGTCATGCGCTCCGGGGCGGCGGTATTGAACAGGTACTCGCCCGCTTCCATCACACCAACGGTAGCTTTCTCGCCTTTTTGCTCGAAACCGATGGATTTAACATTTCCGTCAAAATACTCGTTAACTTTCAGCATCTTTTCTTCCCTGTATGCACGTTTGCAGAGCCAACGTAGCACACTGTTTTGGATGTTGTCATGGTAAAAGGAGCAAAAACAGCCGTGTCTCTTTTGAGGCTTTACTTTCTCATAAAGTTATCAATGCATTTCGTTAACGGATTCTGATGTAAAACGGGGCGCAAATATGAGATAAAGCGCACCGCCAGAGCAATGGAGAGGATTTGACGCTCTGGGTGGTCATTTACGCTGTAAAAGTGTGAGTAATTGCTAAATAAAGGAACATTCTGTGTTAACAAAAGGATTAATCAAAAACATCGGCTTTCAGGTAGTGGTGGCCATGGTGCTGGGCGCGCTGGTCGGGGCGCTCATGGGAGAGCAAGCCACGGTGTTTGCGCCGCTCGGCACCCTGTTTATCCAGCTGATCAAGATGCTGGTGATCCCGCTGGTGGCGGTGGCCATCCTGTCCGGGGCCGCCAACCTGGGGGCCAGCCCCGCTGCTGGCAAGATTGGCGTCACCACGCTCGCCTTCTTCCTCGGCACCTCCGCACTGGCGGTGTTCCTGGCGCTGGTGATGGGTCAGGTGTTCAAACCTGGTGTGGGTGTTGACTTTGGCGCCACCGCGGCCATGTTCTCCGGCGACTACGCCGACAAGGGTGCACTGCCCGATGCGGTGGCCACCCTGCTTGGCATGATCCCGACCAACGTGTTCAGCGCCTTGAACGAGGCCAATATCCTGCAGATCCTGGTGTTCTGCATGTTCCTCGGCGTCGCCCTGGCCAAGCAGCCCCGTGAGCGCGCCAAGCCGCTGGTAGACGGGCTCAACACCCTGGTGGACGCTTTCGTCTGGATGATCAACAAGGTGATGCTGATCGCCCCCATCGGCGTCTTCGGCCTGATGGCCGACGCCATCGGCACCTACGGCTTCGATGTGCTGACCCTGGTGCTCAAGCTGTTCGTCGTCTATGTCGCCGCCATCCTCATCTTCGGCTTCGTGGTCTATCCGCTGCTGATCGCGTTCTTCTCCAACACGCCGGTACGCAAGTACTTCTCCGCGATGAAGAAGCCGCAGATCGTGGCCTTCTCCACCGCCTCTTCCATGGCGACCCTGCCGGTCAACATGGAGACCTGCGAGCGCGACCTGAAGGTGACCAACGCCACCGCTTCCTTCGTGCTGCCGCTGGGCGCCACCATCAACATGAGCGGCAATGCCATCTATTACGGCCTGGTCGCCATCTTCTTCGCCCAGGTCTATAACATCGATCTTTCCATGGGTGCCTGGGCGGCGATCATCGTCACCTCCACCCTGGGTGCTATCGGTCAAGCCGGTGTACCGGGCCCGAGCTTCCTGGTGGTTGCCGTGCTGCTGGCGGCCGGGATTCCCATCGAGGGTCTGCCGCTGCTGTTCGCGCTGGATCGTCTGTTCGACATGATCCGCACCGCGCTCAACATCACCGGCGATGCGGCCTGCGCCATCATTGTCGATCGCTACAGCCCGGATTACGATCCGAACCGCTGGAGCAAGGAGGCCTGATATCGGGTCGTCCACCGTGCATGACAAGAGGGAGGCTTCAAGCCTCCCTCTTTCATTTGTGTCTATTTGCTGGCGGTGATCCCCGCTTGCCTCGCCCGTCTGCGTGACTCAGGGAGAGAGGTGTGCCAGGGCCTGGCGGCAGCGCTGTTCGGCCGCCTCCAGCTCCAGCAGGACCATCTGGATATCTTCCAGCTGCTGCTGCAGGGTCTCCCGCTTGTCGGCCACCAGCCCCAGCATGGTCTGCAACTGGGAGCGGCTGCTCTTGTCCGCATCGTAGAGATCGAACAACTCCCGGATCTCTGCGAGGCTGAAGCCCAGACGCTTGCCACGCAGGGTCAGCTTGAGCCGCACCCTGTCCTGACGGCTGTAGATCCTGTGCTGTCCCTGGCGGGTCGGGTTGAGCAGGCCCTGATCCTCGTAGAAGCGGATGCTGCGGGTGGTCACATCGAACTCGCGAGCCAGTTCGCTGATGCTGAAGGTGCGGGTGTCGTCCCTGGATTTGGTCATGGGGCTGTCTTGGCTGCCATCTGGTTGTCAATGCAGGCTGGCACCTTACCCAAACGTCAACTTCCCCGCAAGTCTTGTTCCTGTCGCGGTCGCAGCATATGTTATCCCGATGTAACAAGGAGAGTGCTATCGATGGATATCGTGATTGTGGCGGCCAAACGTACCCCCATGGGGGCCTTCCAGGGGGCCCTGAGCGCGCTCGGTGCCCCCGAGCTTGGCGCCTGCGCCATCCGCGCCGCGCTGGCGCAGGCCGGGATGACGGGGGAGCAGGTCAATGAGGTCTATATGGGTAACGTGCTGAGCGCAGGGGTCGGCCAGGCGCCAGCCCGCCAGGCGGCGCTCAAGGGGGGGCTGCCGGACAGCGTGCCCTGTACCACCATCAACAAGGTGTGCGGCTCCGGCATGAAGGCGGTGATGCTGGCGGCGGACAGCCTGCGCCTGGGGGAGGCCGAGGTCGTGGTGGCGGGGGGCATGGAGAGCATGAGCCGCGCCCCCTATCTGCTGGACAAGGCGCGCAGCGGTTTTCGCATGGGGCACCAGAGCGTGCTCGATCACATGTTCCTGGACGGCTTGCAGGATGCCTACGAAGGCCATCTCATGGGACATTACGCCCAGTTGAGTGCCGATCGCAGCGGACTGACCCGGGCCGACATGGATGCCTTTGCCATCGCCTCCCTGGAGCGGGCGCTGACGGCGCAGCGCAGCGGTGCCTTTGCCGCGGAACTGGCTCCCGTCATGACCTCTGAGGATACCCTGCTGCTGGCCGAGGATGAGCAACCGGGCAAAGCCAGGCCCGACAAGATCCCCGGCCTCAAGCCGGCCTTCAGCAAGCACGGTACCATCACGGCGGCCAATGCCAGCTCCATCTCGGACGGGGCGGCAGTCCTGGTAGTGATGCGGGGCGAGAGCGCTGCCCGGCTCGGATTGCCGGTGCTGGCCAGGGTAGTGGGTTACCAGAGTCACGCCGCCTTGCCGGCGGAGTTTACCAGTGCCCCCGTCGGCGCCATCGACAAGTTGCTGGCCCGGGTGGGCTGGTCGGTGGAGGAGGTGGACCTGTTCGAGGTGAACGAGGCATTCGCCATGGTGAGCATGCTGGCCATGGCAGGGTGCGGCATTCCCCATCACAAGTTGAACGTGAACGGCGGGGCCTGTGCGCTGGGGCACCCTCTTGGCGCCAGTGGCGCCCGCATCCTGGTGACCCTGATCCATGCCCTGCGTGCCCGCGGGCTCAGACGAGGGGTGGCGAGCCTGTGCATCGGGGGAGGGGAGGCAACGGCCATCGCCATCGAGGCAGGCTGAATGCGTGGGTGAGATTGCTGCGGCTTGATGAAATGACAACGTCCCTTCAAGAGGGACGTTGTCATTTCTGGTGGGAGTGGACCGGTTGCTCTTCCATGGCCTGAAGCTGCTGGTTGACCCAGGCGGTGGCGCTCAGATAGAGGTGGCTGACCTTCTCTTCGTTGAGGCCGAGCCGGACGGTGTTGGCGGCGACCCGCTGCCAGTCGGCTTTCTCGAAATCTTCACAGAACGCCAGGTAGAACCCGAGCTTGCCCTTGCGGGTGAGCAGGGCGGCACGAATGTCGTCGGTCAGGGGAATGGAGCCGAGCAGCTGATCCAGCGGTTCGCCCATGAGCACGTCCAGCAGGGAGAAGAGGCCGGTGACAAAGGCTTGCTGTGCCTGCTCTGCGGGCGCATGGGTCTGGGCCAGCAGTTCGCAGAACCGGGCTCTGATGAGGGACATCTGGTGGAGTTCGGCGCTCTTTTCACTTCCCGCACTGGTGGCGGCGATCAGGGCGACGAAGCGCTTGAGCTGGGCGTGCCCCAGGGAACTTGCGGCCTGGCGAAACGAGGCGATGGGCTGGGGGAAACGCTTGAGGTGGTTGATGTAGCGCAGCAGCTTGAGGGAGAGGGTGAGATCCTGGTTGAGCAGTTGCTCAATCTTGTCCAGATCCGGTTCGGTCTGATTGACCACCTCGAGCAGCTGCATCACCACCAGCTGGGCCGGCGGTATGGTGGGCTGTTGCACCATCTGGGGGCGGCTGAAGAAAAATCCCTGGAACAGGGTGACGCCGAGCTGCTTCATCCGCTCGAACTCGGCCTGATCCTCGACTTTCTCGGCCAGATAGGTGAGGGGCAGGTGGCGATGATTCGCCATGAAGTGCTCGATGCAGGGTTGCGGCGTGCTGCGCAGGTCGAACTTGATGATATGGATGTAGGGGAGGAACCTGTCCCAGTCTGAGACCATGGTGAAGTCATCCAGCGCCAACCGATAGCCCAGCCCATAGAGCTGGATCACTTTTTCCAGCAGCGCATCGTCGGGCTCGGCATCCTCCAGGATCTCGATCACCACCTTGTCACGGGGGAGGCATTCGGCCAATCCATCCAGCAACAGGGAGTGGGGGAAATTGATGTAGCAGGGGTGATCTCCGATGAGATGATCGATGTTCTGCTGCAAGAACTGCTCGGCAACCAGCCTGGAAGTGGCCTGCTGTGCGGAGACGGAGGGAAATACATTGTCCAGGCTGTCGCGAAACAGCAGCTCATAGGCTTGGGTGTTCAACTCCCGATCCAGAATGGGCTGCCTTGCTACATAGGAATACATGCATCTCTCCACCATGGTTACAGGCTTGATTCTATGGTGAAGCGGATCACTATGCCAGTGCCGACCGGTCGGGAAGGTCAACAACTGGCATACTATTTGTCAGGAAACCCGGGGTGTCAGAACAGGTAGTTGAGCTGCAGGCCGGCGAGCCAGGCATCCCCTTCCGAGGTGCCATTGAAAGTGGAGGTGGTCTGCGGGATGCCGGGCCTGAGCTGCATGGTTTCGCTCACGTCCACCTTCTTGCCGTCGATCAGGGTCAGCCCCAGATCCAGCGAGAGGTGGCGGTCAATCTGGTAGCCCACGCCAGCGCTGTACCAGACCCGATCCGAGTCGGGGATGGAGATGGTGCGGCGATCCGCCGGGACCGGGCTGCGGTCGTAGGCGATACCGGAGCGCAGTTGCCACTGGGGGGCCAGCTGGTAGGTCATCCCCAGCGCATAGCGCCAACTGTCTTCCCAGTGCTCCTCCTTGATGTGCATGGTGCCGTGGTGGTCGAGTTCGGATTCGAGCTGCACGAACTTGCTCCAGTTGGTCCAGTTGATGCTCGAATGCAGCGCCAGGGCCGGGGTGAGCTGATGGAACAGGGCCAGCTCGGCGGTGGCGGGCAAGGGCAGATCCAGGCTGCCGGTATCGGTGAAGGGCTGGCCCCTTTGATCGATGCCGATGGCGTCACCGGAGAGGGTCAGGGTTACGTCGTGGCGATAGGAGAGACCGATGCGGGTTGCCTGCGACAACTCAAGCAGGGTGCCCAGGTTCCAGCCCATGGCCCAGCCATCCCCTTTCAGGTGCTTGGCTATCTGGTTGTTGGAGGGGAAAGTGCCGCCCACTTCCCCTTCCCCCTGAATGGCGGAGAGACCTGCCCCGACGGACCAGATGCGGCTGATGCGATAGGCCAGGGAGGCCCCCAGATCCACTGTCTTGATGTCGGAGACGTTGCCGAAGTGACCGGCGTTGTAGTTGTCCGGCATCTTGACCCCGAGTCCGTAATAGGAGGTGGCGGCAAGCCCGAGGCGCCATTGCTCGCTGAGGGGCACGATGAGATAGGCGTTGGGCACCCAGGCGTCACCCGCAATGTCGTGGGCTCCGGCATCCAGACTGACCGGCCCCTGGGGGGTAGGCACCCGGGTGGTGCCCTCTATGTTGACGTCGGGGTGCACATGGATGACGCCGCCGGAGAAGGCCAGAGTATCGAACCGGGTCATGGCGGCGGCATTGCGGGAGAGCACGCTGGCATTGTCGGCGATGGCGGCCTCACCCGCGAAGGCACGCCCCATGCCGGTGGCGGATTGCTCCGCGAGCTGGAAGCCAGCAGCCTGCACCTGGCTCGACAGCAGCAAGAAGGCTATGAGGGAGGGTTTGAACGTCGGATGCATGGTCTTTCCTCGGGATGAACTGGGTGTTCATTCTGTTATTCGGTTGGGGCCGGGATTTTATATGGTATGACCAGTAAGGCAACGGGGAGAGGGGAACGTGCGGCAAAACGGGATTAAATGCTGGAAGAAATACCCATAACAGCTTGATAAAAAAAGAAAAGAGTACAGCTGTTTACTACAACTGTGCGCTCAGTTGGTGAAATTGGATAAAAAAAGAGCGCCCTGGGGCGCTCTCGATGATGATATGAAAATCAGAATTTCATGTTGAACTGGGCGGAAGCCAGCAGGGCGTTGCCGTGGGAGGTGCCCTTCCAGCGCAGCGCATCGCTGTGGTTGCGCAGGCCTTCGTTCACGTCCACTTCCTTGCCGTCCAGATAGGCCATGCCGAAGTCGAGGCTCATGTCCGGATTGATGTGGTAGGTGGCACCGGCGCTGTACCAGATACGGTCGGAGTCAGGAATGCTCAGGCTACGGTATTCCGGCTCGATGGGGCTGTTGTCGTAGGCGAAGCCGATACGGGCTTCCCAGGACGGGTTGACGTACCAGGTACCGCCCAGGGCGTAACGGGCAGAGTCCTTGAACTTCTCGTCTTTTTGCAGACACACGCCGCCGGCGCAGTTGCTGCTGGTGGCCTTGAGCTCCTGGAAGGCGCTCCAGTCGGTCCAGTTCACGGAGTAGTGGACAGCGAATTGCTGGTTCAGGCGGTGGTAGCCTGCGAATTCGGCCTGGGCCGGCAGATCCAGCTTCAGGTTGCCATCGACGACGCGGTTGCCGGAGGTGGCACCCTGGAAGTCGCCGTCAAAGCTCAAGTCCACCTGGGAGCGGTAGGTCAGGGCGAGACGGTTGTTTTCGTTGATCTCGTACAGGGTGCCGACGTTCCAGCCAAAGCCCCAGGTGTCGCCCTTCAGGTGAGCCAGACGGGTATCGGAGTTGGCACCCGGAATGGCAGCGGAGAGCGCACCGGCATAACGGTTCAGCTCGGCGGCGGCGTAGACGGCATTGATGCCGGCACCGACGCTGAAGCTGGAGTTGATGCGATAGGCGATGTTGGGGTTGATGTTGAAGGTCAGCAGCTCGGTGTCACCGGCGCCAGCACCGGCCGCGAAGGTCTTGGAATATTCGGTGGAGAGGCCGTAGTTGGAGAAGAGGCCGATCCCCCAGGCCCACTGATCGTTCAGGGGCTGGATGAAGTAGGTGGCCGGCACGAAGGCATCGGGGGCGATGTCGCTCTCGCTGGACGGAGCCAGCTTGGTGGAGCCGGCATAGATGTCGCCAGCCACGTCCACGTCGGGCTTGATATAGGTGCCGGATACAGACAGTGCCATCTTGTCGAAGGTGGTCATGGCCGCCGGGTTGCGGGACAGCACGGCCGCGTTGTCGGCGATGGCTGCTTCACCTGCGTAGGCGCGCCCCAGACCGGAGGCAGAGTGCTCGTTCAGCTGGAACGCAGCGGCGAAGGTCTGGGTGCTGGCCAGGGTCACGGCCGCAGCGATCAGGCTTTTCTTGAAAAAGGCAGTTGTCATAGTGTTCTCTCTTTGTAAGCAGATTTTCTGTCGACATCGCGGCTCTTTGGCGGCTATTGACGACATGATCTGTTGTTATGTCAGCTTCTTCCCATTCATTGCTGGCGTGATTCTATGGATCTGGTAGGAGGTAAGAAATCAGACCAGTGACAGCAGAATACATAAAAGTTTCCATTGTGTTAATCATTTGTTTTAACTTGCCGTTTTATTAGGCTGATTTATCTATTATTGGATAAATAAAGCACAAATGGTGCCGTTTGCGTCATTTAAAATAAATGGTAGAAATGTGACTTCGCGCGGGCAATGGGCGGGAACATGCGGGGATGTGGGGATGAACAGGCAGACAATGAGGATGTCTGCCTGTGATGTGGCTGAGGCGGAGGACGAGTCAGCCTGGGTCAAGGTCTGTTAAATGGACCAGTGCAGGCGTGACTCAAGCTGGCGGGCAACCGGGGCGAGGGGCTCCTGCATGTCTCCGATGAGCACCATGTTGGCCCCCTTGAGCGGCAGTATCTCCCCCTTGAGGGTCCCGTCTGCAAAATCGGACTGGATCGTCAGTGGCAGGTGCTTGGGGACGAGGAACAGGGTGACCGGTCCCATCTTGCCCTGCAGCACCATGTGCAGGGCCGGTCCCTGATAGAAGGCGCAGTGGTTGACATAGGTTACCTTCATGCCCGGCATCTCGCTCAGGGTGGCGCCATATTTCTCCATTTTCGCGTTGATGGTGTGCAGGCTGACCCGCTCATCCACCGCATGAATGAAGGGCTCTTCCCCATAAACGTGGGACATGGCGACTTGAGCCAGCGACAGGGTGTCCGGTGCCACAGGCCAGCTGATCCAGCGGGTGCTCATGCCGAGCAGGAAGGCGACCGAGGCCGCGATGGCCAGAGCGCGCCATTGCGTGCGTGCAGGAGTGACGGGCAGCGGGACCACCTGCTCCTCTTCGGCTGCCATCGCCTGCCTGAGCAGGATCCGCTCCGCAAGACCGGCCGGTACGTCCACTTCCAGAGTGCTGCGCACCTGGCGCTCGAGCTGCTGCATCTCGTCCAGATGCTTGCGATTGGCCGGTGACGCCTCGGCGGCTTTCAAGAAGGCGGGATCCCTGTCCGAGGGGTGAGTGATGGCCCGGCGGCGAAATTCAAGCTCATCCATTGGTGTGTCCTCTCTGTTGTTTCGCAGACTCCATGGCCTCTTTTATCTGGTTGCGAGCGCGAAACAGCCTTGTCATGACGGTGTTCTTGTTCAGGCCGAGTTGCTCGGCGATCTCCTCCCCGCTGAATCCCCCCAGTACCTGCAGCAGCAGCGGCTCCTGATACTCGGCAGGCAGGCGGGCGATGTGGCGCCTGAGCCATTCGTGCTCCATCTCCTGCTCGCTTGGCAGGACACCCTGATCCCGTAGGGGGTGCTCGTCGAGGTCGACGAGATCGAACTGCTTTCGCTCAAAGCGGCGGGCATTCTCCCGCCGCAATATGGTGATGAGCCACGCCTTGGCAGCCTTGTCGTCCAGCAGGGTATCTATCGCCTTCCAGGCGCGCAGGAAAGTCTCCTGCACCAGATCCTCGGCGATTTGCGGATCCCGGCACAGCCAGTAGGCGTAGCGGTAGATGTCCCCGTGCAGGGCGTGCACCAGGGCTTCGTACTTGGTTTGTTTGTCAGCCATCTCCCCATAGACCGGAGAAGTGCAGGGATCCTTTCCCGTGTCGGCCCTTTTTCTTCTGAAAAAACCTAACGCCATAAAGGGGTGTCCTGTTTCATGAGGGGCGCATCATGCACGCATCCACGCCAGTATTCGAAGACCATAGGCTATCGCAAAGCTCTCCTTGGTGCACAACTCCCTGGCGAGCGCCTGCCTGGGCAGGTGTTCGCCAGGGACTCGCTTGGGGGAAAAACAGGCCTGATCCAGGCCGTCCAGCAGCGCTCCCATGGCGGGGTCGCGGTGACAGGGCAGCCTGGCCAGATGCAGACAGGGGGCGTCCCAGCGCAGGACGGCCCAGGTCAGCAGGGTTTCCCTGGCCTCGTCAGGAGAGCCCGTGGCGAGGGCCCGTTGCAGGCGATAGAAGGCGCGCCAGCGCGGCCAGCGGCGCATGAATGCCCGCAGCAGGATGGCCAGGAGCACCCAATAGAGATACTGGGTCCCCGGTGCGGGGGAGGCGGGAGTGGCGCTCTCCCTTGCCGTGAACACCAGAGAATGTGCGGGCAGGCGCGCCTCCTCGATGCGGCCGCTCTGGGTGTTGAACCAGCGCAGGGTCTGGGGGGGCAGCACATAGCGCCCCGCCTCGTCGGCGGTCAGGGCCTGGCGCCACTGGCGCTCGAAGCGAAGCGCCCCCTCGGCCACGAATCGCTCCTGTTGCTGCTCGCCGTCCGGCTTCATGGAGAGGCCGGCGGGCAGGGGCGGGGCCGGCAAGGGGGGTAGGCGGTTGCCATCCCCCCCTTCCATCACCAGGGTGAGGGTGCGGATCACCGGCTCACCCACCCTGGCCTGCGCCGGGCTGAACTGCTGGCGCAACACCAGGCTGCTCGCCACCGGCTCCAGGGGGGCCTTGTCCACCTTGATGAAGAGGGTCGCCGCCCTGGCGGACAGCAGATCCCCCGCGTTGCCCGGCGCGGTCGCACCGGCCTGGTCCTGGGGCGGCAACCGCCCCTGAAAGCGGGGGGATTCGACGGGATGGAGCCCGGGTCCTTTGGCCTGCAGCAGCCATTTTCGCGTGAGACGCCCTGGCAGGCCGGGGCTGGCGGGAGAGTCCCAGCGATCCTCGCCAAGGCGGCGAATGGTAAAGGCCGGGGTGATGGGCTCGCCGAGGTTGGGGGCCTCCAGGTTGGCAGGCAGCCAGAGGGTCAGCTCATAGATGAAGGGCTGGCCGGGGTAGAGATTCCCCTCATGGAGCACCCGGGCCTGCAGCTCGACCGGAGAGAATACCGGGTCTTGTGCCGGCATCAGGGTGCCGTCCAGGGAACGTGTCGGCACCGCCAGGGAGGGGGTGAGATCGGCGCCAAGGGGCAGGGAGGGCACCTGGCGCGGGCTGGTATCGAGCAGGTGCAGGGGGATCTGCCAGCGAGTCAGGCTGCGGCTCTGGGCACTGACCCGCTGGATGCTGACCCGCCCGACCGCAAACTGGCGCAGCAGCGGTTGCAGGTTGAGATCCTCATCGCGGTACATCCCGTCGGCCTCGATGACGAGCAGCCAGTCGCGCTCGCTCGCCCCCGGCAACAGCTCGGCCTCGACAGGGGCGGCCTGCACCCGCATGGCGCACAGGGCGAGCAGCAGCCAGCAGCCGATCCGGGGGGAGAGCAAGCGCAGCACGAGGATCACCAGGGCTCCTCCACCTTGATCAGGGGGCGGCGCAGGGCCTCCTTGCGAAGGCGCTGCTCCAGCAGCAGCACGGGGGGCGCCGGGGGGCGGGGAGCCTCTGAGGCGCGGGCGGGGTTGGGAGTGTCGGCCTGCGCCGGGGTATTTGCCGAGGGCGTTGTCTGCGGCGGGTTGGCCCGCAGCAGGGCCAGATTGTGCAAGGCATCCCTGTGCCCAGGTTCAAGGCGAAGGGCGCTCAGATAGGCCTGCTCTGCGGCGGTAAGATCCCCGAGCCAGACCAGGGCATTGCCCCTGTTGTAGTGGGCGGTGGCGCTGTTTGCCCTGCCATAGGCGGCGACGGCCCTGGCGTAATCCCCGGCTCTATACCAGGCGTTGCCTTGCCAGACCGGATCCTGGAAGGCGTTGGCCGCTTCCCGATAGTGTCCCTGGCGATAAGCCTGCCAGCCTGCTTCATCTTGTCGGGAGGCCGCCTGCAGGGAAGGGGGCGCGAAGCCAATGACGAGGATCACCAGCAGCCAGTGGGCGCCGATCCGCGCCAGCAGCGCCAGGGGGAGCAAGGGGATGAGCAGCCAGGGGCCGAGATCCCGGGATTGCCCCTGCGTCAGGGCCTGGCCCATGGGCAGGGGGGCAAAGCGGGGCAGGCCGGAATCAAGCCAGGCCAGCCTGCCTCCGGTGTTGGCGGCAAGGGCGGTCATGGCCTCCTCGTCGGGCGCCGGCAAGGTGTGGCCGATCGGGCTGCCGAGCTGCCAGCGCTCGGCAGCCACGCCGGGCAGCCGGGTCTCCTTGCCCCCGCTGGCCAGCAGGATGTCGAGCCGCGGGGCCGAGCCTGCCTTGCAGAACAGGTCGTTGAGGCAGGGCCAGAGGGCGGCGATGCGATCGCGCGCCGTCCCGGAGAGGCCGTCGGTCACGAGCAGCAGACGGGCGGACTGGCCCGGCGGGATCAGGGTGAGGGCCAGGGCCACGGCGCGCTCGGGGGCGCTGCCCTGGACAGGCATGATGGCCGGGCGCAGGTCCGGCAGCAGCAGGGCGATGGCCTGATGATCCCGGGTGGGAGGCATGGCGAGGTAGGCATCCCCGGCAAACAGAATGAGGGCGATGGGATGGGCCGCGTCCTGCCGATCTATGTCGGCCAGTATCTCCTGCAATCCCAGCCTCACCCGGGTTGCCCGGTCCGGCGCCAGATCCTGCGCCAGCATGGAGTCGGAGAGATCCAGCAGCCAGATATCGAGGGCCGGGCTCGGCATGGAGAGACTCTGCTGGCGCAGGGCGGGGCCCGAGAGCGCCAGGATCACCGGCAGACAGGCAAGCCAGCGCCAGGGGATGGCCCGATGGCGGCTCGGCAGCAGATAGGCCTGCATGGCCGGGGAGAGCAAGCCGGGATCGCGGCGGCGGCGCCACCCCTGCCACAGCCAGGGGAGCAGGGCCAGCAACCAGAGGGGGCGCAGCAAGGTCAGCTCCATGGTGCCACCATCATGGCCTGCCTACTCATGGGATGGCCTGTGTGACAGGGGGATGCGCCAGCGGGCTGGCCAGCAGAGCAGCAGCCAGGCCAGGGCCAGTGGCCAGGGGTAGAGCTCCTGGTGGGGCCGGGAGAGGGTCTGGGGCCGGGCGAGGGGCTCCAGGGTGTCGATGGCATGGTTGATGGCGGCGAGATCGCCCCGGTTGCGGGCGCGAAAATAGCGGCCTCCTCCCAGTGTCGCCAACTGCTGCAACAGGGCTTCATCCAGTTCGGCACTGGGATCGGCGTCCCCTGCGGGCCCGGCGAAGGTGTCGGGGTCGGCGCCCACCCCCAGGGTATAGAGACGGATGCCGGCTTTGGCGGCGAGCCGGGCCTCGGTCAGGGGATCCGCATTGCCCGAGGTATTGCGCCCGTCCGTCACCAGCAGCAGGGCGGTGGGGCGGGTGGGGTCGGCGTGCTGGCGTGCCAGCAGGATGGCTTCCCCCAGGGCCGTGGTGCGCCCCACCAGATCGAAGTCGAGCTCCCTGGCCAGGGTGAGCAGGGCCCCGGTCTCCTGGGTGAGGGGGGAGAGCAGGTAGGCGTGATCGGCAAAGACGACAAGGGCGATACGATCCCCCGGGCGGGAGGCGACAAGGTTGCTTATCTGCTGGCGCACCGCGGCAAGCCTGTCCGTTTGCTCTCCGTCATCCAGCATGTCCTGGGTGCGCATGCTGTCGGAGAGATCCACCGCCAGGATGAGGTCTCGGCTGCTCTGGTAGTGAATGTTCGGGGGCTCCTGCCACTGGGGGCGGCACAGGGCCAGTACCAGGGCGCACCAGCAGATCATCATGCGCCACAAGGGCTGCCCCGCCTGGGGCTGGAGCAGGGGAAAACCTCCGTGAACGAGCCGGTTTCCTCCCTTGCGCCCCTTCATGGGAGGCAGGCCGAAGCGCACCAGCAGCGGCAGGGCGAGGGCGAGGGAAAACCAGGGCCAGGCGAGGATCATCGCGTACCCTCCGGGGGAGGTGCCCCTCGCTTGCTTGCCGGGAATCGCGGCGCGCTGACGCAGCGTCGCCCCCAGGCGAGATAGGCGAGGCGCAATCTTTTGCGCTGCGCCTCATCGGGCACTCTGCCCCCATAGAGCCAGAGCGGCCACTGGGCGGCAAAGCGGGAAAAATCGCTCCCCCCCTTGCTGTCCAGCCAGGCGAGCCAGGCCTCCCCTTGCAGGGGGGCCGCTTCGGGCCAGCGGGCCATGGCCGCTTCTCGCAGGGCATCCTGCAGCCTGGGGACGAGATCGTCTGCCTGCCAGTCTATCCGGTGCGCCCAGCGGCGCTGGCGCAACAGGGTGAGGGCCGTCGTGGCGATCAGGCAAGCGGCGATCGCCGCGATCAGCAGCCCCCCGAGGGCCATCAGGCGAGGATCCTGTGCAGGCTCGAGAGCGGGGCCTTGGTGGATGTCACGCAGCTCGGCACGGATGGCTTGCAAGGACTCGCTGGACGAGGGCTGGCGATATGCATCCGGTGCGGGCACGCCCTGCTCCCCCCTCAAAACAGACGGCATCCGCCCTCCTGCCACTGGCGTTGCAGGGTGGCGCCGTTGTCGAGGCGATAGAGGCGCGTCACCAGGGGCAGCAACTGCTGGCGACAGGCCTCGGCCTGTTCGTCGGCCGCCCTCTGATAGCGGGCGCGAAAGCGGGGGTCTTCTCCCGCGAGCCAACCGCTGTGTCTGCCTGCCTGCACTGCCAGCTGCCCCTGTTCGGGCAGCGCGGCTTCCAGGGGATCGCGGATCTGCCAGTAGTGAATGTCGTGGCGCGGGCGAAGGCGTTGCAACTGCTGGCAGAGGGCCTGGTCCGGTGCCTGGTGGTGGCTTATCAGGGTCAATCTGGCTCCATGGGGCAGGGTGAGTCGCACCAGGGTCTGGGCCAGCGTCCAGGGCGGGGGGGCGCGATCCAGCCCTGCCTCGTAATGGCGACAGAGCGCTTCCAGCAGAGGCATGAGAGAGCCGCGCTGGTGCTCTGTGTGGGGGGCTGCGCCCTGGCAGATCAAGGTATTGGCCTGTTTCTCCCCCTGCCAGAGCAGGGCGGCGGCCAGCTCGCAGCCAAGGCGGGCCTTGAGCTGGGCGCGGGAGCCAAAGTACATGGCGGGTGAGAGATCCAGCAGCAACCAGTGGGCCTGATCCTGCTCTTCCCCGTAGAGGCGGGTGTGGGGGCGGCCGAGGCGGGCGGTGACCCGCCAGTCGATGTGACGCACCTCGTCACCGGCCTGATAGAGGCGAAGCTCCCTGAAATTGAGCCCGGGCTGGCGCCCGATACGCCCCTGGGCCGCCTGATGAATGCGGGCACGCTCGCCCTGGCGCGTCCAGAGGCGCACCGCTAGCAGCCGCTCGAGGGTGAGGGCGATGTCGGGGTGATCCCGGGGCTCGGCGGCGGGGGTCATGGCGACAGGGCTGCCTGCGGGGGTCGGCTCAGGGGCATGGAATGGCATCCAGCAGCAGGGTGATGAGCGCCTCGCTATCGAGGTTGTCCGCCAGCGCCTGATAACTCGGGATGAGGCGGTGGCGCAGCACGGCTGGCGCCAGTTGCTGGATGTCTTCGGGCAGCACGAAGTCGCGCCCGGCGAGCCAGGCCCGGGCCCGTGCGGCTCTTGCGAGGCCGATGCTGGCTCTGGGGCTGGCTCCCACCGCGACCAGGGGTTCCAGCTCGGGGCACAGGCCGCTGCCGGGGCGGGTGGCGCACACCAGTTGCACCAGATAGTGCTCGAGGCGCCCCTGCATCTGTACCCCCTGAACGGCGGTGCGGGCTTCCATCAGGTCGGACTGGCTCAGGGTGACCGGCGGCGTCGGCAGGGCGTCGCCACGGGCGTTGAGTTGAAGGATGGCCAGCTCCATGGCGGGGCTGGGGTAATCCACCAGCAGCTTGAGCAAGAAGCGATCGAGCTGGGCCTCCGGCAGGGGATAGGTCCCTTCCTGCTCGATGGGGTTCTGGGTGGCGGCGACCATGAAGAGGGAGGGTAGGCGCCAGCTCTTCTTGCCCACGGTGATCTGGTGCTCGGCCATGGCCTCCAGCAGAGCGGACTGCACCTTGGCCGGCGCCCGGTTGATCTCGTCCGCCAGCACCAGGTGATTGAACAGGGGGCCGGGTTGAAACACGAAACTTGCATCCTGGGGATGGAAGACCTCGCTGCCGGTGAGATCGGCAGGGAGCAGATCCGGGGTGAACTGGATACGGGCAAAGCGCCCCTCCACGGCGCCGGCCAGCGCCTTGACCGCCCGGGTCTTGGCAAGACCGGGGGCCCCCTCGATCAGCACATGTCCTTCACATAACAGGGCGATCAGCAGCCCCTCGATGAGGGGGCCCTGTCCCAGGATCTGGCTGCCCAGATAGTCTCCAAGTGCTCTGAACTCGGCCGCTGCCATGCGATAAACCCGTTGTTTTTATGGAAGTTGATCTTTTTATACCCCAGTTGGCTCACAAGGGCGAGGGAGGGTGGCAAGATGGGGACAATTTAGTTTCAATCAGCCGTATGAAAGTTGTGATTGGATTGTTAAGATGTGGCGCAATGAGGTCAGACCTCTGCCTTTTTAACCCAAGGAGCCAGGATGAAACAGCCATTGAAACTGACGACTCGCCAGGGCGAACGGATAGCCGTCGTGGCGGGTCTGCGCACCCCCTTTGCCAAGCAGGCCACCGCTTTTCACGGCGTGCCTGCGGTGGATCTGGGCAAACTGGTGGTGAGCGAGATGCTCGCCCGCACCGATCTCGACCCCAAGCTCATCGACCAGCTGGTGTTCGGCCAGGTGGTGCAGATGCCGGAAGCGCCAAACATCGCCCGGGAGATCGTGCTTGGCACCGGCATGAGCGTCAGCACCGATGCCTATAGCGTGTCGCGCGCCTGCGCCACCAGTTTCCAGGCGGTGGCCAATGTCACCGAATCCATCATGGCCGGCACGGTGGACATCGCCATCGCCGGCGGTGCCGACTCCTCTTCCGTGCTGCCCATCGGGGTCAGCAAGTCTCTGGCCCGCGCCCTGGTGGATCTCAACAAGGCGCGCAACCTCCAGCAGCGTTTCAATATTCTGCGCCGTCTGCGCCTGAAGGACCTGCTGCCGGTGCCCCCGGCCGTGGCCGAGTACTCCACCGGTCTCTCCATGGGGCAGACCGCCGAGCAGATGGCCAAGACCCACCAGATCAGCCGCGAGGCGCAAGATGCGCTGGCCCACCGCTCCCACACCCTGGCGGCCGAAGCCTGGGCCCAGGGCAAATTGAGTGGCGAGGTGTTCACCGCCCACGTGCCCCCCTACAAGTCGCCGCTGGAGCGGGACAACAACATCCGCGAAAGCTCGGATCTGGCGAGTTACGCCAAGCTCAAACCGGTCTTTGACCGGGCTCACGGCTCGGTGACCGCCGCCAACGCCACCCCGCTCACCGACGGCGCCGCCGCCGTGCTGATGATGCGTGAAGGGCGGGCCCGCGAGCTGGGTCTGGAGCCGCTAGGTTACATCCGCAGCTTCGCGTTTTCCGCCATCGATGTCTGGCAGGACATGCTGATGGGCCCCTCCTATGCCACGCCGCTGGCGCTGGACCGTGCCGGCATCACCCTTGGGGATCTGACCCTCATCGACATGCACGAAGCGTTTGCTGCCCAGACGCTCGCCAACCTCAAGATGTTTGCAAGCGCCGAATTTGCCCGTGACAAGCTGGGCCGGGATCAGGCCATCGGCGAGGTGGACATGGAGAAGTTCAACGTGCTCGGCGGCTCTTTGGCCTTTGGTCACCCCTTTGCCGCCACCGGGGCGCGCATGATCACCCAGACCCTGCATGAACTGCGGCGCCGGGGTGGGGGATTGGGGCTCAACACCGCCTGTGCGGCGGGTGGGCTGGGTGTGGCCATGGTGCTGGAGGTGGAATGATGAGTGCCAAGACTTTTTCTCTGGATATTCGCAAAGACGGCATCGGCATCCTCACCATGGATGTGCCCGGTGAGAGCATGAACACCCTGAAGGCCTCCTTTGCGGACGAGATCCGCACTCTGTTGGCCGAGGTAAAGGGGAACGGGGATCTGATCGGCCTGGTGATCGTCTCCGGCAAGAAGGACTCCTTCGTTGCCGGGGCCGACATCGCCATGCTGGCGGCCTGCACCAGCGCCCAGGATGCCGAAGCGCTGTCCCGGGCCGGACAGGAGGTGTTCGCCGAGATCGAAGCCCTGGGGATCCCGGTGATCGCCGCCATTCACGGCCCCTGCCTTGGCGGCGGGCTGGAGCTGGCGCTCGCCTGTCATGGCCGGGTGGTGACCGATCACGGTAAAACCGTGCTGGGCCTGCCGGAAGTGCAGCTCGGCCTGCTGCCGGGCTCCGGCGGTACCCAGCGCCTGCCGCGCCTCATCGGGGTGGCCAAGGCACTGGATCTGATGCTGACCGGCAAGCAGGTGCGGGCCAAACAGGCTAGGAAGCTCGGGCTGGTGGATGACATGGTGCCCCCGTCCATTTTGCTGGAGGCCGCCATCAAGCTTGCCAAGAAGGGCAAGCCACGCCACCACCTGAAACGGGATCTGCAGGGCAAGGTGCTGGAGACCAACAAATTTGGTCGCAAGGTGCTGTTCGATCAGGCCCGCAAGGGGGTCAAGGCCAAGACCCGGGGCAACTACCCGGCGCCGGAGCGCATCATCGAGGTGGTGCGCATCGGCGTGGAGGAGGGGATGCAGGCCGGCCTGCAGGCCGAGGCCCGCCACTTCGGCGAGCTGGTGATGACGCCGGAATCCGCCGCCCTGCGCTCCCTCTTCTTCGCCACCACGGAGATGAAGAAAGAGGTGAGCTATCGGGGGGCCGAGCCGCGCAAGGTGGGTCATGCCGCCGTGCTGGGGGGCGGCCTGATGGGGGGGGGCATCGCCTTCGTCACCGCCACCAAGGCGGGGGTACCGGTGCGGATCAAGGATGTGGCGAGCGCCGGCATCGGCAATGCTATGCGTTACAGCTACGACCTCCTCGCCAGGAAGCTCAAGCGTCGCCAACTGCTGCGCAGCGAGCTGGAAAAACAGATGAGCCTGCTCACCGGCACCCTGGACTATTCCGGTTTCCACCGGGTGGACATGGTGGTGGAAGCGGTGTTCGAGGACATCAACCTCAAGCACCAGATGGTGCAGGACGTGGAGCGCGAGTGCGGGGAGCACACCGTGTTTGCCTCCAACACCTCCTCCCTGCCCATCCACCAGATCGCCTCGGCGGCGACGCATCCGGAGCGGGTGGTGGGGCTGCACTACTTCAGCCCGGTGGACAAGATGCCGCTGGCCGAGATCATTCCCCACGCGGGTACCAGTGCCGAGACGGTGGCCACCACCCTGGCCTTCGCCCGGGCCCAGGGCAAGACCCCCATCGTGGTGAAGGACGAGGCGGGCTTCTACGTCAACCGCATCCTGGCGCCCTACATGAACGAGGCGGCGCGCCTGGTGCTGGAAGGGGAGCCGGTGGAGGTACTGGACGGCGCTCTGCTCGACTTCGGTTTCCCGGTCGGCCCCATCACCCTGCTGGACGAGGTGGGGATCGACGTGGGGGCCAAGATCTCCCCCATCCTCGAAAAAGAGCTGGGTGGCGAGCAGTTCCAGGCGCCCAAGGCCTTTGACAAGCTGCTGGAGGACGATCGCAAGGGGCGCAAGAACGGCAAGGGCTTCTATCTCTATGGCAAGGCGGCCCCGCGCAACAAGCTCACCGGCAAGGAGGGCAAGAAGACGGTGGACGCGAGCGTCTACGACGTGCTGGGCGTCAAGCCCCAGGCCAAGCTTGCCAGGCAGGAGATCGCCGAGCGCTGCGTGCTGTTGATGCTCAACGAAGCAGCCATGGCCCTGGATGGCGGCGTGGTGGCCTCGGCCCGGGATGGCGACATTGGCGCCATCTTCGGTATCGGCTTCCCTCCCTTCCTGGGTGGTCCGTTCCGCTACATGGACAGCCTCGGCATCGACTATCTGGTGGGGCGTCTTGAGCACCATCAGAAGCGCTTTGGCGACCGCTTCGCCCCCTGTGCGCGGCTGAAAGCGATGGCGGCGGAACAGCAGACCTTCTACTGATGGCTCTCGACGGCATGCATCGAGCGAGGCGACCCCAAGGTCGCCTCGCTTTTTGTTGGGCGTACCTTTCCGGTTTGGGGCGGGGGCGCGAAGAAAAACGGGGCGGGGAGGGGTAAAACCTTGATCTGGCGCAAACTGGTGCCCCATTTATTACTTTGGTGGCATAGGACTCAGGCGCGGGTTGAGGTCAAATAGTCTTACTCAGGAACGGGGGCGACCCCGTCACGAAAGGGACACCCATTTCACTGGATGAAGGACACACTATGAGTCTGCTTGAACACACCATCTGGACTGTATTGGGGTATGGGGCCATGCCCTTTATCTTCCTGAGCGGGTTCGTGGCAGTGGCAGTGACCTGCTGCCTGCTGCTCAATGCCTTCGGGGTCAAGTCCGCCGAGAAGTGAGTCACTCTCGTTCATGCCGCCAAATGCCAGTCTCACGACTGGCATTTGTTTTTTTGTGTCTTCTGAAGCACTTGCCCGCCCCTGATGGGGTAAAGGGAGCGCAAGACGGTCGAACCCGGCGGCCATTTTGATTACACTGACGCCCGGCATGTCCGCCCCCTTCTCTTTTATCAGGTATTCACGACTTCTATGGCGCTCAAGGCAACCATCTTCAAGGCCCAGATCAGCTTGTCTGACATGGATCGCAATCTCTATCAGGACTTCTCCCTCACCCTGGCCCGTCACCCCTCCGAGACCGACGAGCGCATGATGATCCGCCTCGCGGCCTTCGCCTGGCATGCCGCCGAGCGGCTGGAGTTCACCAAGGGGCTCTCAGCCGACGACGAGCCTGAGCTCTGGTGCAAGAACTACTCCGACGAGATTGAACTCTGGATTGAGCTGGGTCAGCCGGACGAGCGCCGTCTCAAGAAGGCATGCAACCGCTCTCGCCAGGTGGTGCTCTACCTCTATGGCGGTCGTGGCACCAGCGTCTGGTGGAAGCAGAACCAGGGCAAGCTCGGTCTGCACGACAACCTGAGCGTCATCGAACTCTCCGACAGCCAGACCCTGCCCCTGGCGGCCATGGTGGAGCGCACCATGCAGCTCACCTGTACCATCTCCGACGGCCAGCTCTGGGTCAGCAACGGCAGCCAGGAGGTGACGCTGGACCCCGTGGTGCTGATGGGACGCCCGGCCCGCGAACTGTAAACGGGATACCCATGTTCAGCGCCCTGCTCAATATCGTCATTCCCGTATTTGCGGTGGTGGGCCTTGGCGCTCTCTATGGGCGGCTGCGGCCGGGCGGGGCCCTGGGTTATGTCAACCGGGCCAATATCGAGCTCTTTACCCCGGCGCTGGTCTTCTCGGCCCTGGTGAAATACCCCCTGGATCTCGCGGCGCACCTGCCCCTTGTGGGGGCCGGTGCCCTGGTCATCCTGCTGCCCGGCTTGCTGCTCGCCCTGCTCAAACTCAAGGAGATAGAGCGAGCCGCGCTGATCTTGCCCGCCATGTTTCGCAACACCGGCAACCTCGGCATTCCGCTGATGGTGCTCGCCTTTGGCGAGCAGCAGCTCGGCGCCATCGTCATCCTCTTTGTGCTCTCCAACCTGCTCCACTTCTCGGTGGGCATGTTTATCCTCTCCGCCAGCAGCTCCCGCTGGCTCTGGCTGAGAAGCCCCGTGCTCTGGGCCGCCTTCGCCGGGCTGCTGGTGGCCAACCTGCATATCCCGCTGCCGGAATACCTGGTGACCAGCGCCACCCTGCTCGGCCAGATAGCGGTGCCCCTGATGCTGTTTGCCTTGGGAGTGAGGCTGATGGAAGGGGAGCTGGATCATCTGGGGCTGGCCATCAAGTGCAACCTGCTCTACCTGCTGGCGGGGGGCCTCTCCCTGGGGCTCGCCGTCTGGCTGCTGCCCCTCGAACCTGACTGGATACCACTCCTGATGCTGTCGGTGGCGCTGCCCCCGGCGGTGCTCAACTACATGCTGTGCGAGCAGTACCAGTGCCAGCCCGACAAGGTGGCCAGCATCGTGCTCGGCGGCAATGCGCTCTCTGTGGTGGTGATCCCCCTTGCGGTGTGGTTGGCGCTGCATCTGGGGAGTTGACCCTGCTCTGTCTTCCTCTTCAAGGACGCCCGATGGCGTCCTTTTTATTGCCATCGTGCATGTCCGATGTTGCTTTGCTTATCGAGTACAGCCGAGCTTGCTCGCGTATCTGACAAGGTCTTGAAGCCGGTTTAGCCGGATAAGGCAGAGAGTTGAAGGGGGAGAAAAGGGAATAAAACCGGGCGGCCTTGGCCGCCCTGTTTATTGATGGGGAGCAGGTTGCACCTGGCCATCCTTGCGCAGCTGGGAATAAAGGCCAACTCCCGCCAGCAGGCCCGCGAGGGCCAGCAGCCACCAGATGGCGGTGGCGGGGCGGCTGCCCGCATCCCCCAGCATAAAGCCGATGAGCAGGTTGCCAAAGAGCGCCATGCAGCCCCCGGCGCTGGCATAGAAGCCGTAGTAGCTGCCGAGCTGCTCAGGGGGGGCGTAGCGGGGCAGTTGGGCGGCGAAGAGCGGGAAGCAGAGGATGGAGCCCAGGGAAAGCAGGGCCACCTGCGTCAACACCCCTGCCGTCGGCCAGGGTGCCAGCAGGGGCAGGGCGAGATAGCTCAAGCCCATCATGCCTATCCCCAGCCCCATGGCGAGCGGTACTCCCAGGCGGCGCTCCACCAGGCGGGAGGCCGGGAGCTGGAGCACGACACCGATCACCGCCGAGAGGGTGAAGACGCCGCCGAGCAGGTGGGTGGCGTCCGGCAGGCTCTGGATATGGGCGGGGAGAGCGAGATAGAGCTGGTGGAACAGGATCTGGTAGCTGCCTGCCAGCAGGGTGAACCCCATGAAGGGGCGCTGGCGCACTATCTCCCCCCATTGGCGCAAGATGGCGCCACGGGGGCTCTGGTTGCTCACCGGGCGTTTGGGCAGCACCCGGTATTGCAGCACTCCGAGCAGGGCGAAGAGGCTCGCCGCCAGGATCCCCGTCAGGGTATAGCTCTGCTGGGTCAAGGTGAGGCCGACCAGGGGGCCGAGCAGCATGCCCGCCTCGCTGGCCAGATTGTGCAGGGCGAAGGCGCGCTGACGCTGGCTCGGGTTGTGGCATTCGCTGGCAAGGTAGGCCTGGGCGCAGGGGGTGAAAAGAGCCCCCGCAAAGCCGGTGAGGGCGGCGGCCAGCAGCAGGATGGGCAGGGACTCGGCCCAGCCCAGCAGCACGAAGCCCAAGGATCGTACCAGGCAGCCCCAGACGATGGCGGGATGGTAGCCGATGCGATCTCCAAGGGTACCGCCCAACAGGAAGAGCCCCTGCTGGCTGAAGACCCGCATCCCCATGACGAGGCCACAGGCCCAGCCGGCCAGGCCCAGCCCGCTGCCCATGTGCTGGGCGAGGAAGGGCATCATCATGTAGAAGCCGAGATTGAAGGCGAGCCCATTGGTGATGAGCAGGCGGGCGGCCGGGCTCATGCCCTGCCAGTCCCGCCAGTAGGAGGCGCCGTTCATGATCGCCTCCAGCCAGCGCGTGGGTCGGTGGTCGCCGGGGTGGCGCAGCACTGTGTCATGATGTCTTTCGCAGGGTTCTGAGGAAGGGGATGCCGTGCTGATCGTGGCTTATCTCCACCGGCACCTGGTAGAGGCGCTCGATGAGGGCCGCGTCGAGCACCCGGGCGGGGGGGCCGAAGGCCTGCAGATCTCCCCCTGCCAGCACGATCAGCTGATCGGCAAACTGGGCGGCCAGGTTGAGATCGTGCAGCACCACCAGGGTGATCCATTGCTGCTCCCGGGTCTGCTGGCACAGGTGCTCCATTAGTTGCATCTGGTGATGAAGGTCGAGGGCGCTGACCGGCTCGTCCAGCATCATGATGCGGGGGGCGCGCAGCAGCACCTGGGCGAAGAGCACCATCTGACGCTGGCCGCCGCTCAGGGAGTAGAGGGGGCGATCCGCCAGATGGGCGATGCCGAGCGCCTGCAGGGCGCGGCCGGCAGCCAGGATGTCCTCGTCCGCGAGGCGCATGGAGAGGCTGTCGAGGCGCCCCAGCACCACCACTTCGATGACGCTGAGATCCAGCTCCAGCTGGATGTTCTGGGGCATGTAGCCAAACTGCTGGCGCCACCTGGCCTGCGTCATCTGGCGGGCACTCTGGTCCCCGAGGCGAATGTCGCCACTGTCCGGGGTCAGTTCACCAAAGAGGATGCGCATCAAGGAGGTCTTGCCGGTCCCGTTCGGGCCGATGATCACATGGACCTGACCCGGATGCAGAGTGAGGCTGAGATCCCGCAGCAAGGTCTGCTGCCCGAGGGAGAGGGAGAGTCGGGATATTTCAAGCACGTTTACGCCCCCTGCCGAGGATCAACCAGATGAAGAAGGGCACGCCAATGAGCGCGGTGACGATGCCGATGGGGAAGAGGGCCCCCGGAATGATGGACTTGGAGAGCACCGAGGCCGCCGAGAGCATGCAGGCGCCGCACAGGGCGGAGAGGGGGATCAAAAAGCGCTGATCTTCCCCCACCAGCATGCGGGCGATATGGGGGGCCACCAGGCCGACGAAGCCGATCACGCCGACGAAGCTGGTGGCGGTGGCGGTGAGCAGGGCGACCAGCACCAGGGTCTTCATGCGCAGTCTGTCGACATTGACCCCGAGGCTGCGGGCGCGGGCTTCCCCGAGGCGCAGGCTGGTGAGGGCCCAGGCATCCCGGTAGATGAGCAGGGTGCAGATCAGGGTGACGACGGCGGTGATGATCAGGGAGTCCCAGGTGGTGCGCATCAGGCTGCCAAACAGCCAGAACAGGATCTGCTGGTTGAGTTCGGGGGAGGAGAGGAACTGCAGCAGGGAGAGCAGGGACTGGAACAGGAACAGCAGGGCGATGCCCGCCAGGATCAGGGTCTGGCTGCTGACATGGCGCATCATGGCCAGACCAAACAGCAGGCAGGCGGCAAACATGCACACAATGAAGGCGCCGGCCGGGATGGCCACCAGGGGAGGAAGCCCGAGGCCGCCGGTGTAGAGTGCCAGCGCCGCGCCAAGGCCCGCCGCCGCCGCGAGCCCGAGGGTGTAGGGGCTGGCGAGGGGGTTGTCCAGCAGGGTCTGCATCTGCACACCGCCAAGGCCGAGAGAGGCTCCGACCACCAGGGCCATGAGGGCGATGGGCAGTCTCATGTCGTGGACGATGGTGCGGGTCATGGGATCGGCCTGGGCGGGGGAAACCAGGGCATCGATCACGTCGTGCAGGGCCAGCAGGGAGGGGCCGGTGGCGATGTCGAGCACCAGGGTAATGCACAGGATCAGGGCGAGCAGCAGGAGCCAGTGCCAGCGACGGCGCTCCCGTTGCCGCTGCCGGGCGAGGGTCTGCTGCAGGGCAGCCAAATCATTCATGGTGACAATCCTGAAACGGGCGCCACAAGAGGCGCCCACGAAGGTTGAAGGTTAAAGAGCGATAGCGAAGGTGCCGTCTGCCTTGACCGGCAGATAGCGCCGATAGAAGTCGAGGTAGTTGGCAAGCGGATCCATCTCCTTGAACAGGCTCGGATAGAGCGCCTTGGCCATGAACTGGACCATGGTGTAATCGAGCAGCGTGCGGGAGGCGCCCTGGTAAATCCCATAGATGCGCTTTTCCTTCACCGCTGGCAGGTTCGCCCAACCTTTACGCTCGGTAAAGGCCTGGAGCCGTGCCCGAGCGAGCGCGGGATTGACACCCTGGCCCAGCAGCACGGCGGTGGGGTTCTGGGTGGATTCAGTGCCGGTGAGGAAGATGACCTCGGGTTTGGAGACCAGAACCTGCTCGGGGTTCATGGGGCCGTACCATTCCACAAAGGGGGCGGCGATGTTGTCGCCGCCAGCCAAGTGGCCGAGCGGACCCCACATGCCCTTGCCATAGCTGAAGCCATATTCGTCAGGCCCCTTGTTGCCAAACTCCACGTAGAAACGGGGCTTGGGCAGATTGGCGGCGGCGATCCGGCCATGTACTTCGTCGATGGCATGCTGGTACTCGTCTGCGAGCTGGCGAGCGCGAGGCTCGGTGCCCGCAATCTTGCCGAGCAGCAAGGTGCTGGCCTTGTGATTGGCGGGGAGTTCCATGTTGTAGTCCACGACCACCACGGGCAGACCGGCCTGTTCGAGACGGGCCACGTCCTGGCCAAGGCCTTTATATTGCCAGTCGGCCAGGACGACGACGTCGGGTTTGAGGGCGAGCACTTTTTCCACCGAGAAGGTCTGCACTTCTACCTCGCCTACGTCGGCTATCTCCTTGAGGGAGGGGCGATGGGCGGTAAAGAGGGACCAGTTGGCAGGACGCCAGCCTTCCCAGGCCTCGCGGGAGATGCCGACGACCCGATCGAAGGCCTGTTCGCCACCGACGGCCATGTAGTCTTCAAAGTAAAATGCGAGCACTACCCGCTTGGCGGGGAGATCGACCTGGACTTCCCGTCCCAGCACATCTGTCAGGGTTTCAACTTTCGCCTGTGCGGTGCCAAACAAGCAGCAAAGGCTTGCCAGCACCAGGCTGGCATAGCGGGAGAAAAGTGTCATCTGCGTGTGAACTCCATCTTGTCTTGTGGTTTTTTATCGTTTTTGTCACCGGCAACCTGAGGTCGCCGGTGGGTTCTCCACCGAGTGGGGGAGGGAATGAGCCGGAGAGACCCCGGCCGACACTCAGTGCGCGTTGTGCTGATGAATGCCCAGCATGAAGGTGCCCTGGGGACGGATGGGCAGATAGTGCTGGTAGAACGCCTGATAGGTGGCCAGGGGATCGAGATCCTGGAAGAGGTCCGGATAGAGGGCCTTGGCCATGAACTCGATGAGGGCGGCATCCATGATGCTGCGGGTGGCGCCGTGATAGACCGCGTAGAGGCGACCCTGCTTCACCGCAGGCAGCTCGCTCCAGCCCGGACGGGCAGCAAAGCCTTGCAGACGCTGGCGCACGGTCTCTGCCGACACATCCTGGCCGACCTGCATGGCGACGGCACTGCTCACGCTCTCGTAGCCCGCCATCAGGATCACCTCGGGCTTGCTCGCCAGCAGTTGTTCCGGGTGGATGGGGCCCCAGCGATCGACGAAGGGGGCGGCCACGTTGTCGCCACCGGCCAGCAGGGCCATGGCGCCCCACATGTCCTTGCCATAGGTGTAGCTGTACTCGGCCGGACCCTTGTCACCCAGCTCGATGTAGACCCGGGGCGGCGTGCGCTTCGCGGCGGCAATGCGGGAGGTGATGGTGTCAATCTTGGCCTTGTACTCGTCGGCCATCTTCCGGGCTCGGGCTTCCTGGCCGGTCAGCTTGCCAAGCAGCAGGGTGCTTGCCATGTGCTGTGCCAGGGTCTGGGCGTTGTAGTCGATGACCACCACCGGGATCCCCGCCTGCTCAAGGCGTGGCAGGTCGGCGCTCAGGGCCTCATATTGCCACTTCGCCAGGATCACCAGGTCGGGCTTGACCGCCAGGGTCTTCTCGATGGAGAAGCTCTGATCCTGCACGTTGCCAAGATCCGGGACCTTGGCCAGTTGTGGCTGGCTGGCCACGTAGAGAGACCAGATGGCGGGACGGGACTTCATGAACCAGCCCAGGGACATGCCCACCAGGCGTTCGGCCCCGCCTTCACCGGCCACCGCCAGGTAATCTTCGGGATAGAAACCGAGCACGATGCGGTTTGCCGGAAGGCTCAGGGAGACCTTGCGGCCCATCACATCTTCCACTTCAACGGGGGGGGTGGCCTGCGCCATCCAGCTCACCAGGACGAGCTGGCCGAGCAGCAGCAACTTTGCCAGGGGGTGACGAAACATCTTGTAGCACCTCGAGAATAGAGACGGTCAAAAAAGAAAGTGAGAACTATTGCCATTCGCGAGCGCAAAAGCAACAAACGTTTGTGTCATCCCCTCTCTTGTTATTTCTGTCATTACTGGAACCGGTTCCACAAGAGCGCCAGGAGAGAGTCTCATCCCCCGGTTTTCTGCCTTCTCGGGCCACGCTGGGGGTGGCGTCCGGTATGGCGCCCATGGATTTGCCCATGATCCAGTGTCTGTGAGTGGGGTTGCTCACGAAATGGTACCGGGCAGAGGCCGCCGTAGTGCTCCCCCCGTCTGGCCCGGCGCCGATGTCGATCCCTGACAGAGGCCGCCAGCAGGGGCTGGGGGACGACAACTTCCTGCGCAGCGATGGCAGACACTGCCCATTCGGGTATTGCCCGTCACCTTGGCGCAACATTTTGTTGTCATTGTTAGCCAGCTCGCAGCAGCCCCGGCGCCGACGGGGCAGAGTGGGCGCGCAGTTTCGCCGGGGGCTGACATGCCTCCCGTTGATGGCTGCATCCAAGGTGCTGCGGCCCGCCTTGTGCGGGGCGCCAATAACATGATCTGCAAATAAAAAAGGAAACTGACCATGTCAGGAAGACACTCTCTGGTGGCGCTGGCCGTCGGGCTGGCGCTCGCTGGACAGGCACAGGCGCAACTGCTTATCACCGAATACCTGGAAGGGTCCGGCAACAACAAGGCGGTGGAGCTGAGCAACCTCGGCAGCGACCCCGTCGATCTCTCCCAATACCGGCTGGCCCTCTACGCCAACGGCAAACCCATCAGTGAATCCCCCACCAACAGCCTGGCGCTGCAAGGCACCCTGGCCCCGGGCGCCACCCTGGTGCTGGCCAACCCCTCCGCAAATGCCGAGATCCTGGCCAAGGCCAATCAGACCAGCGGCAACCTGGTGTTCAACGGCGACGACGCCCTGGTGCTCTATCGCGGCAGCGAGATAGTGGACAGCGTCGGCCAGGTGGGGGTGGATCCGGGCACGGCCTGGGTGTCGGGCAACGTCTCGACCCTGGACATGACCCTGCGCCGCAAGGCCACCGTCACCATGGGCCGCACTGATGCTACGTCCCCTTTTGATCCGGCGCAGGAATACGTGGCGGCCCCGAAAGATGACGCCAGTGGTCTGGGTTGCAGTGGCGATGGCCCCTGCGATGGCACCCAGCCGCCCGCTTTCGTCTGCCCGGTGGACGACCTGGTGCCGGTGCCCGCCATTCAGGGCCCGGGCAGCAGCAGCCCGCTGGTGCCGGCCGGCAAGTTTGAATCGGAACAGGCTTATGCCACTCGCGGCGTGGTGACCCAGGTGGTGAGCGGCCTCTACAAGGGCTTCTTCATTCAAGATGAGCAAGGGGATGGCGATCCGGCCACCTCCGACGGCCTCTTCGTCTACACCACCAAGGCCAACGCTGCCGTCGTGCCGGGGGCCGAGGTGTGCGTTTCGGGCAAGGTGAAGGAGTATTTCAACCAGACCCAGCTCAACGCCGACGAGCTGGTGGTGACCCGGCCGCAAGGGGCCATCCCGGCTGCGGTGGATCTGCTGCCGGTGGCGGGGGAGAGTTTGAGCCAGCTGCTGGAGCGTCACGAGGGGATGCAGGTGCGGCTGGTGCCGGGTTCCAGCCTGGTGGTGACCCGCAACTTCAGCTTTGATTACGACGGCAAGCGCAACAACCTGGTGCTCTCTTATGGTGCGCCGCTCATCAAGTCGACCCAGAAATTTGCCGCCATGAGCCAGGAGGCGAGCGACTGGGCCCTTCGCAACCAGCAGAACCAGCTGGTGGTGGAGACCGACGCCAAGGCGCCGGATGGCGTGCTGCCCTGGTTCCCCGGCTTCAACGCCGAGGACGGTTACCTGCGCATCGGCGACAAGCTCAACGGGCTGGAGGGGGCGCTTGGCTACTCCTACAACCTGTTCAGGCTGGTGGCCAGCAACCGCATCGACGCGAGCCAGATTGATCACAGCGGCTGGGATCGGGTGGAAACCCCCGAGCTCGCCGAGGCGGGGGATCTGCGGGTCGCGAGCTTCAACGTGCTCAACTTCTTCACCACGGTCGTGGGGGGCGATGCCAACCCCACCGGTAGCAACCGGGGCGCCCTGACGGTGGCGGAGTTCGAGTTGCAGCGCACCAAGATCGTCAGCGCCATCACCCGCCTCAACGCCGATGTGGTGGGGCTGATGGAGATCGAGAACAACGGCTACGGCGACAACTCCGCCATCGCCAATCTGGTGGCGGCCTTGAACGCCGCCCAGCCGAATGAGGCGGATCACTACCGCTGGATTGCCTCGCCGGATGGCAAGCCCATTGGCACCGACGCCATCACGGTGGGGCTCATCTACCGACCCGCCAGCGTGAGCCCGCAAGGGGCCGCCAGCCTCATCGCGCTGCCGGTGCAGCAGGCCGAGGCGGTGGACGCCAGCGGCAAGCCGGTGACCATCAATCAGGGGATGCGCGAGTCGCTGGTGCAGCGCTTTAGCTCGCCCAAGGGGGATGCGCCCCTGACCCTGGTGGTCAACCACCTCAAGTCCAAGGGCTCCGCCTGCTTCGAGGATTACCCCGACTACGCCACTGCCGATCCGCTGGATGGCCAGGGCCACTGCAACGCGCTGCGGGTCTCTGCCGCCAAGGTGCTGGGAGAACAGCTCAAAGAGTTGGCCGGGGATCTGCTGCTTATCGGCGACATGAACGCCTATGGCATGGAAGATCCCATCCGGGTGCTGACTGACTATGATCCGGCCGCCCAAGCGCGCCAGATCATGAGCGCCTCCTTCACTACCCTGGCGGGCCAGCCCTTCGAGGAGAGCGGCAGCGCCCTTGGCAAGGGGTATGGGTTTGTGAACCTCAACACCCGCTTCCACGGCACCGACACCTACTCCTACAGCTATGAAGGGGAGCTCGGCAACCTGGATCACGCCCTGGCAAACCCGAGCCTCGCGGCCAAGGTGATCGGCATCGAGGATTGGCACATCAACTCCGCCGAGAGCAACTTCTTCGAGTACGGCAGCAAGTACAGCGGCCAGCTGGCGAAATCCGAAGGGCCCTTCAGCGCCTCGGATCACGATCCCGTGCTGGTAGCCATCCAGTATCCGCTGCCGCCCGCCGGGGTATTGAGCCTCGAGAGCGCCGCTGCGAACGTGGAGGAGGGCAACACTCTGGTCTTGAGCGTGGCGCGCCGCGATGGCAGCCATGGGGAGGCGAGCGTCAGCTACCGCATTGCCTACGGCAGCGCCGATGCCAACGACGTGGCGCCGCTCACCGGCACCCTGCACTGGGCCGCCGGACAGAGCGACAGCCAGACCATCAGCATCCCGGTGAAGAGCGATACCCTGCGCGAGGGGGACGAGACCTTTACCCTGGAGCTGTTTGACCCGAGCGGCGCGGCCCTGGGGGATCAGCACCAGACCCTGGTGACCATCAAGGACAAGCTGGCGCCCTCCACCATCTCGCTGGCGCGCGCCAGCATGACGGTGAACGAGGGGCAGTGGTTTGCCGAGATCCCCCTGGTGCGAAGCGGCGATCTGAGCAAGCCGGCCCGGGCCCGGGTGGCCCTTGACGGGGTCACGGCGCGCTGGGGGCTGGATTTCCTGCCCTGGTTCGGTCAGTCGGTGAGCTGGGCTGCGGGCGAGGGGGGCAGCAAGTCGGTCAAAGTGCTGATCATCGATGACTGGTTCGTCGAGCCCACCGAGCAGTTCAGGGTGAGCCTCGATCGGGTGGAAGGGGGCCAGCCCGGCGCCCTGCAGCAGACCCGGGTCGACATCCAGGACAACGACAAGCCCTGGTGGCCCTTCGGTCGCCACTGAGGATGATTGAGCAACAAGAAAGGGGCCTGCGGGCCCCTTTCTGTTGAGAAAACGTTTGTTGGGAAGACCTGTTGCAGACAGGTGGGGTTGCGAAGATGAAAAAGGCCCACCGTCATGGTGGGCCTTCCTCATGGCAGGGCGCTCCTAACGGAGTATCAACCCTGCGCGTTGCTCAGTACCAGCTTGCCATCCTTGACCGGAATGGTGGGGCCGGGTTGCTTCTCCATGCGTACCACCCCTTCCTGGCCGGCGAGGCGGTAGGTGACGTCATAGCCGATGGTGCGGGTGCTGCTCTCCTGCACCGTCTTGCAGCGCTGCTCCGTGGTGGTGTAGGTATCACCCGCCTGCATGTTGCCCTGCACCTGATTCCCGGCATAACCCCCTGCCACGGCACCGGCGGCGGTGGCCACCTTCTTGCCGCTGCCACCGCCAAACTGGTGGCCGACCACGCCGCCCAGGGCTGCGCCAACCACGGTACCCAGGATCTTGTGCTCGTCCTGCACCGGCTTGCGGTGGGTCAGGGTGACGTTGCGGCACTCCTGACGTGGCGTCTTGATGGTCTCGGTCACCGGCTTGCTGGCCAGCACCTCGGCAAACTGGGGCTCTGATGAAAACAGGGATCCGCTGGCGACCGCCGACAATGCCAGCGCAGAGGCCACACCGATCCCGACACCTGCCAACATGGATTTGTTCATCACTCTTCTCCTTGTACTCATACCCGTTGAGGGCTTGGGATCATTCTTGGCATTTTGCGCCGCAGGCTCAAGGCAAGGGCCACGGGATCGCGACAGGGGCTGACTGCGCAAAAAATGACCGCACAAAAATAGCGTCGGCGATTGGCGACAAAGAAGAGACCTATGTGGAGGGATTGAGGTTGACGGGTTGCGGCAACATGGGTTGATAACTGCCCAGTGCGCCCATGTCCAGGATGGTGTAGTCCGCCAGATCCGGCGTGACAGGGTCACGTTTGAGGCTCAGTTTGAGGGTGTCCAGCATGAGCGTCTCCAGCGCAAGGCGGTACTCCATGAACTCGGCTTCGGTCAGCCGAAGCCGGGCGGTGATGAGATAGGCCTGACGATCGCGGGGCGTCAGGTGCTGGACGCGTGCCTGCAACCCTTCGATGACTTGATTCTTGAAGCGCAGGGGAAAGCGGGCCGAGTCCCGAAATGCCACGTGCCGGGGCACCAGCAGACGAAAGCTGAGTCCGCTCTGCAGCGCCACGAGTCCGAGCTGCTCGAGCTCGCGCAGATACAGATAAAGCGAGGGGGCATTGAGCCCGAAGTGCTGGCACAGCGCATCGGGATCCGTGCCCTGTTGCAGGATCTGCAGCAACAGGCTGTAGAGCTCGGGGCGCTGGCAGAAGGCGGCATCCTGCTGCGGCGTGAAGTGGACGACGCTTGCGGCCAACTGCTCTGCCTCCGTCAGGATCTGGGAGAGGGGAACGCCGAGGAGCGTGGCAATCGCCAGCATGCGGTCCAGAGTGAAGGGTTGAGTCTGATTGAGCAGTCGTTTGACACTGGCTTCCGACATGTTCAACTCTCCCGCCAGCGCCTTGTACGAGATGCCGGCGCGCTTGAGGTGGCGCTTGAACAACTGGCACATGGCGTGATCGATGCTGTCTCTGTCCCGAGGGAGGGTCCTCTCTCTATCCATTTGGTATCTCCTGGTGACCATTCATTTGTATTTATGGCCTTGATGTGGTCTTGGCGTGATGCTTTGCTCTCTTTTAGCACAGGAGAGGTAGTCATGTATCGCGATCAGATGAGGGGCGGTGTTCAGTGGATAGACAGGAGTGAGCACAGCCTGTGGGTGAGTGGGGGGCTCAGGGGACTGGCGCTGCCCCCCGTAGTCAACGTACTGGCGTGCCTTCTGGTTTGTCTGATGTTTGTGCTGGCGGCATTGATTTGAGGCTCGTTCATGCTCCCGTGGCAAGGTGGTCGGTGGGGGCATGTGTCATCTCTTCACCACCCTAAGACGTTTCGCTAATACCTGGGCTCGGCCCCCCTTGATACCCTTTCATCTGGTTCCCGCCGGCGTCCTGGCTCCGTATAAGGGCGCAATGCCGGTCGTGGTGAACCGCGAGAGCCACCCCGTTTTGTGCCCCTGTGAGGAAGGATCCGATGACAGAGCAGAACATGTACGACGCCGGCCTTGGCAAGACGCCCGCCAATTTCGAGGCGCTGACCCCCTTGAGCTTTCTGGGGCGGGCAGCCCGGGTCTATCCCGACTATCCGGCGTTGATCCACGGGCCCCTGCGCCAGAGCTGGGCTCAGACCGAACGCCGTTGCCGCCAGCTCGCCTCGGCCCTGCGCCGTCGCGGCATTGGCGAGGGGGACACAGTCTCCATCGTCGCCCCCAATGTGCCGGCCATGTTCGAGGCGCACTTCGGGGTGCCCATGAGCGGCGCCGTGCTCAACACCATCAACACCCGGCTCGATGCGGACGCCATGGCCTTCATCTTTCAGCACGCCCAGAGCAAGGTGGTGCTGGTGGACCGGGAGTTCGGCGCAGTGGTGCGAAAGGCGCTCTCTCTCATTGACAGCCAGCCCCTGGTGCTCGCCATCGACGATCCCCTCTACCGGGAAGGGGAGCTGGTCGGCGAGATCGACTACGAGGAGTTCATCGCCCTGGGGAACGGGGACGAACCCGGCTGGCTGCCGGCGGACGAGTGGCAGGCCATTTCCCTCAACTACACCTCCGGCACCACGGGGAACCCCAAGGGGGTGGTCTATCACCATCGCGGCGCCCACCTCAATGCGGTCAACAATGCCCTCTCCTGGGAGCTGCCCAAGCACCCGGTCTACCTCTGGACCCTGCCGATGTTTCACTGCAACGGCTGGTGCTTCCCCTGGACCCTGGCGGCCACCGCCGGGGTGAGCGTCTGTCTGCGCCACGTGCAGGCGGCGGCCATCTACGGGGCGCTGCGCGAACACAAGGTGAGCCATTTCTGCGCCGCCCCCATCGTGCTCAATATGCTCAACAATGCCGATCCGGCCCTCAAACAGGGACTCGACCACCCCGTCAAGGCGATGACGGCGGGGGCAGCGCCGCCCGCCACCGTGATCGCCGGCATGGAGGCCATGGGGATCGCCGTGACCCATGTCTATGGCCTCACCGAAACCTATGGCCCCTGCGTGGTGTGCGAGCCGCAAAGACGCTGGCAGGGGCAGGATGCCACCACCCTCTCCCGTCTCAAGGCGCGCCAGGGGGTGGCCTCCCCCCTGCAAGGGGAGATGCGGGTCATCAACCCCGTCAGCGGCGATCCGGTCCCCATGGATGGCAAGACCCTGGGAGAGATAGTGCTGCGGGGCAACATCGTCATGAAGGGCTACCTCAAGAACCCGGCGGCGAGCGAAGAGGCGATGGCACAGGGATGGTTTAGAAGCGGGGATCTCGCGGTCTGGCACCCGGACGGCTATGTGGAGATCAAGGACAGATCCAAGGACATCATCATTTCCGGCGGGGAGAACATCTCCAGCCTGGAGGTGGAGGACGTGCTCTATCGCCACCCCGATGTGGAAGAAGCCGCGGTGATCGCCATGCCGGACGAGACCTGGGGGGAGGTGCCCTGCGCCTTCGTCAAGCTCAAGGAGGGGCGCGAGCTCACCCAGGCCGAGCTCATTGCGTTCTGCCGCGAGCAGATGGCCCACTTCAAGGCCCCCAAGCGCATCATCTTCACCCCGCTGCCCAAGACCTCCACCGGCAAGGTGCAAAAATTCATGCTGCGCAAGCAGTTGGCGTGACGGCAAAGGCGCCGCGCCATCAACGGGCCTGCGGGCCCGTTTTGTGTTGCGTGATGCAAAGAAGCAGGGCCTCGCCGGTAGCGGTCGCCAGCCAACAAGACGTGCCTTTCGAGCCCGTCCCGGCTTACCATGGCCGCCATGTCCCGCCAGCCTGAGGATGCCTGTGAGAAAATCGGACCGACTGTTTCAACTGACCAACCTGCTGCGGGCGCATCAACCCCTGACCGCCCGGGAGCTGGCGACGCGCCTGTGCGTGTCGGAGCGCACCATCTACCGCTATATCGACGATCTCTCTTTGGCGGGCATTCCGGTTTACGGGGAAGCCGGGCTGGGCTATCGGCTGAGCGAGGGGTTCGAAATGGCCCCGTTGCAACTGAGTGCGGCCGAGCTGGAGGCCCTCATCACCGGGGTGAACCTGGTGGCGGTGCTGACGGGCAAGGGGATGGCCGATCCTGCCCGCGCCCTGCTCGCCAAGATTGAGGCGGCTCTGCCCGCCAAGGAGGCTCGGGCACCTCGCGTCCCCGTGGTGCGGGTGCCGGACTATTCCACGGCGCACCCTGCATACGCTCGCTGGGACAGGTTGCACGACGCCATCACGGCCGGTTACTGGCTGCACATTGGCTACCGGGATGCCAGCGCCAGCAGGACGGAACGCCAGCTCTTTCCCCTCGGGCTCTTCTACTGGGGCGGATGCTGGACGCTCGGCGCCTGGTGTGCGTTGCGCCGGGCCTACCGGGATTTCAGGGTGGATCGCATCGACACCCTGGCGCCGTGCCGACCGGGAGAAGGGGCACCACCTGGCGCGACCCTGGCCGATTACCTTGCCCTGCGCCAGTCGGACGCGTTTCCCCCTGGGCGCAGTGGCGCCGAAAAGGTCATTCAGGACTGACACAAGGCTGTCAGTAGCCCTTCGTTATGCTGGGTTCTCCAGACCATCCACAACGGAGAAAACGAGATGATCATCAAGGGTGACATGCAACAGGCAGGGGGCGTCGAATTTGCCACCTTCAGGCTCAGGGAAGGGGTGACGGAGGCGGATTTGCTCGCCCTGTCACGGCGGGTCGAGTCCGAGTTTCTTGTCCAGCAATCCGGGCTCATCATGCACTGCCTGCTGCGCGGCGCCGACGGCCTCTATGCGGACGTGGTGATGGCCCCCAGCCAGTCGCTGGTGGAAGCCTACTGCCAGCAGTGGCTGCACAACGACGTGGCAGGGGAGTACCTGACCCTGCTTGACCATCACTCGGTCAACATGAGCTTCTGGACCCGTATCGGCTGAGGGCGGAGCGGGGCCTGCCATCCCCCGGCGAGGGGACAATCATGAAATGAAACGGGCCCATAGGGCCCGTTTTGTTGAACAGAATTCAATAATTACTTGGTGTGGCGCTCATGCAGGCGCTGCACCACATCCTTCAAACCCAAGCCTTCGTTTTGCAGCAAGACGGTCAGGTGGTAGAGCAGGTCAGCGGATTCGTTGATGAGCTCTTCTCTGTCTTTCGCCATGGCGGCCAGGGCCACTTCCACCCCCTCTTCACCCACCTTCTGGGCGATGCGCTTGGTGCCTTTGCCATAGAGGCTGGCGGTGTAGCTGGTGGCGGGATCTGCCCCTTTGCGTGATGCCAGGATCTGTTCGAGCTCGGCCAGGAAGCCGAGCGGCGGCACGGGGTGGCCGTCGAAGCAGGAGGGGTTGCCCAGATGGCAGGTGGGGCCGACCGGGTCGGCGGCAATGAGCAGGGAGTCCTGATCACAGTCGGTGGTGATGGCGACGAGCTTGAGCACATGGCCCGAGCTCTCGCCCTTGGTCCACAGGCGCTGCTTGCTGCGGCTGAAGAAGGTGACCTGGCCGGTGGTCTGGGTCTTTTCCAGCGCCTCGCGGGTCATGAAGCCCTGCATCAGCACTTCGCCGCTGAGGGAATGCTGGACGATGGCGGGGATCATGCCCTCACACTTGGCCCAGTCCAGGCGCTCGGCCAGCGGCAATGCATTGTCTACTGCTTGATTATTCACGGATGGCGACTCCTTCGTTTTTCAGCCAGCGTTTCAATTCGGGAATGGGAATGAGGCCCTTGTGGAACACGGAGGCGGCCAGCGCCCCGTCCACGTCGGCCAGGGTAAAGGCATCGCGAAAGTGCTCCATGGCCCCGGCGCCGCCGGAGGCGATGAGGGGCACCTTGCACACGGCGCGCACCAGCTTGAGCTGCTCAAGGTCGTACCCCTGACGCATGCCGTCCTGGTTCATCACGTTGAGCACTATCTCCCCCGCGCCCCGGCGCTGCACTTCCTGTACCCACTCCAGGGTGGTCCAGGTGGTGGTGCGGGTGCGGCTCTCGTCGCCGGTAAACTGTTTGACCTGATATTGACCGAGGGCGGCATCGAAGTAGGAGTCGATACCCACCACCACGCACTGCACGCCGAAGCGCTCGGCGAGCCGGGTGATCAGGGTGGGATCGGCCAGGGCGGGGGAGTTGATGGAGACCTTGTCGGCACCGAATTCCAGGATCTGGCGGGCATCCTCCACGCTTTTGATGCCGCCGGCGACGCAGAAGGGGATGTCGATGACTTCCGCCACCCGGCTTACCCAGCTCTTGTCCACTACCCGTTCGTCGCTCGAGGCGGTGATGTCATAGAAGACCAGCTCATCGGCGCCCTCGGCGGCGTAGCGGCGGGCGAGGTCGACAATGCCGCCCATCACCTCGTGGTTGCGAAACTGCACGCCCTTGACCACCACGCCATCTTTGACGTCGAGGCAGGGGATAATACGCTTTGACAACATGCTCATTGCTCCATGTAAAGCACGGTTAAAGAAACGTCGTTCTGCCGCCGGCGTTGGCCCGGGCGGCGGACGGGAACACGGTTGGCATGCCTTGAACGGGGGCCCCTGACGGGGGAAACGACAGGCCCGGCAGGTCGTCTCGTCGCCTCTGGGCACCCCACTATATGCATGACTTCATTCAGTGATTCAACCCTTTGTCGCCCTTCACCTGCCCCGGATGGCAGGCTGGCGCCTCGGGGAGGGGAGCCCGATCGTCCGGGTGGGTCTCGTCCGTTGCCATATGCTGGCGCAGGGTGAGCAGGGCGGCATCAAAATCAAACGCCTTCAGTTGCCTGGTCAGGGTGTCGCTGCGAGACCCCAGCATGAGGCGAAGGGGACCGGCATACTGCTCGTAGAGGGGGATCACGGCGGTGTCGCTTTGCACCAGCAGGGCTTCCATCTGGCCCAGCAGTTGCTGGCGCCACTTATCCCCCAGAGGCACCAGATCGGTGGTCGGGGCGGCGAGATCGTCCCCGAGCAGAGCGCAAAGGGCGGCGATCTCTTCATCGATGGATGACATGAGTCCGGTGGGCTCAGTGTTGCCGTCCGCGATGGCCTGCTCCAGGGCCAGGCAGTGGCGCGACAGCTCACGTGCCCCCAGGGTGCTCGCCACGCCGCGCAGGCTGTGGACCATGCGGGTTGCACCGTTGTGCTCCCCGGCCTGCAAGTGGCGGTGCAGCCGGGCCATGTCCTGGCCATGTTCATGGATGAAGTAGCGAAGCAGGGCCAGGTATTTCTCCTGATTGCCGTTGAGGGCCGCCAGCCCCTGGTCGAGATCCAGACCCGGGTGTGCCTGCAGGCGGGCAAGGGGGCCTGTCACGGGATGGCGAGTGCTGTCGTCCGGGGCAAGCTCGGGGACCTTGCCCTGGGGCAACCAGCGCTGCAGGGCTTCAAACAGCTTGGCGGGGGTGACGGGCTTGGCAATGAAATCGTTCATGCCGGCCGATGCGCTCGCCTTTCTGTCCTCCTCGAAGGCGCTGGCGGTGAGCGCCAGGATGGGCAGCCTGTCCATGCCGGGCAGGGCCCGGATGGCGCGGGTGGCGCTGTAGCCATCCATCACCGGCATCTGTATGTCCATCAGGATGAGGTCGAAGGGGTGCTGGCTGACGAGGGCCAGGGCCTCCTGGCCGTTGACGGCCGTCTCGATGACGAGGCCGCTGTGGCACAGGAGCTCGAGCACCACTTCCCGGTTGATGGCGTTGTCTTCCACCAGCAGGATCCGGGCGTGGCGAGGGAAGCTGAAGGCCTGTTGGTTCCCCTGCTCGGACGAGGTCCGGGAAGGGGCGTCCTCCTTTGCCTTGAACAGCCTGGCGGTAAACCAGAAGCAGCTTCCCTGGCCTGGCTCGCTGGTGACTCCGACCTCACCCCCCATCAGGGCGGCGATCCGGCTGGTGATTGCAAGGCCAAGGCCAGTGCCGCCATATCTGCGAGTGGTGGAGACATCCGCCTGTTCGAACGCCTGGAACAGCTTCTCGCGCTGTGCAGGGGTGATGCCGATGCCGGTGTCTTCCACCTCGAAGCGCAGCAGGTAGCCGGTGGTGAGGGGGCGGGCCAGCCTGACGCGCAGGGTGACGGTTCCCTGCTCGGTGAACTTGATGGCGTTGGTCGCATAGTTGAGCAGGGCCTGGCGCAGGCGGGTGATGTCGCCGTGCACCCAGGCGGGGGTATCGCCGATGTCCGTCACTATGGTGAGCCCCTTGGCCCTGGCCTGGTCGTTCATCAGGGCGCGGACGTTGTCCAGCATGGCGGTGAGGGAGAAATCGGTCAGCTCCAGCGTCATCTTGCCCGCATCGATCTTGGAGAGATCCAGGATGTCGTTGAGGATGCTGAGCAGGTGCTGGGCGGCAGTGTCTATCTTGGTCAGCCGTTCGAGGTCGGTGGGATCCCGGGTGTCGCGCTTGAGCAGATAGGTGAGCCCCAGGATGGCATTCATGGGGGTGCGGATCTCGTGGCTCATGTTGGCAAGGAAGGCGCTCTTGGCGTGGTTGGCACTTTCGGCCCGCTGGTGGGCCTGGGCCAGCTGCCGGGTGCGCTCGTTGACCATCTCCTCCAGGTGGTAGCGATACTGGTCCAGCTCCTCGCCGAGCTGCTTCTTCTCGGTGATGTCGGCCTGGACCGTGACGTAGTGGGTGATTTCACCGCTCTCCTGGCGGATCGGCGACACCGTGGCCAGCACCTGGTAGTGGGAGCCATCCTTGCGCTGGTTGATGAATTCGCCATGCCAGCGCTGGCCGTGGTTGATGGCATCCCACAGGGCGACATAGCTGGCATCCGGGGTGAGGCCCGAGCGCAGCAGGGACGGGGTCCGGCCTATCACTTCGTGCTGCTGGTAACCGCTGGCGGCGAGGAAGGCGGGGTTGACGTATTCGATGCGCGCCCGGGTGTCGGTGATGAAGACGCCGTCAGGGCTCTGTTCGAGGGCCAGGGACAACTGGCGCAACTGTTGCTCGGCCAGCTTGCTCTGGGTGATGTCCAGATGGATGCCAAGGAGGCGCACGGGTCGCTGCTGGGCGTCCCGATAGACGCTCCCTTTGCTCACCAGCCAGCGGATGCCGCCATCTGGCAGCAGGATCCTGAACTCCAGCTCGACGGGGGCGCCGCTGACCGCCCGCTCCGCCAGCAACTGCTCGATGCGGGGCCTGTCATCCGGATGCAGGCAGGCCTGCCAGGCTGCCAGCTCGCCGAGCACCTCGGCACTGCGGCCATAGAGGCGGGCGCATTCCGGCGAGAAGAAGAGACGGTTGCTGACCATGTCCCATTCCCAGATGCCGACATGGGCCCCTTCCTGGGCCATCAGCAGGCGCTGCTCGCTCTCGCGCAGGGCGCTGCTGACGGTTTCGGCGCGCACCCGTGCACTGATGGCGTCGTCCATCAGGTTGAGGGCTGCGAGGCGAGCACGGCGCTGGGTATCGAGCGCCATCTGCTGATTGTGTTGCAGGCGCTGCTCCGCGAGCTTGCGCTCCGTGATGTCCTGCACGGTGCCGTAGAGCTCGAGTATGGTGCCATCCCTGTCCCTGAGCGCCGCCCCGCGGGCAATGACCCAGGCGGTCTCCCCCTGCTCCGTGATCACTTCGGCATCGCACTCGTAGGGCTGCCCGTCCATCCTGCAGCGCTCGACGGCCTGGGCCACCGTGTGCCACCCCTCCTGAGTGAAGTATTTTCTGACCTCGGGATAGACGGCGGGGGGGAGGGCCGGATCCCGGCCATAGATGCGATAGATCTCCGGTGACCAGAAGTGGCTGTCATCGGCCACGCGCCAGCGCCAGTTCCCTATCTTGGCGAGACGCTGGGACTCGCGCAGTATGGCTTCGTTGCGGCGCAGCGCCTCCTCGGTCTCCTTGTTCTGCCGGTTGTCCTCGATGATGGAGATGAAGTAGTCGGGATTGCCTTCGGCGTCGCGCACCAGGGCCACCGTCAGAGTGGTCCAGATGATCTCGCCCCCCTTGTGCAGGTAGCGCTTCTCCAGGGTGTAGTGGGGGATAGTTCCCGCCAGCACCCGGGCCACATGGGCCTCATCGAGGTAGAGATCGTCCGGGTGGGTCAACTGCTGGAACGTCATCCCGGTGAGCTCGTCGGCCCGGTAGCCCAGGATGTGGCACAGCCGCTGATTGACACGCAGCCAGTGTCCATCGGGGGAGACCAGGGCGATGCCGACCGCTGCCTGTTCGAAGGTGACCTGGAAGCGGTTCTCGCTCTGCTGCAACTGGTTCTGGGTGTTCATCAGCTCCTGCCAGCGCAGGACCTCTCTGGCCCGGGCGCGATGAAAGGCGGCACTGAGCACGCTGATGAGCAGACCGTTGGCGATGAGCAGGCACCATTGCACCAGATCCTGGCCAGCCTCGACACTCAGTGAATAAATGGGGGGGAGCATGAAATAGCTGGTGACTAGGGCGGTGATCAGAGTGCAGAGCAGACCTGGCAACAAGCCCCCCAACAGGGCGCAAACGATGATGGGCAGCATGAAGAGAACCAGCAGCGGTCGCTCGCCAAAGGCGATGGGCAGCTGGACCCGGATTTGCAACATCAGAACGGGCAGCAGCACGGCCAGCAGGGAGATCCCCCAGCGCTGGGTGGAGGGGCGCACATGCCACAGGGGTGACCAGCTCATCATGGGAGATCCTCCGGTGGCATGGGGGCCTGGGGATAGGGGGGCGGCACTCCGAGCTGACGGGAGAGCCCGTTGATCTGGTGCTTGAGGGCCAGCATGGCGAGCTCCCTGTCTACCATCACCTTGTTGAACCGCTCCAGCTCATGGTTCTGCTGGCGCAGCTCGCTGGCCTGGCGGGTCAGGGCCTGTTCAACCTGCTCCCGTTCGGTGACATCGAGCAGAATGCCGATGATGGCGGGCTGGCCGAGGTAGTCGACGCGCCGCCCGTACAGCTCGACCTCCAGGGATTCCCCGTGCTGATGCAGGGCACTGAAGCGGGTGTGGATATCGCGCGCGTCCTGCTCGCACGCGTGCACCAGCTCGGCGACCCTGGTGCTGTCCTTGGGAGCGGCAAGGGCGTGTAACTGGCCAACGGCGATCAGCGCCCCCGGGGTGTCATAGCCAAACAGTCGGGCAAAACAGGGGTTGATGTAGCAGAGCCGACCCTGCTGGATGATGTAGATCCCGGCAAGGGATTGCTCCACCAGGGCACGGAACAGCCCCTCGCGCTCTCGCAAGTCGGCCTCGGCCCGTTTGAAGTCCGTGATGTCCCGAGAGATGCCGAAGATCCCGATCACCTGCCCCTCGCTGTCTTGCAAGGGGCCTTTGGTTGCGAGAAACACATGCTCGCCATCGGGCAGGGTCAGGTACTCCTCCTCGGTCTGCACCCGGTTGCGCTCTATGACCTGGCGCCCGGATGCCATCAGCATCTGCGCCTGCTGCGGCGGGAAGAGCGTCAGATCATCCTGGCCCAGCACCTCGTCAACCGGCTTGCCGACAAACTGGCTGGCGGCCCGGTTGAAGAGGATGTATCTGCCCTCCTTGTTCTTGGCGAAGATGGCGTCTTCCGAGCTGTCGGCGATGGCGGAGAGCAGTTGCAACGCCTCCAGCCGCTGGGACTGGGAATGCTGAAGCTGCTCGGCCATCTGCAGCCGGGTGTGCTGGCGCAGCAGGATGATGCCGGCGTTGGTGACAAAGAGCACCAGCAGGCCGATGAGACCGATCCAGACGCTCTCCTTGAAGGTGGCCTGGTAGAGTTCCGCCTTGTCGATCTTGGCCAGCAGGTACCAGTCCGTGTTCATGACCGGATAGACAACCCCGAAGACCTCGCTGCCCCGGTAATCCTGGCCATAGAGTACCTGGGGCATGCCGCGTTCGGCGAGCCGCAAATACTGGGCAGCCAGCAGGGTGGGGTGGGTGACGGGATAGTGCAGGGTGAGAGCCGGTTCCGGGCGATAGCGCAGGCTACTCAGATAGTGGACCTGATCCCCCTGCTGGCGAAACAGAATGGCTTCTCCGCTGCTGTCTGGGACGGGCCAGGACCCCAGGATCTGATCGAGCCAGCGATTTGCGCTTATCTGCATCACCAGCACGGGGGCAGGTCCTGCAGCAACCTCCAGATTGACCAGAAAGTCCAGCCTGGCGTGACCGCGATCATCGAGATAGGGACCAAGACGCATGACTTTGCCCTGCTCGAGCCGTGGCAGGGCGTCACGCAACGTGGCATTCATGGTGTCGCCACCCGGGGTATGCCACAGGGGCTGTCCGGCAGGATTGAACACGGCCGCACCGTGAAATCCGCGTACCGAGATGAATTCGAGCAGCCTTGCCAGTGGTGGCGTGATCGCTTCGGGTGAGGATGGTGCTTGTCCGGGACGATAGAAATCAGTACTGCCCAGACCCTTTATGAGCTGGTGAATATCCTGCTCGTGGGTTCCGAGCCACTCGGTAACGCGCTGGCTCTTGAGATCCGCGATGGCTTCGAGACGAGCCACCTCCTTGTTGCGTGCCAGTTCGATGTTGCGGGCGATGGCCATGGCGGTCAGGGCCAGAATGAGCCCGTTGAGCAACAGGAAGGGGATCCATTGACGCCGCGTAAAGACAGGTGTGCTGCCGGTGGTGTCAATGCGACGACGCAGCATGGCATAAAGCATGAGGGCCGTGATGAGGATGAAGAGCCAGCCCTTGATGGTGCTTGCCATGGCGAACTGGGCAGGGGTGCTGAACAGCCACTCCACCGCCTTGTCGGAGAGCAGGATCCACAGGCTTGCCACGGCGGCATAGGTGAGCACGACGTTGAGCACATGTGCCCGGGTCAGGGGAGCCTCAGCCATCCACGGCCTCGCTGCCATCCTGGTAGCGTTCGGCAATGGTGACGAACGCGTCGAAATGGCGATCGAAGGCGGTCACGACATCGGGATCGAAATGGTGGCCACTGCCGGAGAGGATGAGGGCGCGAGCCTCGTCGTAGCTCATGGCCGGCTTGTAGACCCTGGCGCAGATGAGGGCGTCAAACACGTCTGCCAGCGCCATCAGGCGGGCCGAGAGGGGTATGGCGTCCCCTTGCAAGCCGTCCGGGTAGCCGCTGCCATCCCACTTCTCGTGGTGCCAGTGGGCGATCTCCTTGGCCAGGGTGAGGAAGGCCAGGGGCTGCTCCATGTCCTGTTCGGCCTCCTCGATGGCATCGCTGCCGAGCTTGGCGTGGGTGCGCATGATCTGCCATTCCTCCGGGGTCAGCTTGCCCGGCTTGAGCAGGATGTGGTCGGGAATGCCCACCTTGCCGATATCATGAAGCGGTGCGGAGCGGCTCAGCAGGTCGATGTAACCCGGGGTCAGGGTATCGGCGAAACGGGGGTGATCAGCCAGGGCGCTGGCCAGCAGACGTACGTAGCCCTGGGTGCGCAGGATATGGTTGCCGGTTTCGGGGTCGCGGATCTCCGCCAGATGGGCGAGTGCGCGGATGGAGACCTGCTGGATCAGGTCGTTTTCCGCCATTCGCCGCGCGACCTCGGCTTCCAGCGCCGCATTCTGGTTTTGCAGGCCGTCACGGGCCTGCTTGGCCTCCAGCTGGGTACGTACCCGGGCCTGAACGACCACCGGCTTGATGGGCTTGGTGATGTAATCGGCGGCGCCGAGGGAGAGGCCGAACTCCTCGCTCTGGGGGTCGGCGAGGGCGGTGAGCAGAACGACGGGAATACGGCTGCTGATCGGGGACTGACGCAATTGCCTGAGCACTTCATAACCATCCATGCCGGGCATCATCACATCCAGCAGGATGAGGTCAGGCTTTGGATCCGCGCTGACGATGCGCAGGCATTTTTCCCCGCTCTGCGCAGCCAGCACGCGGTAATGAGGCGAAAGCAATTCGGTCAGTACCATCAGATTTTCGGGTGAGTCGTCGACGATCAGGATGGTGGCGTTGTGAGGTGTCAACATATGTCTTCCATGACGCTATCCCTGTGAGGTCGAGTATAGAGCCAATTGCTGCCAAATCATAAGGTTCGCCCCCATCGGGGAGAAAGAGGCCTGCCCGGATGGGCAGGCTGTCTGATGCCGGAAAGGGGCGCGTCACGCAGCGCGGCCGTCACCCCAGCAGCGAATGGCTTCTGCCACGTCAAACTTGCCCTCCAGCAGGGCACGGCCGAGGATGATCCCCTTGACGCCGGTTCCCTTGAGCGCCTCGATATCCGCCAGACCGCCGATACCGCCGGAGGCCTGGAAGCCGACGCTCGGGTAGCGGGCACAGAGATCCCGGTAGAGTTCGACGTTGGTGCCCGCCAGGGTACCGTCACGGCTGATGTCGGTGCAGAGCACGTGTCTGAGTCCGGCGGGGAGGAAGCGCTCGATCAGCGCCTCGATGGAGATGCCGCTGTTCTCCTGCCAGCCAGCTACTGCGATGTGGCGGTTGCCCTGTTCATCGATGTTGACATCCAGCGCCAGCACGATGCGCTCGGGGCCATATTTCTCCATCCAGCTGGCCACCAGATCCGGGGATTTGACGGCGGTGGAGCCGATCACCACCCGGCTGGCGCCGGCCGCCAGCAAGTCGGCCACGTCCTGTTCGCTGCGCACGCCGCCGCCGACCTGCACCGGTGCCTCGGTGGCGGACAGCAGCTGGGCGATGAGGGCCAACTGGCGTGCCTTGGCATCCTTGGCGCCGTCCAGATCCACCAGGTGCAGCTGCGCCGCCCCCTGGCTGACATAGTCATCGAAGCGGGCCTGCGGGTTGTCGCTGTAGGCGGTTTTCTGGCCGTAGTCGCCCTGGTAGAGGCGCACGACCTGACCGTTGATAAGGTCGATTGCGGGAATAATCATGCCTGTCATAGCTCCAGAAAGTTTTGCAGTAGGCGGGCACCGGCCTGGCCGGATCGCTCCGGGTGGAATTGGGCGCCAAAGAAGTTGTCCCGCCCGACGATGGCGGTAAAGGGCAGGCCGTAGTCGCAGGTCGCCAGGGTCGCGTCGGTCACCTCCAGCGCATAGGAGTGGACAAAGTAGAAGTAGCTGCCGCTGGGAATGCCTTTGAGTAGCGGGTGGGTCTCGTCGTGTTCAATCTGGTTCCAGCCCATGTGGGGCAGGCGCAGGTTGCCCACCTCCATCAGGCGGATCCTGCCAGGCACGATGCCGAGGCAGTCGATGAGCGCTCCTTCGCTGCCATCGGCGCTCATGTTCTCTTCCGAGGCCTGTGCCAGCATCTGCATGCCGAGGCAAAAACCGAGCAGCGGCTGCTTGGCGGCGCGAATGAGGGGCACCAGTTCCCGCTCATTGAGGTTCTTCATGGCGGCGATGGCGGTGCCGACGCCGGGCAGGATCAGTTTGTCCGCCTGCTCGATGTCGGTGGCCTTGCAGCTCACCCTGGGCTGCACGCCGAGGCGCTCGAACGCCATGCGCACCGAGGCGAGGTTGGCGCAGCCGGTGTCGATGATGACCAGGTTCTGTTTCCCCATCACAGCACCCCCTTGCTGGAGGGAAGCTCGCTCCCTTCCACGCGAATGGCCTGGCGCAGGGCGCGGCCAAAGCCTTTGAACAGCGCCTCCACCTGATGGTGGGTGTTGCCGCTGCCCACCTTCATCTGCAAGGTGATGGCCATGGCGTCAGAGAGGGAGCGGAAGAAGTGGGGCACCATCTCGGTGGCCATCTCTCCCACGCTGTCGCGACCAAAGCCGCTCGGGCAGTCGAACACGAAGTAGGGACGGCCGCTCAGATCCAGCGCAGTGGCCACGTCCAGCTCGGTCAGCGAGGTGCTGTCAGCCTCCTGGCGGGGACGCCCGTCGATCACCGCCTGCACCTCGTCCATCGCCAGCACGAAGCCGAAGCGGCCGATGCCGCGCTTGTTGCCAAGGGCCTGGCGCAGGGCTTGACCCAGTGCCAATCCCACATCTTCCACCGTGTGGTGATCGTCGATGTGCAGATCGCCGCTCACTTTGAGCTTGAGGCGAAAGCCCGCGTGGGTCGCTATCTGATCCAGCATGTGATCGAAGAAGCCGATGCCGGTGGCGATCTGGTTGCCACCGCTCTTGTCGAGATCCACCGCCACCTGGATGCGGGTCTCCTTGGTGTAGCGCTCCACCTCGGCCACGCGCCCCTTGGAGAGCAGCTGATCACAAATGGCAGTCCAGCCGTGATCTTGCGGGTGGTAGCGTATGCCGCGGATGCCCATGTTCTCGGCAAGCTGGATGTCGGTCTGTCTGTCGCCAATCACGAAGGAGTTGGCAAAGTCGATGCGGCCCGAGGCGAGATACTCCTTCACCAGCCCAAGGTGAGGCTTGCGGCAACTGCAACCGTCGGTGGGGAAGTGGGGGCAGATCAGCACTTGTTCCCAGGTAACACCCTGGGATTCGAAGAGGTGCATCATCAGGTCGTGAGGCGGCTGGAAGTTTTCAAGGGGCAGGCTGGCGGTGCCGAGCCCATCCTGGTTGGTCACCATCACCAGCACGTAGCCGGCGGCCTGGAGCTCACGCAGCACAGGTATCACCATGGGCTCGAAGCGCAGCTTCGCAAGGCTGTCCACCTGCTTGTCGGTGACCGGCTCCTCGATCAGGGTGCCGTCACGGTCGATAAACAAAAACGGGGTTTTCATCGCTACATCCTTGCTTGTCTTACAGAGAGGGTGGGGGCAGGTCACGCAATACCGCCAGCACGGCGTCCATTTCGCCCTGGTAGCCGATGGTGATGCGGATGCTGTTGTCAAGGCCAGGCTTGCTGGAGAAATCACGCAAGATGATGCCGGCGGCCTTCATGGCGGCGAACACGGCGGCGCCATCTTTGAAGCGCACCAGCACGAAGTTGCCCTTGTCCTCGAACACTTCCTTGACGCAGGACAGACGAAGCAGCTCCGCCTTGATGAGCGCCTTTTGCTTGTTGAGTTCTAGCACCCGCTCCTGCATCAGTTCCAGCCCCATGGGAGAGAGCGCCTGGGCGGCAATCTGGGCGATGGGGTCGGGAATGGGGTAGGGCGCGATCACCTTGGCCAGCATGGCAATCACCTCGGGATCCCCCAGGGTAAAGCCGCAGCGGATCCCCGCCAGGGCAAAGGCCTTGGAGAGGGTGCGGGTCACCACCAGGTTCGGGTATTGGGCGAGCAGGTCCACCACGGAGGCCTCCGGGCAGAATTCGATGTAGGCCTCGTCCACGACGATGATGGCGCGGTCCCGGGCCTTCTCCAGCAGGGCGACGAGTCCCTTGCGGCCCACCAGATCCCCGGTGGGATTGTTGGGGGAGCAGAGGAACACCAGCTTCACGTCAGAGAGGCGATCGGCGATGGCGGGCCAGTCCGGCTGACGGCTGGCGGTCAATGGCTGCTCGACAATCCCCACGCCACAGGTCTCGGCGCTGATGGCGTACATGCCGTAGGTGGGGGGGCAGATGAGGATCTGATCTTCCCCTGCCTCGCAGAAGGTGCGGATCAGCAGCTCGATGGCCTCGTCGGCACCGCGGCTTACCAGCACCTGATCCGGATTGACCCCGGCGTAGGCGGCATAGCCATTCACCACCTCGGCCGGCTGGCACTCGGGATAGCGGTTGAGGCGACTCCCCTCGACGGTGAAGGGATAGGCCAGGGGGGCCTCATTGGCATTGAGCCAGACGTGGCCCTGGCCGCCGATGCGGCGCGCGGACTGGTAGGGAGTGAGAGCCCGTACAACGCGACGGGCCAGATTGACGATGCTCATGACAAATCCTTCTGCTGTGCTGTTTGTTGGGGCTCGGCGGCCAGGGCGTTCAACCTGAGGGTGACGGCATGCTTGTGGGCATCGAGCCCCTCGGCCTGGGCGATGCGCTGGACAATGGGGCCAAGGCCGCGAATGCCGTCTGCAGTGAGCTCTTGAACCGTGTAGCGACGCTGATAGTCGGCAAGCCCCAGGCTCGAGCAGGTGCGGGCATAGCCGTAGGTGGGCAGGGTGTGGTTGGTGCCGCTGGCGTAATCACCGACCGACTCCGGTGTCCATGCCCCGAGGAAGATGGAGCCCGCGTTCTCGAGCTTGTCCAGCAGATCCCGGGGTGCCCGGGTCTGCACGATGAGGTGTTCCGGGGCATAGGCGTTGGAGATGGCGCAGGCCTCCTCCAGGTTGTCGCAGAGGATCACCAGGCTTGCCTTCAGGGCTTGCTCGGCGATGTCGCGGCGGCTGAGGTCGGCGAGCTGCGCCTGGATCTCGCTGCCGATGGCATCGGCCAGGGGAGCAGAGGTGGTGACCAGCACCACCTGGCTGTCGGGGCCGTGCTCGGCCTGGGAGAGCAGATCCGATGCCACGAAGGCCGGGTTGGCGCTCTCGTCTGCGATCACCAGCACCTCGGAGGGGCCGGCTGGCATGTCGATGGCGGCGCCCCGCCAGTCACGGGAAACCTGGCCCTTGGCTTCGGTCACATAGGCGTTGCCCGGGCCGAAGATCTTGTCCACCTTGGGGATGGTCTGCGTGCCATAGGCCATGGCCGCGATGGCCTGGGCGCCGCCGATGGCGAACACCTGACGAACACCACAGGCGCGGGCTGCAAACAGGATCTCGTCGCTCGCCGGAGACGGGGTGCAGAGCACCACCTCACGGCAACCGGCCAGGCTTGCCGGAATGGCCAGCATCATCACGGTGGAGGGGAGCGGCGCGCTGCCTCCCGGGACATAGAGACCGACCCGGCTGATGGGTTGGGTGCGCAGCTCGCACAGTACGCCTGGCTGGGTCTCGACGCGCACGACGGGCTGCACCTGGGCGGCGTGGAAGGTACGGATATTGGCGATGGCGGCCTCGATGGCGCCCTTGATGTCATCACCGAGTCGAGCGCAGGCGGCATCCACTTCCGCGTCGCTCACCCGAAGCTGTTCGCGGGGCGCGCGTTCGAAACGCTGGCTCAGCTCGCGCAGGGCCTCATCGCCCCGGCTGCGTACCGCGGCAATGATGTCTCGCACCACAGTACCGATGTCGGCTTCGTCGCCAAGGGCGGGCCGGGTCAGGACCTCGGCTTGCCGGGCGGGGGAGAGGGTCTTCCAGATCAGGGTCTGCATGATGTGTCTTCCTTATTCCATCTCTCTCGGCTTATTCCATCATCTTTTCAATGGGCAGCACCAGGATGGAGCTGGCACCCAGGGCCTTGAGCTGTTCCATGGTCTCCCAGAACAGGGTTTCGCTGGAGACGACGTGCAGGGCCACCTGGTTGGTGTCACCGGCGAGCTGCATGATGGTGGGACGCTCCGCCCCCGGCAGCAGATCGGTGATGGCATCGAGCTTGTCTTTGGGGGCGTGCAGCATGATGTATTTGCTTTCGCGCGCCTGCTGCATCCCCTGGATGCGGGGCAGCAGCTTGTCGATGAGTTTCTGCTTGGCATCGTTCAGGGGGTTGGGAGCCTGCACCAGGACGGCCTTGGAGCGGTAGATCACCTCGACCTCTTTCAGGCCGTTGGCTTCCAGGGTCGCGCCGGTGGAGACCAGATCGCAGATGGCATCGGCCAGACCCGCGCGGGGGGCCACTTCCACCGAGCCACCCAGCATCACGCTCTTGAAGCCCAGGCCCTTCTCGTCGAAGAAGCGCTTGAGCAGACCGGGGTAGGAGGTGGCGATGCGCTTGCCGGCCAGGCTCTCGGGTCCTGTGTAGTTGACATCGTCCGGCACCGCCAGAGAGAGGCGGCAGCCGCCGAAGTCGAGCTGCTTGAGGGTCTTCACCGCAAAGGGCTGCCCCTGGGCTGCGCGAATGAGCTGCACCTCTTCGAGAACGTTCTCGCCGATGATGCCAAGATCGACCACCCCTTCCATCACCAGACCCGGGATGTCGTCATCACGCACTCGCAGAATGTCGATGGGCATGTTCTCGACATGGGCGATGAGGCGCTGTTCCCGCAGGTTGATCTTGAGGCCGCAGCTCTTGAAGAGGGCCTGGGAATCCTGGCTCAGACGACCGGATTTTTGCATGGCGATGCGCAGACGTTGTGTTTCCATTGCTCGATTTCCTTTTAGTCAAAAACGAAAAAACCCTCGGAAGTATGTGCTTCCGAGGGTTCATGAATCTTGCGGTCCTTTTGGAAGTCACCAGTTAAGTGTCTTCCAGCAGTCAACCTCCTGAAAGACTATTCGGGATGATGATGGTGATAATGAGTCTTCAGGTTGGTGAACTTCATGATGTAATCAATCCTTTACAAATCAGATGCCGTTGTTGACGCCCGGTTTAAACTACCTGCCTTGACAGAAAATGCAACCGAAAAATGTGATCCGGACGATTAAAGTTGAGAAAACGGTTTTCTGGTCGATAACTAGACAATGAGATGCCAAAGGAGGCGACATCATGCCCAGCCAGGACCTGTTATTTCCCATCCTGCCCCGCGCACCCTCGACACCGAGCCCGGATGACATCAAGCGGGAGGTGACCCAGATCAGCCAGAAACATCAGCTGCGCAAGATAGGCACCGACAACGGCGGCGGTGGCCAGCATCACCAGCAGAGAGAGCAGCCGCCAAAGCCTGATCAACCAGCGGTGCAGGATGATGATCACAAACCGGATCCGGACCACCGGATTGATCTCTTCGTCTGAACGCATTATCAGTCCCGCTTTTTCCGCGCTTTTGGCATAATGCCCGCTTTTGCAGCGGGACATGCCTTTGACCATCATCCAGACCCTGTTCAAGCCAGACGGCCCCCTGGCCCGCCATATTGACGGCTTCAAGGCCCGTGCCCCGCAACTGGAGATGGCCGAGGCGGTGTCGCGCGCCATCAAGCAAGGTAGCCGCTTGCTGGTGGAGGCTGGAACGGGCACTGGCAAAACCTATGCCTATCTGGTGCCTGCGCTGGAATCCGGCAAGCGGGTGGTGATCAGCACCGGGTCCAAGAACCTGCAAGAGCAGCTCTTCTATCGGGATCTGCCCACCATCACGGGGGCGCTTCACTACACCCCGCCGGTGGCATTGCTCAAGGGGCGCAGCAATTACCTCTGCATCGAGCGGATGAACCGGCTGTTGAGTGAATCCCATCTGCAAAAGCCCGAGATCCTGAGCGATCTCGTGAAGGTCAAATCCTGGTCGACTGCCACCGACAACGGCGATGTGGGGGATATCCCGGGGCTACAGGAGAACGCCGAGATCCTTGCCCACGTCACCAGCACCAACGACAACTGCCTGGGCCGCGACTGCCCCTATTACGATGATTGTCACCTGGTCATCGCCCGGCGCCGAGCCATGGACGCCCAGGTGGTGGTGATCAACCACCACCTCTTTTTCGCCGACATGGCGGTCAAAGACACCGGCTTTGGCGAGCTGGTGCCCGAGGCGCAGGTCTATGTATTCGACGAGGCGCACCAGCTGCCCGAGATCGCCAGCCACTACTTCGGCAAGTCCGTGGGCAGCCGCACCATCCAGGATTTGGCGCAGGATATCCAGCTCGCCTACCGGGCAGAGGCTCATGACATGGCCCAGCTTGGCAAGGCGGCGGACAGGCTCGCCATTGCCAGTCAGGATCTGCGCCTTGCCTTCGGCGTGGAGGGGGGGCGCGGCAACACCCGGGATCTGCTGAGACAATCCCTCTGGGCCCAGGCGCTGGCCCGCCTCAACGATGCCATCGGGCTCTGTTATGAAGTGCTGAAACTGGCGCTCGGGCGAGGGGAGCAGCTGGATCACTGTTTCGAGCGCATCAGCGAGCTGCGTACTCGCCTTGGGGAGGTGCTGGCGGTCAACCAGACCGGTTTCTCCTACTGGTATGACTGTTCGCGTCTGCACTTTACCCTCAATCTGACGCCGCTGTCGGTCGCCGAGCGCTTCGGTGCCGAGGTGCAGCGCCCCGAGGTGGCCTGGGTCTTCACCTCGGCCACCTTGACGGTGGACAATCGCTTCGCCCACTTCGTCGCCGAGATGGGGCTGGCCGGCAGCGCCGAACTCATTCTCGACAGTCCGTTCGATTACGCCGAGCAGGCGCGCCTGTGCGTACCCCGTTTCTTGCCAGAGCCCAATGCCTTCGGGCGCGGGGAGCAGCTGGCGACCCTGATGATCCCCCTCATCAACAAGACGCCGGGGGGGTGCTTCTTCCTCTGCACCAGCCATCAGGTGATGCGCCAGGTGGCTGAGGTGCTACGCCGGGAAATCGGCCGCACCGTCCTGCTGCAAGGGGAAGACAACAAGCAGCGGCTGCTCAAGACCTTCGTGGAAAACGGTCGGGCCGTGCTGGTGGCCACCAGCAGTTTCTGGGAGGGGATAGACGTGCGGGGGGCGGCATTGTCCTGTGTTATCATCGACAAGCTGCCCTTTGCGAGCCCGGACGATCCCCAGCTCAAGGCACGGGTGGAGGATTGCAAGCTCAAGGGGGGGGATCCCTTTGCCGAGCTGCAGTTGCCCAAGGCGGTGATTGCCCTCAAGCAGGGGGTGGGGCGGCTCATCCGTGATCGCAGTGATCACGGCGTACTGGTTATTTGTGATCCCCGTGTGGTCAACAAGCCCTATGGCGCCACTTTCATCAAGAGCCTGCCTGCCATTCCACGGACCCGGGAGCTGGCGACCCTGGGAGAATTTTTCGGACCACGGGAGTGAGTCCGCCGCGCCGGGGCTGATTGCACCCGGCCATGCATGACGGCAGGCCTTGGCCATGCTGACGATTTAACTGACTGATGTGAAGAGAATAAAAAGAATGGATGAGTTGAAGATCCTGGCCGTGGATACCGCCACCGAAGCCTGCTCCGCAGCCCTCTTGGTGGGCGATACCCTCTACTCCCGCTGGGAAGAGGCGCCCCGTGACCATACCCGCAAGATCCTGCCCATGGTTCAGGCTCTGTTGGATGAAGCCGGTCTATCGTTGGATGAGCTCGACGCCATCGCCTTCGGTCGTGGGCCTGGCTCCTTCACCGGGGTACGGATCGGGATCAGCGTGGCCCAGGGGCTCGCCTTTGGTGCCGGCGTGCCGATGATCGGTGTCTCCACCCTGGCGGCCATGGCCCAGGGGGCCCATAAGCTGGAAGGGGCCGAGCAGGTGCTTGCCGCCATCGATGCGCGCATGGACGAGGTCTATTTCGGCCACTACGCCTTGGTGGACGGAGTGATGACGCTGGTGGGCGAGGAGGTGGTGAGCGAGCCAGCCGCACTGGTGCAGGCCCGTGACAAGCTGACTGGCGCGGTGAGCTGCGTTGGCACCGGTTTTGAAACCTATGGTGAGGCCCTGGGCGGCCTGGCAGATGTGCTGATGCCAAGCCAGGTGCGTTTCCCGGCGGCCGCCGACATGCTGCCTCTGGCACGCCAGGCCTGGTTTGCGGGTGAGGCGGTGCCGGTTGAGCAAGCCACCCCTGTCTATCTGCGTGACAAGGTGACCTGGAAGAAACTGCCGGGTCGCGAATAGGCGGCAACAGCTGCCCCGGGCTGCTTTGTCGGACGATGAAGGAGAGACGAATGAGAAAATCCGTGATCATGCTGGGATTGGTGGGGCTGCTGCTGGGCGGTTGCAGCACGGTGCCCAAAGAGCTTGCCTATGAGCCTGCGGATCAGCTGGTGGCCTATCAACCTGCCCTGCAGGGGATGGAAGGCAAGCCGGCCCGCTGGAGCGGTGTCATCTCGGCGGTCCACAACAAGGCGGATCAGAGTGTCATCGAGGTGGTCTATCTGCCCCTCAAGTCCAACGGGGTGCCGGAGCAGACCGAGCAGAGCCCAGGTCGTTTTCTCGCCATCATGCAGGGGTTTGTCGACCCGACCCTCTATGCCAAGGGTCGCAGCCTGACGGTGCTCGGCACCCTCGACAAGCCGGTGGACAGCCAGATTGGCGAGCACAAGTATCGCTTCTCGGTACTCAAGGTGACGGGGAGCAAGCTGTGGCCACCGGTGAAGGAGGTGGAGATCCGCTACATGGATCCCTACTTTTACGATCCTTTCTATGATCCCTTCTGGCCCAGACGGCCCCTGCGCCGCTGAGGAGCCCGGATGACGGCGACATTGCAGGAGCGCAGGCTGCGCCTGGCGGACGGGCGGCACATCGCCCTGCTGGACAATGGTCAGGAGGGCAGACCGCTGCTGGTGGCCCTCCATGGCTGGCTCGACAACGGTGCCAGCTTTTTGCCTCTGGCCCCCTGGCTGGGGGCGTTTCATCTGGTCTGCGTCGATCTGCCGGGCCATGGTCACTCCGATCACAAGCATACCTCCTATGTCTTCGTGGACTGGCTGGATGATCTCTACCAGATCACCCAGGCCGCGGGCTGGCAGCGTTTCATCCTGCTTGGTCACTCCCTGGGGGCGCTGATTGCCTCTGCCTATGCCGGCGTTTTTCCCGAGCAAATCGAGCGGCTCATTCTGCTGGAGGGGCTCGGCCCCTTGAGCCAGCCCGACGAGGAGGTACCGGGGCAGCTGCGCCGCGCCATCCTCAACCGCACTCGTACCCGTGAGCGTGCAACCAGTGGATTTGCCACCCTCGAGGAGGCGGTGGCTGCCCGCTGCAAGGTGGCGGACATCCCCCCTAGTGCGGCACGCCTTATCTGCGAGCGACAACTGGAGGCGCGGGCAGGGCGCTGGTATTGGCGCAGTGATCCCCGTCTTCGCGATCTCTCCCCCCTGCGCATGAGCGAGGGGCAGGCCCAGGCCCTGATCCGGGCCATCGTCTGTCCGGTGCTCTTTATCCGGGGAGAGCAGGGCTTCCCCGGGCTCCTGGCACAGTGGCAGTTGCGGGAGGCGGCCTTTGGCCACATTGAACGGGTGACAGTGGCAGGAGGCCATCATTTTCATATGGAAAATTCATCAGAAACCGCCGTTTATATCGAAAACTTCGCTCAAATCCGGTAGGATCGGCGGCTTTGAATCATGTCAGGTTTGCTTTCTCCCTCACATTTCCCGTTGTTAATTCACTGTTAATTGATGTTGCCTTATGTAAATATGTGCGGCATTAGAGCATGAACTTAAAACAATTGATTGAAATGGATGTGACAGGGACGGAGGCAACACAGTGAGCGCACAGGTGCGAGTTATGCAGGAGAAGTTCGTGGAAAGAGTCTGGCTGAAGCGTTATCCAGAAGGGGTGCCCGCCGAGATCAATCCAGACCAATACGGCTCTCTGGTCGAGATGTTTGAAGAGTCGGTGAACCAGTTCGCCGATCAGCCCGCCTTCGTCAACATGGGGCAGACCATTACCTACCGCCGGCTGGAGGAGCAGTCCCGAGCCTTCGCCGCCTACCTGCAAAACGAGCTGAAGCTCGGCAAGGGGGACAGGGTGGCCGTGATGATGCCGAACCTGCTGCAATACCCCATCGCGGTATTCGGCATCCTGCGGGCCGGCATGACGGTGGTGAACGTCAACCCCCTCTATACCCCGCGCGAGCTGGAGCATCAGTTGAAAGACTCCGGCGCCAAGGCCATCGTCATCGTTTCCAACTTCGCCCACACCCTGGAAAAAGTGGTGTATGACACCCCGGTCAAGCACGTGATCCTGACCCGGATGGGGGACAACCTGGGGCTGGCCAAGGGGACCCTGGTCAACTTCGTGGTCAAATACGTCAAGAAGCTGGTGCCCAAGTACAACCTGCCCCATGCCAGCACCATGCGCCAGGCCCTCGCCAAGGGGCGCTACCTGCAGTACATCAAACCCGAGATCAGCAACCAGGACATCGCCTTCCTGCAATACACCGGCGGGACCACCGGCCTCTCCAAGGGGGCCATGCTGACTCATCGCAACATGATCGCCAACGTCGAGCAGTGCCTCGGTGTCTATGGCCCCGTGCTGGAGCGCGGCAAGGAGTTCGTGGTCACGGCGCTGCCGCTCTATCACGTCTTCGCCCTGACGGTGAACTGCCTGCTGTTCATGCGTCTGGGGGGCTACAACCTGCTCATCAGCAACCCCCGCGACATCCCGGGCTTTGTCAAAGAGATCAAGAAGTACCCCTTCACCTGCATCACCGGGGTGAACACCCTGTTCAATGCCCTGGTCAACAACGACGAGTTCAAGGGCATGGATTTTGCCAAGCTCAAGCTCACCATCGGTGGCGGCATGGCGGTGCAACGGGCGGTGGCCGAGCAGTGGAAGGGACTGACCGGCACCCCGCTGCTGGAGGGCTATGGCCTGACCGAGTGCTCGCCCCTGGTGAGCGTCTGCCCCTATGATCTGGTGGATTACAACGGCTCCATCGGTCTGCCGGTCTGCTCCACCGAGATCCGTCTGGTGGATGACGAGGGGAACCAGGTCACCGAACGGGGCGCCCCCGGCGAGATGCAGGTGCGCGGTCCTCAGGTGATGACCGGCTACTGGCAGCGCCCGGAGGCGACCGCCGAGGTGATGCAGGATGGCTGGCTCTGCACCGGCGACATCGCGGTATGCGACGAGCAGGGCTTTTTCAAGATCGTCGATCGCAAGAAGGACATGATCCTGGTCTCCGGCTTCAACGTCTACCCGAACGAGATAGAAGACGTGGTGGCCCTGCATCCCAAGGTGCTGGAGGTGGCCGCCGTCGGCGTACCCAACCCGGTGTCCGGCGAGCAGGTGAAGATCTTCGTGGTCAAGAAAGATGCAAAGCTGGCGGAAGAGGAGATAATTGCCCACTGCCGCAAACATCTGACTGCCTATAAGGTGCCGAAACTGGTAGAATTTCGCGACGAACTTCCCAAGACCAACGTGGGCAAGATCCTGCGCCGCGTACTGCGCGACGAGGAGATTGCCAAGCAGTAACCGGCATGCACTGCTTTGCAGTCCAGCGCTGTCGTTATGCAAAACCGTGGGACATCCACGGTTTTTTCTTTCTGGATCCGACCAACGTGCAGGCAACGATGCAATATCAACTCATTTCACAGCAAGCCGAACTGGATCAGTATCTCGCTTCTCTGGCCGACGTTCCCCTGGCCATCGATACCGAATTCGTTCGCACCCGTACCTACTATCCCCAGCTCGGTCTGTTCCAGATCTACGATGGCAAGCAGCTTGCCCTGCTCGATCCCCTGACCCTGGATCTCTCCGGTTTGTGGCAGCGCCTCGGTCGGGCCGGACAGATTGCCATCCTGCACGCCTCCGGTGAGGATCTGGAGCTCATCCAGCATCAGGCGGGTCACCTGCCCAACCAGATGCACGATACCCAGCTGGCGGCAGCCTTCCTGGGCCATGGCGTGTCGGTGGGGTTTGGTGCCCTGGTCAACGAATTCCTCGGGGTCGAGCTTGAGAAGGATCAGGCCCGTACCGACTGGCTGGCGCGCCCCCTTACCCCTCGTCAGCTGGAATATGCCGCGGCGGATGTCTTCTACCTCATGCCCCTCTACGAGAAGGTGATGGCCAGACTGCGCGAGAGCGGCAAGTTCCCCTGGTTCGAACAGGAGTGCCAGAACCACTCCGCCCGCAAGACCCAGGGCAGCGATCCCCGTCAGGCCTACCTCGAGATAGTCAACGCCTGGCAACTGGGTCGCCGCGAGCTGGCCATCCTGCGCGAGCTGGCCGCCTGGCGCCAGCAGGAAGCGGTACGCCGGGATCTCGCCCTCAACTTCGTGGTCAAAGAGCTGCACCTGTTCAAGGTGGCGGAGCGTCGTCCCGCTTCGCTTCGGGATCTCAACGAGCTGGGCCTCTCGCCCATCGAGATCAAGATCCACGGCAAGCGGATGCTGGACATCGTCGCCGCCGCCCAGCAGAGCGACCCTGCTAGCTGGCCCGATCCCATCCGCCGTCTGCTGGACTTCCCCCAGTACAAGGCCGAGCTCAAGCGCATCAAGGCCATGGTGGAGGAGAAGGCCAAGGCCAGCAACATTCCGCCGGAGCTGGTGGCGAGCAAGAAGATCATCCACCAGTACTTCACCTGGAGCTGGCGCATGAGTGTCGAGGAGCGGGCCAGGGCGGACAAGCCCATGCTGCTGCAAGGGTGGCGTCATGAGCTGGTAGGCCACCTGCTGGCCCAGTGACGAGTACGCAGTACGAGAAGGGGAGTCCATGACTCCCCTTTTTCATGCCTGTGCGGCTGCCCCCGGGGGTTGCCGGGATCGTCGCACCAGGGGGTTGGTCATGATGGGAAGCGAGAAAGGGTGGAGGAGGAAAATGGCGGGCACAAAGGGTGCCCCCATCAGAGTTCGTGAGCGTGGAATCCCTTGCGGTAGCGGGCCTCGCAGCGCGGGCAGCGTTGCAGGGTCGGATCCTGTTCCAGCTGTTCAGGGAGCAGCGGCTCCTCACAATCGGAGCAGAAGCCATAGAGCCCCAGATCCATCTGGCAGAGCGCCGCGTCGAGCCGCTTGAGGCGTGCCACGCTGTGTTCCACCCCGGGCAGATCGAGACGGCTGGTCAGATCAACCAGTTGATCCCGCTCGCAGCGCTCCACCTTCTGTGCCCAGTCATCTTGTCGACAGGCCTTGAGCTGACGGATCAGCTCCTCTCTTGTTTGCGCCCAGTCGGTCAGAAGGCGCTGATGCCATTCGGCCAACCGGGCTTGCGTCACTTCACACACAGCAGCCCCCAAAAACGAGTGATAAAACTCGGCCAGTATAGGGAAACCCGCGGTTTATCAAGATGACATGAGTCAAGTTAACCGTGCTTTGACGGGTTTTTCCGGCAGGTGCTGCGGCTTGCCGGTGATGACGTAGAGCACTCCCGCCACCAGACAGACGACACCTACCAGAGTACTCATGGGGGGCATGATCCCGCGCAGCATAAAGGCGTACAAGAGCCCCGCCAGAGTCTCGAACACGATGAGCGGCCCGACCAGCACGGTCGGCAGGCGCTGGCTCGCTTCGTTCCAGAATAGGGTGCCGAGCCAGGAGCAGAGGAGCCCCACTGCCCCCATCAGCAGCACGAAGCGCAGGGGCGTCGGCCCGAAGGGCAGGGGAAAGTCCGGTGCGCTAAGGGCAAGATGGCCGAGGCTGCCGAGATAGGCAATGAGCGCCACCGGCAGGGTCACCAGCCCCTGGGCGGTGGCCCAGACGGCCGGACTGCGGCCCGGGTGCTCGCGCAGCCAGCGGGCGTTGCGCAGGGGATACCAGGTCCAGCACAGCACGGCGCCCACCGCCAGGGCGAGCCCAAGCAGTTGTTCGGTGCGCGCCTCGGTGTGCCAGGTGAGCTCGGCGCTGTTGACCAGACAGAGGCCGGCCCCCATCAGCACCAGGGACGGGTAGAGCCGGGTGCGGGAGAGGCGACCGTCCCGTGCGCCATAGAGGCGGTTGGCGGCCAGGGCCGTCACCACCGGCAGGGTGCCGATAAACATGGCCGCCAGGGGCGAGCCGATGCGCAAGATGGCCCCCGACAGGCAGAAGTAGTAGAGGAGGTTCCCCACCAGAGTGAGGGCGAGGGCCTCTCGCCAGTCGCTGGCCGAGAGGGCCGCCAGGTGTTTGCGTGCCTGCCAGGCGAGCGGCAGTACGATGAGGCCGAAGGCGAGGTAGCGGCCGCTCGCGAGCAGGGCGGGGGGATAGCCGTCCACCAAGAGGGGGGCGACGAAGATGAGCCCCCACATCAGGCCGGCCAGCAGGGCAAACAGGACTCCGATCAACATGTTTCATATCCGGTAAAGAAGAAGGAGGCCAGCCTAGCAGGGGGGAAGGGGGGCGTATTGAACCAGATTGCGCTTTAGCGGCCAGCCTGCACCTGTTTCTGGTAGCGGACCGGGGTGGTGCCATAGCGGCGCAGGAAGGCACGGTTGAGGTGGGACTGATCGGCCAGACCACAGGCGGCGGCCACCTCGGCTGCGGGCAGGCCGGCAGCCAGCCACCCCTTGGCGCGCTGCAGGCGGATGGCCATCAACATCTGCTGGGGGGTGACGTGAAAGCGGGCCTTGAAGCTGCGCTGGAAGTGGTAAGGGCTGAGGTTCACTGCACCGGCCAGCTCGGCCAGGGTAATGGGGCGGGCGAAATAGGCCTGCATATAGTCGATAGCACGGCCCAGAGGGTGGGCCGCTTCGCGCGGGGCCGCCAGGGCCCGGGCATGGGGGCGCAGGGTCTCGCACACCCTTAGCAGCAGGCCGTCGGCGGCGAGCTCGCTGTCACAGTGCCAGAGGGCATCCAGGGCCGCCTGCAGGACGGGGGCAGTGCGCGGATCGCTTCGCACGGCATCGGTGAAATACCAGTCGCGCTCGCCGCTGATGGCCTCGAGCCGATCGGCGGGCAGGTAGAGCATGCGATAGCGCCACCCCTGCTCGCAGGCTGACTCGCCCGTGTGCAGCTCATCGGGGTTCATCAGCACCAGGCTGCCGGGACCGGCCAGGAGCTGGCTGCCGCGATAGCGAAAGCGCTCGGCGCCGCACTCGATGACACCGAGGCCAAACCCCTCGTGACTATGGGGATCGAAGATGTGGTGCTGGATGTGGGCGCGATAGAGCTCGGTCGCAGGCTGCCCCGGCAGGGCGCGAAAATCGGCCCTGTCGTGCTGATGGGTAAAGTTGACCGGCACTCCTTGCATCCTGACCTCCTGTCAATGAGCCTTCATCATAGGGCGCCGCGGGGCGGCGGCCAAGTCTAGGCCTGTGAGGCGCACTCGCGCTCGAGGGCGGTGCGGATCTCCTCTGCGGTCTTGATGGTGCGGATGCGACGAAACAGCTCGTCGGCCTTGGGGTATTCCCGCACTATGTAGGAGAACCACTGCTTGATGCGGCTCGGGTAGTAGTCGGCCTTGTCGCTCGCCAGATCCTGCTCGGTGTAGGTCACCATCAGTTGCAGTACCTCGGCCCAGCTCATGTGGGCACACCCCGTCTTCATCACGTTGGCCAGGTTGGGCAGGGAGATGGCGCCCCGGCCCACCATGAGGGCATCGCAACCGGACACCCGGGCACAGGTCAGGGCATCGGCATGGTTCCAGATCTCGCCGTTGGCGGTGACGGGGATGGGCAGGGCACGGCGGATGGCGTCCACGTACTCCCAGTGTGCCGGCGCCTTGTAGCCTTCGCGCTTGGTGCGGGCATGCACCGCCAGCTCGTTGGCGCCCCCCTGATAGACGGCCTGGGCGTTGTCCAGATAGAGATCCTTGTCATCGTATCCCAGGCGGATCTTGGCGCTCACCGGCAGGTGGGCAGGCACGGCCTCCCGCACCGCCTTGACGATGCGATAGACGGTCTCGGGCTCCTTGAGCAGCACGGCGCCCCCCTTGCTCTTGTTGACCGTGGGGGCAGGGCAGCCGAAGTTGAGATCGACCCCGGGAGAGCCGAGCTCGATGGCCCGTATGGCATTTTCTGCCAGCCACTCCGGATGTTGTCCCAGCAGTTGCACCCGTACCGGGGTCCCTGCACGGGTCTTGCCATCCTGTTTCAGCTCGGGGCAGAGGCGATGGAAGACCTTGGCGGGCAGCAGTTGATCGACCACCCGGATGAATTCACTGACGCAGAGGTCGTAATCATTGACGGAGGTGAGGACCTCCCGCATCAGGTGATCCAGCACCCCCTGCATGGGGGCCAAAATAACGCGCATAGCTGCTTCCGAAGACAAGGGGAGAAAAAAGAGCGCAGATTGTAGTGGCAATGGCCGGGATTGTCAGCCGTCTGCCCACTCGATGGCCCCCATCGACGGCCGCAGACTGGGCCAGGCTGTCAGCTTCCGGGCCAACTCTGTTAGGCTAAAGGCAGAGATACATGCAGAGGAGTACCCATGAAACGCTGGTGTCTGATGGCCCTGGGCTGGCTTGCCTTCGCCACCGGGATAGTCGGGATAGTCCTGCCCCTGCTGCCGACAACCCCCTTCATGTTGCTGGCGGCGGCGCTGTTTGCGCGCTCCTCCCCCCGCTTTCATGGCTGGTTGCTGGCGCATCCCTGGTTTGGCCCCCCCATCCTCGACTGGCAGCAGTATCGCGGCATTCGCCGCCACGCCAGAAGCCGCGCCATCATCTTCATCCTGATCTCGTTCTCGGTATCGCTGCTGGTGGTGCCGTTGCCCTGGGTGAGGTGGCTGCTGGTTGTCATAATGGTGATCCTGCTCACCTGGTTGATGCGTCTGCCGGTGCTGGAGCCGGTTGCAATGAAGAAGTGAAATCCCTAAGCTATCGCGGCAATAATGCTATGGAGTTGGCTCGTCATTTTTGCGTGACGGGCCTTTTTATTGCCCCCAGGCGGAGACCCCGTGCGCCGCCATGGCAGGGCTCAAAAAATAAGCGGTCAAATAATGAATCCGGAAACCCTGAAGTTTATCGAAGCGAGCATCAAGACCATTCCCGACTATCCGAAGCCGGGCATTCTGTTTCGCGACATCACCAGCCTGATCGAGAATGCCGAGGCCTTCAAGGCCACCATCGATCTGCTGGCCGATCATTACCGTGATCAAGGCATCACCAAGATTGTCGGCACCGAGGCCCGTGGTTTCATCTTCGGCGCCCCGGTTGCCTACGCCATGGGGCTGGGGTTCGTGCCGGTGCGCAAGCCGGGCAAGCTGCCCCGCGCCGTCATCGAGGAGTCCTACGCCCTGGAGTACGGCACCGACACCCTGCAACTGCACACCGATGCCATCGTGCCCGGTGACAAGGTGCTGGTGGTGGACGATCTGCTGGCCACCGGCGGCACCGTCGATGCCACCGTCAAGCTCATCCGCCGCGCCGGCGGTGAGGTAGCGGATGCTGCCTTCATCATCTCCCTGCCGTCCCTGGGCGGTGATGCCCGCCTGACCGCCGCTGGCGTCAAGGTGGTCTCTCTGGTGGAACTCGCGGGGGCGTAAATCGCCCCTTCGCGCGGCAGGCCTCGTCACCCTGCTTTCTGCCGCAAACCGGTGCCTGAACGGGCACCGGTTTGAAATTCAAGCGATCCCTCCCAAGGCGGCGCATCCCCCATACAGCCAGCCCTCCATTTGTGTTAGCATCCAGCCTCAATGCCTCGTTTCCCAGCATCGAGATCTATGAGCTATCAGGTTTTGGCGCGCAAATGGCGCCCCCATACGTTTGAACAAGTGGTCGGCCAGCAACATGTGCTGACTGCCCTGACCAATGCCCTGGATCAGGGACGGCTTCACCATGCCTACCTGCTGAGCGGGACCCGCGGGGTGGGCAAGACCACCATCGCCCGCATTCTGGCCAAGAGCCTTAACTGCGAACAGGGGATCAGCAGCCATCCGTGCGGTGTGTGCGATACCTGCCGCGAGATCGATCAGGGCAATTTCGTCGATCTGCTGGAAATCGATGCGGCGTCCCGCACCAAGGTGGAAGACACCCGAGAGCTGCTCGACAACGTGCAGTACCGTCCGGCCCGTGGTCGTTTCAAGGTGTACCTCATCGATGAAGTGCACATGCTGTCGCGCCACAGCTTCAATGCGCTGCTCAAAACCCTGGAAGAGCCGCCCCCCTATGTGAAATTCCTGCTGGCCACCACAGATCCGCAGAAGCTCCCCATCACCATCCTCTCGCGCTGCCTGCAGTTTCATCTCAAGAGCCTGGATCAGACCCAGATCGCCAGGCAGCTCGAATGGGTGCTGGATCAGGAGGGACAACCCTTCGAGCCTCGCGCCCTGCTGGCCCTGGCCAAGGCGGCCGATGGCAGCATGCGCGATGCCCTGAGCCTCACCGATCAGGCGTTGGCCCACGGCAACGGCAGCGTGCGCCTGGAGAGCGTGCTCGCCATGCTGGGGACCCTCGATCATCACCACCTGCACCAGTTGTTGGAGGCGGTGCTGCGCCAGGATGCCCCGGCCACCATGGCCAAGATCACCGAGATTGCTACCCTGGGGCCGGATTTCGACCAGCTCCACGCCGAGCTGGAAGCCTTGCTCCACCGGGTGGCCATGGCGCAACTGCTGCCTGCGAGCGTGCAGGAGCAGGGGGCGGATGCCGATGCCTTGCTGCAGCTCGCCGGAGCCATGAGCCCGGAAGAGGTGCAGCTCTGCTATCAAATCGTGCTGGGGGGGCGCAAGGATCTGCCCTGGGCCCCTGACGGACGCACCGCACTGGAGATGACCTGTCTGCGGATGCTGGCCTTCTCTCCCCGGCGCGAGGTGGTCCATCCCGCCAACCTGGCGGTCCAACCTCTCATGACAGGGCACTCCGGCGTGATGGCGGCTGCGAGGGAAAGCGCGCCGCTCCTGCCGGGAAAGCCCCAGGGGGCTGAGCCGGCCCCGGCTGCCAGCGCAGCACCACAGGCTCCCGCCGCGCCAGCATCTGTCCTTGAGGCCGAGCACGTCGCCCCCGCACCCAAGGCGGAGGAGGGCGCAGTGCTGGATCCGCTCTTTGCCGAGCAGGATGAGCTGCTGCGTGAGGCCGAACGGATGGGCTACGAGGCCGCGGTGCCCACCAGTCCGCCTACAGAGCCTGCCTCTGCGCCGTTGGCGGCGGATGACGCCGGGCAGACGCAGCAGGTTGAGGTCCAAGGGGAAGATGTCGCCATCTCTTCGACCTCCAGCATGCAGAGCCTGCTTGGCAAGCGCAATCTGCTGCGAAGCCGCCTGCGTGGCGAGCAGAGTGCAAACGCCGTACCCGCCCGGATCACTCCCGTCAAACCCGTGGCCGCGACCAAACCGGCCCCTGCGATGCCTGCCATCGCGACTTCACCCCAGGCCGAGGTGCAGCCAGCGGCGCGGCCCGAGATGCCGGGGCAGGGATCTGCCATGCAAACGGCGTATGACGACCTGCCCCCTCTGGATGCCTATGAAGAGGGGGCCAGTGACTACGAAGAGTATCTGAATCAGGGTTTTGACGAGGGGTTTGCCAGTGCCCCGTTGCCCACGCGGGCAGTGACTTCCGCCCAGCCAGCTCCCGCCACCATGGCATCTCCTTCGCAGGAGGATCTGCCGCCCTGGGATCTGGGCACTGACGTCGGCAGCGCGGATGCGGCGGCACCTGCGGTTGTCGCTATGGTGCCTGCCGCGCCTCCAGTGGCCGCCAGCGAGCCTCAGCCCGCCATTGCATTGATGGAGACCATCGACTGGGATGCCCTGGAGAGCGACGCCCAGCCCGAGGAGGAGGGAGAGGTCGCCCGTCTGATCCCCTCGTCCTTGCTGGTCAATTGCGGGGACGCCTGGGCCGAGCTCATCGCCCGCACCGGGGTGGGTGGTCGGCTGCGTCAACTGGCCATCAACGCGGTGATGACCCAGGAAGGCAATCGTGTCTCCCTGCTGCTCAAACCCGAGCAGCGCCATCTGGTGAGCGACAAGGCCCGCGCCGATCTGGCCGAGATCATCGGTCCCGAGCTGGGCGGCCCGGTTCACATCGATGTGACCCTGGGCTCGGATCCCGCGCGGGAGACGCCGCTTGAGATAGAGCATCGTCTCTATCTCGGGGTGCGTGAACAGGTGAGCCGGGATCTGGCGGCGGATCCCAACGTAAAATTCTTGCAGCAGCGTTTCGGCGCCGTGCTCCATCCCGAGAGCATCGAACCCCTGAGTCGCTGAGTTGCGGTGAAAAAACCGTGCCGGGGCTTGCCCCCGGTTGAAAAGACCTTTGGCTGCCCCCACTTAGGGCAGATGAACCCACAGCCCGGCGCTGGATGCCGGATTTCAAGACGAGAGACGATCTATGTTTGGTAAAGGTGGAATGGGTAACCTGATGAAACAGGCCCAACAGATGCAAGAGCGCATGCAGAAGATGCAAGAGCAGCTGGCCCAGATGGAAGTGGTCGGTGAGGCGGGCGCAGGCATGGTCAAGGTGACCATGGCCGGCAGCCACAGCGTGCGTCGTATCGAGATCGATCCCAGCCTGATGGAAGATGACAAGGAGATGCTGGAAGATCTGGTCGCCGCCGCCGTCAATGACGCCGTGCGCCGCGTGGAAGAGCAGAACAAGGCCAAGATGTGCGAGCTGACCGGCGGCATGCAACTGCCCCCTGGCTTCAAGATGCCTTTCTAAGGGTTTTATCCCTTTTAATTCAATAGTTTATGCTTTGTTGCTTTGCCTGTGGGTCGTATATGGGTCATCTTGCCCCAGTTTCTCCGCCAACTCTTTCCGGTAATCCGGGTTGTCGTTGCTGACCCACTGGGCATAGATGGTACGGATCATCCCCCAGTCTTTGTGTCCAAGTTGCTTGGCCAGATAGGCTGGGTGTGCTCCCGCCATCAGGAGTAATGAGGCGTAGCTGTGGCGCAGCTGATACGGTTCTCGATGTGTCAGCTGCGCTTTTCTTAGCAGCCCTGCCCAGTACCCTGGTGCAGTAAATAGTTCAGGCCTTACGTAAGGCATATTCTCCCTCCCTAAAAACACTCTCCTTCGCATTTCCTCTCGTTGTTTGTTATGGCGCATGTATAGGATTTCAGCTCTGGCCGGCAGCATGAAGGTCAACTCGCGCTGGCGTTTTAGCACTGCCATTGCCGACGGCAATAATTCGATAGTTCTGTATCCCGCCAGCGTTTTGGGTGGTTTGAGATGTCCCAGGCGATTGATGTTGTATCGAACCTTGAGCAAGCCCTCAGTCATGTCGATGTCTTCCCAAGCAAGAGCTTTCATCTCGCCCGGCCGCATCCCTGTCCAGAAGAGGAACTCGATCATCAAGCGGTGGTTCTCGATGTTGGTAACGGCCAGCAGGCGTGAAAGCTCCTCTCGTGAGAACGGCTCAACTCTCAGCGCTGGCGCTTCGTCACTTTGTCGTAGACGGCGTAGTCGCATGAAGGGTGATTCGTCGATCACCTCATCTTTCAGGGCCTCTTCGAAAACTGCACGCTAAGCGCATGGCCTAGCTGGTCCAGAAGAAACAGCGCCAGCAGGCGAGAGAAGATAAAAAGAAAGGGAAGGTGGCGGCATGAAGGTGCTCATTGCTTGTGTATGGAGATGGTATTCACCTGACAGTTGCCCACAAAAGGGAGTGGTCATACGGCTTCAAACCGGATAACAAAACGGTACCCCTACCGTGTTA
>NZ_JBFOCV010000053.1:0-138964 GCF_040907975.1 Aeromonas sp. s10 | reverse complement strand
CCTAGCTGCCATCCAGATCACGCCGCCGAGCGTCTCGCTGGCCAAGGGCCAGACCCGGCAACTGACCGCCACCGCCACCTACAGCGACAACACCATGGCCAATGTGACCGGCAGTGTCGCCTGGCTGTCGAATGACATGACCACGGCCACCGTCTCCTCCACCGGCCTCCTGACCGGTGTGGTACAGGGCACCACAAAAGTGACTGCCAGCCTGGATGGTGTGACCAGCAACACAGTCCAAGTCACCGTCACCGATGCCGTCCTCACCGCCATCGCGGTCACGCCGCCAAGCGTGTCGGTCGGAAAAGGCCAGACCCAGCAGCTGACCGCCACTGCCACCTACAGCGACAACACCACGGCCAATGTGACCGACAACGTCGCCTGGCTGTCGGATGACACCGCCACGGTCACCGTGATCAGCGGCCTGCTGACCGGTGTAGAGCAAGGCACTGCGGAAGTGACTGCCAGCCTGGATGGCGTGACCAGCAACACAGTCCAGGTCAACGTCACCGATGCCGTCCTCACCGCCATCGAGATCACGCCACCAAGCGTGTCGGTCGGAAAAGGCCAGACCCAGCAGTTGACCGCCACCGCCACCTACAGCGACAACACCACGGCAGATGTGACCGGCAGCGTCGCCTGATTGTCGGATGACACCGACACGGCCACCATAACCACCAACGGCCTGCTGACCGGTGTGGAGCAAGGCACCGCGGAAGTGACTGCCAGCCTGGATGGCGTGACCAGCAACGCAGTCCAGGTCACCGTCACCGATGCCGTCCTCACCGCCATCGCGATCACGCCGACGAGCGTCTCGGTCGGCAAAGGCCAGACCCAGCAGTTGACCGCCACCGCCACCTACAGCGACAACACCACGGCAGATGTGACCGGCAGCGTCGACTGGTTGTCGGATGATACGGCCACGGCCACCATCACCACCAACGGCCTGCTGACCGGTGTGGAAGAAGGCACCACAGAGGTCAGTGCCAGCCTGGATGGGGTGACCAGTGACAGGGTGACGGTCAATGTCGTCGTCACCCCTCTTTTCGGGGAGTTTGAAGATATTTCCGTCAATGACTTCACGTTTGCGGTCGATGCCGGGTTCCCGACCACAGGGTTTGATGGGGCGGAATTTGTCCTGAATACACCCAGTGCGCCGAGTGATTACACTTGGAGCAGTGATGCCCCATGGGTCTCTGTGGATAGCAGTGGAACTGTGAGCTTTATATCTCAGGGTGATGCTGCACCAGTGACGATTACTGCAACCCCCGAATCGGGTGGGGAACCTCTGGCCTATACCTTCGCAGTAACCCATTGGTTCCGCAGCGATAGCAATAATGTATGGGTAACGACGAGTGGTGCTCGTTCGTGGTGCTACGAGCTGCAACCCAGATTTACATGGTCAATTCCAGATACTTACTTATTGAATATACTTCCCAGTTCCCGAGGAACAGTAGGCATGCTCTGGTCAGAATGGGGTAATATGAGAAAATATAGTAATTCCACCTTCGCTAATGGAAATATCCCTTACTGGGCATTCAAGCCTGGTACCACTCAAAGCTTTTACACTGTCTCGTTGGGGAATGGTTCAATAGGTTCACCAAGTGGAGATAATTTGGCCGTATGTGTCCTAAAGTTGTAGCTTTTCAATTCAAGCGTCTAACGGCACGTTATTAGTAAGATATCCGATGAATGACCATCGTATAGCGTGATGGATTGCGAATGGTTTATAAATACAAGTGCCACGTACAATCTGGCATGATCTCACTGGGTGCAGAAGGACATCAGCAACATAATAATGTCCTTGCGCACCCAGTCCATAAATACCTAAATAGAGAATGAATCGCTAACGACTCCATTTGTTAACCATTAACAGGTTGTTGAATCGGTGTTTTTAACACGTATGTTCTGTCCAAACTTTAAATATCCATCTCCATCAAAAAATGGTTTTTCATTTTTCCTGCCTTGCTGTCATGACGGCCAGGGAAATATCCATCAAAACACCTCTCACTCAGCCCTGTATGGCAACAGGTCATCATAACAATGGTTCGGTCAAGGCGCTGACCGGTGAAGCAGGGGGGCATGCCGGTGACATGCCGTCATCCTGCATATCCCACTCATATTCAACATAGGAGTCGCCCGCAACCTTACCTCCTGTCGTTACGAACGTCTGTCGTGCTGCTTTACACCCCGTGTCGGTACCGGCCCAAACCAGTCTGACGCCATCGCGCTTGCAACAGGCAATCAAGGCATTCACCAACCCTTTTCCTATACCATGCCCTCTTTTTTCACCCATCACTTCAATATCATAAAGATACACCAGGCTACCCCCGGTTCTCACGTCGGGAAAACGGTACGCACTGAGCAGCCCGGCAGGCTCCCCGTCATGCAAGGCAACCAACAGATAACAGCGATCATCGGAAATAGCGGTTGCAATATTGTCCAGAGAGGCTTTTACTGCCCCCTCATCTGTATCAACAAGCAGTATGGATAACGCCTTGAACCAGATATGTTCATCACCGCTTTCTAGCCTTCTAATTTCCATATAATAACCTCGCAATGATGCCTGCCCTGATACGTATCATCGATATCAGGTGACAAGCGCTTATTAAAAGAAGAACCCATCAATAACATATTTAATAATATTTATGGGTGATCAACCGCAAATTTCTGCGAGCATTTTTCCATTTTTCCTCACGGCAAAACACAAACTTCATCGCCAGCACATTCAATTTCCGATCACGGCATAATGACGACGGAACCATCACATTCAGGCATTATCGTTGACAGGCTTTGACTTACTCCGGCAATACGGCGCAGACAGGAGATGACCGGGCGGGCATTGCCGCCCAAGGTTGGGTATGAGACAACGACAGCACGGGAGACAGATCCTCTCGTTCAAATATTGAAAGGAGTCATTCATGACCATGTGGACAGGTATCGTTCTGATCGTCTTTATCAGCGTGTCGTTCAGCTATCTCACCAAGCGCGCCCGCTACCAGATGGGGGATGCCCGCATTACCGACCGTCTTGGCAAGCAGGACATGATCATCAAGGAGTTGCAGGAGCGCATCGCCAATCTGGAGGCCATCGTCATCGAAGAGGAGAAACGCCGCCCGTTCAAGGATCTCTGATCCGGCAAGCCGGGTGGCAAACCAACCAGCCCCCGGGCTGCAAGGGTTTGCCGCCGCCCCCGTTCGCACCCGCTCGCCCTCTGCCTGGCAAAACGAAATTTACAGCAGGATCAATCCCCTGCCATTTTTCGGCTGAATGCTCGCCAAGCTGGCCCGTTCCCTGCTCCGTCATGACATCAGTCGTACGGAGAGTGACATCATGATCGCCATCGGCACCCTGCTTCCCCTCGCCTCCCTTGCCATCAAGCTCGGCAGCAAGCTGCTGGGCGACGGCACGCCGCCCGCCCAGACCGAGCCTGCCGTGCAGGAAGAGCACCTTGCCCCCACGGTGCAGAGCCTGTTCCAGCGCCTTGGCATCCAGGAGGCTGACAGCGAGCAGAACCGCCCTGCCATCAACCACTTCATGGGGGCGCTGATGCAGACCCTGGGCCAGGAATCCTCGGGCCAGTCGCTGCCCCAGGCCATCGATGCCGCCCGCACCCAGTTGGCAGACGGCACCCAGAGCACCCGCCTCAATGCGCTGCAGAGCGAGCTCGACACTCTCAAGGGCTCCCTCGGCAACAGCGACCTCAACCTTGATCAGCTGCTCTACGCCTTCAAGCAAGCCCTGCCCCAGGGCCCGGGGGAAGGCGTCGGCAAGCTGCTCAATGCCAGCGCGTGAGCGGGAGTGGAACCATGAAAAACGGCAACCAGACGGTTGCCGTTTTTGTCGGGCCGAATCTCAAGATGTCACGCTAGGTCTGTGAAGGGGGCGGGTTCAGCATGGCGCCGGCCAGCGCGCTCTGCCCGCGCTCCTGCAGGGCATTGGCCGCTCCCAGGCGATCCGCCGCCTCCTTGTTCTGACCCAGCTTGAACTTGCCGACCAGCCGCTCAATCTCGATCTCTATGCCCACCACAGCCTGCACCATGGTCTCGAGATAGTCTCTCGGTGCATCCGCCATCTTCCAGGGAATGGACTCTCCCGCCTCGTGGGTACGGGTCAGGGTCGCGAGCAGGCGACGCACGAAGCGGGCATCGTCCCTCACCCGGATACGTCCATGGGCGTGCACCACGGCATAGTTCCAGGTGGGCACCTGCTGGTGATGCACCTGCTTGCCCGGATACCAACTGGGGGAGATATAACCCTCGGCGGCGCGGAAGATCACCAGCACCTCGTCGCCGTCTTTCACCTCCTGCCAGAGTGGGTTGTTGCGGGCCACATGGGCCCGCAGCACCCCGTGGGCCCCCTGCTCCCCATCGAACTCGAACGGCAGGTGGTTGGCATCCAACCCCCCTTCACCACAGGTGATCAGGGCCCCCAGGGGGTGCGCCTGCATCAGCTGGTGCAGCGCCTCGGGGTCGGTAACGGCGAAATGGGGTGGCAGGTACATGGGAACTCCTTGATCCGGTTGACGCGTCCATACGCATTGCAGCGGGATCATGCCCTGCTCGGCGCGGGCCGTCACCCCGAATGTGCCCCACTGAGCCAGTTCATTGCAGCAGGTGGATGCAACTCCACATCATCATCCACAAGCGAGATATAACACCCTATGTTCACGATGCGAATATCACTTTCACAGCCAAAGTGAATGGAAAAACAACATCAATGACAAAGATAATTCCAATTTACACCCCGCCCCCCTTCGCCAGATAGCCGATACGGTAGATCTCGCCCCCGCCAGGCAAGGGCGATGAGAGGGACGGGAGAAAATCCGCCTCCAGCCATTCCCATCGGGTGAGATCCCAGCCGCTCACCATAGCCTCGCCCTGCAGGTCGGCCAGCTGGTCGTGGGAAGCGACCTTGGTACGCCGCAGCCTGGCCATGCAAGCCCCGTCGAGGGAGGCCGGATCCGGCGCCCGCAGCAGATGCCAGGTCTCGATGCGGGGCCAGCCGAAATGCCGGGTGAGCGCCGCGAATCCCTCGCTTGCCAGGAATCGGTGCATCGCCTCGGCGCTGTGCCACACATAGAAGGGGGCATAGCGGTTCTCCTGCCCCGGCAGGGCCCCATCGTCCTGACGGCTGTAGAGATAGGCCTTGAACAACAGACCGGGAAAGCCGTCCAGTCTGGCGCCATTGCTGGCGATCCGCTGCTCGATCAGCGCCATGTCGTAGTCTGCGGGCAGGGTGAATCGGTAGTGCATGGCGATCATGAGGCCACCTCCTGTCTGAACATCCGGCCCTGGCCGAAACTCCACGCCTCGGCATCGTTCTGCTGGATCACCACCATGAGGTTGTCGGGATGGATCCCAAGCTCGGCCTCAAGGCGCTCGGCGAGACGTGCATAAAGCCGCTCCCTGGTCGCGGTGCTGCGCACCTTGCCCGCCAGGATCTGGAAGAGGATGAAACCTTGGTCCCGGCGGCCGGTCTGGTAGTGGGGGTCATAGATGAGCGCACTGGCAGGCAAGATCTCGAGGATCTGGAATTTATCCTCCAGCGGCACCTCGAACACCTCCACCAGGGTCTGGTGGTAGAGGGCGCTGAGTTGCTGCAGGTGTGCGTCGCTCATCCCCTCGCACAGGGTGATGCGGGTCAGCGGCATGGGGTCACCTCCTCGCGGGGGGGCAGATAGCCCACGGCCGTCACTGCGGCGGGCAAACCGGCGTAGAAGGCAAGATGGGTAAACAGCTCTTCCAGCTCATCCCGGGACAGGCCGTTTTGCCGGGCGAATGCAATATGCCAGGGCAGTTGTTGCACCCGGCCCAGTGACGCCAGGATGGCCAGGGTGATCAGGCTGCGCTCGCGTGCCGAGAGGGTGGGGCGCTGCCAGATATCGCCAAACAGCGTCTCTTCCGCCAGTCGGGCGAGTCGGGGGGCAAGCTGCGCCAGGGTGGCGCGATCGGGAACATCGGGTGTCATGGCAATCTCCTTGGTGGATGAAGCCACTCTCCCTCACTGCTACAATTTAAAAAATCGAAATATTCAAGACCAATCATCCCGATTATAAGGATAGTTATGTCACCCCTTCCCCCCAGCCTGGATCTCGATGCCCTGCGCAGCTACGTGCTGGGGCTGGAGTGCGGCAGCTTTGCGCTGGCGGCGCAGCGGCTGTGCCGCTCCACCTCGGCGGTCAGCGCCCAGTTGAAAAAACTCGAACAGCAGTGCGGCACCGATCTGGTCATGAAGCAGGGACGTCACCTGGTGCCGACTGCCAGCGGTGAGCGCCTGCTGGGCTACGCCAAGCGGCTGCTGGCGCTCAATGACGAAGCCGTGCTCGCCCTCAAAGGGGAATTGCTGCAAGGGGAGATCCGGCTCGGGGTGCAGGAGGACTTCGGTGAATCTTTGCTCCCCGCCGTGCTGGGGCCCCTCTGTCGTCAGCACCCGGCCCTGCGCATGACAACCCGCATCGATCGCAACGGGGCCCTGGTGCAGGGGATCAGGGAGGGCACCCTCGACATGGCTCTCGCCTGGCAGCCACAGGGAGAGCGGGAGGATCTTCCCCTCATCGAGGTGGTGCAACTGGCCTGGATTGCCCACCCCGAGTGGGACCTCGCCCCTTTGCTCGCGCGCGGGGAGCCCCTGCCCCTGGTGCTCTTCGATGCCCCCTGCCTGATGCGGGCACGGGCCATCCGCGCCCTCGACGATGCCGGGATCCCCTGGCGGATCGCCTTCACCAGCCAGAGCCTGGGCGGGATCTGGGCCGCCGTGCAGGCCGGGCTAGGAATCACGGTGCGTTCCCCCATCGGCATGCCGGCCAGTCTCGCCACCCTCGGCGGCGTGCTGCCCTCACCGGGCACCCTGGGGGTGGTGCTGCTCACTGCCAGCCATGAAACCGACGAGGCCAGGAGCCAGTTGCAACGACTGCTCACGGACGCCGTGCATCAGGCCAGCGCCGGACACAGGGGCTGAACAGCGCCTGGTCAACGCGCCCCACGGCGCCGAGGCGTGCCCATAAAAAAACGGCAACCCTGGGGTTGCCGTTCTGCCTTCTAATTCCAATGGCGAGCCGGTTGGCTTAACCCGCCCGTTTGGCCAGCCAGGCTTCGGCGGCGGTGAGGGCTGCCTCTATCTGCTCGCGAGCGACGCCTCCCTTGGCGACCCGCTTGGCCAGAGTCGCTTCCAGCTCCAGGTTCGGGTAAACATCCTCCCCCACCACGGGGCTGAAGCGCTGGAACTCGGGGAGGGAGAGTTCTTCCAAGGGCTTTTTCACCTGGATCGCATAGACCACGGTCTCGCCGACGATATGGTGCGCCTCACGGAACGGGATGCCCTTGGCCACCAGATAGTCCGCCAGCTCGGTGGCGTTGGCATAGCCGCCCTGGGCCGCCGCCTTGGTCCGCTCGCCATTGACCTTCAGATCGATCAGCACCAGCGCCGCCATATCGAGGCAGTCGTGCCAGGTGTCGAGGGCGTCGAACAATCCTTCCTTGTCTTCCTGCATGTCCTTGTTATAGGCCAGCGGCAACGCCTTGAGGCTCATCAACATACCCATCTGGGCGCCGACCACCCGGCCGGTCTTGCCACGAATGAGCTCCAGCGCGTCCGGGTTCTTCTTCTGGGGCATCAGAGACGAGCCGGAGGTGACGGCGTCAGACAGCTCGACAAAGCCCGCCTCGCCGGTGTTGTAGAAGATGAGGTCTTCGGCAAAGCGCGACAGGTGGGTCATGGAGAGGGACGCCACGTGCATCAGCTCCACCACGTGATCCCGGTCGGAGACCGAATCCAGGCTGTTGCGGGTGGCGCCGGCAAAGCCCATGTCGAGCGCCAGGGCTTCGCGGTCGATGGCATAGGCGGTGCCCGCCAGGGCGCCGCAGCCAAGCGGGCTGGTGTCGAGGCGCTTGAGGGCATCCTGCAGACGGGAATGGTCCCGCTCCAGCATCTCCACATAGGCCAGGGCCCAGTGGGCGTAAGTGACCGGCTGGGCACGCTGCAGGTGGGTGTAACCGGGCAGCACCGCAGCCTGGTTGGCACGGGCGGAGGCCACCAGCCCCTGTTGCAGGGCGGTGATGGAGCCGAGCAGCAGCTCACCCTGCGCCTTGCACCAGAGTTTCAGGTCGGTGGCGACCTGATCGTTGCGCGAGCGGCCGGTGTGCAGCTTCTTGCCAAGATCGCCGACGGCGGCGATGAGCTGGCTCTCGACCCAGGAGTGGATGTCTTCGGCGTCCGAGTTCAGGATCTGCTGGGGATCCTGCTGCACGGAGGCGAGCAGTACCTCCATCGCCTGCTGCAACTGAGCCTGCTCACCCTCGGTCAACACCCCCACCTTGACCAGCGCTTTGGCCCAGGCCATGGAGCCTTGAATATCCTGCTCCGCCAGACGGTAGTCGAACCGCAGCGAATCGTTGAACTGCTTGAACCGGCTATCGGCTCCCTGACTGAAGCGTCCACCCCAAAGTGCCATACTGCTCTCCTTGAATGCGTTGTCGACGGCGCCTTGCGCCGTCGAACTTGAAATCTTGCCCTGTTTTTCTGCGAGCCTGTTATCTCACAGAAGCGACCAGGGCGCAGCCGCTCTTGTCACACCCGATGATGACGGCAAAGGGCCTCTCTGCCTGTAAAAGAGGGGGCCATGCCCCCTCGTATCAACGGGTGATAGCGCTTGCTTAGCCGTGGGTATGGTCGCCACCGATGGCTTGATGCTGCTCTTTCATGGCGCGGATCCGGCTCGCCAGGGTGTAGAGACGGATGAAGCCTTCGGCATGGCTCTGGTCGTACACTTCGTCGGCACCGAAGGTGGCGAAGTCTTCGGAGTAGAGGCTGTTCGGCGACTTCTTCTGCACCGCGGTGACCTGACCCTTGTACATCTTCAGCACCACTTCACCGTCGAGCTCCTCGGCGATGGCGTTGGCGGAGGCGACAATGGCCTTGCACAGCGGGGTGAACCAGCGACCGTCATACACCAGGTGGGAGAACTCGGCACCCAGCTTCTCCCGCCAGGCGCGGGTCGGTCTGTCCAGTACCAGCTCTTCCACGGCGCGCAGTGCGGCAACCATCACGGTACCACCCGGGGTCTCGTAGCAGCCACGGGACTTCATGCCCACCATCCGGTTCTCGGTGATGTCGATCCGGCCCACGCCGTGCTTGCCGGCACGCTCGTTCAGGGTGGTCAGGATCTGGTGTGGGCTGAGCGGCTGGTCGTCAACGGCCACCACTTCGCCCTTGGCCACGGTCAGCTTGACGTATTCCGGCTCGTTCGGGGCATCCTCTGCAGAGACGGTCCACTGCCAGACGGCTTCGGACGGCTCGTTCCAGGTGCTCTCCAGCTCGCCACCCTCGGTGGAGATGTGCCAGGCGTTGGCGTCGCGGCTGTAGATCTTCTTCAGGGTCGCCTTGCAGGGGATGTTGCGGGCTTCCAGATAGGCCAGCAGATCTTCCCGGGAACGCATGTCCCACAACCGCCACGGGGCGATCACTTTCAGTTGGGGAGCCAGGGCAGCTACCGCCCCTTCGAACCGCACCTGGTCGTTGCCCTTGCCGGTGCAACCGTGGGAGATGGCATCAGCCCCTTCCGCCAGGGCAGCCTCGACCATCGCCTTGGCGATCACCGGACGGGCCATGGAGGTGCCCAGCAGGTAGGTGCCTTCATAGACTGCACCGGTCTTCAGGGTCGGGTAGACGTACTCTTTGACGAACTCTTCCCGCAGATCCTTGACGATGCACTTGACCGCGCCGGAGGCGATGGCCTTCTGCTCGATCCCTTCCAGATCGTCACGCTCCTGGCCCACGTCGGCAACGAAGGCGATGATTTCAGCGTCATAGTGCTCCTTCAGCCAGGGAATGATGGCCGAGGTATCCAGTCCGCCCGAGTAAGCCAGTACGATCTTGTTGATTCCGCTCATTTACTTCTCTCCGTGATGATTCGATAAAAAGGGGTGATTCCGGGTCGGTTGCCAGATTACTTCTGGCCCTGTCCGAACAGGGTCAGCAGCACGGCGTTCTGGATATGCATCCGGTTTTCTGCCTCATCCATGATGAGGGAGGCTGGGCCGTCCATGACCTCCGAGGTGATCTCCAGCTCCCGGTGGGCCGGCTGGCAGTGCAGCACATGCTGGATGCCGGTCCGATCGAGCAGGGCCTGGTTGATCTGATAAGGCATGAAGATATCTTTTACCTGCTCCATTGGTGTGTTGTCACCCATGGAAACCCAGGTATCGGTATAAACCACGTCAAAGCCTTCGATATCCGCGACATCATCGCTGATATGTATGGTCGCGCCAGATTGAGCTGCCAGCGCCTGGGCCTGCAGGAAGATCTGGGTATCCGGGCCATGGCCTTTCGGGCAGACCAGGGTCACGTCGGTACCGAGGGTCGCCCCCAGCAGCAGCAGGGAGTGGCTCACGTTGTTGCCATCGCCGAGATAGGCCAGCTTCACCTTGGACAGGTCGCTGTAGTGCTCGCTGATGGTCATGAAATCCGCCAGCCCCTGGCAGGGGTGGTAGAGGTTGCACAGGCTGTTGACCACAGGCACCGAGCCGAACTCGGCCAGCTCGACCAGAGTCTGGTGATCGAACACCCGGGCGACGATGGCGTCACACCAGCGGGACAGGTTGCTGGCGAAATCCTTCACCGACTCCCGCTTGCCGAGCGCGCCGTTCTGCTGATCCAGATAGACGCTGTGACCCCCCAGTTTGGCGATGCCGATGTCGAAGGTGACCCGGGTACGCAGGGAGGGCTTCTCGAACAGGGTGACCACGCTCTTGCCCGCCAGGGCCTGGCTGTATTTCTTCGGATCGGCCTTGACCGCCTTGCCAAGCGCCAGCAGCGCCTCGATCTGGGCCTTGCTTAAATCACTGTCTTTCAGAAGATGTTGCATCGGATTGTCCTTTTCCCGGTGGAGATCAGAGGGTGACCTGGGTGCCGACCGCGCCGCCAGCCAGCAGCTTGAGCAGCTGATCCGGGTAGCGCCAGCTGGCGACACAGACCGGCTTGCCCAGGGTTTCTGCGGCGTGCAGGGCGGCTTTCACCTTGACGGCCATGCCGTCCGTGATAACTCCCTTCTCCATCAGGTCCAGCGCGCTCTGCTTGTCCAGTTGCGGCACCAGCTTGCCCTTGCCATCCAGAATGCCGCTCACATCCGACAGCATCACCAGATCGGCGCCCAGCGCCTCGGCAATGGCGGTGGCCGCCTGATCCGCATTGACGTTCATCATCTGTCCGTTGGCGGTAATGCCGATGGAGCTCACCACCGGCAGGAAGCCCTGCCCCAGGATGCCGGCCACCAGCGCCGGGTTGCCCGGTTTGCAGTCACCGACCGCACCGAGATCCGGATCGAGCTGGGTCACCTGGCACAGACCGCCGTCGGCGAGGCACAGACCCACAGCAGGAATGCCGGTGGAGATGGCCTTGGCCATCATCATCTTGTTGGCGGTCCCGGCCAGGGCACCGGCAATCACGGGGATCTGCTCGAACGGGGTCACCCGCAGGCCGTTCTTCTTGGTGGAGGTCATGCCCAGCCCCTTGAGCAGGTCGTCCACCAGGCAGCCACCACCGTGCACCAGCACCAGAGGACGGTGCTGATCATCCAGGAAGGTCTTCAGGGTGGCGAACAGGGCGGTCAGGGCCTCGTCGTTCTCGATCAGGGCACCACCCAACTTGATTACCAGCGTCTGCTTGTCCATCTTCTCGATCCTTTCTTAAAGCGTTAAATCAGGCCGGTGGCCGGTTCAAAACCAAACTTGATATTTATGCACTGCATGGCTTGCGAGGCGGCCCCCTTGAGCAGGTTGTCGATGGCAGAAACCACCACCAGCATGTTGCCCTGCTGCTGCCAGGCGATGTCGCAGTAGGGTGTGCTCGCCACGCCGCGGATGGAGGGCATCTGGCCGGTGAGGCGTACCAGGGGCTTGCCTTCGTAGGCCTTGAGGTAGGCCTGATCCACCTGGGTGTGCGTCACCCCTTCCGCCAGTTGCACATAGATGGTGGCCAGGATGCCCCGCACATAGTTGCCGAGGTGGGGCTGGAACAGCACCTCCTTGCCAAGGTGGTGGCTGATCTCCGGCTGGTGCCTGTGATTGAAGGTGCCGTAGGGATTGAGGCTCACTTCGCAGAAACTGGTGTTGATGGCGGCCTTGCGACCGGCCCCGGAGACGCCGGAAACCGCATTGATGATGGGCTGCCATCCCTGAGCAATCAGCCCGGCCTGTTGCAGCGGCTTGAGGGCGCACAGGGAGGCGGTCGGGTAGCATCCCGGCACGGCAATCAGCTGGGCGGCCTTGACAGCATCGGCATTCCACTCGGCCAGACCGTAGGCGGCCTGCTCCAGCCACTGCTCATTCTCGTGAGTGAAGCCGTAGAAGGAGGAGTAGAACTGCTGATCGTTGACCCGGAAGGCACCGGAGAGATCGAACACCGGCAACCCCTTGGCCAGGAACTTGGGCGCGAGTTCCGCACTCACCTCGTGAGCAGTGGCCAGCACCACCAGATCGGCCTGGGTCAGGATCCGGGTCATGCCGTCTTCGTCCAGGGGCAGCAGCGGCTGATCCAGCTTGCCCACCCATTGGGGATGCAGGGAAGAGAAGCGCTTGTGGGCGTCCTGGCTGCCGGCGGAAACATAGAGGCCGAACAGCTCGAGTTGTGGATGGTTCTGGACCAGAGCGGCCAGTTCGGCCCCCGCGTAGCCACTGGCACCGACGATAACGGTCTTAAGCATGTTTGAGTATTCCAAGTCTGGGTTCGAAATTCACAGCATGGTGCTGCGGTGCAAGGGGTCGGCTATCGCCCCTTTGATGCAACGAGTGCGGAGGGGCAATTCAGGCGGATATGCGTCGTCGGTTACAGATCAGGTGACAGAACATTAACTTTCCCTTACAACTAGAGGCCTTGTCGATGAGCACTCGAAAAGAATATTCATGCACTCACTTTGCATTTGTATTTTCTAACAGAAACACTCCGGGGACGCAAGGAGGAGCTGATGGCCAAACTGGATTTTTTTTCACTTTATAAGAATATTATTGCGATTCCCTCTATCAGCAGCACGGATACTCGCTGGGATCAGAGCAACGAGGCGGTGATCCGGCTGCTGGCCGACTGGTTCGGCCAGCTTGGATTCCAGTGCGAGGTGACGGCCCTGCCGGATCTGCCGGGCAAGTTCAACCTGGTGGCGACCTATGGTCAGGGAGAAGGGGGGCTGCTGCTCGCAGGTCACACGGATACGGTTCCCTTCGATGAAGGAGCCTGGACAAAGGATCCCTTCAAGGTGACCGAAGAGGGCAACCGCCTGTACGGGCTCGGCACCATCGACATGAAGGGCTTCTTCGCCTTTATCGTGGAAGCGCTCAAGGAGGTCGACCTCAAGACCCTGAGCAAGCCGCTGCGCATCCTGGCCACCGCCGATGAAGAGACCACCATGGCCGGGGCCCGCGCCATCGCCGCCGCAGCCGAACTCAAACCCGACTATGCGGTGATCGGCGAACCCACCGGGCTGGTGCCCGTGGTGGCCCACAAGGGCCACATGTCGGAAGCCATTCGCATCACAGGCCGAAGCGGCCACAGTTCGGATCCCGCCAACGGCGTCAATGCCATGGAGATCATGCACAAGGCCATGGGTCAGGTGCTCAGACTCCAGCAGGATCTGAAGGAGAAGTACGCGGATCACCGTTTCGCCGTGCCCCAGCCCACCCTGAACCTCGGCTACATCCAGGGGGGAGACAGCCCGAACCGCATCTGCGGCTGCTGCGAGCTGCACATCGACATGCGTCCCACCCCGCAGGTGGGTCCCGACGAGCTGATGGGCATGCTGAAAGAGGCGCTCTCCCCCATCGAAATTCACCAGCCGGGCTGCCTGCACCTGCAGCACCTGCACGAGCCGATCCCCGCCTACGCCTGCGCCGATGACTCCGAGCTGGTGCGGGAGGCGGAAAAGGCGAGCGGCCGGGCCGCCGAGTCCGTGAACTATTGCACCGAAGCCCCCTTTATCCAGCAGCTGGGTTGCGAGACCATAGTGATGGGCCCAGGCCATATCACCCAGGCCCACCAGCCCGATGAATACCTGGATCTGTCGTTCGTCAAACCGACCACGGCGGTGCTGCAGCACCTGATCCGGCGCTTCTGCGTCTAGCCAAATAGGGATGTAAGTAAGTTACATGACAGGTGCCTTGGGACAGGTGAGGGAAATACATGTTCTGAATCGGCTTGTTATTTGACCTTGCGCAGACAATCTGGGTAGATTGTCCCCCTAAGATGACGGAGCATATGTTGTAATCGCACAACAATAAGTGAGGTCGCCTCCCGCCTGGAAGGTCAGGAGGCACCAACAAAATAAGGATGTGGAATGAACGAAAAGTACGCCGCACTACGGGCCAACGTAGGCATGTTGGGCCAACTGCTGGGTAAATCCATCAAGGATCATCAGGGGCAGGCCTTCCTCGACAAGATTGAGACCATTCGCCAGCTGGCCAAGTCTTCCCGCAAGGGAAACGAGGCAGACAGAGAGCGCCTGCTCGACACCCTGCGTACCCTCTCCGATGACGAACTGCTGCCCGTGGCCCGTGCCTTCAGCCAGTTCCTCAACCTGGCGAACGTGGCGGAGCAGTTCCACACCATCTCCCGTCGCTGCGAAGAGCAGGTCTGCACCCCGGACCCGCTGGAGCAGATGTTCGACAAGCTGAAAGCCTCCAACCTGTCCCAGGAGGCCATCATCCAGGCCGTGCGCGAGCTGGACATCGATCTGGTGCTGACCGCTCACCCCACCGAGGTGACCCGTCGTACCCTGATCCACAAGCACGTGCAGCTCAACGACTGCCTCGAGGCCCTGGAACTCTCCGATCTGCTGCCCCGCGAGCGGGACAAGATCCAGAGTCGCATCGAGCAACTGGTCAACCAGGCCTGGCACACCAACGAGATCCGCGAACAGCGCCCGACCCCGGTGGACGAAGCCAAGTGGGGCTTCGCCGTGGTGGAAAACAGCCTGTGGCCGGCCATCCCCGAATTCATGCGCAATCTGGACGAGCGCCTGCAACACCATCTGGGTGTGCGGCTGCCGCTGGACGCCGCGCCGGTCAAGTTCACCTCCTGGATGGGCGGTGACCGCGACGGCAACCCCTTCGTCACCGCCAAGGTGACCGCCGAAGTGCTGGAGCTGGGCCGCTGGATGGCGGTGAGCCTGTTCTACAAGGACATCAAGGAGCTTACCTCCGAGCTCTCCATGGCCGATTGCACCGACGCCGTGCGTGCCCGGGTCGGTGATAACCCGGAACCCTATCGCGCCCTGGTGCGTGAGCTGCGCGAGCAGCTGCGCGAGACCCAGGAGTACCTGACCGCCAAGGTACAGGGCCAGGCGAGCGAGAGCCGGGATCTGGTCAAGAGCACCGCCCAGCTGCGCGAGCCCCTGGAGCTCTGCTACCACTCCCTGCACGCCTGCGGCATGGGCAACATCGCCGACGGCATGCTGCTGGACGTGCTGCGCAAGCTGGCCTGCTTCGGCATCCACCTGGTCAAGCTGGACATCCGTCAGGATGGCGAGCGTCACGGCCAGGTCTTCTCCGAGCTGACCCGCTACCTGGGTGTGGGCGACTACGCCGAGTGGAGCGAAGAGGACAAGCAGGCCTTCCTGCTGCGCGAGCTTAACTCCCGCCGCCCCCTCATCCCGAGCGACTGGGATCCCAGTGCCGAGACCCGCGAGACCATCGACACCTGTCGCGTCATCGCCCAGCACGACCCCGATGCGTTCGGCATCTACATCATCTCCATGGCCGGTGCCCCGTCCGATGTCTTGGCGGTCCAGCTGTTGCTGAAGGAAGCTGGCTGCAAGTTCCGCATGCCGGTTGCCCCGCTGTTCGAGACCCAGGAAGACCTGATGGCGGGCACCGCCGTGATGGAACGCCTGCTGTCGGTGGACTGGTATCGCGGTTACATCCAGGGCCGTCAGTACGTGATGATCGGCTACTCCGACTCCGCCAAGGATGCGGGCATGATGGCCGCTGGCTGGGCCCAGTACGCCGCCATGGAATCCCTGGTGGCGCTGGCTGAAGCCAACAACATCCGCCTCACCCTGTTCCATGGCCGCGGCGGTACCGTCGGCCGTGGCGGCGCCCCCGCCCATCAGGCGATCCTCTCCCAACCCCCGGGATCCCTGCGCGGCGGCCTGCGGGTCACCGAACAGGGGGAGATGATCCGCTTCAAGTTCGGCCTGCCGAAGGTGGCCATTCAGAGCCTGAACCTCTACACCAGCGCCGTGCTGGAGGGGAACCTGTTGCCGCCGCCCAAGCCGAAAGAGAGCTGGCGCGCCGTGATGGAGCAGCTGGCGTCTGTCTCCTGCGATCACTACCGCAGTATCGTGCGCGGTCACCCGGACTTCGTGCCTTACTTCCGTGCCGCCACCCCGGAGATGGAGCTCGGCAAGCTGCCGCTCGGTTCCCGCCCCGCCAAGCGCAAGCCCAACGGCGGTGTCGAAAGCCTGCGCGCCATCCCCTGGATCTTCGCCTGGACCCAGAACCGGCTGATGCTGCCGGCCTGGCTCGGCGCCCACAAGGGATTGCAACAGGCCATCGACGACGGCCAGAAGAGCGTGCTGGACGAGATGAGCCGCCAGTGGCCCTTCTTCCGCACCCGTCTCGAAATGCTGGAGATGGTGTTCCTCAAGGCCGACCTCTGGCTGGCTGAATACTATGACACCCGCCTGGTGCCGGAGAACCTGTGGGCACTCGGCAAGCAGCTGCGTCAGGAGCTTGCCGACTCCATCGAGGTGGTGCTGAAACTGCGCCCGCAGGGCGACTTGCTGGACGATCAGCCCTGGATCAAGGAGTCCATCAAGCTGCGCAACCCCTACACAGACCCGCTCAACGTGCTGCAGGCCGAGCTGCTCAATCGCTCCCGCAACCACCCGGAGACCCTGCACCCCGAGCTGGATCAGGCGCTGATGGTCACCATCGCCGGCATCGCCGCCGGCATGCGCAACACCGGCTGATCCCGGACCGTTGCAAACAAGGGCGCCCCGGCGCCCTTTTTCATCTCTGCCGGGCACGGGGATCCCGATATTGCCGCCAGCACAGCCCCCTCTAAGGGAAAAAAACATCCACAACAAACAGGGCGCCATGATGGCGCCCTGTTTTATTTCGCGATATGGCCTCTCATCAGGAGACCTGGTTGCGACCCCGACGTTTTGCCTCATAAAGTCGCTGGTCCACGCACTGAAGCCAGTCATCCATGCGCCTGTAACTCATCTGATAAGGCGTGAGCCCCACGCTGATGGTGACGGTGATCGCCTGGTGCTGGTACAGGAAGGTGTGCTGCTCCACCTGGCGCCGGATGCGCTCCATGATGGTGTGGGCCTCCTCCAGGGTCGTGCCCCGCAGCAGCAGGATGAACTCCTCCCCGCCAAATCGCGCCACCAGATCCTTGCTGCGCACCGCCTGCATCAGGAGCCCCGCCAGCGACGCCAGCACGGCATCTCCGGCAAGGTGTCCATATACATCATTGATTTGCTTGAAGAAGTCGATATCTATCAAGGCCAGGCAGCAGGCCTCCCCTTCGGCGGGATGGTGCTGGACGTGATCCAGCAACACGTTTGCCTGCTGGAAAAAGCTGCTGCGGTTGGGCAGCTTGGTCAAGAAGTCGTGCTCGGCGTTGAAGCGCAGCACCCGCTCCATGCGGCTGCGCTCGTCCTCCAGGTTGCGGGCGTGGATAAGGGTGCCAAGGGCCGTGGTGAGGGGCTCGAGCAGGCTGACATGGGTCTCGTCAAAGCCACCCGGGCGGTTGGCCAGGGCGATCATGCCGATCGCCTCTCCCTTGTGGCGGATGGGAATGCCGAGGAAGCTCTCCAGGTGTGGATGACCACGGGGGGAGACACCGCGACTGGCTGGATGGCTCGGCAGATCGTTGCAGCACACCAGGGTATTGTGGGTCACCACGTGCCCAAACAGGTTGTCGAGCTTGCTGAAGATGAGCCCGCCCCGGCTCTGGCGCTGCTGCTCATACCAGGCATGGGTCGCCTCATCCCAGGAGACATTGGAGATGGAGGGGACATAGAGACTGGGGCGGCCATCCTCATACTGAATGATGCCGATGAAACCATAGGAGCTTTCGCTCACGCTCAGCAGCCGCTCGAAGACGGTGTCGCAGGCGGAGCCGAGATTGCGATCGAGCAGAAAACTCTGGTGAGCGGCCACCACGATGTCAAACAGCTGGCTCTGCTGCTCGACCCGCTGCTTGGCCATCACAGCCGAGGTAATGTCGTGCGCCAGCTTGACCACCCCCAGCAGGATGCCTGCCTCGTCGGTCACGGGCATGTAGGTGGCATGGAGCCAGAGGGGGTTGCCACCTTGCCTGACCCGGCGAAACTCCCCCGACTGGATCTCGCCACCCAATACCCTCTGCCAGAAGAGCTCATGCTCGGCCTGCAGATCCGGCGGCAAGAGCATGAGATGGGACTGGCCCACCAGCGCTTCGGGGGGATAACCCAGCATGTCGCAAAACAGGGGATTGACCGACACCATGCGACCATCGAGATCGAACTCGACCATGCCATAGGCCCGATCAAGGGCGGTCAGCCTGGCGAGGGTCTCATATCGATCCATCGCGTCGATATCGCGAGCGCAAAGTGCTGTGGTATTCATGGCTACGATTCCTTTCGATCGCCGGCGCATTGCATTGGAATGCGGGGACAAGTGCCCAAATCATAGGATCCGGCACCCGGTTACGCTAACACAGGCCCCGATTGGGTGTGAAGACTGGTTCTTGCCACATCCGGCTCCCGGGCGCAGACTGTCTGGCCTTGCCACGGTTCGAGGAGACCCCATGACACCCGCCATCAACTTGCTGAAAAAGCTCAAGATCCCCCACAGGCTCTACCCCTACGAGTGCGAAGCCCACGACGACTTCGGCAAGCATGCCGCTACCCAGCTGGGTCTGCCCCAGGCGCAGGTGTTCAAGACCCTGCTCGCCCATCACGACAAGCAGGCGGTGGTGGCCATCGTGCCCTCCTCGGGCATGTGCAGCCTCAAGCAGCTCGCCAAGGCCACCGGGCTCAAGAAGGTGGAGATGATGAAGCCGGCGGAAGCCGAAAAGCTGACCGGCTACAAGGTGGGCGGCATCAGTCCCCTGGCCCAGAAGAAGCTGCTGCCCACCGTGCTGGACGACTCCGCCATGGCCTTCGACGAGATCCTGGTGAGCGGTGGCAAGCGGGGGCTCTCGGTCGGCGTGGCCCCCGGGGACATGGTCCGGCTGATGAACTGGATTGCGGCCCCCATCGGCGATCATCACGACTGAACAAACAAAAGAGGCGCCATGACTGGCGCCTCTTGCGTCTGGATGTCGGATCTGGCGCCTTGCGTGCGAAGCGCCCAAGGAACCCGACCGGGAGCCGCCCATCCCGGCGGGTGATCTGCCGCCCTCAACACGCCCCAGAGCGGCAGGCGGCGGTCAGTTCGGAGAGTCGGCGACGCTGACGCCCGGCATGGTCGAAATTGCCGTCCTCCAGCCAGCGCTCGAAGCACCCTTTCAGGGCGGGCCACTCGCTGTCGATGACGGAGAACCAGGCCGTATCCCGGTTGTGTCCCTTGTCCACCCGCGCCTGACGGAAGGTCCCCTCATAGTGAAAGCCCAGGCGCAGGGCCGCCTGGCGCGAAGGCAGGTTCAGGGCATTGCACTTCCACTCGTAGCGCCGGTATCCCAGAGCAAAGGCATTGGCCATCATCAACACCATGGCCGCCGTTGCCAGCCGTGACTGCTGCATGGCGGGGGAGAAGTGCAGCCAGCCCACCTCGATGCTGCCCGCCAGGGGATCGATGCGCAGGTAGCTCGCCAGCCCCAGCGCCCGTCCGCTCCCCTCGTCGATGATGCCGTAGAACTGGGGATCCCGCTTGGTGGCGACCTCCCGCAGCCAGACCCCCATGGCGACCTCGTCCGCGAAAGGGCCGCTGGTCAGGTAAGTCCACATGGCCCCGCTGTCGGCACTGAATGCCTGCCACAGATCCCCCAGGTGGCGCTCGGGATCAAGGGGCTCGAGACGACAGCCCCAGCCATGCAGTGCGCGGTGGGGAGGGAACTCGGCGCCGCGCCATTCTGGCTGCGCACGCCCCAGAGGCTGCCCAAAGTCGTTGAAAAGGGCGGCGCCGGACAGGGAGGCATCGCCCCCCTCATTGCAACGTTCAACAGGCACAGGCAATTCCCCCTTCCAGCAGCACTCCGGGCTCGCTGCCCGTGGCGACGGCGAAACCGTCCTGACGCCACCAGTGCAGGCCCCCTATCAACTCCTTGACCTCAAACCCGAGGGACGCCAGCTTGTAGGCCCCCTGGGTCGAACCGTTGCAGCCGATGCCGTCGCAATAGCAGACATACACCAGGTTTCGGTCCAGTACCGCCGTGGTCGACGCCGTCATGGTCCTGTGGGGGAAGGAGATGGCGCCGGGAATGTGCCCCTCGGCATAGTGTGCGGGGGAGCGGGTATCGATGACCACGATCCCCGCCACCCCGGCCAGCAGATCGGCGGCCAGATCCGCCGGATCGGTACGAAACTTCAGCTGGGCCTCGAAAAAGGCGCTGGCTTCGGCGGCCCCTGCCACCCCTGTGCTCAATACATGACTCATCCTGAACGCTCCTGATGACTAGATGACGATCTCTGTGGTGACGACGGTGTTGACCGAGTTGGCGATGAAGCACTCCTCATGGGCCTGGTGGTGCAACTGCTCCAGATCGGCCAGGGCGGGCTCCTGCTCTCCCCCGAAGATCACCCTGGGACGCAGGGTGACCCGGGTCATGGCGAGGCGACCTTGCCCGTTTTTCGCCATGATGCCGACCGCTTCGTCCCGGTAGCTCTCTACCCGATAGCCCGCCTTCGCCGCCAGCCAGAGAAAGGTGAGCATGTGGCAACTGGAGAGGGCCGCCACAAACGCCTCTTCCGGGTCCACATGTTCCGCCACCGAGTAAGGCAGCGGCACCACATGGGGAGAGGAGGAGGCCGGCACCCTGACCCCGCCATCAAACGCCCACTCATGGGACCGGCTGTAACGCTGATCGACGAAGGGCTCGTGCTCCCCCCGCTGCCAACTGATGGTGGCACTGTATTCCGACATGCAGACTCCTTGTGTTGCCAATCCGTGCCGCCCGCTGGCGCCACCCTGTGACCACCAATGTAGCGACAAAATGGCCTTGCCACGCCGACCAATTTTGCCAATATGGGCAGACCAATTTCATCGAGCCGCCACCATGACCATCCACCCCACCCGCTCTGCCCGTCGGTCGCCAGCCCCACAGCCGCGCCATGCCCTGCGGGTAGGATCCCTGCCTCGAAAGAGGCGCAACCCCCGCGCCAACGGGAGCACACCATGACCGTTCTGCCAACGCTCTTCGCCAACCAGCAGCAAGGGGATCTGCCCCTGCACGAACAACTGGTGCGTACCCTGCGCGAGGCCATCCTGGCGGGCCACCTGCCCCTGCACAGCCGCCTGCCCGCCAGCCGTCTCCTGGCCCGGGATCTCGGTATCTCCCGCAGCACGGTGGAACTGGCCTATGGCCGGCTCGAGGCGGAGGGGTATCTGGTGCGCAAGGTGGGCGCCGGCAGCTTTGTCGCCCTGGCGGCGGTGCGCCCCGCGCCGCGCCCGCCCCAGTCAGCGGCGGGCCTCTCCCGTCGCGGTCAGGAGATGGCCCTGGGTGGCGCCTGTCACGACGTGCCCGAGGTGGGCACCACCTTTGCTTCCAGCCAGCCGGATCCCCGTCTCTTCCCCCAGGCACTCTGGGGTCGGCTGATGCAGCAACAGTGGCGCCAGCGCGCCAGCGACTGGATGAACTACGGGGATCCCCAGGGGCTTGGGGAACTTCGCGCCGCCATCAGCAGCTATCTGGTGCAGTCACGCGGCGTGGTGTGCGAGCCGGATCAGATCCTGATCCTCACCAGCTCCCAGCAGGGGATCCTGCTGGCCACCCAATTGCTCATCGATGCCGGTGACACCGTCTGGGTGGAAGACCCCGGTTATCCCGGGGCTCGCACCGCCATGGAGAGCGCCGGTGCCCGGGTGCATCCGGTGCCGGTGGATGAAGAGGGACTCAACCCTCATGGGGATCATCCTGCGCCGCGCCTCATCTACTGCACCCCGGCACACCAGTATCCCCTTGGCGTCCCCATGAGCCTGCCCCGCCGCATGGCGCTGCTGGCCGAGGCAGAGCGTCACGGCGCCTGGATCCTGGAGGACGATTACGACGGGGAGTACCAGTATGATCAGCGTCCCCTGCCCGCCCTGCAGGGGCTCGACGGCCAGGGGCGGGTGATCTATGTGGGCACCTTCAGCAAGGTGCTGTTCGGCTCGCTGCGCCTCGCCTACCTGGTGCTGCCCAGGCCGCTGATGGACTCCTTCTGCCGCGCCCGGGCCGCCGTCGACGGCCACAGCAACCAGTTGCTGCAAGCGGTCACGGCAGACTTCATCCGGGGCGGGCACTTCGCCACCCACCTGCGCCAGAGCCGCCTCCTCTACCAGAGCAGACGGGATCTGCTGCTGGCGGAACTGGCCGAGTACTGCCCGGGGCTCACCCCCATCCACAGCGGCGCCGGCCTGCAGTGCGCCGTGCTGCTGCCCCCCGGTGGCGAGGCGCGCTGGACCGATGCCGCCAACGCCTGCGGGCTGGGGCTGCGTCATCTGGGCCAGTTCTACCTGGGCCCGCCGACGCTGGAAGGGTGGCTGCTCGGCTTTGGCTGCCTCGACAACCAGACGCTGCGCCAGCTATGTCGTCGCCTGGGTCTCTTGATGAAATCCGCATGACCCCCTTCTCAAGAGGTCAGATCTGCCAGAACCTGATAGCGCTGTGTCGACGGGAGTGGCCCGTCTATACTGGGCACAATCCCGTTGCCGAACCCGGTCAAGATGCATCGAACCCTGCTCCTTTTGCTCCTCCTTTCCCTCCCGTCCCTCACGATGGCGGCTACCCGCTTCACCCTGATCACCGGGGAAACCCAACAGGATGTCCGCATGAATTATTACCGGGCGGCGATGAGGCTGGCGCTGGAGAAAACACGGCCCGATTACGGCGACTATGAACTGCTCGACGCCATCAGGATGAACAAGGCGAGGATGCGGCTCGAAGTGCAAACGCCGGGCAAGAATGCCCTCTTCATCGTCGACAGCTGGCCCCAGGAGATCCCTCAACCCGGCGTCACCCTGGTCCCCTTCCCCATCGATCTGGGCGTGCTCGGCTACCGGGTCTGTTTTGTCGGCAGCGCCCGTGCCCAGGCCCTGGCCGGGGTTCACACCCTGTCCCAGTTGCAGCAGTTCACGCAAGGGGTGGGCACAGGCTGGCGGGATGCCGACATCCTGCGCTACAACGGCTTCAGAGTGCAGGAGGTGGATAACTATGAGTCACTGTTTCGCCTGGTGGCCCGTGGCCGGATCGATCTCTTCTGCCGTGGTGCCAACGAGATATTGAGCGAGTGGAAAAACCACAGACCCGGCCTGCCGGGGCTGACCGTGGATAGCCATGTCGCCCTCTTCTATCCGCTCATCCACTCCCTCTATAGCCACGCCACCTACAGCAAGGAGCGCGAGCGCCTTTTGCGCGGCCTGCAACTGGCCTGGAAAGATGGCTCCCTGCAGCGCCTCTGGCGCCATCATTTCCAGCCTTCCCTGGTCTTTGCCCGGCTCGATTCACGCCAGATCTTCCGGCTGACCAACCCGCAGTTGCCCGACGAGAGCACCGACTACCGCTCCTATCTCTATGACCCGATGAGGGATGACTTTGGCATCGCTCCCTGACTGGCTCGCCGGTTCTCCCCTGTCAGGCAGGCTCCCCTTGCGCACTCTCTGCCTGGCGCTGCTGCTCTGGTTGCTGCCGACCTGCGTCATAGCCGCCCCCGGCAGCATTCGTGCCTGCATGGAGAACAGTGATTCGCCTCCCTGGTTGCTGATGTCCGGCGAGGGGATAGTGCAGTTCCACCTCAAGGAGGTGGCAAACCGGATCGGGCACCCCATCATTCTCACCCCCCTTCCCTGGAAACGCTGCCTCTCCCTCGTCAGCCAGGGCCAGCTCGATGCCGCCGTCAAGCTGAGCTACAGCGAAGAGCGTGCTCGCACCATAGGGGTCTATCCCATGCGACACGGGGCACCTGATCCCGCCAAGCGCCTGCTCACCGAGAGCTACAGCCTCTACCAGCCAAAAGGCGGACAGGTTCGCTGGGATGGCCGGCAGCTCGTCGCCCATGGCGTCATTGCGGCGCAGTCCGGTTTCTCCATCGTCGCCCAGCTGCAGGAGAGCGGTGTCAGGGTGGATGACTCCAGCAGGGAACCACTGATCCTGCTCAAGAAGGTCGCGATGCAGCGCGCCGTTGCTGCCGCCCTGCAAACCGGGGTCGCAGAACGGACCCTGGCCGCCCACCCGCAGTTGCAGGCCACACTCGAGCGGATCACCCCTCCCCTGGTCGAAAAACCCTACTACCTCATCTTCTCCCACCCCTTCCATCAAGCCCACCCCGATCTCAGCCAACAGGTGTGGGACGAGATTGAGGAGGTGCGACACTCCGCAGCCTATGCCCGCTTCGTCACAGGCATGGCGTCACCGGGGACCCCCTAACCCCAGCCCCCCCTCCCTCAGCCCTGCTCGCGGCACAGGGCAAGCCAGGCCTCGGCGGTGCGGGAGAGGTAGCGATCCCCTGGCCAGATCACCCCGAGCCGCCAGCTCAGCGCCGGGGCCAGAGGGCGCAACACCAGCCCATCCGGCGTCAGCCGCCGACAGATGGGCTCCGGCAGGAAAGCGACCCCCATGCCGCTTCGCACCATGGCAGTGAGAAAGTCCCACTGGCTGCTGCGGGCCGCCACCTGAGGCACGAACCCGGCTTGCTCGCAGGCCTGCTCCAGCCGCTCGCTCAGGGTGAAGGCCTGGGTATAGAGCAGGAAGGGTTCGTCCCGCAGAGCCTCCAGCCGGATCTCGCCCCCCTCGCGCCAGCGGGGCAGGTCCGGCAGCACCACCCGGATGGGGTAACTGTCCAGATCCAGGGCGCAGAGGGCCCCCTCTTCCCTGGTCGGCAGCATGGTGATGGCGAGATCCAGCTCCCCCGCCAGCACCGCCTGCTCGATGCGCCGCCCGCCATATTCGACGATGGAGAGCTCCACACCGGGGTAGCGGCTGCGATAGGTACGAATGAGATCCGCATAGACATGGCCCACCATGGGCGGGATGCCAAGGGCAAGACGCCCGGATTGCAGGCTCTGCAGATCCGCCAGCTCCGCCTCCAGCTGCTGCATCTCCGCCAGGATGGTCTGGGCCCGATTGAACAGCACCTGGCCGCTGTCGGTCAGGGTGAAGCGGCGGCCGACCCGGCTCAGCAGGGGCTGGCCCAGCTCCTCTTCCATGTTGCGGATCATTTTGCTGATGGTGGGCTGGGTGACGAACAGCTTCTCGGAGGCGCGGGTGAAGCTCTGCTCCCGCACCAACTCGACGAAGTAACGCAGGGCTCGAATATCCATGATGCTCTCTTGACGGGGATGGCTGGCTAAATCATGCCTCTTTGGCATGATTTTGATAATTTAAATTCATTTTTTGCAGGTTTGGTCCCTCTCTATACTGTGAGCAGGTTCACAGAAAGACGCTTGCCATGAAAACCCTCTGCCTTCGCTGGTTGCAAACCCCCTTCCAAATTGCCCTGCTGGCGGCCATCTGGTTGCTGGCCGACATCGCAGTGCGCACCTTGCACCTGCCCCTGCCCGCCAACCTCACCGGCATGTTGCTGCTGCTGGTCTGCATCCTGCTCGGAGTGGTCAAAGCCCAGTGGTTCAGTGCCGGGGCCCGCTGGCTGCTGGCGGAGATGCTGCTCTTCTTCGTCCCCGCCGTGGTGGCCGTGGTCAACTATCAGGAGCTGCTGCTGCAGGAGGGGTGGCGCATCATGGTGGTCCTGATCGTCAGCACCGTGCTGGTGCTCGGCACCACGGCGCTGGTGGTGGACAGGGTCTATCGCCTCGAGCTGAAGCTGGCCCGCCGGAGTCGCCGCCATGTCTGACACCCTGCTCGGCCTGCTCTGCTTCGCCCTGACCCTGCTCTTCTACTACGCCAGCAAGTGGCTCTATGGCAAAAAGCGCATCCTGCCCCTGATGCCGCTGCTGCTGGCCCCCACCCTGCTGGTGGCCGTGGTGATGTTGTTCCACATTCCCTACCGGGACTACATGGCCGAATCCCACTGGCTGCTCTGGCTGCTGGGCCCTGCCACCGTCGCCTTCGCGGTGCCCGTCTACGAGAATCGCCAGCTGATGCGCCGCCACTGGCTCTCCCTCTCGGTCGGGGTCGTGGCGTCCGTGGTGATGGCGGTGGGCAGCACAGTGCTGCTGGCCCGCTGGCTCAACCTCTCCGAGCTGTTGCAGCGCAGCATGGCCATGAGATCCATCACCACCCCCTTCGCGGTGGAGGCGACCCGTTCCGTGGGTGGCAACGCCGATCTCACCGCCCTGTTCGTGGTGCTGACCGGCGTCATCGGCATGGCGGTGGGAGAAAGCGTGCTCACCGTGCTCGCCATCCGCAGCCGCCTCGGCAAGGGCGCGGGCTTTGGTGCCTCGGCCCACGGGGCCGGGACAGCCAGGGCCTATCAGATGGGCAACGAGGAGGGGGTGGTCTCCAGCATGGTGATGATGATCGCCGGCATGGCCACCGTGCTGCTCGCCCCCCTCCTGGGCCGGCTGTTCTGGTAACTCCGCCACCCGATAACAGAAGAGGCGCCCTGGGGCGCCTCTTCTCATTGCATCGTGTCACGCAGCCTCAGAGGCTGGCGCAGATCTGCCAGAGATCGTACTGGATGGCGGCGGCCGTCACTTCCCGGCCCGCTCCCGGCCCCTGGATCACCAGGGGGTTGGTGCGATAGCTGTCGCTCTCGATGGCGAACACGTTGTCGCAGGGCAAGAGGTTGGCAAACGGGTGATGGGGCTCCAGCGCCTCCAGCCCGACGCGGGCCTTGCCGTCGTGCTCGAAGCGGGCGACATAGCGCAGCACCTTGCCAACCCTGCGCGCCCCCTCGAAGGCGGTCTGGATAGGGTCATCCAGCTCCTTGAGCCTGTCCATGAACTGATCCGCAGTCACCTTGCGCAGGGCCACCGGCACCAGGTTCTCCAGCTCGATGTCGGCGGAGTCGAGCTCGAAGCCCGCCTCCCGCGCCAGGATGAGCAGCTTGCGGCGCACATCCTGACCGGAGAGATCCTCCCGGGGATCCGGCTCGGTCAGGCCATGTTGCCACGCCTCGTCCACCAGTTCGGAGAAGGGGCGAGTGCCGTCATACTGCTGGAACAGCCAGGAGAGGGTGCCGGAGAAGATGCCGGAGACCCCCTGGATGCGGTCACCGCTCTGGCGCAGCATCTGGATGCTGGACTGGATGGGCAGCCCGGCCCCCACGGTGGCGTTGTAGCGCCATTGCACCTGATGGTCGCGGCAGGTCTGCTTGATGCGCTGGTAAAACTCGCTGTCGGCGGCACCGGCAAACTTGTTGGCGGCGATGATGTGGATGCCGAGCTGGGCAAAGTCCGGGTAGTAGCGGCTCACCGTCTCGCTGGCGGTCATGTCGAGCGCGATCAGAGAATCAAAACTGTGCTGCTCCAGCTGGGAGAGCAGCTCCGGCCAGATGAGCGGCTTGGGATGGAAGTTGTCCTGTACCTTGAGGGGATCCAGCCCCTCTTCGTCCAGCAGCCCGCCCTTGGAGTCGAAGACCCCGTAGAGGGTGAGCGCCAGATTGAGCTCATGCTCGAGGCGCGCCTTCTCGCGGGCGTAGAGCCCCAGCCAGTGACCACCGATATTGCCTTTGCCGAACACCACCAGCCCGACCCGGGTCGGGCGGCTGAACAGGGCACTGTGCAGAGCGATGAGCAGCGGCTCCAGCACGATCTGGCGCAGCACGGCCACCAGGCTCAGGCCGTCTTTGGCCACCTGCACGAACTCCAGAGGCTGATCCGCCAACAGCTGGTAGAAACGGTGGCACTGCTCGGCATTGTCGGTGACGCCGGCTCCCACCAGGGCGACCAAACTGAACCCCTCCTTCTGGATGAGGCCGGTAAAGTTGCCCTGCAACTGGAAGTCACGGAGCACCTCGAAGGCCCCTTGTGCCACCTCCAGGGTGTAGGCCAGACGCAGGACCCGCCGATCCGGCTGGCGCTGCAGGGTGAGCGGATGGAGGCGATGGCGGGCCAGATGGGCCTCGATGGCCGCCACTGTCTGCTCAAAGTCAGTCTGCGGCAGCACCTTGAGCTCGATGAGGGCTATCTGATCCACCGAGGAGACGATGCGGGCACCGCCGGAGCGGGGTGCACGGCGCAGGATGTGGGTGCAGCCTTCGTCCGGATTGTAGCTGCAGCGCAGGGTGAGGCGCTGACGGCTGTCGGCCACCGGCTGCAGGGTACGCGAATGCAGCACCGAGGAGCCCAGGCGCGCCAGCTCGTTGGCCTCGGCCAGGCTCAGGCGCTCCAGCAGACGCGCCTCTTTCACCCGGCGCGGGTCGGCACTGTAGACCCCGGCCACGTCGCTCCAGATGGTGGTCGACTCCCCGTCCGCCAGCGCCGCCAGGAGGCTGGCACTGTAGTCGGAGCCGTTGCGCCCCAGCAGCAGGGAACGCCCCTCCATGTCGGCGGCGATGAAGCCGGTCACCACGATGCGACCGGCGTGCTCGGCCAGGCGGGCCTTGAGCAGCTCGCTGGAGAGGGCGGTATCCACCTTGATGAGGGCGCCGTCTTCTGCGCGCAGGAAACTGCGAGCATCGAGCCAGGCGGCCACCTCACCCCGGCTGGTGAGCAGGGCAGCCAGCAGGCGGGCGGACCACACCTCGCCAAAGGCGAGCAGGCCGTTGCGCTCGAAGCGGTCAAACTGCCCCTCCAGGGTCTTGGCGATCAGCTGCATGTCGTCCGTCAGTTGCTGGCTCAGATCGAGGTGAAGCTCCCCTTCCAGCAGGCCGTCGATCAGGCTCTGCTGATAGGCGTGCAGGGCGGTGATGGCTTCGCCTGCGGCCTCATCCCCCGCTTCCGCCAATTCCACCAGCTGGATCAGCCGGTTGGTGGTCTTGCCCGCGGCGGAGACCACCACCAGCTCGTTGCCCCCCACCTGTTGCTCGACGATGCTGGCGACCCGGCGATAACAGACCGGATCCGCCAGGCTGCTGCCGCCGAACTTGTGTACATGGCGCCGCTTGAAGACTGCCTCTGTTGCCACCACACACTCTCCTTGTTGTTGTTCCATTACTTCACCTGCTCTGCCTGTTGTGCCAACTGCGCCTGTTCAAACCCCTGGGCCAGATCGGCCACCAGATCCTCACCGTGTTCGATCCCCACCGACAGGCGCAGCAACTGGGCACTGATACCCGCCGCCTGCTGGGCCGCCGGGGTCATGGCCCTGTGGGTCATGCTGGCCGGATGGGCCACCAGACTCTCCACACCGCCGAGGGACTCCGCCACCGAGAAGAGGCGCAGCCCCGCGAGGAAGGCGCGCAGCCCCGTCTCGTTGCAATCGAGCTCAAAACTTAGCATGGCGCCAAAGCCGGACTGTTGACGGCGCGCAATGTCGTGGCCCGGATGGCTCGGCAGGCTGGGGTGATAGATCCGCTTGACCAGCGGCTGCTGCTGCAAGAAGGCGAGGATACGATCCGTGTTCTCCTGATGGGTGCGCAGGCGCGGGGCCAGGGTGCGCAGACCCCGCAGGGTGAGGTAGGAGTCAAAGGCACCGGAAGTGAGCCCCAGGCAGTTGGCCCACCACACCAGGGAGTCGGCCAGAGCCTGATCCTTGGCGATCGCCACACCCCCTACCACGTCGGAGTGGCCGTTGATGTACTTGGTGGTGGAGTGGACCACCACGTCGGCACCAAGGGCCAGGGGCTGTTGCAGCAAGGGGGAGAGGAAAGTGTTGTCCACCACCACCTGGGCCCCCACCCCGTGGGAGGCCTCGGCGATGGCGGCGATGTCCACCACCCGCAGCAGCGGGTTGGAGGGGGTCTCCACCCACACCAGTGCGGGTTTCTGGGCCAGCGCGGCGGCCAGCGCCACCTCGTCTCCCTGATCCACGAACTGCACCTGGTAGTGGCCCTTGGCCGCCAGATACTCGAACAGGCGCCAGGTACCGCCGTAGCAGTCGTGGGGGGCGATCAGCAGATCCCCCGCCTTGAGCAGAGCCGTGGTCACCAGGTGAACGGCCCCCATGCCGGTGCCGGTCACCACGGCGCCGGCCCCCCCTTCCAGAGCCGCCAGGGCATCCGCCAGATTGGTGCGGGTCGGGTTGCCGGAGCGGGCATAGTCGTATTGACGGGGCTCGCCAAAGTCGGCAAAGGTGTAGTTGCTGGAGAGGTAGATGGGGGGCACCACGGCACCGTGCTGCGTGTCTGTCTCAATCCCGGTGCGTACCGCCAGGGTGGCCTTGTGGGTCATGTCACTCTCCTTGATGGGTTGCCGGAGCCGGTCCGCCTCGTGGGTCGTCCAGCCCCGCTCTCATTTTCGCTGGCCGGACTGCCGGCCCATGGTGCACCACACTACGCCACCTTAAAAAAGCCGTCAACACTTCTAGACGTCTAAATGGCTTTGCTGTTGGATTGCCATTGAATTCCTTAAGGGTTAAAATCCGCGCTCACGGCCAAACGACTACAGGTGGAACATGGGTACAGAGTGGAACGGCGACTACGTCAGCCCCTATGCAGAGCACGGCAAGAAGAGCGAACAGGTCAAGAAGATAACCGTCTCGATCCCGCTCAAGGTGCTGAAGGTGTTGACCGATGAGCGCACCCGTCGCCAGGTGAACAACCTGCGTCATGCGACCAACAGCGAGCTGCTCTGCGAAGCCTTCCTGCACGCCTTCACCGGCCAGCCGCTGCCCTGTGACGACGACCTGCGCAAGGATCACCCGGACAGCGTCCCCGCCGAGGCCCGCGCCATCATGGAAGCCCTTGGCAAAGAGATCGAAGACTTCGACGCCGAGTAATGCGGCTGCCCATGGCAAACGATGCATCCCTTTCAATGACGCGGCCCGGTGCCGCGTCATGCTTATCTGCCGCCTCCCCCTTCAGCCTGCGTCACTACCAGAGCGACATGCAGAGCCACAGTCATGACCACGCCCAGCTGGTGATCCCCCTCGTCGGTCCCCTCGAGATCGAGGTGCAGGGTCGGGGATGTCGTCTCGCCCCCGGTTTTGCCTGCATCATCGCCCCTGGCCTTCGCCACGACTACGCCGCCGACCCGGCGCACGTGTTTCTGGTGCAGGAGAGCCACTGGCTGCCGGCAGCCCTGGGGGACCGCCCCTTCGTCGAGCTGGATGAGGCCCAGCGCCACTACCTCGCCTTCCTGCACCGCATGGTGGCCGAGGGGCGCCACGTGGCCGGCATGGATCAGGTGTGGCTCGGGCTGCTGACCGAGGGACGCGGCATGGGCCCCGCCGTCGCTCCCCGCATAGCCCCTCGTATCGCCAAGGTGCAGCGTCATATGGAAGCCCACCTCGCAGACCCCCTCACCAACGAGGAACTCGCCGCCATCGCCTGCCTCGGCCTGAGCCAGTTCAAACACGCCTTTCGCCAGCAGGTGGGCACGAGCGTCTCCCACTACCTCAGGATGCGGCGCATGGCGCTGGCCCGCAGCCTGCTCGCCCGCACCCGGCTGCCCGTCGGCGAAGTGGCCAGCCGCTGCGGCTACCAGAACCAGGGGGCCTTTGCCGAGCGTTTCCTGGCCGAGACCGGACTGACCCCTTCCCTCTGGCGCCGGCAAAACGGCTGCCTGCCGTAATCGGTCGGCTCTTTGCCGAAGACAATCCCCGGGCATTCGAGGCATGCTGAGGCTCATGCACGGTATGGGCAACGAGGAGCCAAGATGCAGACCATAAGCTGGCAGGATTTCGAGATGGTGGAGCTCAGGGTGGGCACCCTGGTGCGGGTCGAGCCCTTCCCCGAGGCGCGCCGCCCCGCCTACAAGGTGTGGGCGGATTTCGGCCCCGAGCTCGGGGTGCGCAAGAGCAGCGCCCAGATCACCGACCTCTATCGACCGGAGGATCTGGTGGGCCGCCAGATCGTCGCCGTGGTGAACTTTCCCCCCAAGCAGATAGGCCCCATCCAGTCGGAGTTTCTGCTGACCGGCTTCTATCGCCCGGATGGCGCCGTGGTGATCGCCATCCCCGAGCAGGCGGTGGAGAACGGCGCCAAGCTGGGGTGAGACGACGGCAAGGCAACCAGAGAGCAGAAACAAGAGAGGCGACCCCCGGGGTCGCCTCTCTTGTTTGATGCTGACGGCCTGGCTTATTTCAGCAGGCTGAACAGCAGGGCCGAGACCGCCAGGGCACCGGTCAGCAGGATGAAGCCGTTGACCCAACGGTGACGGAAGCGGGCCAGCGCCTCCACCTTGTAGATGGCCACCACCGGCATGATGAAGAGGATCATGGCGATGACGGGGCCGGAGAGGGTCTCCATCAACCCCAGAATGCCCGGGTTGATGATGGCGGCGCCCCAGATGGCGAAGAACATCAGGGCGATGCCGAGCTTGTCCGCCTTCGCCAGCGGCAGGCCGGTGGGCTTGGCGATCAGGCTTTTCAGGCTCTCGCGGGCACCGAGGAAGTGGCCGAGGAAGGAGGAGCTGATGGCGATGAAGGCGATGAGCGGCCCCAGGGTCACGATCACCGGGTTGTCGGTGATGTTGGCGAGATAGGAGAGCACGGAGACGTTCTGGGCCTTGGCCTCGGCCAACTGGGCCGGGGAGAGGCTCAGCACGCAGGAGAAGACGAAGAAGAGCACGAAGCCCACCAGCATGACGGTGGTGTTGCGCAGGATCAGGCCGCTCTTGGTTTCGGCCTGCTCCCCGTATTCCCGGCGCTGCACGTTGGCAAAGCCCGAGATGGCGGCGGCGTGGCTGAAGGCGAACACGGTGACCGGCAGCGCCAGCCAGACGGTGTTGAGGAAGCTGGCGCCTTCAAAGGCGGTCACTTCCGGCCACTGCCACTGGGGAATGAGGTAGCAGGAGAGGGCCAGCAGGATCGCCGCCAGCGGGTAGACCATGACGGCGAAGGCCCGCAGCATCGCCTTCTCGCCGGCCAACATCACGGCGATCATGGCGAACACCAGCACGCCGGAGAGCATCACCCGATCCGGGGAGGCCTGGCCGAGCTGATTGACCATGAAGCTCTCCACCGTGTTGGTCAGCCCGACGCCGTAGATGAGCAGGATCGGGAAGATGGAGAGGAAATAGAGCGCCGAGATGAGGCGCCCGGCCATCTTGCCGAAGTGCTCCTCGGCCACCTCGGTGAAGTCGGCCTGGGGGCGCGACGACGAGAGCACGAAACGCGCCAGCCCGCGGTGGGCCAGGAAGGTCATGGGACCGGCCAGCACGGCGACGATGATGAGGGGCCAGATCCCCCCCAGACCCAGGTTGATGGGCAGGAACAGAATGCCGGCGCCGACGGCGGTGCCGAACAGGCTGATGACCCAGTGGGTGTCGTGACGGCGCCAGCCGGTGCTGGCCATGGTGGAGGGGGAACCGGACAGCTCCCGTGAGACGTCTGCAGATAAACTCATCGATAAATCACTTTTACGTAGTATTAAAATCTAAAAAGATTGTGCTCCTTTAGCATTTAATTCTCAAAAAGGGAGACTGGCAGATCTCACTGGCAAAGCCCTGTTCCACCAGTGAGATTGGGAGGAAATTCCACCTCGGATTATTCAATTAATCCTGACATCAACCAAAAATTAGGAATATAAAACCAAAATTAAAACAGACGTCGATTTTTTGTTTCGATGAAATGCATGTTTTCAGAATTAACTGAAATTTATGCCAGTGCAGCCAGATTGGATGTGATGATCCACTGCCGTTATCGCCATCACTAGCAAATCTCCCTAAAATCCCCGCAACCAGCCAGTGGATCACACCAATGCAATCAGGCGACCCTGTGGTCGCCTGATTGCATTCTCTGCGAGCTGGTCGACCCGTCAGTGGGCCAGAATGCGACCCCAGGCGAGATCCGGGTCCCCCATCACGATGAAGTCCGGGTTCTCCAGCGACTCCGTCTCGTTGTAGCTCAGCGGTTGCAGCGCCAGGCTGAGGATGCGGCCCCCTGCCGCCTCCACGATGCACTGGGCGGCAGCGGTATCCCACTCCCCGGTGGGGCCCAGGCGCACGTAGCAATCTGCCACACCTTCCGCCACCAGGCAGGACTTGAGGGAGCTGGAGCCGAGCGGGATCAGCTCGTAGTGGATGGCCGGGTTTAGGCGGCGGGTCAGGTTCTCCAGTTTCTGGCGGCGGCTGATGGCCACCACCAGGGAGTCAGGCTGATCGTGTTCATGATGGATGGCGCTGATGGGACGGCTCTCGCCGTTCGCCTCCTTGAAGGCGCCGTGACCGCGCACCGCCCAGTAGAGCAGATCGGATTCGGGGGCATAGATGACCCCGAGCACCGGGACATTGTCCCGCACCAGGGCGATCAGGGTGGCGAAATCGCCGCTGCCTGCGATGAACTCGCCAGTGCCGTCCAGCGGGTCCACCAGCCAGTACTGGCGCCAGTTCGCACGCTGGCTGAAGGGGATGTCGGCCGCCTCTTCGGTCAGCACGGGGACATGGGGAGTGAGCGCTGCCAGCGCCTGTTTGAGGTAGGCATCGGCTGCAAGATCGGCACTGGTGACCGGGGTCGCATCCTCCTTCAACTGGCGTTCGAACTGACCGCCGCGATAGATCTCGTGAAGGATCCTGCCCGCCTCACGGGCGATCTCCTTGACCTCGGGTATCCAGGCCAACAACTCCTGCATGGTGCTTACCTCTGCCTCTGATTGCCAAACAGACCCTCTGCGGGCTAATTTCCCTGCTCCGCCAGCCATTTGCTGGCCAGCAGCAGGGCACTGATGCTGCGCGACTCGGTGAAGTCCGGTCGTGCCAGCAACTCGTCGATCCGGTTGAGGGGCCAGGGGATCACCTCGAGAGGCTCGGGCTCGTCACCGACCCGCTGCTCGGGGTAGAGATCCCGCGCCAGCAAGATGTCCATCCGGCTGGAGAAATACCCCGGCGCCAGCGACACCTGCTTGAGCAGGGTCAGGCTGCTCGCCCCGAAGCCCGCCTCCTCCATCAGCTCCCGGTTGCCCGCCTCGAAGGCATTTTCACCGGGGTCTATCAATCCCTTGGGGAAACCCAGCTCGTAGGAGTGGGTGCCCGCCGCGTACTCGCGCACCAGCAGCAGGGTGTAGGCATCGAACAGGGGCACCACCATGACGGCACCCCGGTTGCCGCCGCGCATCCGCTCGTAGACCCGCTCCTCGCCGTTGGAGAATTTCAGGTGAAGGGACTCCACCTTGAACAGCCGGCTCTCGGCCACGATCTCGGCCTTGAGGATCTCCGGCTTGCTCTTGTCATGGGCCATGGTCTCGACACTGAGGTGGACGGGATTGCGCTTGTGGGGATCGCTCATCGGGGGCTGACTGCTCGTTAAAAAATCGTGTTTCAAGAGTAAACGACTCCCCTGCCGAACACCACGGGGCAAAGAGGGGAAAGATGTCTGAAAAATCCGTTATAATGCGCCCCGTTTTTCCCATCACCACAGACATCGCGAGGCCCCATGTCGACTCCCCTGCCCTGGCACCAGATTGATACCGTGTTGCTCGACATGGATGGCACCCTGATCGATCTCCATTTTGACAGCCATCTGTGGCAAACCCTGGTGCCGGTGCGCTACGCCGAGCGACTCGGCCTGCCGCTGGCCGAGGCGAAGGCGCAGATAGACACCCACTATCATGCGGTCAACGGCACGCTCGACTGGTACTGCGTGGATTACTGGACCCGGACGCTCGGGCTCGACATCCGCGCCCTCAAACAGGAGATCCTGGAAAAGATCCAGTGGCGCCCCAACGTCATTCCCTTCCTGGCCGCACTCAAGGCCGCCGGCAAGCAGGTGGTGCTCTTCACCAATGCCCATCCCGCCAGTCTGTCGGTGAAGGATGCACGCCTCGGCCTCGCCCAGCACCTCGATCTGATGGTGAGCACCCATGAGCTCGGGTGGTCGAAGGAGAGCCAGCACTGCTGGCAGGCGCTGGCCGAGCGGCTGGCCTTCGACCCGGCCCGCACCCTCTTCGTGGATGACAGCGAGCGGATCCTGGCCGCCTCGGCCGAGTTCGGCATCGCCCACCAGCTCGGCATCCGTCACCCCGACAGCCAGATGCCGCCGCTCACCTTCCAGCACTTCCCGGCGCTCGACGACTACGCCGACCTGCTCCCTCTCGGCGCCTGACACGCACAAGGCCCTCTTCACGAGGGCCTTGTCACATCAGCTCAGCAGCCTGCCGAGCGCATACCGTTCATGAAAGCCCTCAGGCCGCATCGCGCGGGGCCAGCACCCCCATGCTGGCCAGGTAGTCGAGGGCGCTTGGGGTGAAGCCGACCTCCGTGAGGTGCGCCGCCGTGAAAGGGGCTGCATGCAGAGGCAGGCCGCGGCTCACCCGTTCCATCCAGTCCGGATTGCCAAGGGCCGCCGTGCCCACCGCCACCAGCTCGGCGCCGCCGGCCAGAGCCCGAACCGCCGAATCTGCGTCGCTAATCTTGCCCGCCACCATGAGCGGCACCCGCCCGGCCAACCCGACCCTTACCGCCTCCAGCAGGGCGCCGCCGTCGGGATCCCCTGCCACCGCCTTGAAGCTGTCCCCCATGGAGAAGTGCAGGTAGTCGATCCCCTCGTCCGCCAGCAGGCGCGCCACCGCCAGCTGATGGGCCAGTTCGATGCCCTGGATATGGGCATAGCTCTCGGGGGAGAGACGCACCCCGACCAGGAAGCCCCGGGGTAGACGGGCGCGAATGCCGCGCACTATCTCCACCAGGATCCGCGCCCGGTTCGCGAGGCTGCCCCCCCAGCGGTCGGTGCGCCGGTTGTGCAGGGGGTTGAGGAAGTTGCAGAGCAGGAAGTGGTGGGCTGCGTGCAGCTCGACCCCGTGCAGGCCGGCACCATGGGCCCGCTCCGCAGCGCTCACAAAGGCGTCAATCAGCGTCAGAATCTCCTCCTCGCTCAGCCCCTTGACCCCGAGGGGGTAACGCCCGCCCGGCGCCAGCGCGCACGGGCCGACCGGCGCCCCGTCGTTCAGCTCGGGCAGAGCCCGCATCCCGCCGTGATGCAGTTGCACCACCGCCAGCGCCCCGGCCTGCCGCGCACTGTCGGCCAGGGCCGTGAAGGCCTGCTGCTGGGCGTCCGTCATCAGGGCAGGCTGCCCCGCCCAGCAGCGTCCGCCGGGCCGCACCTGGGTGGCGGCGGCGATGAGCAGGCCGAAGCCGCCACGGGCGCAGCGCGCCAGCCAGTCGAGCTCGGCCTGGCCGGGATCACCGCCTGCGCCGCTCATGTTGTGGGTCAAAGGGGCCAGCACGGCCCGGTTCTTGAGCCGCAATCCGGCTCGCTCGAAGTGGAAGCTGTCGCCCAGTGTCTTGTTCATCGTCCTCTCCCGGGATCGCAATGGTATGGCGGCCACTATAAACCCGGGCTATGAGGATATAATCAGGCACTCAAGCAAAACATTCATTCCCAGCAAGACACAATAGGCCACCCCTCATGAGTCACCACAAGCTCGACACCCTCTACCTGATGCGCCTGCTGGTCGCCATCGTCCGCTGCGGATCCTTCGCGGCGGCGGCGGCCCAGCTCGGCATCACCCCGAGCAAGGCGTCAAAAGATCTGCGCCACCTGGAGCAGAGCCTCGGCAGCGTGCTCCTGAGCCGCACCACCCGCCGGGTGCAACTGACCGACGCAGGAGAGCTCGCTTACCGCCAGGCCGACCAGATGATCGCCCTGCACGAGCAGTTGCTGGACGGCCTGCAGCGCCGCCGCTCGGCACTGTGCGGGGAGCTGCGCATCACGGCGCCGGATCTCTGGGGAGAAGTGGTGCTGACTCCGGTGCTGCTGCGCTTTCGCGCCGACCACCCGGAGGTGCGGATCATCGCCGACTTCAGCAATACCCCGGCCGACCTGCTGCGCGACAACCTGCACGTGGCGTTTCGCAGCACCGAGCTGGGCACCCAGCCCTACCTGGCGCGCCCCATCGCGGTGGACGATCTGGTGCTCTGCGCCAGCGCCGACTACCTGGACCGCCACCCGCCCCTCAGCACACCCCAAGATCTGCACCAGCACAGCCTCATCACCCGCAGCCAGGAGTACGGCCGCCACGAGCGCTGGCCCCTGCTTGCCCAGGGGCGCGAGATCCCTCTCGAGGTAGCGGGCGAGCTGGCCTTCAGCAGCAAGAAGGCGATTCACCAGGGGATGCGCCAGGGACTGGGGATAGCCCGCCTGCCGCGCTACCTGGTGGCGGCCGAGCTGGCCGAGGGGGTGGTGCGCGAAGTGCTGCCGGACTATCGCCCCAAGGGGGCCCATTTCTACGCCCTCTATACCCAGCGCCGGGCCGAGTCGGCCCTGGTCGGCCACTTCCTCGACTACGTCATCGAGGCGCTCACCCCTTCATGAGCAGATCACCAGGTGGTACTGCTTCTTGCCCCGGCGCAGCAGCAGGTAGCGGCCGAACAGCCGATCGTCGGCGGTGAGCGGCTCATCCCGGCGGATCGCACCGTTGACGCTGACGGCCCCCGCCGCCAGCAGCTCGCGGGCGATCCGCTTCGAGTTGGCCAGGCCGCACTCCACCAGCAGGGTCACCAGATCCGTTTCCCCCTCGATGCAGCTGCTTGGCATGCCATCTTGCGCCAGCTGGGCCAGATCGCTCTCCCCAAGGCGCGCTACCTCGCCACTGAACAACGATTCGCTGATGCGCTGCGCCGCCGCCAGCGCCCCCTTGCCGTGTACCAGTTCGGTCAGCTCGTCCGCTAGCACCTGCTGGGCCAGCTTGCGCCCCTGCCGCTTCGCATCCTCCGCCTCCAGCGTCTCAATCTCGGCCAGCGGCATAAAGCTGTAGTAGCGCAGGAAGCGGTAGACATCCTCGTCCGCGGTGCCGAGCCAGAACTGGTAGAAGGCGTAAGGGGAGGTGAGCGCCGGGTCGAGCCAGATAGCGCCCCCCTCGGTCTTGCCGAACTTGGTGCCATCGGCCTTGGTGATGAGCGGCAGCGTCATGCCATAGACCTGGGCCTGATGGAGGCGGCGGGTGAGGTCCATGCCGCTGGTGATGTTGCCCCACTGGTCGTTGCCACCGATCTGCAGGGTGCAGCCGAGGCGCTGGTTGAGCACGGCGAAGTCCTGGGATTGCAGCAGGGCGTAGGAGAACTCGGTGAACGAGATCCCCTGATCCGGACGGGCCAGGCGCTGGCGCACCGATTCGCGGGCCAGCATGGCGTTGACCGAGAAGTGCTTGCCGATGTCCCGCAGAAAATCGAGGGCGGACATCTGCCCCATCCAGTCGGCGTTGTTGACCAGCAGCGGCGCCGCCAGCCCATCGCTCGCCGTCAGCAGGGCGCTTATCTGGGCCGACAGGCTGGCGACCCAGCCCTGCACCGTCTCGGCGCTGTTGAGGGTGCGCTCGCTTGCCTTGAAGCTGGGATCGCCGATAAGGCCGGTGGCCCCGCCCACCAGGGCCACCGGGGTGTGGCCCGCCAGCTGGAAGCGGCGCAGCATCAGCAGTGGCACCAGGTGGCCGATGTGCAGGCTGCCAGCGGTGGGATCGAACCCGCAATAGACGGTGCGCGGGGTGGCAAGATGGTCGGCCAGCGCCACCGGGTCGGAATTCTGGGCCACCAGGCCGCGCTGGGTCAGCTCATCGAGCAGGTGAGGATTTGTCATGGGGGGCTCCAACAGCAAGAGAAAGAGGGCCATCCTCGCCGTTTGCGGTGCTGGCAGATATGTCCCCCAGGGGACAGTTTTGCCACTCCCGTGCTAGCATCCTGCCATCGTGGGGAAGCCATTCCCTGACCCGGAGCCCATCGCCATGCCCCCGTCCCCTGCCACGGATACCCTGAGCCTGACCGCCACCGTCGATGCCCTGCACGGCAGCGGCTTCCCGGCAGCCCTGGTGCGCCTCATCCAGCAACAGGTGGCATTCGACTGTGCCCTGCTGCTCGGGGTGGGGCTGCGCCCCGTCTACCTCTACGACAACCTGCATCATCAGCGGGCCCTATTGTTCGACCGCTACCTCACCCGCCACTTTAGCCAGGATCCCTTCATGCAGGCGCTGGAGCAGGGGCTGGGTGCCGGGGTCTGGACCCTGGCGCAGGTGTCGCGGGGGCGACTCGACCCCGAGTATCGCCACCACTTCTATCAGGCCACCGGCTGGCAGGAGGAGGTGGGGCTGATCCTGCCGGTGCGCGGCGGCCTCACCCTGATGCTGTTTCTGGGCCGCCTCGACAAGCGCCGCTCCCTCAGCCGTGACGAGCTGGCCAGGCTGGAGGCACTGTTTCCGCTGGTCCACTCCCTGTGTCGCCAGCACTGGCGGGAAGATACACCCCGCCTGGCCCGCAGCCCGGCCAGGTCAGATGGCACTGACCTCAAGGGGGCGGTGGAGCAGGCTATCGCCAGTGTGGGGGGAGATCAGCTAACCCGGCGGGAGCGCCAGGTGGCGGGTTTGCTGTTGCAGGGGCTGGATACCGAGGCCATTGCCGGTGCGCTCGGCATCGGCAGCGGCACGGTGAAGAATCACCGCAAGCACCTCTACGCCAAGTTGAACCTGCACTCCCGGGCCGAGCTGTTCAGCTTTTTCCTCAATCACCTCATCACGGCGCCAGCCGGCGCGCCCCCATAACGACACCACCCCGCCGGGGCGGGGTGGTTCAAACCATGGGCAACGCCGTCAGATGCGGCCCTGATAACGCAGCGGGAAGCGCCCCTGCCCATCGGGCTGGCCGAGGAAGGGGAGCCCCTGTTTCATCTGGTCCGGCAGCTCGGGACCCGGTTTCAGGGTGCCCTGGAACAGGTACTGGCGATTGGCCTGCAACTCCAGCTTGCCCAGCACCTGCACCGCCTCCGAGCCCTGCTTGATCTCGGCCACCAGCCGGGAGTCGAGACAGGTGAGCGTGATCTCGGGATCCCCCAGGGCCAGCTTGCCCGCCGGGGTGTCCGCCTGTGCGTCATACCAGTGAAGATCCCCGTAAAGGTTGTCGCACCAGGGAGTGCCCTGGGCAAACTGATCGATCTTGAGCTGCAACTGACCCGTCGCCGTCAACGGGAAGGGGGGTCTCATCGGCACCCGCTCCAGCACCCAGGGGGCCGGCGCATTCAGGGTGATGTCGCGCCCGAAAGCGGCACCGTTCCAACCCAGGATCCCCTGCCCGTTGAGTCCGCTGCGCTCGCCAAAGCGCACCGACACCTCGGGCGCCAGCCGCAGCAGAGACCAGCCATCGAGATCCCAGCGCAACTGGGTGAGGGACTCGCTGGCATATTGCACCCGGGCGGCCTGACCGCTCCAGAGGGTGCCGCTCACCCCCTCCAACCGTACCAGATTGGGGGGCAGCGGCAGATGGCGCACCACCAGGGATGCAGGCAACTGGGCCAGCAGGAAACCGAGATAGGCCAGCAGGAAGAGACTGGCGATCACTATTTTTCGCTTCATTGGGAACGACTCAACTGCAAACGTCTGACCTTGACCAGCCCGGGGGCCAGCCCCTCGCGGGCCAGCTCGATGATCTGCACCTGGACGCCGTATTGATCCGAGAGGGTCGCAAGCCAGATCAGCAGATCATCGAACGGCACTGTGTCTATCCATACCTGCAGCTCCTGACCCTGGGGCTGCAAGCGGGCGATCTTGATCTTCTGGTTGAAGGCGGTACGGTTCACCACGCCATCCAGGGTACCACCGGTATCGATCTGGCGCCCCTGTCCCCCCTGCATCGCCAGCACCTCCTGCCCCTTCTCCTTGAGCCAGGCCAGGGTCTGCTGCTGGTTCACCACCTGCCGCTCGCGCTCGGCAATGCGATTTGCCACCGGCTGCCAGATCGCCCAGTAGAAGAGCCCGATGAGCAGCACGCTGCCCCCCACCGCCACCAGCCGCTGCTCGCGGGCACTGATGCCGCGCCACCAGCTCTGCAGTTTGTCCATCATGACGACCTCCCCTTGAGCACCAGCGCCCCTTCGACCTTGCCTTCGGTGCTTCGCACCTCACCCTGCTGCACCTCGAAACGCTTGCCCGCCAGCTCGCGGAAACGTTCGATCTCGGTGAAGCCGGGGGCCGTCACCTGCAACCTCAGCTCGCCCCGGGCTGCATCGAAGCGCAGCACCTCGGGCTTGAGGCCGGGCACCTCGGCAAACACCGGGGCCAGCTCGGTCAGGAGCAACAGAACGCCATCCTGGGGAGCCTGCCCCAACTGCTGGAGGTGCTGGGTCATCTGGCTGCGCACGTTGACGATACGCGTCTCCCCCGGGAAGATCCGGGTGTAGACCTGCCGGATCTCCGCCTTGAGGGCCTTGTCCTGTTCCGTCAGCTGGTGCAGATGCACACCGCGCTGCACCAGGGCCACCAGCAACAATACGCCTGCCAGCACCGCCACCTTGCGCCACTGCAACCAGTAGCGGGCGTATTCGGTCTGGGGACGATAGGGCCCCTGCAGCAGGTTGGCCTGGCAGGTCAGCGCCCCTTTCGCCAGCAACAGCATGGGCAGTTCCGGGTCAGCCCCCTGCCAGTTGCCCGCCGCCATGGCAGGGATGGGAGTATGGCAGTGAAGGGTGACGGGTTCGGTCTGCGCTGCCAGCAGCATGGCCAGCAGGGACTCCTCCGCCACTATGCCCTGACGGGGGCCCTGGCGGACCAGCCACTCCTCCCCCAGCTGCAGGGCTGACCAGCCATCGGCGGCGAGCGGCAGTGCCAGCACGTCGGGCAGCAGGTGCAGGGTCTTGAGCCCTGCCTGCTCCAGCCAGCCGAGCCAGGACTGCATCTTCCCCTTGTCCACCGCCATCAGATCCACCTCGCGGCCCTGATGGCCGAGCACCACCAGGTGCAGATCGTCCACGTCTGAGGCGATCTGCTCCTCCAGCAGATAGGGCAGGGCCGCCGCACTCTGGCGGCTGTATTTGCCCGGCAGATTGACCCGCCGGAAGATAAGATCGCTGCCGGGCACCAGGGTCACCACGGGGCGACCACCGGCACGCTCCTGCAGCTCGCCGAGGGCGTGCGCCGAGGCCAGGATGCCGGAGGCGATGATCTCCTGCTCCTGCGCCGACCAGACCAGCCAGTGCACTGGCTGCTGCGCATTGGTCCCTAGACGGATGACCAGACTCTCGCTCACTAATGTCTCTCCTGCCATGCCCGCTCCTCCCTCAGGGGGGCGGGCGCACAGCCATGGGTTGCAGTCCAATCGGGGGATGCGCAGGTCGGCTGAACCGCCCCACGCCCCCCTTGTTATTCGGCGCCGCCGCTCAGGCGACGCAGCATCACCAGCTTGTTGTCCTTGCCACGCTGGAAGACGGTCTCAAGCCTGGCGCGGGTCTCCCCCACCTCCGCCAGCAGGCGGGCCTCGAAGAAGCTGCTCTTGATGTCCAGGGCGCCATCCAGCCCGGTGATGGCACCCGGCTGAACCTGCAACTGCTCCGTCATCTCCTGCTTGTTCTTCCACCCCTTCTTGGGGCGGCTGGTCAGCACCCGCTTGGCATCGTCCAGCCCGATCTTCCCCTGGTAGAGCCCCACCAGCAGGGCCGCCTGCTCCGGCCGGATGGTATTGATGTTCACCACCAGCTTGTCATTGGGCAGGGAGCACACATAGGGGGCCAACCGGGCGTACAGGCTGGCGCTCACCCCGCGCACTGCCCGCAATTCGTCGGTGCCCAGCATCCGCTGGTTAGCCACCAGGTAGGGGGGATTGAGTCCCTCGTAGTAGGCATCCTCGGCCCCGTTGCTCGAGACCAGCTGGGTATCCTTGTCGGTCCAGTCGCGGATGGCGTCCGTCAGCTGTACCGCTTCGTAATCATCCACCTCGAGCTGGGCGAGCAGGGCCCGGAACACCTTGAACTGGTAAGGCTGGGCATCGAGATCGTCGCCGTTCTCCCCCTCCTTGAGGGGCACGCTCAGGCTGTTGAGGTTGAAGCAGGATTGCAGATCCCGCACCCGGCCCGAGAGAGTGCCATCCTCCACCGGGAAGACCCCGTCCTCCCGCGCCCAGTTCTGTCCCAGACTCACCCGATCCGGGTCATCCTTGAAGTCCTGGTTCAGCACCTTGATCACCAGGGCCTCCGCCGACATGGCATACCACCAGGCCTGCTTGCCCAGGGTGAGGTTGGCGGTGCGGCGCAGCTCCAGTTGCAGGCGGCCGCTCATGTTGCTGGCGACGATCACCATCACCGCGAGGATAAGCAGCACCACCAGCAGGGCCATGCCCCCCTGGCGGCCCAGTGTAGTGCGGGATCGGCCCCGGCCGCGCTTAATTGCCATTGTCCGCTCGCTGGCCACCAGCACCGATCAGGAACTGGCGACGTCGAATAGTGCCGTCATCCTCCGTGACGGACAGGGGAAAACGACGATCAGTTACCATTCTCTGCCCTCTGGCCACCAGCACCGATCAGGAACTGGCGGCGTCGAATAGTGCCGTCATCCTCCGTGATAGACAGGGGAAAACGACGATCAGTTACCATTCTCTGCCCTCTGACCACCGGCTCCGATCAGGAACTGGCGGCGGATGGTGCCGTAGTCTTCAAGCTCCAGCTCCACCGCCAGCCCGTAGGGCAATAGGTCACGCTGGGTCCACTCCTCCTTCCACTGTCCCTTGTCGTAGAAATAGAGGCGCAGTGCCGTCACGCCGGTCAGCACGGGCTGAATGCGCGGCTCGGTGCCAATGGCCGGATCCGGATAGAGGTAGCTCAACCGCTCCAGGGTCTGCCCCTTGAGACGCCAACCCACCCGTTGCAGGCCGGAGCGCGGCAGTATGCCGTCCGGATTGAGCCAGCCGCCGCGAATGAAGGCCATGCCCCAATCGTCGCTCTGCTGGCCGAAGCGGGACGCCGCCAGCAGCACCTTGTTGTTCTCGCCGTCGATGCGACCGCTGCGCGGCACCATCTGGGTGACGTCCCGCTCCAGCAGGCTGAAGGCGAGCTGCAGTTCCGAGAGGCGGGCCTCCTTGCGCTTGGCCACCTCGTCGCTGGTCAGCACCCCTTGCAGCACCTGATAGGCCCCCAGGCTCAGGGTGGCGAAGATGGCGATGGCCACCAGCATCTCAAGCAGGGTAAAGCCGCGGTGGTGCGATGGGTGGGTGTTGCTCTGGATCATCGGCTGACACCGGCTCCGGATCATGGACGCACGTTGATGAATGTTCATCGGCTGAGATAGGTCCGGATCATGGCCACCGGGCTGTCGGCCTTGGGCGCGGTGCGCACTTCCACGTCCAGCGCCCTGAAGTTGCTGTCCGCCGTGGCGACGCCGCGATAGCGCCAGTACCAGGTCTGCCCGGCCATCTCCTCGTCCCCTTCCACCCAGCTGTCTCCCGGCCACTTGCCTTCGAGCTTCTGCTGCACCAGCTGATTCTCCACCACCCAGGTCGCCAGGGTCTTCTGCTCCAGATAATTGAGGCCGGCCAGGTGTTCGCTCGCGGTCTTCATCACCGCCAGCCCGGCGATGGCAAACACAGCCAGGGCCACCATCACCTCCAGCAGCGTCATGCCGCGCACCCGGGCGGGTCCGCCCGACAGAGCGGTGCGACGCGCTAGAACGCCCCCTGCGGGCCTGGCGCTCCTCACTCTTCTTCCTCTTCATCCTGCAACAGGGAGAGACGACCGAACTCGTCCCCCCTGACGGTGCGCAGGTAATGCAGATCCTCGTCCTGCTGGCTCAGGGTCAGCACGAAGGGAGAGAGCTCTCCCCCCGGAAAGACCAGGATCTGGGGTGTCCGCTCACGCTCGTCCCGACCCTGCTCCTGGCGTTCGTCCGACGCAGTGCGCCATTTGAAACCTTCCAGCTCCACCGCCAGGGTCATCCCCTCCGGCAACGTCACCGGCCCCAGCAGCTTGTCACCGGTCAGGGCGCGCCACTTGCGATCCTTGGGATCCCGGGACATAAACTGCCAGCCGTTCTCCTCGACCCGCAGCCCCAGCAGCCTGCCATCCATGACCGAATACTCCTGGGCCTGCTGCAGGGTCGCCATGAAGCGGCGCGCCTGCTTGTCGAGCTCCCGATCCCCCCTGGCGCCCCCCATGCTGAGGGTGACGGCGGTCGCCACCAGTCCCATCAACATGGCCACCAGCAACACTTCCAGCAGGGTAAAACCGGCCTGGTGACGGGCCGAAGAGGCCACCTTCATTCAGGCAGCCCCGGGGTAACGCAGTGAGCACGACGCGGCGGAATCACTTATTGGAAGTCCTTCAGGTTCCAGTTGCCGATGTCGTCATCGGTCCCGGCTTCGCCGTCCATCCCCATGGAGAAGATGTCGATCTTGCCGAACTGGCCCGGGCTCAGCAGCTGATACTGGTTGCCCCAGGGATCCTGCGGCAGGCGCTTGATGTAGCCCCCTTCACGGTAGCTGCGCGGCTCAGGGGATGCGGTCGGCTTGTTGACCAGGGCATCCAGCCCCTGCTCGGTGGTGGGGTAGCGGTTGTTGTCCAGCTTGTACATGTCGAGGGCGTTTTCCAGCGCCACTATGTCGGAGACCGCTTTTTGCTGATCCGCCTTCTCCTTGTTGCCCATCAGGTTGGGCACCACCAGACTGGCCAGGATCCCCAGGATCACGATGACCACCATCACTTCCAGCAGGGTAAAACCCGATTGACGACGCTTTTGCATGACTGACTCCCTAACGAAATGAGATGGCATGAGCCATCAACGATTAACTGTTAAACCACGATCGTTCGATTGAATGTGCAGGTTCGAATGGCGAAGCCTATTCGGGCACCCGACCCTTACAGATTCACCATGTTGTTGAGCTCGAGCGAGTTGACCGCGGGATCGACCGATGTCACACGCACGCCAGCCTCACAAATTCACCATGTTGTTGAGCTCCAGGATCGGCTGCAGGATCGACATCACGATAAACAGCACCACCCCGGCCATGGAGACCACCAGCATGGGCTCGAACACCCCGAGGGCGATGTTCACCTGGGTTTCGAACTCCCTGTCCTGGTTGTCCGCCGCCCGCTCCAGCATGCTGTCGAGCTCGCCGCTCTGCTCGCCCGAGGCGATCATGTGCAGCATCATGGGCGGAAAAATTCTGGTTTCATCCAGCGACTTGCGCAGGCTGGTCCCCTCCCGCACCCGCTCGGTGGCCTCACCGATGCGCATTCGGGCATAGTCGTTGGAGAGCACTTCGCCGGCGATCTTCATTCCCTCCAGCAGGGGCACGGCGCTGGCGTTGAGGATGCTCAGGGTGCGGGCAAAGCGGGCGGTGTTGAGACCGCGGCTGACCCGACCGATCACCGGCAGGCGCAGTATCACCTGGTGCCAGCGACGGCGGCGCTTGTCGTCGGTCAGCCACCAGCGCCAGATCAGGCCGCCAATGCCAAGGAGCAGCAGGAACCAGAGGCCGTAGTGCTGCAACAGCTCGCTGGTGCCGATGAGGAAACGGGTGGTGCCCGGCAGTTGCTGGCCCATGTGTTCGAACTGGGCCACCACCTTGGGCACCACGGCGGTGAGCAGTATGGAGATGACCCCCACCGCCACCAGGGTGAGGACGATGGGATAGATCATCGCCTGCAGCAGCTTGGTGCGCATGTGCTGGCGCTGCTCGGTGTAATCGGCGAGACGGTTGAGCACCTTCTCCAGGTGACCGGACTTCTCGCCGGCCGCCACCATGGAGCGGAACAGCTGGTCGAACACATGGGGGAAGGCCCCCAGCGAATCGGCCAGGGAATACCCCTCCACCACCTTGCTGCGCACCGTCGCCACCAGGCTGCGCAGGTGGGCCTTCTCGCACTGCTCGGCGACCGCCTTGAGGGCCTCTTCGATGGTGAGACCGGCCCCCACCAGGGTCGCCAGCTGGCGGGTGATGAGGGCAAGCTCCGAGGTGGAGGCGCCACGGCGAAACAGCACGAAGCGGTTCGCCTCCCGTTTGGCCTTCTCGGTGGTCTCGTTCACCTCGAGGGGGGTCAGCCCCTGCTCGCGCAGCAGCTGGCGCACCTGGCGGGCGGAATCCCCTTCCAGCACGCCGCTCTTGTTGCGCCCCTTGCCGTCGAGGGCCTTGTATTCAAATGCCGCCATCTCAGTCTTCCCGGGTCACGCGCAGCACCTCTTCGAGGCTGGTCTGCCCCTTGAGCACCTTGTCGATGCCGTCGCGGCGGATGCTGGGGGTGTGACCCCGGATCAGCCGCTCGATGGCGAGCTCGCCGCTGGCGCTGTGGATTGCCTCGCGCACCGCTTCGTCCACCACCACCAGCTCGTGGATGCCGGTCCGGCCGCGATAGCCGGTGTGGTTGCACTGCTCGCAGCCCACCGGACGCCAGATCTGCTGATCCGGCGCAAGCTCGATGCCCATGGCCAGACGCTCCTGCTCGGTGACAGGGTGCGGTGCGCGGCAATCCGGGCAGAGGGTGCGCACCAGCCGCTGGGCCAGTACCGCCAGGAGCGACGAGGAGAGCAGGAAGGGCTCGATCCCCATGTCCCGCATCCGGGTGATGGCGCCGATGGCGGTGTTGGTGTGCAGGGTCGACATCACCAGGTGACCGGTGAGGGATGCCTGCACCGCGATCTGGGCGGTCTCGAGGTCACGGATTTCCCCCACCATCACCACGTCCGGGTCTTGGCGCAGAATGGCGCGCAGGCCCCGGGCGAAGGTCATGTCCACCTTGCTGTTGACCTGGGTCTGGCCCACCCCTTCGAGGTCATATTCGATGGGGTCTTCGACGGTCAGGATGTTGCGATCCCGGGAGTTGATCTCCGAGAGGGCCGCATAAAGGGTGGTGGACTTGCCCGAACCGGTCGGGCCCGTCACCAGGATGATGCCGTGGGGCTTGCGAATGAGTTCGCTGATGATGTTGCGGTTGGCCAGCGTCATGCCGAGCTGCTTGAGCTCGAGGCGCACGTTGTTCTTGTCGAGCAGTCGCAATACCACCCGCTCGCCGTAGCTGGAGGGCATGGTGGAGACCCGCACGTCCACCGCCCGGCCGCCGATGCGCAGTGAGATGCGGCCATCCTGCGGTACCCGCTTCTCGGCGATGTCCATGCGCGACATGACCTTGATACGCGACACCAGCAAGGAGGCGAGTTTGCGATGGGGGCGCAGGATCTCCCGCAGCACCCCATCGATGCGAAAACGGATCACCAGGGCCCGCTCGAAGGTCTCGATGTGGATGTCGGACGCCTCTTCTTTTATCGCCTCGCTCAACATGGCATTGATGAGGCGAATGATGGGGGCGTCGTCGTCGGCATCCAGCAGATCCTCGCTCTGGGGCAGCTCTTCGGCCAGGGCAAAGAAGTCCATCTCGTTGCCGAGATCCTCCATCAGCTGACGCGCCTCGGAGGAGTCACGCTGATAGTGGGCCATCAGGAGCGTCTCGAACTCGTCGTTGCCAAGCTGCTCCACCGCGAAGGCACAGCCCGCCACCCGGCGCACCTCCAGCAGGGTCTGGGGGGAGATCCCCTGACGACAGAGCAGCACCGGGGCACCCTGGCGCTCGGTCAGGATGGCCCCGAAGTTGCGGGCAAACGCGAACGGCAGTTCCGGCAGGGGAGCCGGCAGCTCGCTGCCATCGAGCTGATAGGCGGCCATCAGGGCTTGCTCTGCACGAAGGGCTGCTCCTGCACCTGGGCGCGCACGCCGGTGGCGGTCGCCTGCTGCTGGGCCTGCATTCTCTGGATCTGCTGCTGCACCTCGGGGGACATCATCACGTCCTGGCCATAGGCGGGCAGCACCTGGCGAGCCGGCGAGGTGGCATAGCCCTCTTCCGCAGCCCGGCTCAGCTGTTCGGCCCTGAACAGGGTGTACTTGTTGCTGGAGACCCCGGAGTAGACATTGGCGTCACGCAATATGGTCGGGCGGATGAAGACCATCAGGTTGCGCTTGGCGGTGGAGGTCTTGGAGGAACGGAACAGGTAGCCCAGCACCGGAATGTCCCCGAGCAGGGGCACCTTGGAGATCTGCTCCTGGGTCTGTTCGTCCATCAGGCCGCCCAGCACCACTGTCTCGCCGCTCTTGACCAGCACGGCGTTCTTCACGGTGCGGGTATCGAAGGTGGGGCCCAGGTTGGCGGTCCCGGTCGCCTGCTTCTGTGCCACGCTGGAGACCTCCTGCTCGATGTTGAGCAGCACGGAATCTCCTTCGTTGATCTGGGGCGTCACCACCAGCTTGGTCCCCACCGTCTTGCGCTCTATGGTGTTGAACACCTGATCGCTGGTGGTGGAGCTCTGGGAGCCGCTCTGCACCGGCACTTCCTGACCGACGTTGAAGGAGGCCTCCTTGTTGTCCATGGTGACGATGCTCGGGGTGGAGAGGATGTCGTTCTTGCTGTTGGTGGAGAGCGCCGTCACCAGCGCCGCCCAGTCTCCGTGATAGAAGCCTGCCGCCATGCCGCTGAAGCTGCCCGCCAGGGATGACAGGCCGTCGGTGTTACCGTTGTCTTTGTAATCCTTGGCGGCGATGGCCAGGGAGCCGATGGGCAGACCGGTGTCGGTGAACTGGGTGCCGCCGCCATTGGTGTTGGCCCACTGCACCCCGAGGTTCATGCCGTCACCATCCGATATCTCGACGATGATGGCCTCCACCAGCACCTGGGCACGACGAATGTCGAGCTTGGCGATGACCTGCTCCAGCTCGGCCATCACGTCCGGCTGGGCGGTGATCACCAGGGCATTGGTGGTCTCGTCGGCGGAGATGGCGAGCTGGCCGCCGCCGATGCTGGCGCCGCCCGTGGCCGTGGCAGCCGCCCCGCCCTTCTTGTCGGCGGCGATGCTGGAGCTGACCCCCTTGAGGACGTCCACCAGATCCTTGGCCTTGCCATATTTCAGGTAGAAGACCCGGGTGTTGCCCTGGCTCTGCAGATCCCGGTCGAGCTGGCGCACCATCTGGATGATGCGGGCACGGGCCTTGGGCTCGCCGCTGATGACCACGGAGTTGGTGCGCTCGTCGGCCACCACCTTGGGGGAGAGCAGCAGCGAGGCGTTGGCCCCCTGATTGCTGCCATCCTTGTTGAGGTTGGTCACCAGCCGCACCATCTCGCCGGCGGAGGCGAATTTGAGCTTGATGACGTCCATGTCCTGATCCCCCGCCTTGTCCACCCGGCGAACCACCTCCACCAGGCGGTTGACCACGGCGGCGCGGCCGGTGATGAGCAGCACGTTGGAGGGCTCGTAGTGGACCACGTTGCCGCCGCCGGCGTTGTCGTTGAGCTGACGCAGCAGGGGGGCCAGTTCACGGACCGAGACATTGCGCACCGGCACGACCCGGGTCACCATCTCGTCACCCACGCCGGGGTTGGTGTCATCCACCACGGGGATGGCCGAGGTCTTGGCATCCTTGGAGCGCACTACCTTGAGCACGCCGTTGTTCATGGGCACCACGGCAAAGCCGTAAACGTCGAGCACGCTCAGGAAGAACTGGTAGTACTGATCCTCGTTGAGCAGGTCATAGCTGCGCACGTTGATCTTGCCGCGTACCGATGGCTCTATGATGATGGTTTTGTTCAGGTTCTTGCCGACCGTGTTGATGAACTCCTCGATGTCGGCGTTCTTGAAACTGGCGGAATACTCGGTGGCCCAGGCAGAACCGGCCATCATCAAGGCTGCCGCCATGGTGGCCAGACGCCAGCCCTTCCCTTTATTTGTCATTCTTGGTGCTACTCCAATTCATTATTCTGACAAGCCGACATAGACGTCGTAGAGCTGTCCTTGCCGCTCGACGGTGACGGTCATTTCCGTGGCGCCCGCCACCTGCTGCATCGCCTGCATGGCCTGGGCGTTGTCACGCAGATCCAGGCCGTTGATGCTGACCGCCAGATCGTTGGCGACCAGTCCGAGTTGATTGAACAGTTCCGGATTGCGACCCGGGTTGAGGCGATAGCCGGTCATGCGACCGTCCACCCGGACCGGAGAAATATTGAGGTAATCGGTGATCTTGCCCGGGTTGCCCAGCAGTTCGCTGCGCACGGAGGAGAGCCCCTCCTGGCGGGCCGGTTTGGGCAGGGGCTTGCCATACTCTTCCCCGTCCAGCATCAGGGTCTCGTCACGGCCGTCCCGGGCGATGATGACCCGATCGGCAAACACCTGGCGTATCCTGGCCTGGGTACCGTCGATGTAGTCCCCGATGCCGTAAGAGTTCTGTGTCCCGTTGTGGGCGATGATGGCGATGGACTTGGCGGGATCCGAGCTTGCCAGCACCCCGTTGAGCTGGGCATTGAGCTGGGTTTTCGGGGCATCCGCCGCCACCGTCTCTGCCGCCTTGTCCGCCTGGGGTTGCAGCGCCTTGCCAAAGAGAGAGAGGCGGCTGAGGTTGCCAAGATCGAGGCGATCGCCGCCACTCCCCTGCACCGAGGTGACCGAGGGTTGCCAGGGGGTCAGGGGAGCGGGCTGGGCCAGTTCGTACAGGCGCCAGGTGAGCACGGCACACTGCTGGGCCAGCAACAGCAGCAGAAGCCAGAACAGGGGCTGGCTGAAACGGGAAAGTGGCATGGCCTTGCAGCGAGCCAGAAGGGAAGTCAACAAATCATCCCTGAACGGTAGCGTCATCTTTCTCAAAATTGTCTGGCATCCAAGTCGGTTGGCTATTGTGTACGGCAATGGACCCAGAGACAACCGACCGGATGGGACCAAGGGGTGAAAATTCAGTTTCCGTCACACCCGGATGCCCCCTGTTTCTATCCCGGGGCCCGCCTCTGGTATAATCAGGCACCTTTTCAGCCATCCCGGAGCCGATCCATGTCGAATCCAGCACAAAGCAGCACTCAGGTCCGTCTCGACAAGTGGCTGTGGGCCGCCCGCTTTTACAAGACCCGCAGTCTGGCGCGGGATCAGATCGACGGCGGCAAGGTGCACTACAACGGCCAGCGCACCAAGCCGGGCAAGGCGGTCGAGGTCGGCGCCCTGGTGCGATTCTGGCAAGGCCAGGACGAGCGGGAGGTGCGGGTGCTCGAGGTGAGCGAGCAGCGCAAATCCGCCCCGCTGGCCCAGCAACTCTATGAAGAGACCGAGGCCAGCCTGAAGAAACGGGCCGAAAACAGCGAAGCCCGCCGCTTCAACAGCCAGTTTGCCCCAAGCCCGGAGCGCCGACCCGACAAGCAGGAGCGACGCCAGCTTATCCGGGTCAAGCAATCCTAATCCGCGTCTGTGGCCCCTTTATGACGACAGGTGGAGGAATTAGTTCCTAACCACCTGTTTAACAATGTGTTTATTTTTCCCCAAGAACATCCTAGGAAACCATGATGAGTAACCAAGACCTCCTGTATCGCTATCTGTTCGAAGAGTACGAAGTGCGTGGGGAGCTGGTCCAGCTGGATCGTACCTACCGCCACATCATCGACGCCCAGAACTACCCGGTACAGGTGCAGCACCTGCTGGGCGAGCTGCTGGTTGCCACCAGCCTGCTGACCGCCACCCTCAAGTTCGAAGGCTCCATCACGGTGCAGCTGCAGGGGGACGGTCCGGTGCGTCTGGCCGTCATCAACGGCGACAACAACCAGCAATTGCGCGGCGTGGCACGCTATGAAGGGGAACTGCCGACGGACGGCAAGCTGCAAAGCCTGATCGGCAACGGCCATCTGGTCATCACCATCACCCCGGATCAGGGAGAGCGCTATCAGGGCATCATCGCCCTGGAGGCCGACACCCTGGCGGCCTGCCTGGAGCACTACTTCGCCCAGTCCGAACAACTCGCCACCCGCCTCTGGATCCGCACCGGCCACCACGAGGGCGAGCCCCGTGCGGCGGGCATCCTGCTGCAGGAGCTGCCGGCCCAGAGCGAGGATCACAGCGAAGATTTCGACCACCTGGTTCAGCTCACCACCACCATCAAGGACGAAGAGCTGTTCGGTCTGGACGCGGAAGAGATCCTCTACCGCCTCTACCACCAGGACAAGGTACGGGTGTTCGATCCCCAGGCCATCGAGTTCCGCTGCACCTGCTCCCGCGCGCGTTGCGAAGGGGCCTTGCTGCAGATAGACAAGGAGGAAGCGGTATCCATGGTGCAGGAGCTCGGCAAGATCGACATGCACTGCGATTACTGCGGCGCCCACTACGAATTCGACGGGATAGACATCGAAACCCTGTTCAGCAGGGCTCCCGGTAATGATGCAAACCAGTTACACTAATCAAAGGCGGGCAAAACCCGCCTTTAACTTAAATAACAAAAAAATACCCTATTTTATAAAGTTTGATGGCGATCGCTAAAAACTACCACCTAGGTGGTAGCATGAACGTCAGATAGAACCCTACACACCTCTGAACCCAGGAGAATACAATGACAATCGTGGTAGAACCCACCCTGGCCCAACAACTGAAGCTGGACCAATACGGTATCAAAAACAGCCAGGAAATCGTTCGCAACCCCTCCTATGAGCAGCTTTTCGCTGAAGAGACCCGCTCAGACCTTGAGGGCTTCGAACGTGGCGTCGTCACCGAGCTTGGCGCCGTCAACGTCAACACCGGCATCTTCACCGGCCGCTCCCCTAAAGATAAATATATCGTCAAAGATGCCACTACCCAGGATACTGTGTGGTGGTCTGACCAGGGTAAAAACGATAACAAGGCGATTACCCCGGAAGTGTGGTCACATCTGAAAGGGCTGGTCACCAAACAGCTCTCCGGCAAGCGTCTGTTCGTGGTGGACGGCTTCTGCGGCGCCAACCCGGACACCCGCCTGGCGGTGCGCATCATCACCGAGGTGGCCTGGCAGGCGCACTTCGTGAAGAACATGTTCATCCGCCCGAGCGAAGAGGAGCTGAAGGCCTTCAAACCGGACTTCGTGGTGATGAACGGTGCCAAGTGCACCAACCCGAACTGGAAGGAGCAAGGTCTCAACTCCGAGAACTTCGTCGCCTTCAACATGACCGAGAAGATGCAACTCATCGGCGGCACCTGGTACGGTGGCGAGATGAAGAAGGGCATGTTCTCCATGATGAACTACTTCCTGCCCCTGCGCGGCATCGCCTCCATGCACTGCTCCGCCAACGTGGGCAAGGATGGGGACGTGGCCATCTTCTTCGGCCTCTCCGGCACCGGCAAGACCACTCTCTCCACCGATCCCAAGCGTCAGCTGATCGGTGATGACGAGCACGGCTGGGATGATCACGGCGTGTTCAACTTCGAAGGGGGCTGCTACGCCAAGACCATCAAGCTCTCCGAAGAGGCCGAGCCGGACATCTACCACGCCATCCGCCGCGATGCGCTGCTGGAGAACGTGACCGTGGCCGCCGATGGCACCATCGACTTCGACGACGGTTCCCGCACCGAGAATACCCGGGTCTCCTACCCCATCTATCACATCGACAACATCGTCAAGCCGGTCTCCAAGGCGGGTCACGCCACCAAGGTGATCTTCCTGACCGCAGACGCCTTCGGTGTGCTGCCCCCGGTCGCCAAGCTGACCAAGGAGCAGACCAAGTACCACTTCCTGTCCGGCTTTACCGCCAAGCTGGCCGGTACCGAGCGCGGCATCACTGAGCCGACCCCGACCTTCTCCTCCTGCTTCGGCGCGGCTTTCCTCAGCCTGCACCCGACCAAGTACGGCCAGGAGCTGGTGAAACGGATGGAAGCGGCAGGGGCTGAAGCCTATCTGGTCAACACCGGCTGGAACGGTACCGGCAAGCGGATCTCCATCAAGGATACCCGTGGCATCATCGACGCCATCCTGGATGGTTCCATCGAGAAGGCGCCGACCAAGGTACTGCCGGTGTTCAACCTGGAAGTGCCGACCGAGCTGCCGGGCGTCAACCCCGCCATCCTGGATCCGCGAGACACTTACGCCGACCAGGCCGAGTGGGATGCCAAGGCGGCCGATCTGGCCGGGCGCTTTATCAAGAACTTCGAGCGCTTCACCGACAACGACGAAGGCAAACGCCTGGTCGCGGCGGGCCCGCAGTTGTAAGAAACGCGCCTCGCGTCTCACAATCCCGTACCGGTCAGCCCTGCTGGCCGGTATTTTTTTGGCCGATGCGCGGCATATGGCTCCCGCCAAGCCTTGCCTTGACGGCCCTTGCGCGTTAGATTCAGCCAAACTTTATACAATATACAATTTTGCAACCTGCCCGTGACCCCAGCATGACCCCACCTTACAAGACCCGAACCCAGATGGTGATGGAGAACCTCCGCGGCCGGATATTGCGTGGCGAGTTTGCAGCGGGCGCCCCCCTGCGCCAGGACGCCATCGCCAAGGAGCTGGCGGTGAGCCGCATCCCGGTGCGGGAGGCCCTGATGCAACTGGAAGCCCAGGGGCTGGTGAAGTTCGAGGCCCATCGCGGCGCCGTGGTGACCATGCTGGATGCCTCGGCCATCGAGGAGCTCTTTTATTTGCGGGCACTGCTCGAAGCCGATACCCTGTTCCACGCCGTCGACCTGATGACGGAGGAGACCTTCGCCCAGGCGCAAGCCATCCTCGCCCAGTTTGATCTGGCGCTGGAGTCTGGCACCCAGATCGAACACTGGGCCGAGTTGAATCACCGCTTTCACGCCACCCTCTACCAGGCAGCCAATCGCCCCCAGGCACTGGAACTGATCGCCCAGATCAATCTGAGCTGCGACCGCTATGTGCGTTTCGAACTGCTGTTCGCCCAGGGCGGCGTGGACAAGGCCGAGCGGGAGCACGCCCGACTCCTTGAACTGTGCCGCGCCCGGCGCAAGCACGAAGCAGTGGTACTGCTCAAGCAACACATCGAGGCGGCAGGCCAGTCGATCAGACAGATCCTGGCAAGCGGCCACCATCAATGAACACTCACATCACCACAAGCTGGCAATAACGACATGAACCATTTCGAGATTATTGAAACCCGCGTCGCCCAGGTCAGGGCCACACTGGCCACGCTGGAGCTGGACGCCTTCATCGTTCCCCACGACGACGAGCATCTGGGGGAGTACATTCCCGCCTATGCCGAGCGGCTGGACTGGATCACGGGTTTCAACGGCTCCGCCGGGCTCGCCATCATCATGGCGCATCGGGCGGCCCTGTTCATCGACGGTCGTTATACCGTGCAGGCGCGCATGCAGGCGCCGGCCGAGCTGTTCGAGTTTCTCCACCTCAATGAAGACCCCCACGTGCAGTGGCTGGCGGAGCAGTTGCCCTCAGGCTCCCGGGTCGGTTTCGATGCCCGCCTGCACAGCCTGGCCTGGTATCAGAACGCCAACGCCGTGCTGACCGAGCGCGGCATCGAGCTGGTGCGCATCGACGAGAACCCCATCGATCTGCACTGGAGCGATCGTCCCGCTCCGACCAAGAGCCCTGTCATCCTCTACAGCGAGGAGCTGGCGGGCCAGTCCAGCCAGGCCAAGCGCGAAATGCTGGCCAGCGATCTGCGCAAGCGCGGGCTGGATGCGGTGCTGCTGACCCAGGCCGAGCCCATCAACTGGCTGCTCAACCTGCGTGGTCGCGACGTGGAACGCCTGCCGGTGGTGCTGGGCTTTGCGGTGCTCTACGCCAACACCACCATGGATTTCTTCGTCGATACCGACAAGATCGACTGCTTCGCCTTCAGTCAGCACGTGGGGCAGGATGTCTCCGTCTACCCCATCGACAAGCTGGGTGACGTGTTGCAGCGCATCGGCGAGGATCAGCAGAAGGTGCTGGCCGACCCCAACACCGCCAACGCCTGGACCCAGCTCGTGATGGAAGAGGCGGGCGCCATTCTGGTGGCCGGCCAGGATCCCACCATGCTGCCCAAGGCGTGCAAGAACCCCGTGGAGCTGGCCGGCATGCGTGCCGCCCACCTGCGCGATGGCGTTGCCGTCACCCGCTTCCTGGCCTGGCTGGATCGGCTGATCGCCAGCGGCGAGTTCGACGGGGTGGACGAAGGTACCCTGGCCGACCAGCTGGAAGCCTTCCGCCACGAGCAGGAGCACTATGTGGAGCCGAGCTTCGACACCATCTCGGCACTCGGCCCCAACGCCGCCATGTGCCACTACCGCCACACCAACGGTACCCCGCGGGCCTTCGGCCAGGACAGCATCTATCTGGTGGACTCCGGCGCCCAGTATCTGGACGGCACCACCGACATCACCCGCACCGTCAAGGTGGGTGAGGTGACCGACGAGCACAGGGCCATGTTTACCCGGGTACTGCAGGGTCATATTGCCCTGGATCAGGCCCGCTTCCCCCGCGGCACTGCCGGCATCCAGCTCGACGTGCTGGCCCGCATGCCCCTGTGGCAAGCCGGTTACAACTACGACCACGGTACCGGACACGGGGTCGGCCACTTCCTCAGCGTGCACGAAGGCCCGCAGCGCATCGCCCCCAAGGGCAGCCTGGTGGCCCTGCAGCCGGGCATGGTGCTCTCCAACGAGCCGGGCTACTACCGGGAAGATGCCTTCGGCATCCGCTGTGAAAACCTGGTGGTGGTGACCGAACAGGAGGCACGTGGCGAGCTGACGATGCTGGGCTTCGAGCGACTGACCTATGTGCCGTTCGACATCCGCCTCATCGATCGCAGCCTGCTGAGTCCGGCGGAGTTCCGCTGGATCAACGAATACCATGCGGAGGTCTACCGTCGTCTGAGCCCGCTGCTGGAGGGCGAGGATCTCGCCTGGCTGGAGCAGGCGACCAGCCTCCTCTGATGACACAGGGCCTGCGGGCCCTGTTTCTTTATCTGCGGCATGCCACAAATGCCCCCCTTGCATCGACTCCCCGCCCCTTCTACCCTGTGCCTCCTTTTTGGCTGCCCCGCAGCAGAGACCCGATGAGAGGAGCCCCGATGCACTCGTCCCCCGTATTGCGCCTTGCCACCCACACCGACATGCACGCCATCTGGCAGATAGATGCCGATGTCTTCGGCGAGGATGTCTACCCCGGTTTCTTCTTTCGCCAGGCCATGGATCTGTGGCCCGAACTGCTGGTCGTCGCGGAGCGGGAAGGCCGGCTGCTGGGCTATGCCCTGGGGGGGCTTGGTCAGGATCGGTCGCAGGGCTGGCTGCTCTCCCTCGCGGTGCGCCCCGAAGCGCGCGGCTTCGGCCTGGCCGAGCAAATGATGTTGCAGGTGGAGCAGGGACTGCTGAAACTGGAAGTTGAGCGGGTCAGACTGACCGTTGATCCCGCCAATCCGGCCCAGCGCCTCTACTTCAGGCTGGGTTATCAGCAGTTGGCAGAAGAGAGAGGCTACTTCGGGCCGGGCGAGGATCGCCTGCTGCTGGAAAAAGCCCTGACCTGACCATCCACCACCGGCACGGGAGCCTTCCGGCCACATAATTGGTTACACTTTGCGGGTTTAATGCGCAATCTGGTTGGCGTAAAGTGCAATTCATCACCAGATTAATCCGATGCCCGCCCAGGAGGCCCATCATGTTCAAACGTATTGCTCTCGTCACCCTGCTGGCGGCCACCACCGCCATCACCGGCTGTGCCAACAGCGACGTCTACTCCGGCGATGTCTACACCAAGGATCGCGCCAAGCAGGTACAGACCGTCAGCTATGGCACCATCCTCTCCACCCGCCCCGTCAAGATCCAGGCCGATGAGAACTCCCTGATCGGCACCATTGGCGGCGCCGTGGTCGGCGGCCTGCTCGGCAGCACCATAGGCGGCGGTCGTGGCAGTGACATCGCGGCGGCCGGTGGCGCCATCGCGGGTGCGGCGGCCGGCAAGGCGGCAGGGGACAAACTCAACCAGGTTGACGGGGTCGAGCTCGAGATCAAGAAAGAGAACGGCGAATCCATCGTGGTGGTACAAAAGGCCAGCCCCACCTTTGTGCCTGGCGCCCGGGTCCGCATGACCCAGGGCAACGGCACCATCAACGTGGCCGTGGTGAACTGATAGCGCCGCTCAAGGTGCAACTGCCATAAAAAAGGTGAGCCCGAGCTCACCTTTTTGCGCTCTGCACCACTTAAGATTCACTCCCCCAGATGCAGCCAGGCCGCGATGGACAGCTGCAGGCCCACCAGGTCGGCATGGTGGAACAGGGCATGCAGTGATGCACGATCCCCGGCCACCTGCATCATCAGACGCTGTTGCGCCTGCAGGTCGGCCAGCCAGGAGGGGGGCACCGTCAGCGTGCCTGCCGCCTCGGCAACCAGGGATACCCCCTCAAGCAGGGCATGCAGCGCCCGTTGTTGTTCGCCAGCATCGCCACTCTCGAGCCAGAGTTGCTCATGATACTGCCAGTGCTGCATACCCAGGGTAATGCTGGCCTTCTGATCTTTGCCCTCAATCCTTTGCAGGGGCTGCACGGCCAGTGGCTTGCCAAGCCCAGCCAGCCTGTATCCGCGCTGCGCCTTGGACTGGGCACCCAGCCGCAATCCTCCCAGCGCCGCCAGCTTGCTCGCCAGGGTGAACAGGGCGCGGGCATCGCCGGATTTCAGCTCCAGCTCCAGCTCGTCGATCCCGGTACGCCCCAGGGCACCGGCAATCTCCCCCTGATCCCAGGCCAGCTCGATCTCGGCATCTCCGAATGCGATCAGCCAGTGGCGGCGCAGGAAATCGGTGCTGAACTGGGCCACCAGACGGCTCTGGAGTTCATCGCGCACCGCCAGACTCGGCCAGATATCGGCAGGAAAGGCAGACAGGGTCGGAATGGTTCCCTCTACCGGGGTGTTGTACTCGGGTCTGGCGTGCAATCCGCCCACGACCTGCCCCCGGCACTTGATGGTCTGCTCGGAAAAATCATCGCTGCGACGAATGCGCAACCCCATGTCGAGCCCACGCAAACCCAGGTCGGGCGTGTCGAAATAGACGTTGCCAAGAGCGGCTTGATTGGAAGAAATAATCTCTAGTGAATTCAGAAGGTTGGAGAGGGATTCTTGAATATTGCTGGTGACGAAAAACTTTATCTCGATCTCAGTTTGCATAGTCATTCCGGGCTGGCGGGCAACTTTGGGGGGCATGTTCAGGGTCGCGAGGATATAATGCCAGCGACAGTTCACGATTAATTCACGGTTTTATTGATGGCACAGTTCGGTTACCATGCGCCCCTCATAAAATCGTATCGAGTGTTTTTTCACCGACACAGGTTTGGCCATGCCAGTAAATACTATTTTGGGTCTTTTTGCCAAGTCCCCCATCAAGCCGCTGCAGAAGCATATCGTCAAGGTTCACGTGTGCTGCGAACAGCTCATTCCCTTCTTTGATGCCGTCGCCGAAGACCGCTGGGAAGATGCCGAGAAGATCCGGCAACAGATCGCCCAGCTGGAAAAAGAAGCGGACATCCTCAAGCGCGAAATCCGCTTGAAACTCCCCCGCGGCCTGTTCCTGCCGGTCGCCCGTACCGATCTGCTGGAGCTCTTGACCCAGCAGGACAAGATTGCCAACCGTGCCAAGGATATTTCCGGCCGCATGCTTGGCCGCAAGATGGAATTCCCCACCGAGATGCGCGCCGATTTCATGGCCTATCTCAAACGCTGTATCGATGCGACCGCCCAAGCCGAAAAAGCCATCGGAGAACTCGATGAGCTGCTCGAAACCGGCTTTAAAGGACGTGAAGTTGAAATGGTTGCCGAGATGATCCACCAGCTGGATCTCATCGAGGACGATACTGACACCATGCAGATCGGACTGCGCCAACAGCTGCAAGCCGTTGAGCACAAATACAATCCGATCGACGTTATGTTCCTCTACAAGATCCTCGAATGGGTAGGTGACCTGGCTGATCAGGCAGAGCGCGTTGGCGCCCGTCTGGAATTGATGCTGGCTCGTTCGTAATCGACTGACTGGGTAAACACTACTAATGGACATTATCGCAAATTACGGCACCACCCTGGTGCTCGTGGCGGCCTTGTTCGGCTTTTTGATGGCCTGGGGCATTGGTGCGAACGACGTCGCCAACGCCATGGGCACATCGGTCGGCACCAAGTCCCTGACCATCCGTCAGGCGATCATCATCGCCATGATCTTCGAGTTCGCCGGTGCCTATCTGGCCGGTGGCGAAGTGACGGCCACCATCCGCAGCGGCATCATCGACAGCAACGCCTTTGCCGACACGCCGGATCTGCTGGTGCTCGGCATGATCGCTTCCCTGCTGGCTGCGGGTCTGTGGCTGATCCTGGCCTCCTATTTCGGCTGGCCCGTCTCCACCACCCACTCCATCATCGGCGCCATCGTGGGCTTCGCCGTGGTGAGCATCGGTCCGGAAGCGGTACAGTGGAACAAGTTTGGCGGCATCGTCGGCTCCTGGGTAGTCACGCCGGCCATCTCGGGCATCATCGCCTACTTCATGTTCATCAGCGTGCAGAAGCTCATCTTCAACACGGACAACCCCCTGGACAACGCCAAGCGCTATGTCCCCTTCTACATGTTCCTGACGTCCCTGGTCATCTGCCTGGTCACCATCAAGAAGGGGCTGACCCACGTCGGTCTGCACCTGAGCAATGGCGAGGGTGCCCTGCTCTCCGTCGCCATCTCCATCGCGGTGGCGTTTGCCGGCTGGATCTATATCCGCGGCCAGCAGTACAACCCGAAAGATGACAGCAAGATGCACTTCGCCAACGTGGAGAAGGTGTTCGGCATCCTGATGATCATCACCGCCTGCGCCATGGCCTTCGCCCACGGCTCCAACGATGTGGCCAACGCCATCGGTCCGCTCTCTGCAGTCGCCTCCATCGTGGCGGCCGGCGGCGAGATCGGCGGCAGCTCCCACATCGCCTGGTGGATCCTCCCCCTTGGCGGCATCGGCATCGTCATCGGTCTGGCCACCATGGGCGAGAAGGTGATGGCGACCGTCGGCACCGGCATCACCCACCTGACCCCGAGCCGTGGCTTCGCCGCCCAGCTGGCCACTGCCGCCACCGTGGTGATCGCCTCCGGCACCGGTCTGCCCATCTCCACCACCCAGACCCTGGTGGGTGCCGTCATGGGCGTCGGTCTGGCACGGGGCATCGCGGCCCTGAACCTGGGCGTGCTGCGCAACATCGTGGTCTCCTGGGTCATCACCCTGCCTGCGGGCGCCATCCTAGCCATCGCCATCTTCTACGTGCTGCAGGCCTGCTTCTCCTGAGCAGCCCACGCCGCACGACAAAAAGCCCGGGTCATTGACCCGGGCTTTTTTATGCTTCGCCCATATCACGCCGTCGATTGAGCGTCGATCGGCTGCGGCGTTTACTCCTCGATAAAGGTCCACTCGTCGCGCACCCGGCTGATGGCATCGAGCCGCCGCTTGGCAAGCTGCTCGCGGATTGCCTCCCCTTTGAAGCCGGCCGCCACTATCTCCTTGACCGGCACAGCCTGCGCCGCCTCCAGGGCCTGAGCGACATAGTCCGGCTGGCTGTAGACCTTCTCTTCGAAGCCGGTACGACCGTGGAAGTCGGCGCGACAGGCATCGAGCAGCTGGGCAAAGCGCTCCGGTCTGCGCCAGGCATCGGCCTTGTCGAATACCTTGAGCAGGGTCGCGGGCTTGAGCTCGAAGGCAATGTGGATATGGGTGTGCAGGTCGCTCACCAGCAGAGCCAGATCGCGACACTCGTTCGGCACCCGGAAGCGCTCGCAAAAATCCCGAATGAGCGGCAACCCCTTCTGGCCATGGCCGTGATGGCTCGGCCAGAAGGCGGGCGGGGTCAGCCCCTTGCCAAAGTCGTGGCAGAGGGACGCGAAGCGCACGGTCAGTTCGGGGGAGAGGCGACATGCCTGCGCCAGCACCATCATGGTGTGGATGCCGGTGTCGATCTCCGGGTGCCATCTGGCAGGGGCCGGCACCCCGAACAGGGCATCGAGCTCGGGGAAGAGCGCCTTGAGGGCGCCGCATTCGCGCAGCACCTCGAAGAAGATCTGGGGTGTCGGCCCCAGCAGCACTTTTTCCAGCTCCTTCCAGACCCGCTCCGGGGTCAGGTGGGCCAGCTCTCCAGCCTCCGTCATCTCGCGCATCAGCCCCTGCGTCTCGGGTGCCACCACGAACCCCTGGGCATGGAAACGGGCGGCGAAGCGCGCCACCCGCAGGATGCGCAGGGGATCCTCGGCAAAGGCCGGCGAGACATGGCGCAGCAACCGCGCCTCCAGATCCTGCACGCCGCCGTAGGGATCGTGCAGTTGCCCGTCCTCATCTTCGGCGATGGCGTTGATGGTGAGATCCCGGCGCAGCAGATCCTGCTCCAGCGTCACCTCGGGGGCGGCATGGCAGACGAAGCCGGTGTAACCCTGCCCCTGCTTGCGCTCGGTGCGCGCCAGGGCGTACTCCTGCTGGGTTTTGGGGTGAAGAAAGACTGGAAAGTCTCGGCCCACCTGGGTGAATCCGAGACCCAGCATCTGCTCCACCGTGGCGCCGACCACCAGGTGATCCCTGTCCCCCTGGGGCAATCCCAACAGGCGATCCCGCACCGCCCCTCCGACCAGATAAATCTGCACGCGCACTCTCCCTCGATAAACTTGCCCCGATGATACCGCTTTTGGCCAAGAGAGACGATGTGCACCCGTCGCACCGGGCTCTCCATCACTCGGCCGGGCGGCTGCTTCCCGCCATCGTCCCGGGCGACTCAGCCCGTGGTTCGAGCCAGCTCCCCTTATGGTATCCGGGTCTTTGACATCCCTTTTGGGAGGCTTTAACCTGCCGCCCATAACAATGGAATGGATCCTTATGTACACACAGTTCTTCGGTCTGTCGGAGCCCCCGTTCTCCATCTCGCCCAACCCCAAATACCTCTATATGAGCGAGCGTCACGGGGAGGCCCTCGCCCACCTCAACTACGGGTTGCAGGACGGTGGCGGCTTCGTGCTGCTGACCGGGGAAGTGGGTACGGGAAAGACCACCGTCTCCCGCTGCCTGCTGCAGCAATTGCCCGCCGACACCGAGATCGCCTACATCCTCAATCCCTCTCTGACCGAGCGGGATCTGCTGGCCGCCATCTGCGACGAATTCCAGTTGCCCTACGGCGAAGAGGCCAGCCTCAAGCAATTGTTCGACCTTATCCGGGATCATCTGCTGGCGAATCTGGCGGCAGGCAAGCGCAGCGTGGTGCTGGTGGATGAAGCCCAGCACCTGCTGCCCGGCGTGCTGGAGCAGTTGCGACTGCTCACCAATCTGGAGACAGACGAGAAGAAACTGCTGCAGGTGGTGCTCATCGGCCAGCCCGAGCTGCAACAGATGCTGCGCCAGCCCCTGCTGCGCCAGCTGGCCCAACGGATCACCGCCCGCTATCACCTGCTGCCGCTGTCGCGCCAGGATGTGGATGCCTATGTCCGCTTCCGGTTGCAGGTGGCAGGCTGCGTCCAGCCCATCTTCACCCCCAGGGCCATCCAGACCCTGCATCGCCTCTCGGGAGGCATTCCCCGTCTCATCAACCTCATCTGCGACCGCGCCCTCATCGCCGCCTTCGCCCGTGGCAGCCACAAGATAGTGCACGGGGACATCAGCCAGTCCGCGTATGAGGTGAGCGGCATTCGCGACGAGGGAAGCTGGCAATCCGGCCTCACGGTCGCCCTGGTGGGCGCCCTGCTGGTCGCCACCGGCTGGTGGGGCTGGCAATTCTTCGGATTCTTCCCAGCCCGCCCCCTGGTCAAGGTCGAGGTACCGGTCAAGGTGGATGACACGCCGGAGCAGCAGGCCCAGCTGACCCGCGCCATCAATCAGGCGCTAGAGCCGGACGTCGCCATGCAGAATCTCTACAAGGTATGGGGCTACCAGGCCGAGCTGGAGGAGGCAACCTGCGACAATGCCCCCCGTGCGGGCCTGCGCTGCCAGGAGGGAGAAGCCTCCCTGGCGCAATTGCAGGCGCTGCAATACCCGGCCCTCATCAGTCTCACCGACGAGACCGGCGGCCTCTATTACGCCACCCTGGTCAGCCTGGGGGCGGACAAGGCTTCCCTGCTCATCGGCAACCAGAGCTGGCAGGTGGACAGGCAGTGGCTCTCCGACGCCTGGGGCGGCAGCTACACCCTGCTCTGGCGCATGCCCAGGGGCAACGTGCCCCTGATAGCGAGCAATGCCGGGGCTGCCCAGGTGCAGTGGCTGGACAACGCCCTTAGCCGCGCCATGCAGCAACCCGATCGCAAGGTGAGTCGATTCGATGCCACCCTCAAGAACAAGCTGCAACAGTTCCAGCGCGAGCAGGGACTGACCCCGGACGGCATCGCCGGCAGCAACACCCTGCTGCGGCTGAATGTGGCCTCCGGCGAACCCATGCCCAGGCTGGAGGATGAATCCCTGCGAGCCAGTACGCCGGTCGATCTCGACAGCGTGGCGGATGATGAGACGGATCCCATGGTCGAGGAGGCCTCCTGATGTCCACCCTGCTCAAGGCCCTGCGCCGGGCCGACCAGCCCCAGTTCACCCCCCATATGCCGCTCATGGGTCTGCCCGTGAGCCAGGAAGAGGAGCCCAACCGCCGCTGGATCTGGTGGGCCCTGGTGCCCCTGGCCCTGGTGATGGGCGCCGCAGCCAACTATGGCTGGCACCTCTATCACCTCAAACCCGTGGAACAGCAGGTCGAAGTGAAGGAAGTGGTGACTCCCCCCTTCGTGCGGGTCGAACCCAGGCCCATGATCACCCGGCCGCTGCCGCCCCCCTTGCCGGAGCCCGTGGTCGCTCCAAGACCTGCCGCAACCCCGGCTGCAACTACCGCAAACCAGGGGGGACAGAGTCTGGCAGAACGGCTGATGGCCGCCCTCAACAACACGCCGCTGGTGGAAGAGAGTGCGCCACAGGCTCAGGTCCAGACCAGTGCCATCCCCCTCGGCGCCCTGGCCCCGCCCCTGAAACAGCAGGTACCGTCCCTGACCTATGGTGCCCACAACTACTCCTCCGACCCGGCCAAGCGGGCCGTCGTGCTCAATGGACGGGAGTGGCGCGAGGGCAATGAGATCGCCCCCGGCGTCATCCTGGCAGCCATCGCCCAGGACTACATCGTCCTGCAGGTCGGCGGCCAGTATGCCAGCCTCAAGGCGCTGCAAGACTGGCGCGGCTGATCTGCCGGCATCCGATGACCCTCCCCCGGGAGGGTCAGCGCCCATTCTGAGGGAGCCCGAGAGCTCCCCTTTTTAATCAATAACCTACACTCGACCTTTGCCATGCGCCGGGTCGGGGATCGCCCTCCTGATGGCGGGCGGACTTATCATCAGAACATGAGCACACTGTGAGCCACTCAGACAACACCACCTTCGCCACCCGCATTCTGGACTGGTACCAGATCCACGGCCGCAAGACCCTGCCCTGGCAGCAGAATAAAACCCCCTACCGGGTCTGGGTCTCCGAGATCATGCTGCAACAGACCCAGGTTGCCACTGTCATCCCCTATTACGAGCGGTTCATGACCCGCTTCCCCGACGTGCTGGCCCTGGCCAACGCCCCCATCGACGAGGTGCTGCATCACTGGACCGGGCTTGGCTACTACGCGCGCGCCCGCAACCTGCACAAGGCTGCCCAGCAGATCCGCGATCTGCACGGCGGCTTCTTTCCGGAACAACTGGAAGAGGTGATGGCCCTGCCCGGCATCGGTCGCTCCACCGCCGGGGCCGTGCTCTCCCTCTCTCTGGGCCAACCCCACGCCATCCTGGATGGCAACGTGAAGCGGGTACTCACCCGCTGGCTGGCGCTGGCGGGCTGGCCGGGCCAGAAGCAGGTCGAGCACGATCTCTGGGAGCTGGCGACCCGCCTCACCCCGCGCGTCGGGGTGGCCCAGTACAACCAGGCCATGATGGACATGGGGGCCACCGTCTGCACCCGCAGCAAGCCCGCCTGCGAGCGCTGCCCGGTGCAGGCCGATTGCCAGGGGCTGTCGCAGGGCAACCCCACCGCCTACCCTCACAGCAAGCCGAAGAAGAGCATTCCGGCACGCAACGGCATTATGCTGATCATCCGCCACGGCGATCAGCTGCTGCTGGAGAAGCGTCCGCCGCAAGGGATCTGGGGCGGGCTTTACTGCTTCCCGCAGGTGGAATCCCTCACCGAGGTGACCGGACGACTGCGGGAGTTGGGGCTGGAGGATGCCGCCTATCAGGAGCTCGCTGGATTTCGTCACACTTTCAGCCACTTCCACCTCGATATCCGCCCTTTGCTGATCGAAATGGCTGTTCCGCCCGCCCCCCTGCTCATGGAAGCGGATACCCGACTCTGGTATAACTTACGCCATCCTGCCGAGGTGGGATTGGCGGCGGCCACGGCCCGTCTGCTCGCCTACCCGGACTTACAACCAGACTTGCAACCACAGAGGTCAACATGAGCCGTACCGTATTTTGCCTGCGCCTGAAGAAAGAAGCGCCGGGTCTCGATTTCCAACTCTACCCCGGTGAACTCGGCAAGCGGATCTTCGACAACATCAGCAAGGAAGCCTGGACCGAGTGGCAGAAGAAGCAGGTCATGCTGATCAACGAGAAGAAGCTGAACATGATGAATCTCGAGCACCGCCAGTTGCTGGAAAAAGAGATGGTCAGCTATCTGTTCGACGCGGGTGAAGTCCAGATCGACGGCTACACCCCTCCCAGCCAGTGAGCGGGAATCGAGTCAAAGGGCCAGCGTCCCCCTGAGTCGTCGACATGCCTCAGGGTGACACCAATCCTGGCTCAGGCCAGTCAGTGACGGGCGGCCCCACCGCCCGGTTTGAGGATCTTATGGGTCGTTTTTTTGGGCTGCTGTGCGCCCTGCTGTTTCTCTCTGCCTGTTCATCCACACCCCAGACCAGCGGGAGTGGCGATGATGATCTGGTCAACGGCAAGGACGTGCGCGGTTTTGAACACATGATCAGTGCGCTCTCCCATAACGTGAACGAGATATGGGGGCGCGAGGCGCTGTTCGCGGGCAAGTTTGACTACGTCAAATACACGGATCAGTACAAGAGCCGCGCCCACATCGATTTCTCCAGCGGTCACATCATGGTGGAGACCGTCTCGGGTCTGGATCCCCGTGCCCACCTGCGTCGCGCCATCATCGAAACCCTGCTGACCCCGGACGATCCGGCAGAGGTCGACCTCTATTCCGACCGTGAGATCATGCCAGGTGGCGAGCCCTTCCTCTATGGCCAGGTGCTGGACAACCAGGGACAAGCGATCCGCTCCAGCTGGCGTGCAGAGCGTTATGCCGACTATCTGATCGCCAACGCGATGAAGAAGCGCACCCTCGGGATCCGCAACATCTTCTTCATCGACATTCCCATGGTGGCCAACCACGAAGACAGGCGCGGCTACAAATACGCCAGCATCATCCGCGACGCCTCCCGCAAGTACGGGGTCGCCGAGAGTCTCATCTACGCGGTGATCAAGACCGAGAGCAGCTTCAACCCCTATGCGGTCAGCCACGCCAACGCCTATGGCCTGATGCAGGTGATCCCGGCTACCGCTGGGCGGGATGTCTATGTGAGGGTCAAGGGCAAGGATGGCCAGCCGACCAGGGAAGATCTGTTCAATCCGGCCTACAACATCGATGTGGGGACCGCCTACCTGCACCTGCTGCAGACCGTCTATCTGGCGGATATCCAGGATCCCCAGTCCCGCCGCTATGCGGTGATCTCCGCCTACAACGGTGGTGCGGGAGGGGTGCTCAACACCTTCTCCAACGATCGCAAGGCGGCCCCCGGCATGATCAACCGCCTCTCCCCCGAGGCCGTCTATCAGGTGCTGACCGAACAGCATCCCAAGGCAGAGGCTCGCCGCTATCTCTACAAGGTCAATCAGGCCGAGAAGGGGTTCAAGCGAACCGTCGCAAGCCGGGCTGGCTGATGGCATGCAAGAAGGGCGCTCCCGGAGCGCCCTTCCCATTTACTGTGGCCTGAAAGCTTACTTGGCGATGAAGCCGCCCTTGCTCAGGGGCGCTACTCCCACCTTCTCCAGGTGTTCCACCTCGACTTCGGTCTTGTTCCAGCTGTGGTCCACCTCGCCGCGCACGCGGATCAGATCGTCAGGGCCCACCTCGGTACCGCGCCACACGTCACCGTCCACCTCCACTTCCACCTCGCCGCTGTCGTCACGGAACAGGTAGTTTTCGCCACCCAGGTGTTTGACCAGTTTGCCTTCCAGGGTCACCCACTGATCATCGGCCACGTCTTTCAACTGGGCGACCGATACCTTGTTCTGCTCCTTGGGGCCGGTGTAGGCCGCCATGGCGAAGGAAGAGACGGACATCAGGGCCACCAGGGCGATTGCTTTTGCGTTGTTCATTTCATGCTCCTGTCTTTGCGGTATGAGGGCATCTTGCCCGGGGGCGCGTGAAACAAACGTGAAGCCTCCCCATTCAGGGAGGAGTGATGTGATCGCAAGCGATTAAATGGCCACGGCATGCTGCAATAATGTATTCGAGTGGATACCTTTTCACCTGGCCATGCGGGTTCCCAGCCCGCCGCCATCGAGGAACAGCCCGCAGGCCCGCCCTGCCCCATCCATGAGAACAGCTACATGAACAAATGGCTTTTGTGTTTATTGGGTCTCTTCGCCCTCACGGTCCATGCCGCCGAGACGCGTCCCCCCTTCTCCCGCATCGTGATGTTCGGCGACAGCCTCTCCGATACCGGCAAGATGTACGACAAGATGCGTGGTTACCTCCCCTCCAGCCCGCCCTACCATCAGGGCCGCTTCTCCAACGGCCCGGTCTGGCTGGAGCAGCTCAACCAGCACTTCCCGGGCCTCGCCATCGCCAACGAGGCGGAAGGGGGCGCCACTGCCGTGGCCTACAACAAGATCTCCTGGAATCCCAAGTATCAGGTCATCAACAACCTGGATTACGAGGTGACCCAGTTCCTGCAAAAGGACAGCTTCAAGCCCGACGATCTGGTGATCCTCTGGGTCGGTGCCAACGATTACCTGGCCTATGGCTGGAACACCGAGCAGGATGCCAAGCGGGTGCGCGATGCCATCAGCGATGCAGCCAACCGCATGGTATTGAACGGCGCCAAGCAGATCTTGCTGTTCAACCTGCCGGATCTGGGCCAGAACCCCTCGGCCCGCAGCCAAAAGGTGGTCGAGGCGGCCAGCCATGTCTCCGCTTACCACAACCAGCTGCTGCTGAACCTGGCACGCCAGCTGGCCCCCACCGGCATGGTGAAGTTGTTCGAGATCGACAAGCAGTTCGCCGAGATGCTGCGCGAGCCGCAGAACTTCGGCCTGAGCGACACCGAGCACGCCTGCTATGGCGGCGGCTATGTGTGGAAGCCGTTCGCCTCCCGCAGCGCCGCCACCGACAGTCGGCTGGCCCCCTTCAATCCCGAGGAGCGCCTTGCCATCGCCGGCAACCCCCTGCTGGCTCAGGCCGTCGCAACGCCCATGGCGCGCCGCAGTGCGGGCGAGCTGAACAGTGAAGGCAAGATGTTCTGGGACCAGGTCCACCCCACCACAGTGGTACACGCCGCCCTGAGCGAGCGGGCTGCCGCCTTCATCGAACAGGAGTACGAATTCCTCCCTCGATAACGGAGGCCATCCTGCCAGGGCCGGCGCTTCGCCGGCCCTCTTGCCGACAAGGGCAAGCAACCCCATATGACACCCATCACAGATTCGAGTCACGGTTCCCCGGCGGTCTTCTGTCTCCACTATGATGCAGATGGATATCACAATATGTTTTATATCAGTTGCTTGTAGATCGAGAAAAGCAAGCTACGTTTAAACGTGTTGTGGTCGAACACAGGCCCAACCCACGAGGCGAGGCGACATGAATTCGCGCTCCCCACACACAAGATTGCAGAGGCATCTATGAACAAAACACTGATTACCTTGCTGGTTTCAGGCTTGCTTGCGGCCAACGCCCAGGCAGCCGGACAAGACAACACCTGGTATGGCGGTGCCAAACTGGGTTGGTCCAACTTCTACGGTGTCGATGAGAGCAACGCCATCGCCATCACCGACAAAGACGACGATGAAGTCGGCGCCGGTGCCTTCGCCGGTTACCAGATCAACCAGAATCTGGGTGTCGAACTCGGTTATGACTACCTTGGCAAGCTCAAGTACAGCGGCACACGCAATGGCGCGGCCTTCAATGACTCCGTGCAAGCCCAGCTGGCCCAGCTCACGCTGAAACTGGGCTTCCCGGTTGCGGACAATCTGGACCTTTACGGCCGTGTCGGGGGCGGCTATGGCTGGACCGACAGCGATCAGCTGGAAAACGACAGCCGCTTCACCTTCGTCGGCGCGCTCGGTGCGGAGTATGCCCTGAGCCTGGATTGGGCAGCCCGCCTCGAATACCAGTACAGCACCCCGTATGGCAGCCGTGACGATACCGGCCTGCGCATGGACAACGGCCTGCTCTCCCTGGCCGCCGTCTACCGCTTCGGTCAGGTTGCACCGGCTCTGCCGGTCGCAGCTCCCGCCCCGGCGCCCGAGCCGGTGGTGGTCGACAAACAGTTCACCCTGAGCTCGGACGTGCTGTTTGACTTCAACAAGGCCACCCTCAAGCCCCAGGCCGGGCAGGCGCTGGATACCCTCTACAGCCAGATTGAAGAGGCCAGGCCCAAAGACGGGTCAGCCACCGTCATCGGCTATACCGACCGCATCGGTTCCGAGGCCTACAACCAGAAGTTGTCCGAGCAGCGTGCCCGGACCGTGGCCGATTACCTGATTGGCAAGGGCCTGCCTGCCGGCAAGGTCAATGTGGAAGGGCGTGGCAAGCAGTCTCCCGTCACCGGCGACAGCTGCACCAGCAAATCCAAGCGCGAGCTGATCGTCTGTCTGGCCCCGGATCGCCGGGTAGAGGTCAAGGTACAGGGCGTCTCGGAAGTACAGCAATAACGACGACCCCAAACAAAACGGGAGGCCATGGCCTCCCGTCTTTTTTATGCTCCCTCAGCTGCGCGTGCGCACATCCGCCGCAATCTGATCGAGCAACAGTTGCCAGCCCTGTCCCAGCTCGTTCACCAGGGCGCCATACCCATCGGCAGGCAGCACCCGCTCCTGCTGGAAGGGAACATCTCTCAACACGACCCCCTCCTCCGTCAGCAGGCGCCAGCGACCGCTAAGCAGGGCGCGGCCGTCGTGCCGCCCCTGGAAACGCTCGACCGAGATGCTCAGCACAGGCCCCTTGCGGGCCCCGTCCTGACGCACCACCCAGCCAGGCAAGCGGCTGGAGAGGCCATTGAGGGTCAACTGGTTCAACTGGGCATCGAGGGAACCTGCCCAGCGATGGTACTCGGCAAAGTGCAGCTCCTTGCCCTCCAGCTGATAGACCAGGCTCATCCGGTCAAGCTGACCGGACAGGGCGACGGGGCGCAGCACCAACTGGTGCTGCGGCTGCGCCGTGGTGACACTCGACGGCGCCGTGTCGGCATCCAGCGAATAGTAATGCAGCGTCGTCGGCGCACTGCCACATCCCGCCAGCAGGCCCAACAAGGCCAGCGTCAACATCCGTTTTTTCATCATTTTCCTCGCTTGGGCTCGGGATCCCGCGGACGAGCGCGGTCAAAGATCAGCGAACTCGGCTGCTCGTTCAGTGAATGGACCAGAGGTTGCAACTCGCTCATCAGCTGGTTGAGGGATTGCACCGACTGACGCAGCTCCTGATTGGTCTGGGAACCGGCATCATAGGTCTGCAACGTCTCCTGCAACTGCTTGAGGCTCTGGTTGAGGGAGGCCGGCAACTGCTGGGTCGACTGCTGACCGGTAAACTGCTCCAGATTTGCACTCACGGCACTGACATGCTTGAGCGTCTTGTCCAGCGTCATCAGGGTGCTGTTGACCTGAGTGAGGGTGGTGGCCATGTCCATGTCGACGAACTTGTCGAGGATGAGGTTCACCTTGCGCTCGATCTGATCCAGCCCGGCCTGGGCGGTCGGGAAGACCTGATAGCCCGCCATCTTGAGCGGCTGATAGACTGGCGCATCCGGATAGAAGTTCAGATCGATCACCTTGCCCCCCGTCAGCAGGCTGGCGGTCTTGAGGCTGGCCCTCAGCCCTTCCTTGAACTGCTTGTTGAACAGGGCCCGCCACTGCTCCTTCTCCGCATTGGCATAACGGTGGGAGAGACGCTGCACCTCGATGCGCGCCAACACCGGGATCTGCCGGCTCTTGAACAGCTGGACGCCCTTGTCGTCGATGAGATAGGGAGCCGAGATGACGGTACCGACCCGGATGCCGCGATATTGTACCGCCGCGCCGGGATGCAGCCCGCCCACATCATTGTCGAACAGGAAGACATAGTCGATGAACTGATCCAGGCTACCGGCCAGCACGCTCTCCTCGTCCTTGAACAGCACGAACTCGTCGTTCTGTTTCACCGGTTCCCCCGGCAACCAGCCGGGAGGCAGCCCCATGGTGATGCCGCCGTTGATCAGGCTCTCCAGCGAGTCCATCTTCACCTTCATCCCCTCGCTGCTCATGGAGACCTCGAAGCCGGGCGTCAACCAGAACCGGGAGTTGCTGCTCACCAGGACGTCATAAGGCGCGTTGATGAAGAGCTGGTACTGCATCTCGCTCTTCTCGGGCAGGAACTTGGCCTCTTCGACCTGGCCGATGGTGAATCCCTGATAGCTGATGGGGGAGCCCGCACCCAGCGCGTTGGCATCCCGACTGGACAGGGAGAGCCGCAATCCCTTGGCATCCAGGGATGCCAGGGGTGGCCTGTCCAGCATGGCGTATTCGCTTCGCGCCCTGCCCTTCTTGCCGGGAGAAAGCTCGATATAGGCACCGGAGAGCAAGGTGCCAAGACCGGAAACGCCCTCACGCCCGACCCTGGGCTTGACCACCCAGAACTGGCTGTCTTTCTTGAGCATGCCGGCGGCGGCATTGGTCAGGCGAGCCTTGAGCACGGCATGGCTGTAATCCTCGCTGAGCTCCACGGTCTCGATACGGCCCACCTCCACTTCACGAGAACGGATCACCGTCTTGCCCGCCACTATGCCCTCGGCGGTCGCCACCGTCAGGGTGAAGCTCGGCCCTTGTGAATACCAGTGCTGGAACAGCATCCAGGCGCCGATGAAGAGCGCCAGCAAAGGCACCATCCAGATAGCGGCAGCCGAACTCATGAAATCAGAGCCCGGTTTCCACCTTGTCTTACGCTCACTCACGTTCGCGTTCTCCTTGTTGTAAATCCCAGATCAGGCGGGAATCGAAACTCATGGCAGCCACCATGGTGACCAGTACGACCCCGGCAAAGGCGACGGCCGCAGGGCCAGGGTAGATGGTCATCAGATTGTCGAGCCGGATGAGACCGGCCAGGATGGCCACCACGAAGACGTCGATCATCGACCAGCGCCCCACAAATTCGGTCATGCGATAGAGTTTTAGCTTGCCGAGGGGAGATGTCCCCTGGCCGCGCTGCACCACGTAGCAGAGCCACAGCAGCGCCAGGATCTTCACCAGCGGTACCACCACGCTCGCGAAGAATATGACGGCGGCAATGGGGTAGGAGCCCATGGCCCACAGCAGCACCACCCCGCCCATGATGGTCGAGGGGCTGTCATCCCCCAGGAACACGGTGTCCATGATGGGATACAGGTTGGCTGGGACATAGAGGATCACCGAGGTGATCAGCAGGGCCCAGGTGCGGTTCAGACCACCCGGCTTGCGGCTATGCAGGTGATCCCCGCAGCGAACGCAACTATGGGCATCTTGCTCGTTCAGGGCGCCGCAGATGTGACAGCCCACCAGACCGCACGACAGGGCGCTCTCCTCGGGATCCAGCTCCCTCGCCGCCGTCGGGCCGAACAGCCGCTGCCACAGCCACATCCGATCCAGAGAGGAGATCATCTTGATGAGCAGCAGGGTGTAGCCAACGAAGGCCCAGAACGACAGCCCCATCTTGATGTCGGCCATCCCCATCAGCTTGACCAGAGAGATGAGCACCCCGATGAGGAAGACGTCCACCATCAGCCAGGGCTTGATCCGGCACAGCAGGCGGCCAAGGGAGCGCAGGGCCTTGCTGTGCAGATCCTTGTCCAGGCGCCACAGCACCAGCATGATGGAGCCGATATAGACCAGCGGCAACCCGATCAGGGTAATGCTCAGCACGGCCCCGAGGAACAGGTAGCCTTGATCCACCAGGGTGGTGATGCACTGCAGGAAGGTCATCTCCTGCCCCACCCCCTTGGCCGAGAACGACATGAAGGTAAAGGCGTTGGAGAGCACGAACATGATGATGGCCGCAAAGCCATAGGCGATGGGCCTGCGCTCCTGCTCCGGCAGATGACGAGTCAGGGTATGGCCGCAGCGCGGACAACTGCTCGTCTCCCCCACGGCCAGCTCGGTGGCCGGCACCAGCAGGTCACATTCTTCGCAGGCGGTCGCGTCATGGGTATAGGTGGGTGGATGTTGGTGTGAAACCGGATGCAAGATAAGACCCCAGCATGAGGCCCGCCACGGGGCCAGAGCCGCCAATTATTGCAGCAGCGGCCCCTGCCGACCAGCCCTGTCGTTGTCCATCCTGCCCGGGAGTGAGAATGACTTTGACAAGGCAGTGACCATTTAGCACAATCAAACGCCACTTTTTTTCCGCGGGACAATAATTTATGACAACTGAATCCCCAAGCTACTCCACTATCGAGCAGGCCTTCTCCCTCGGGAACGGGCAAGATTCTGCCCTCAACTGGTTGCGCAAAAACCGTAGCCAGGTCGCCATCTTCCTGGTGAGCGGCATCAAGCTGGAGGGGACCATCAGCGGTTTTGACCAGTACAGCGTGCTGTTGACCGATGCCCATGGCAATCAGCAACTGGTCTACAAGGCCAAGATTTCCACCATTGCCATGCACTCCGGCCGTCCTGCCGTCAGCATCCAGCGAGCCCGCAAGCCACGGGTTTCCATGGCGCCTCGCCCCCATGGCGCCCCCAGCCGTTATGACGACAACCAGGGTGGTGGCAGCGAGCAGTAAATCTCGCCCCCGCCCATCCTGATGGTGTCGCTGCGTCAGCCAGTGACATTTGCTCCCCACTCTCATGTTTTGCCTGTCCCGTATGAGAGTGGGGCTTCTCTCCCGAGCCGGTTGTTGACCCGCTCGTCTTCGTCACTCAGCAGGTCAACCCGACCGGTTTTCCCTCTCTGACCATGCAGACCTGCATGCCGGCCGCTTCACCGGCCTGTGCGCCTATGCCCGTGTCCTCGAACACCAGACATTGACCGGGCTCGACCCCCAGGCGTCGCGCCACCAGCAGGAAGGTGTCTGGATGGGGTTTGTGCAGCTCCACGTCGTCGGCGGTAACCACCACGGGGAAATACCGATCCAACCCTGTGTTGCGCAGCACCGCTTCGGCATTTATGCGGGGGGAGCCTGTCCCTATGCCCATGGGGATCCGGCCGTGATAGCGTTCCACCAGATCCAGCATGGCCGGGAAGGGGGTGGCCTTGTGCAGGTTGGCGACATAGTGTTCGGTCTTGCAGCGTGTCACCACCAGGGGATCCAGCGCGATCTGCTGCACTTCGGCCACCAGCAGGGCTATCTTGCGGCTGGGCATGCCTCCCAGCTCATAAAACCAGTCGGCGTCGAACCGAAAGCCAAACTCGCGGGCGGTGTGCTCCCAGGCGGCCAGGTGCAAGGGCATGGAGTCCACCAGAGTGCCGTCGAGGTCGAAAACCAGGCCTTGAAATCCGGATAGGGTCATGGTGCAGGATCTGTCTGTGAAAAATGGGCACCCATTCTAGCCAGAGCGCGGGCGCATCGCCATGCGCCAGATGGCGAGAAACGCTTGCCACCTCATTTATACAGGGCGGCGTGGATCTGAAAGCCCGCACGTATACAGATCAGCATGGATCTGATGCCGGGCAGGCAGCCCCCACGCAGGTGTCAGCGATAGGCCAGGGTACAGGCCCGCCCTTGGGATTTGGCGTGATAGAGTGCTTGATCCGCCTGCTCGGTCAGGGTTTGCCACTCCTTGTCCGATGACGGGACCAGATAGCTGAACCCGATGCTGACGGTGAGTGTCGCCGCCACCCGGGAGGCCGGATGGGGAATCTGCAAGGCGTCAAGGCCGTGGTGGATCTGCTCCGCCAGCCGCTCCGCCTCTCCCGGCTGCGGTGAACACAGCAGGATGACAAACTCCTCCCCCCCATAGCGGGCCACCAGGTTGGTGCGCCGCCGCTCGGTGTCCTGCAGCAGTGCCGCCACCCGCTGCAGGCACTGATCCCCCTTGCCGTGGCCGAAGTGATCGTTGTAGGACTTGAACTCGTCCACATCGATCATCAGCACCGCCAACACGCCCTGATGGCGGCGAGCCCGCTCCCACTCCCGTTCCATGGTGATGTCCCATTGGCGGCGGTTGGCGATGCCAGTCAGGGGATCTTCCAGAGACAGCAGAGAGAGGCGCCGGTTGGCCTCCTCCAGCGCCCGGTTGGTATCGGCCAGTTGCCGGGTCCGCTCCTGCACCCTCAGCTCCAGCTCCCGATTGAAGCGCTCAAGCTTCTCCTGGGTGCGCTGGCGGATCAGCAACTGGGAGAGCACGGCGGCATACTGCTTGAAGATCTCGCTCTGATACGCCTTGAGGGGGCGCCGCCAGAGCAGGTTGTCGGCGGCGATCCAGCCGATGGGGGTACTCCCGTCCCAGAGCGACACCATGGCGTTCCAGCCGCGACCCACCTCCTGCTTCTCGTAATAGAGAGGCGTGTCCTCCAGCACCAGGACATAGTCCTTGCGACGCAGCGCCTCCTGCACCGTGGGGTGATCCGGAATGGGGCTGATGAAATGGCGCTCGTCGATGAGCTCACCCGCCTCGTTGGTACCCCAGGTACCGTGCATGGTCTTGAATTCACTGTCAGTCAGGAAGATGGCGATGCGATCGAACTGCAACTCCTGGCGGGCCAGTGCCACCGCGTCGTGCAGCAAACGATCCTCGCTCTCGCAGCGGGAGAGCTTGACCCCCACCTGATGCAGCGCCTGCAGCATGCTGAGGAAAGAGTCCTGCAGGGCCTGGCTGCGCACGAGGTCTGCCTGGGTGTGGAGCCGCTGATCCCGCTCCAGATCCACCTGTCCCGCGAGTCGCCGACTCTCGAGCTCGGCGGCGAGATAATGCATGAGCAGCTGGATGCTCTGTTGCTGGCGTCTTGGCAGGCGATCGAGACGACGGCGGGTTTCCAGATAGACCACGGCCTCCAGCCCCTTGTGACGCTTGAGGGGGAAGCTCGCGCGCAGGCGCGGGATCTCGGGTTCGACGCTCTCCCGCTCCCAGATGGCACGGGTCGGCGCGATGGGCTCCACCAGCAACTGGCCGAGCGCAAGGGAACGTTCGATGAAGAGGATGGGCAACTCGAGGGATGAGAGGATGTCGGCGCTCAGGCAGAGCAGACCCTGTTCCGGGCGATAGTGATAGAGCTGGGGCGTCGGAGCACGCAGCCACAGATAGATCTGTTCAGCCTCTGTTTTTTCCCTGACCGCAGACAAGGTCACTTCACAGAGATGTTCAAAACTGGTGAAGTGCTCCGGATCCCATTCTTCCATGCCAAATCATCCTTGGTTGTATCCAAGCGAGTATATCGGCAAAGCCCGGCCATTAATTGACCTGGCAATCAAAAGCGAGATCCAGAGCCCAGTTTTTACAACAGATTCAATGCCTGCATGGCACTGCGGATGCGCTCGCGGGTGGCCTCGGAGAGCGGCATCACCGGCAGACGGCACTCTTCGCTGCACAGACCCAGCAGGGAGACCGCATACTTGGCCCCTGCGGGGCTCGGCTCGGCGAACATGGCCTGGTGCAGCGGAATGAGCTTGTCCTGCAATTCGCGGGCAGCTTGCCACTCACCGGCCAGCGCCAAGTTCTGCACCTCGGCCACCAGCTTGGGGGCCACGTTGGCCGTCACCGAGATGCAACCCTGGCCACCACCGATGTTGTAGGCCACGGCGGTGGCATCTTCACCGGAGAGCCAGGCAAACGGCTTCTTGATGAGCTGGCGTTCAACCCAGGGGCGGGCCAGATCACCGGTGGCATCCTTCACGCCGGCAATGCGCGGCAACTCGGCCAGACGGGCCAGGGTCGCCGGCTGCACGTCAACGATGGCGCGGGGCGGAATGTTGTAGACGATGATGGGTTTGGTGGTGGCGTCGTGCACCGCCTTGAAGTGGTGGTAGAGCCCTTCCTGATTGGGGCGGTTGTAGTAACCGGCCACATGCAGGGTGGCATCCGCCCCCATCTGCTCGGCATAGCGGGTGTATTCAATGGCTTCAACCGGGTTGTTGGAGCCTGCACCTGCGATCACGGGAATGCGCCCGGCCACCAGCTTGACCACCAGCTCCACCACGCGGCAATGCTCATCGTGGGTCAGGGTCGGGCTCTCCCCGGTCGTGCCGACCGGCACTATGCCATGGGTTCCCTGCTCTATGTGCCACTCCACCAGGCGAGCCAGTGCGGCCTCGTCCAGCTGGCCCTGTCGAAATGGGGTGATCAGGGCAACTATCGAACCTTGAAACATGGGATTTCCTTCTCCTAAACAGATGGATTGGTCAATAAAAAGCCCCGGTACGGGAGTCGCTACCGGGGCTTGAATCGTCTCAGGGATGAGAGGTTACGCGCGCACGCCAGCAGGCCCGATTGTCAGGCTGTGTTTATGCTTTCGTTTCGATACGCATGACCGCATTGCATCATCTCTGGGTAAATAAGGCGTCTGGGCATATTTCGGGAACACGGCATAAATGTCAAGGCGAAAGCGGCCATGTATAATGGCCGCCCAAAAATGCGTGGAGAGACCCAATGAGCCGTCCTGTCAGTGCCGTCAGTCAGATGCTGGAACGTAACCAAGCCCTCTTTGTCGGCAAGCGGCTGTTGGTGTGCGGTGCCCTGGAGGATGATTATCCTCGTCAACTGGCCGAGCTGGCACAAAGCCTGACCGTCTTCACCACGGATTACTGCTATTACCGCAGCCAGCAGGCCGTTCTGGGAGACGCCATCCTGTTCGATCACCAGCTGGGGGGCGCCCCCCGATTCGATGCCCTGCTGCTGCTGATGCCCAAGGCCAAGGCCGAGGCGCAATACCTGCTGGCCATGATGACGCCGCTGCTCGAAAGCGGGGCCGACCTGTTCCTCGCCGGCGAGAACCGGGGCGGCATCAACGGGGCAGACAAGCTGCTGGCACCTTATGGCGAGAAACCGATCAAGCGCGACTCTGCGCGCCGCTGCTCTCTCTACCACGGCACGCTCGACAAACCGGTCGTCCCCTTCGAGCTGGACGCCTGGTTCAGTCGCTATGAGTGCCAGGCGGGCGACACCACCCTGACCGTCATGGCCCTGCCCGGGGTCTTCAGTGCAGACGGCCTGGATCTCGGCACCCAGATGCTGCTGGCGAGCCTCCCCCCCGTGACGGGCAAGCTGCTCGACTTTGGCTGCGGCGCTGGCGTCATCGGTTCCGTGCTGGCCAAGCGCAACCCGGCCCTGGCCGTCACCATGGTGGATATCAATGCCCTGGCACTGGAGTCCAGCCGCCGAACCCTGGCGGTCAACGGTCTGAGCGGACGTGTTCATGCCTCCGATGTCTATTCCGACATTGCCGAAACATTCCAACAGATTGTCTCGAATCCCCCCTTCCATGCCGGGCTCAAGACCTTCTACGCCGCCACCGAAACCTTCCTGGCAAAGGCACCTGAGTACCTGACCGCAAATGGCGCCCTGACCATAGTCGCCAATGCCTTCCTGCGATACCAGCCTATACTGGATGCGCACTTCAAACAGACCGAGGTGATCGCGGGCGATGCCAAATTCAAGGTGTATCTGAGCAAAGCTTAAAGAAGTGCAACGGTTGTAATAAAACAAGTAGAGAGTGCCAGACGGGATCTGTTAAGGTACCAAGAAAACGTTTACCACCCCTTTAGGGGTGTTTTTTTCGCAGCAACATGAAAACCTTTTCAACATCATGATCTCAGGGAGAGAACGACGATGGCAGGCATACTCACCATGATACTGGCAGGCGGTGAAGGTACCCGACTGCAACCGCTGACCACCACCCGCAGCAAACCCTCCGTACCCTTTGGCGGCAGTTACCGGTTGATCGACTTCGTGCTCAACAACTTCGTCAACGCCGATTTCCTGCGCATCTATGTACTCACCCAGTTCAAGTCCCAGTCCCTTTACCTGCACATGAAGAAGGGCTGGAACATCGTCGGCATCACGGATCGCTTCATCGACCCCATTCCGGCCCAGATGCGAATGGGCAAACGCTGGTATGACGGCACCGCAGACGCCATTTACCAGAACCTGCGCTTCATCGAGATCTCCGACCCCGAGCACGTCTGCATCTTCGGCTCCGATCACATCTACAAGATGGACGTAAGCCAGATGGTGAGCTTCCACAAGCAGAAAGCGGCCGCCCTGACCGTCGCGGCACTGCGCATGCCCATCGAGGAAGCAAGCGCCTTCGGGGTGATCGAGGTGGATCAGGAAGGGCGCATGATTGGCTTTGAAGAAAAGCCCCGTCACCCGAAACACATCCCCGGCGACCCCACCCAGGCCCTGGTCTCCATGGGTAACTACATCTTCGAGACCGAGGCCCTCTATCGGGAGCTCAAGCGGGATGCCGCCGAGGAGAACTCCAGTCACGATTTCGGCAAAGACATCATTCCCAGCCTGTTCCCCCGTGCCCCCGTCTACGTCTACGACTACAGCACCAACGTGATCCCGGGCGAGAAGCCCAACGTCTACTGGCGCGATGTGGGGACGCTCGACTCTTACTGGCAGGCACACATGGATCTGGTGGCCGACGATGCCCCCTTCTCTCTCTACAATCGCAAGTGGCCGCTGCACACCCATTACCCGCCCCTGCCCCCCGCTACCTTCATCGATACCGACGACTGCAAGGTCAAGATCGCCAACTCCCTGATCTCCGGAGGCTGCTTCATTCAGGGCAGCCAGATCCAGCGATCCATACTGGGATTTCGCTGCAACATAGGCCCCTGCAGCCACATCAGTGAATCCGTGCTGCTGGGGGATGTGAAAATCGGCGAAGGTTGCTCCATTCGCCGCGCCATCATCGACAAAAACGTTGAAATTGCACCCGGCACCGTGATCGGTGAGAATCTGGACCATGACAGAGAGCGGTTTACCGTATCCGAAGGCGGTATCGTCGTGGTACCTAAGGGAGCAAGAGTTGGCTATTAACCCACTGAAAATCCTGTTTGTAGCCTCGGAGGTTGAGGGGCTGGTGAAGACCGGGGGCCTGGCAGATGTGGCCAAGGCCCTGCCGCAGCATCTCGCCCGTCAGGGGCACGATGTGCGCATCATTATGCCCTTCTACAAGACCATCAAGCGCCGGGACGAGGCCACCCTCCTCGCCTCGCGCTGGCTCCCCACCCCCCAGGATCGCAGTGATATCAGCTATCGCATCCATCAGCTGGAACTGGACGGGATCTGCGTCTATCTGCTCGATTGCCCGCACTATTTCGACCGCCCCCAGCTCTATGCCGAGAACAACCAGGCCTATCCCGACAACGGTGAACGCTTTGCCTTTCTGGCCGCGGCGGCCCTGCATGCGTGCGAACAGCTGGGTTTCGCTCCCGACATCGCCCACTGCAACGACTGGCACACCGGTCTGCTGCCGCTGCTGCTGAAAACCCGTCATGCCCACAACCCCTTCTTCCAGCGCACCCGGTCGGTCATCAGCATTCACAACGCGGCCTTTCAGGGGGTATTCGATCGCCAGCAGTTCTGGGCCGTGCCGGAAATCCACGACTACGAGCAGCGCATCAACTACGACTATGGTCACATCAATCTGCTCAAGTGCGGTGTGCTCTACGCAGACAAGATCAATGCGGTCAGCCCCAACTACGCCAGCGAGCTGCTGACGCACCTGGGCGCTCACGGCATGGCCAGCGTATTCCAGCAGCGGGCTGCTGACCTGCGTGGCATCCTCAACGGCTGTGACTATCAGGACTGGGATCCCGCCTTCGATCCTCTGTTGCCCGCCACCTATGATGCCGACAACCTGGATGGCAAACACACCTGCAAGCGCATCCTGCAGCAGGAGACGGGGCTCCCCGTCGGCAACCTCCCCATCTATGGCATGGTGTGTCGACTGACCGAGCAGAAAGGAGTACACCTGCTCATCCCGGCGCTGGACAAGTTCTTGCAGCATCAGGTCCAGGTGGTAATTGTGGGCTCCGGTGATCCCTCTCTCGCCGCCCAGTTGCAAAGCATTGCCCAGCAGCATCCCGACAAGTTTGCCTTCATCAATGCCTATGACGACCGTCTGGCCCACTTGGTGGAGGCTGGCGCCGACTTCTTCCTGATGCCTTCTCTGTTCGAGCCATGCGGGCTCAACCAGATGTACAGTCTGGCCTATGGCACCCTGCCCCTGGTGCGGGCCGTCGGCGGATTGAAAGATACCGTCGTGGACTGGGATGCTGACCCGGCGAATGCGACCGGTTTCTGCTTCAACGATCCCACTGCCAGCACCTTGCTCGATGCCATGCGCCGCAGCCTGCTCCATTATCTGCAGGAGCCGGCACGTTTTGCCCGTGTGCAGCACCACGCCATGAACACCCGCTTCGACTGGGCAGACTCCGTCATCCTGTACGAACAGATGTATCAGGATGCGCTGGCCACCGTCTGACGCCGATTGCTGAAGTTTTGTGCCCTTGGCACGCCTTTATCCGTCAACAGCGAAAAAAGTCCCCTTTGGCTGTTGACGCCCCCCCAAAACTCTATAGAATCCCCCACCGCAGTGATGCGAAGGTGGCGGAATTGGTAGACGCGCTAGCTTCAGGTGTTAGTGTCCCACGGATGTGAGGGTTCGAGTCCCTCTCTTCGCACCATACTGCAACATGCTCTTATCAGACGGCATGTAAATTCAGACTGATAACCCGATGTGCGAAGGTGGCGGAATTGGTAGACGCGCTAGCTTCAGGTGTTAGTGCCCCCCGGGTGTGAGGGTTCGAGTCCCTCTCTTCGCACCATGCTTTTATCAGACAGCATGTAAATCCAGACTGATAACCCGATGTGCGAAGGTGGCGGAATTGGTAGACGCGCTAGCTTCAGGTGTTAGTGCCCCCCGGGTGTGAGGGTTCGAGTCCCTCTCTTCGCACCATGCTTCTGGCATGTAAAACACAGAAAATGCGCTCCAACCGCATTTAAAAACCAGCTGGAGAAAATCAGTGTGCGAAGGTGGCGGAATTGGTAGACGCGCTAGCTTCAGGTGTTAGTGTCCCACGGATGTGAGGGTTCGAGTCCCTCTCTTCGCACCATCATTCTGCAAAGGCCCGTTACGAGAGTAACGGGCCTTTTGTGTTTTCATGCCCCATGGCTATGCTGTTGAAGATGCTACGCCACCACGGGGGTTTTCCCATGATCCTGGATACCGATATTCACAACTTCTATGAGCATCTGGTGCTCAAGGAGATAGAAAAACAGGGGTTGGCTCGAACATTGACCCCCTATCAGCTGGCAGACCTCTGCTGCCTGACACTCAACCAGCTTCCTTCCCACTATATCCGCCACGATGTCGACATGATCTACTTCACGACAGACGCCGAACGCAGCGAGATGGAGAAGAAGGTCATCGCCTCCCTGCGCCAGGCCTACGACAAGATCCAGGCCGTCCCCACTCGCCAGGCTTAATGCCAACCCTGCTGCCAGAGCAGAGTGACGACCCCTGTCATTCCCGCAACCGGCAGCAGGATCAACACCGGTCTCAGCCTGGGTTCCAGCATGACCCAGGCAGCCAGCAAGAACCCCAGGCTCCAGAACCCGTATTCCTTCTCCTGACCCCAGACCAGCACCGCCAGAAGGGCGGCCAAGATCAGAGCGCGTGCTATCCAGTTCATTGGCATTGGTCCGAAAAAACACTAATGATAACTATTATCATCTTTGGTGTTGCCATCTGCAATCGAACTTGCCTATGGATCTCCGGCTATCAAACGGTGTCGATTGAACAGTGAAAAATGCCGATTAGATCAACTATTTTGTGGGATTTTAAAATTTTAAAGCTGTTTTGCCGAATGAGCAGGGATTTTACACCTCCGCTTTATGGTAGATTGCGCCCTCTTTTGGTAAGCCTCTCGGGATCGACGCATCCGCAGGACGAGAGGGGCTGACCTTGGCGAGCAAGAGTTTAGGGAGCGTCTATGCAAAACCAACAACACCACATCCGATTGCCGGGCATGTCGCAAGTATTTGCCTGCCTGGCCATTTTCCTGGCCCTGGCCTTCTCCTTCACCAGCGTGCTGGATCTGCCAATCCAGCTGGCACTGTTCATCGCCTGGTTCGTCATCATGGGACTCGGCATCAAGCTCGGCCATGATTACAAATCCCTGGAACAGGCGGCAGTCGACGGCGTCGCCAAGGGGATGGGGGCCATCCTGATACTGATCTCCGTCGGTGCCCTGGTGGGCACCTGGATTGCCGGCGGCATCGTCCCCAGCATCATCTACTTCGGCCTCAAGGTGATACACCCCTCCATCTTCCTGCTGGCGACCCTGATCATCTGCTCTCTCACCTCGCTGGCCACCGGCACCTCCTGGGGCTCGGCGGCCACCGCCGGCATCGCCATGATGGGTATAGGCCACAGCCTGGGGGTACCCGCGCCGCTGGTAGCCGGTGCCGTGCTCTCCGGCGTCTACTTCGGTGACAAGCTCTCCCCGCTCTCCGACTCCGTGGTGCTGGCCTCGACCATGTCCAACGTCGACGTGATGGAACACATCAAGGGGATGCTGCCCATCAGCCTGTTCTCCTACGTCATCACCGCCGCCCTGTTCACCGTGGTCGGCATGCAGTACTCCGGCAACGTCAGCCTGGAGCAGGTCAATCTGGTGATGGACGCCCTCGACAAGCAGTTCAACATCACCCCCATGGCCATAGTGCCCGTGGTGCTGGTGCTGGGCCTGTTGGCCAACCGCAAGCCCGCCTTCCCGGTGATCAGCTTCGGCGCCTTGCTGGGTCTTGTCTGGGCCATCGTCTTCCAGGACATGGATCCGGTGAAGGCGATGCACTCCGCCTACAGCCCGTTTACCATCACCTCAGGCGTCGATTTCATCGACAACATCCTGGGCCGTGGCGGCATGGAGTCCATGCTGGGTTCCGTGGCCGTCATCATCTTCGGCTTGGGCTTCGGCGGTCTGCTGGAGAAGGTCGGCATCCTCTCCGTCATCGCCAGTGCCTTCGAGAAGCGCATCAACAGCGCCGGCAGCCTGACCAGCCACACCATCGGCACCGCCTTCCTGGCCAACGTGTTCGGTTCCGCTATGTATGTATCGCTGATCCTGACCCCCAAGATCATGGCCAAGAACTACGACAGACTGGGGCTGGAGCGCAAGAACCTCTCCCGCAACGCCGAGTTTGGCGGCACCCTCACCTGCGGCATGGTGCCCTGGAGCGACAACGGCATCTTCATGGCAGGGGTCCTCGGGGTAGCGACCCTCGACTACCTGCCCTACATGTGGCTCAGCTTCACCTGCATCATAGTGACCATCACCCTCGCCTATCTGGGCAAGGGAGTGAACCGTGTACCGGTCACAGAGGCGGTGACAACCCGCTAATTTCCGTAAAAACAACGACAAAGGCGCCATCACGGCGCCTTTTGTCTGGGTGCGATTCGAGGTTAAGCTGGCACTCACCTTGATCGCACGTGGCAGGACGCCCAGATGAACTTCACCTTTCGCCAGATCCGCTATTTCGTGGCGGTGGCCGACAGCTTCTCGGTGAGCCGGGCAGCCGCCGAGCTGCACATCTCCCAGTCGGCGGTCACCAGCGCCATCCGCGAGCTGGAGACCGAGCTCGGCGCCGCCCTGTTCGAGCGCAACCCGCGCGGCGTCAGCCTCACCACCCAAGGTCACCAGTTTCTGCTGCACGCCCGTCGCATCCTAAGCGCCATGACCGAAGCCGGCCAGTCCCTCAAGGCGGTGGCCCAGCAGGATCAGGGGCGGCTTACCATAGGCGTAACCACCCTGGTTGCTGGCTACTACCTGTCGGAAGCGCTCGGCCGCTTTCGCCGCGCCTTCCCGGCGGTACAGATCGAGGTGAAGGAGGATGAGCAGCCCTATCTCGAACACCAGATCGTCAACGGCGAGGTGGATGTGGGGATCCTGATGACCAACCGCACCATCCGCCAGGAGGCGTTCGATACCGAGCTGCTGACCCGCTCGCCGCTGCGGGTCTGGCTCGCCGCCAACCACCCCCTCTGCGCCGAGTCGACCCTCTCCCTCAAGGCGCTCGGCGAGGAGCCCATGATCTCGCTGACCGCCGACCAGCTGGACCAGATCATCGGCGGCGGCCTGCGCCGCTACGGCATCTCGCCGCGCATCGTGCTGCGTACCGCCTCGGTGGAAGCGGTGCGCAGCCTGGTGGCGAGCCAGCTCGGGCTCGCCCTGCTGCCGGACTTTGCCTACCGCCCCTGGTCGCTGGAGCAGGAGCGGGTCGAGGCCCGCGCCATCAAGGAGCCCATTCCCGCCATCGACATTGGCCTGGTGTGGCGGCGTGGCTCCCGGCTGGAGTGGACCGCCCGCGAGTTCATCGACATAGTGCGGGATCAGAGCCGGCTGCGCGCCCGCCAGCACCTCCCCCGCTAGGACTGAGCCTGAACAGCCGTGACTCCGGCAAAAAAATCAGATTCATATGCACTCGATATCGATTTTACAGATACCAAAGCCGCTAAAAATTGAAATTCTCATTGCTCACGGCTTCTCCTACGCTCATGACTGGTTAACAGGATGTTAATTCCTACTGTGGCGCCGCCACGATTGCCAATCATGCAAGGAGAGCAAGATGAAATTGACCCCTCTGACCCTGGCCCTGATCCCGGCGCTGCTGGCAAGCCAGGTCCAGGCAGCCCCCACCACCCTCGGCAAGGGTGAAGGCCAGCTCAACATCGTGGCCTGGGCCGGCTATGTGGAGCGCGGCGAGACCGACAAGAACTACGACTGGGTCACCGGCTTCGAGAAAGAGACCGGCTGCAAGGTCAACGTCAAGACGGCCGCCACCTCGGACGAGATGGTGGCGCTGATGAACGAGGGGGGCTTCGACCTGGTGACCGCCTCCGGCGACGCCAGCCTGCGCCTCATCGCCGGCGGCAAGGTGCAGGTACTCAACCTGGCGCTCATCCCGAGCTACGGCAAGATAGACCTCCGCCTGCAGAATGCCCCCTGGCACACGGTAGACGGCAAGCACTACGGCGTGCCCTACCAGTGGGGCGGCAACATCTTGATGTACAACACCAAGGTGTTCCCCAAGGCGCCCGACTCCTGGAGCGTGGTGTTCGAGGAACAGACCCTGCCGGACGGCAAGTCCAACAAGGGTCGGGTGCAGGCGTTCGACGGCCCCATTCACATCGCCGATGCCGCCCTCTATCTGATGAGCCACCAGCCCGCGCTCGGCATCAAGGATCCCTATGAGCTGAACGAGGATCAGTACAAGGCCGCCCTCGACCTCCTGCGCCAGCAGCGCAAGCTGGTGGGACGCTACTGGCACGATGCCTTCGTCCAGATCGATGACTTCAAGAACGAGGGGGTGGTGGCCTCCGGCTCCTGGCCGTTCCAGGCCAATACCCTGATCGCCGACAAGCAGCCCATCGCCACTACCGTGCCCAAGGAGGGCGTCACCGGCTGGGCCGATACCAGCATGGTGCACAGCGAAGCGAAGAACCTCACCTGTGCCTATCAGTGGCTGGAGCACTCCCTCAACAACAAGCTGCAGGGGGATCTCGCCTCCTGGTTCGGCTCAGTGCCCGTGGTACCGGCCGCCTGCGAGGGCAATGCCCTGCTCGGGAAAGAGGGGTGCAAGACCAACGGCATCGACAACTTCGATCGGGTTCACTTCTGGCGTACTCCTGTCTCCCAGTGCAAGAGCCAGGGAACCTGCGTGCCCTACTACCGCTGGGTTTCGGACTATATCGCCATCCTGGGTGGCCGCTAAGACCGGATAACCAGATGGGGCCGGACAGGAGTCCGGCCCGCTTCTCACACAGACAAGGACGTCCCATGAATGCCGTACAATTTGACCGGGTCAGCCGCCACTATGGCGAGGTGAAGGCGGTCGACGACATCTCCTTCCAGATCCCGGCCGGCGAGTTTTTCACCCTGCTGGGGCCGAGCGGTTCCGGCAAGACTACCTGCCTGCGGATGATAGCGGGCTTCGAATACCCGAGCGAGGGGGAGATCCAGCTGTTTGGCGAGCCCTGCTCCACCGTGCCCCCCTACGATCGCAACCTCAATACCGTGTTTCAGGACTACGCCCTGTTTCCCAACATGGATGTGCGCGACAACATCGGCTACGGCCTGATGCTCAAGGGCGTCGCCAAGGCGGAGCGTTACCGCAAGGTGGACGAGATGCTGGAACTGGTGCGCCTGCCCGGCGTCGGCAACCGCAAGCCGGGCCAGCTCTCCGGCGGCCAGCGCCAGCGCATCGCCATCGCCCGGGCACTGATCAACCAGCCGCGCATCCTGCTGCTGGACGAGCCGCTGGGGGCCCTCGACCTCAAGCTGCGCGAGCAGATGCAGCTCGAACTGAAAGCCTTGCAGCGCCAACTCGGCATCACCTTCATCTTCGTCACCCACGATCAGCAGGAGGCGCTCTCCATGAGCGACCGCATCTGCATCTTCAATCAGGGCAAGATCGAGCAGATTGCCGCGCCGGATACCATCTACGACGCCCCCGCCACCCCCTTTGTCGCCCGCTTCGTCGGCACCGTCAACCTGTTCGAGGGGGAGCAGGCCTGCCGTCTGTGCGGCGATGCTCACCAGATGATGGTGCGCCCGGAGCGGATCCGGCTCGCCGAGGCCGGCACACCGGGATGGTCAGGGGAGGTGCGCGAAGTGGAGTACCTCGGCCCCTTCGTGCGCTACCGGGTCGATCTTGGCGAGCAGCTCGAGCTTATCGTCAACCACCCCAACGAGGGCCAGGCCCGTCTGCCCCGTGGCGCCCGGGTCAGCCTCAGCTGGCCGGAGCAGGCGATCCATCGTCTGCACACCGCCCCTCTGGGAACTCAACCATGAGCGCCCCCCACAGCGCGAGCCTTGCCATGAGCCAACCCACTGCCCCCCTCTCCTATCGGCCGCTGCGGCGCCTCTCCACCCTGCTCTACGGGCGACCAGGTCTGTTGCTGGCCATCCTGCTGGGGCCGCCCCTGCTCTGGCTCGGCATCATCTATGTCGGCTCCCTGCTGATGCTGCTCTCCAACGCCTTCTTCGGGCTGGACGAATTCAGCGGCCAGATCCGCCACGAGCTGGGGCTGCAGAACTTCGTCGCCCTGCTGCGGGCGGAGAACCTGGACGTGATCCTGCGTACCGTCGGCATGTCGCTGCTGGTGACCCTGGCCTGTGCCCTGCTCGGTTTTCCGATCGCCTACTACATGGCGCGCTACACCAGCGGCAAGACCCGGGCCCTGTTCTACGTCGGCATCATGCTGCCGCTCTGGTCCAGCTATCTGGTGCGGGTCTACGCCTGGAAGCTGATCCTGGCCAAGGAGGGGGTCATCAGCTGGCTGGCAGACACCCTGGGGCTGGACTGGCTGCTGGACGCCATCCTCTCGCTGCCGGTGATCGGGGGGCCGTCGTTGTCGTTCTCGCGCATCGGCACCTTCATCGTGTTCGTCTACGTCTGGCTGCCCTTCATGATCCTGCCCATCCAGGCTGCGGTGGAGCGGATCCCGCGCTCCTTGCTGGAGGCGAGCGGCGATCTCGGCGCCACCCCGGCCCAGACCTTTCGCACCCTGATCCTGCCGCTGGCCCTGCCCGGCGTGGTGGCGGGCTCCATCTTCACTTTCTCCCTGACGCTGGGGGACTACATCATCCCCGGCATCATAGGCAACTCCACCATGTACATAGGTCAGGTGGTCTACATGCAGCAGGGCACGGCGGGCAACCTGCCCTTCGCCGCCGCCTTCTCGCTGGTGCCGATCCTCATCATCGCCATCTACCTGACCATCGCGAAACGTCTGGGGGCTTTCGATGCGCTCTAATACCTCCATGAAACGGGACCACGGCAGCCAACCCTCCGGCCTGCTCAAGTACGCGGCCATCGGCGGTCTCCTGTTCCTGCACTTTCCGATCCTGTTCATCTTCCTCTACGCCTTCACCAGCGAGAGCAAGAGCTACCAGTTCCCGCCCCCCGGCCTCACCCTCAAGTGGTTCGAGGTGACCCTCAACCGCCCCGACGTGTGGCGCGCCATCCAGCTGTCGCTGGAGGTAGCGGGACTGGCGACGCTGGCCGCCATGGTGCTCGGCACCCTGGCGGCGGGGGCCATCGCCCGCAGCCGCTTCTTCGGCCAGGAGGTGGTATCGCTGTTGCTGGTGCTGCCCATCGCCCTGCCCGGCATCGTCACCGGCATCGCGCTGCGCTCAGCCTACGGGGTGATGGAGATCCCTTTCAGCTTCTGGACCATCGTCATCGGTCACGCCACCTTCTGCGTGGTGGTGGTCTACAACAATGCGCTGGCGCGCTTTCGCCGCACCAACCAGAGCCTCATCGAGGCGTCGATGGATCTCGGTGCCGACAGCTTCCAGACCCTGCGCTACGTGATCCTGCCCAACCTCGCCACCGCCCTGCTGGCGGGGGGCATGCTGGCGTTTGCCCTGAGCTTTGACGAGGTGATCGTCACCACCTTCACCGCGGGCCAGCAGACCACGCTGCCGATCTGGATGTATCAGGAGCTGATCCGGCCACGGGACAGGCCGGTCACTAACGTGGTGGCGCTCATCATAGTGGCCTTCACCACCATTCCCATTCTGCTTGCCTACTACCTCACCCGCGACGGCCAGGACGTTGCCGGCAGTGGCAAATAACGACTCAACGCGTGCGCAAGGATGCAACCATGAAACTCTCTACCCAACTTTTGATCGACGGTCAGTTCGTCACCGGTGACGGCCAGGCCGAGCCCATCCTCAACCCGGCCACCGGGGAGCTGCTCGCCTCGGTGCCCGAAGCCTCGTTCGAGCAGGTGAACCGGGCGGTGAACGGCGCCCAACGCGCCTTCGCCCAGTGGAGCCGCACCACCCCGGCAAGCCGCAGTATCCTGCTGCTGCGCCTGGCCGATGCCATCGAGCGCCACGCCGAGGAGTTTGCGGCGCTCGAATCCCTCAACTGCGGCAAACCCTATCTGGCGGTGCTCAACGACGAGCTACCGGCGGTGGTGGACTGCTTCCGCTTCTTCGCCGGCGCGGCCCGCTGCCTGCAGGGGCCGCTGGCGGGGGAGTACATCGAGGGGCACACCAGCATGATCCGCCGCGATCCCATAGGGGTGGTGGGCAGTATCGCCCCCTGGAACTATCCGCTGATGATGGCGGCCTGGAAGATGGCCCCGGTGCTCGCCGCCGGCAATACGGTGGTGCTCAAGCCCTCCGAGCAGACCCCGCTCACCGCCCTGCGCCTGGCGGAGCTGGCCAGCGAGCTGTTCCCGCGCGGCGTCATCAACATCGTCTGCGGCCGGGGCGAGAGCGTGGGGGCGCCGCTGGTGGAGCACCCGCTGGTGCGCATGGTGTCGCTCACCGGTGACATCGCCACCGGCCAGAAGATCCTGCAGAGCGCCGCCCGCACCATGAAGCGCACCCACCTGGAGCTGGGGGGCAAGGCACCGGTTATCATCTTTGACGATGCGGATCTGGAGGCCGTGGTGGCGGGCATTCGCACCTTCGGCTTCTACAACGCCGGCCAGGATTGCACCGCCGCTTGCCGCATCTATGCCCAGGGCAAGATCTACGACAAGTTTGTCGCCGCCATGACAGATGCGGTCGCCTCCATCAAGGTGGGCGGTCCGCGCGAGGAGGGGGTGGAGATGGGGCCGCTCATCTCGGACCGGCAGCGCAACCGGGTGGCCAGCTTCGTGGAGCGGGCCCAGAGCAGCGGTCACGTGGAGGTGACGGCGGGGGGCAAGATCCGCCCCGGCAACGGCTTCTTCTTCGAGCCGACCCTGATCGCCCACGCCCGTCAGGAGGATGAAATCGTGCGCCGGGAGGTGTTCGGCCCGGTGGTGTCGGTGACCCGCTTCAGCGACGCCGAGCAGGTGGTGCAGTGGGCCAACGACTCGGACTACGGCCTCGCCAGCTCGGTCTGGACCCGGGATCTCGGCCTTGCCAGCAAGGTGGCCAGCCACCTGCAGTACGGCTGCACCTGGATCAACACCCACTTCATGCTCACCTCCGAGATGCCCCACGGCGGCATGAAGATGTCCGGCTACGGCAAGGATCTCTCCCTCTATGCGCTGGAGGACTACACGGTGCCGCGGCATATCATGGTCAAGCTCTAGGCTCCCGTCCCCCTGAAAACAAGATGGCCCCTTGGGGCCATCTTGTTTTGCATCAGGTCTGTGCATCCCTGCTGTGCACCGACGCAGCGTCACCATTCACCCGACCGCGACCCGCATCAACGTCATGACAACCGCCACAGCCAGTGGTGATCCAGAATCAGCAGACCAAACAGCAGCATCAGGTGATAGATGGAGAAACGGAAGGTGCGCATCGCCTGGCCGGGGCGCTCCTCATATTTCAACAACCAGCCATGCCAGCAGAATCCAAGGTTCAGCCCCAGGCTGCCGACCAGGTAGACAAGCCCCGACATGCCGATCAGATAGGGCAGCAGGCAGACGAGCGTCAGGATCAGCAGATAGAGCAGGATGGCTGTCTTGGTGAAATCGGTGCCGTGGGTGACGGGCAGCATGGGAATGTCGGCCCCGGCATAGTCATCGCGCCGGTGGATGGCCAAAGACCAGAAATGGGGCGGCGTCCAAGTAAAGATGATCATCACCAGCAGCCAGGGCTCGGCCGAAAGCTGCCCCGTGATGCTGGTCCAGCCCAAGAGCGGTGGCATGGCTCCCGCCAATCCGCCGATGACGATATTCTGCGGCGTGGCCCGCTTCAGCAGCAGGGTATAGACGACCGCATAGCCGAACAGGCTGGCCAGGGTTAGCCAGGCAGTCAGGGGATTCACGCCCCAATGGAGCAGAACAAACCCCGACAGTGCCAGACAGATCGCAAAATTCATCGCCTGCCCCGGCGTGATCCGTCCCATGGCGACCGGGCGCCAGCGCGTTCTGCGCATCCGGGCATCGATGCCGCTATCCAGAGAATGGTTCATGGCCGCCGCCCCGGCAGCGAGCAGTCCAATCCCCGCCAGGCCCAGTATCATCTCGTCCAGAGAGGCGCGTGTCGGCTCGGCCAGCAGCATGCCCACCCAGGCGGTCAGGAGCAGCAGGGCGACCACCTTTGGTTTGGTCAACTGACAATAATCGCGCACCCGGCGGAGGGCGAAGCGCTGTACCCGCCCTCTCCCATTCATGTCCGGCTCCTGACCATCCCAGGGGATGGCAAGGGGTTGTGATGAGGCATAGAGAGTCTCCCACGCGCCAGCACACAACAGGCCAGCAGGTGGGCGGCCACCAAGTTGTGTGCAAGGGCGTTGGCCAGCGGCAGGGCCAGATGGACGTTCGCCAATCCCAAGGCAATCTGCACGGTCAGCAGACCCAGCAACAACCAGCCAAACCCTCTCAGGGGGGTCCGCTGGCAGAGCAGCGCGAGGGCGAAAGCCCCCACCAGCAAGGCCGTGGTCAGCGCTCCCAGGCGATGGGCGATGTGAATGGTCTGGCGCGCCTCCTTGCCCAGCACGCCGAACTCATAGCTGGCGTGCCCCAGAGGGAGATGAAAGGCTTGCGCCCAATTCAGCTCTGCCTGCCAGTTGCCCTGGCACAAGGGAAACTCCACACACGCCATGGCCGCATAGTTCGCCGACGTCCAGCCCCCCAACGCGATCTGCAGCAGCAACACGCCACAGGCCATGCTGCCAAGCCAGGAAACGCCCTGGTGTACGGGCGGGGGTGAAGTGAAACCTGCCAATTCGGCCCGATAGAGCCAAAGCAAGGTCAGGATGGCGAAGCCGCCCAGCAGATGAGTGGTCACCACCAGGGGATGCAGGGCCAGGGTCACCGTCCACATACCCAGTGCCGCCTGACCCGCAACCAGCACCAGCAAGATGAGCGAGAGGTGGCGCAGTCGGCCGCCTGTACGCCAGCCCAAGCCGGACAGGAGCACAATCACGCCTCCCAGCACCCCGGCGAAGTAGCGATGCACCATCTCGCTGCGCGCCTTGTGAGGAACAAGCGGGCTGGCCGGATAGCGCTGTGCCGCCAGTTCCGCATGCTCGGCGCGGGGAATGGCCAGAGAACCATAGCAACCTGGCCAATCGGGGCAGGCCAGCCCGGCATCCGTCAACCGGGTATAAGCACCGAGCGCGATGACAAGAACTGCCAGCGCAATGGCCACGGAGGCCAGCCTCTTGTGCATCTTCATATGCCGCCTCGTTGACCGTGCAGTAGCCAGAAGATGCGAGTTCCATGCCGACGGCATCGTCACTGCACCCCACGCTGATATTTGAGCAGTTGCTGCAGATCCGACAGTACCGCCTTGCCAAGCAACGGCCAGGTCGTCGTGCTGCCGGGTACCTCGTAACGCAAGATGGCCAGCCCGCGGTCGTCCACCAGCAGTATATCCCCCTCCCTCATTTCACTGTTTGTCTCGTGAGGTGGCGTCAACTGGACCAGCTCCAGCTTGTCCAGGTTGCGGCCAAGTGCGGCCTGGATGCGCGCCATCAGCACAGGGACCTGCCGGCATTGTCCCTCGCAGCGAGGGGCCACCAGATAGACCAGTCGCCATTGGTGCTGATGGGCAGGAAGCGGTTGCAACAGGTAGATCTCCTGGTGCAGCCAGTGCCCCTTGCTGCGCGTGCCGGGTTCATACCAGCCCTGATGAAGAGTCAGAGCCGCCAGCACCACAGGCAGCAGGATCACCGCAGCAAAGAGCGCTGGCACCCGCCAGCGTCGCCATCCGCTCATGGGGAGCACCTCCTCGTCAGCATAACCCCCCCTGACAGAACCACCAGCGCCAAGCCGAGCCATTGCACCGCATAGGCCCGGTGTTTTTCAGGAGGCATGACATTGTGCTGGTAGTGATAGAGGAATGGGGTTCGTCTTTGATAGAACACGGCGTCTGCAAGCGGGGCTCCGATTGCCTGTCGCAGGGTCTCGACCCTGATGGATTGCAGCCGGTTCGGGTAGGGGCCTGGTTCTATGTTCTGTCCCAACAGGAAGCCGCCGGGAGCCATGCGCAGAACACCTTCAAGGGTCATTGCGGCGGGGATGGCGGGATTGGGTAATTGCGACCTGTCGGATGGCGCGGGCACCCATCCCAGGTTGACCAGCAACAGTGAGGATCCTCCCTCTGCGCGTACCGGGATGAGCACGTCATAGCCAACCTCCCCGTTGACGATCTGGTTGTCCAGCAACCAGACATAAGGGCTGACCCACTCGGCTTTCCCTTGCAGAGGCTGGCCATCCAGTGACTCCGGGTGTTGCCAGTCGATCTGGGCCAATGTCCTTGGCCCGGCCTGCTGCATCTTTGCCATCTGCGCCAGCCAGGCCGTTTTTTCCATTCCGCGCTGCCACTGCCAGAACGCCAGCTTGCACAAACCGGCCGTCACCACCAGAGTGAACAACAAGACAAACCAGCGTCTGTGATGCCATGGTCGTCGCTTGTCTCGTGCAGCCGAATCGCGCATATCGAGGAGGATCCCAAGATGTTGATCAAGGTCGTTCTGGTACTCATGCTGCTGCTCATCATCGGCCAGCTGTTTCACGCCCTCTGGCTGATGCTCAGTGCAGGCAATACGCAAAAGATGTCGATACCTCTGGGCCGGCGCGTTTTCTTCTCCCTGCTGGTGGTCATCATACTGCTGCTCTCTCTCGCGATGGGCTGGCTGGAGCCCAACCCGCGCCCCTACTGAGCACGGCATCAAAGCAGGTAGACAAAGACGAACAGACAGAGCCAGACCACATCGACGAAGTGCCAGTACCAGGCCGCAGCCTGGAAAGCGAAATGACGCTGTGGGGTGAAATGATCCCTCAGCATGATGCGCAGCCAGATGATGGTCAGGAAAAGGGTGCCCAGCAGCACGTGCAGTCCATGGAACCCGGTCAGAATGAAGAAGGTATTGCCATAGATGCCGGAATCCAGCCGCAGCCCGAGATCCCGATAGGCATGCAGATACTCATAGCCTTGAAACCACAGGAATGTCAGCCCGAGCACCACAGTTGCCAGCAACATCCCCTTGAGCCGTATGCGTCTGCCGTTTTCCAGACTCATGTGTGCAAACAGCAGGGTCACGGAGGAGCCGAGCAGGATCAAGGTATTGATGAGGGGGATCCCCTGCCAGGGCATGGCCTGGGTCGTGGCCCCGCCGGGCGTCTTGAGCAGGGGCCAGTGAGCGGTGAAATCCGGCCACAGCAGCTGGCCCGTCATCACCCTGTGGCCCGCACCATCCAGCCAGGGCACCGCAAGCTGGCGGGCATAGAACAGCACTCCGAAAAAAGCCAGAAAGAACATCACTTCGGAGAAGATGAACCAGACCATGCCCTGCCTGAAGGATCTGTCCATCTGGGCGCTGTAGAGCCCGGTCATGGACTCCCGGATGATGTGACGGAACCAACCAAACAACATGAATGCCAGCAGGGCGACACCGGCCATCATCAGATACCGGCCGAAACCAGTCTGCCCACTCGCCACTTCATTGACCAGATGTCCCGCCCCCAACGCCAGGAAAAACAGTGCAATGGCACCAATGATGGGCCAGCGACTCTGGTCCGGGACATAATAGGTCTGGTTCACCTTGGCCATGGTCATTTCCTCTGTGCGAGTGCCGGTACCGGTACGGACGCCGTGATGTCATAGAGCGAGTAGGAAAGCGTGATGGTATTGATGCTGTCCGGTAGTGCCGGATCGATATAGAACTTGAGCGGCATCAGCTTGCTCTGCCCTGCCCTCAGCTCCTGGCGATTGAAACAGAAACACTCCACTTTCTTCAGATAGGCCGCGGCGGGACCGGGAGAGACCGACGGGACCGCCTGACCCACCATGGTCCGCTCCGTGGGATTGAACACCCGAAAGTTGACCATCTTCACCTCCCCCGGCCGCACCGACAGCCGAGCCGTCTCACCGCTGAAGTCCCACGGCATCCGGGTATCCGCATGAGCAAGAAACTCGATCTGGATGCTCCGCTTGCTGTCGATCACCGCCCGCTCCGTACTGGCCGCTTGATCAGACGTCTTGCCATTGAGGCCGGTGATCCGGCAGAAGACGTCATAAAGCGGCACCAGCGCAAAGGCAAAACCAAACATGGCGAGCACGACCAGACCCAGTTTTCTGAGCAAGGGGGCATGACTGACTCGGGTCATATGACCTCCCTAACGCTCTTCCGACCGGATATTCGGCGGAGTCTGGAAACTGTGATAGGGAGGGGGAGAAGAGAGCGTCCATTCTAGCCCCTCGGCCCCCTCCCATACCCGCTCGCTCGCCTTGGCTCCGCCTCTGATGCATTTGATCACACCCCAGACAAACAGCAGTTGGGACAGGCCGAAGGCAAAGCCCCCCAGGCTGATCAGCATGTTGAAGTCGGCAAATTGCAGGGCGTAATCGGGAATGCGGCGAGGCATGCCCGCCAGCCCGACAAAATGCATGGGGAAAAACAGCACATTGACCGAGACGAGCGAACACCAGAAATGCCATTGGCCGAGCCGCTCGTCATACATGTGCCCCGTCCATTTCGGCAACCAGTAGTAGGCCGCAGCCAGGATCGAGAAGACGGCACCGGTCACCAGCACATAGTGGAAATGGGCCACTACGAAATAGGTGTCGTGATACTGAAAATCAGCCGGCGTCATGGCCAGCATCAGCCCGGAGAAACCGCCAATGGTGAACAGAGTGATGAAGGCGATGGCAAACAGCATGGGGGTCTCGAATGTCAGAGAACCACGCCACATGGTGGCAAGCCAGTTGAATACCTTTACCCCTGTCGGCACAGCGATCAGCATGGTGGTGTACATGAAGAACAGCTCCGCCACCACGGGCAATCCGGTGGTGAACATGTGGTGCGCCCAGACCATGAAGGAGAGCAAGGCGATGCTGCTGGTGGCATAGACCATGGAGCGATAACCGAACAGCTTCTTGCGGGAGAAGGTCGGAATGATGCTGGAGACGATGCCGAAAGCCGGCAATATCATGATGTAGACTTCCGGGTGCCCGAAGAACCAGAAAATGTGCTGAAACAGGACAGGATCCCCCCCACCGGCCGCATCGAAGAAACTGGTCCCGAAATACTTGTCCGTCAGCACCATGGTCACCGCAGCCGCCAGCACCGGCATGACAGCGATGAGCAGAAACGCCGTGATGAGCCAGGTCCAGACAAACAGCGGCATCTGCATCCAACCCATGCCCGGCGCCCGCAGGTTGAAGATGGTCACGATGACGTTGATGGCCCCCATGATGGAGGAGATCCCCATGATGTGAATGGCAAAGACGAACAGGGCCGTGCTGTTGCCGCTGTACTGGGTGGACAGGGGGGCATAGAAGGTCCAGCCAGAACTGGGGCCGCCTCCCTCCATAAACAGGCTCGACAGGAGGATGAGGAAAGCAAACGGCAGGATCCAGAAGCTCCAGTTGTTCATGCGGGGCAACGCCATGTCAGGGGCCCCAATCATGATGGGGATCAGCCAGTTGGCGAGGCCGGTGAAGGCGGGCATGACGGCACCAAAGACCATGATAAGGCCGTGTACCGTGGTCATCTGGTTGAAAAACAGGGGTTCCACCAGTTGCAGTCCGGGCTGGAACAGTTCTGCCCGGATCACCATGGCCATGGCGCCACCGGTAAAGAACATGGTGAGAGCAAAGCACAGATACAGGGTACCGATGTCCTTGTGATTGGTGGTGTAGAGCCAGCGCCTCAGACCGGCCGCTGGCTGGTGGACATGTTCGCTGTGCGGGGTATCCGTGATTCCATCACTCATGCCGACGCCTCACTTGTCCTTGTCCGGATTGGCCGGGTTGAGAAGGGACTGCACCTCGGCTGGCTGCACAAGGTCGCCGGTCTTGTTATCCCAGGCATTGCGTTCATAGGTGATGACGGCGGCCAGTTCCTGCGCCGTCAACTGTTTGCCAAAAGGCTGCATCGCCGTGCCGCTCTTGCCATGCAGGACGATGTCCAGATGCTGGGCCCGATGTTCCGCCTGTGTGGTCACCTTGCTGCCATTGAGCGCCGGGAAGATGCCGGGCAATCCGGTACCCGCGGGCTGATGACAGGCCGCGCAGTGCCCCAGATAGACTTTCTCCCCCTGTGCCATGGCTTGTGGCAACGTCATGGTCTCCGCTGCCTGCGCCTGTTGCTGTGCCTTGGCAGTTGCCTGCTCGTCTCCCTTTCTGGCAATCCACTTCTCGAACTCCTCTGCGGATTTGGCCACCACAACCACAGGCATGAAACCGTGATCCTTGCCGCACAGCTCGGCGCACTGCCCACGATAGGTGCCCGGCTTGTCGATCCGGGTCCAGGACTCGTTGATGTAGCCAGGATTGGCGTCTTTTTTCACGGCGAAGGCGGGAACCCACCAGGAGTGAATGACATCGTCCGAGGTCATCAGGAAACGGATCTTCTTGCCGACCGGCAATACCAGAGGGTTATCCACCTCCAGCAGATAATTGCCGCCCTTGGGGGCATCACCGGAGATCTGCTGTTTGCTGGTCGCCAGCAGGGAATAAAACGCCACTGGATATTCGAGGTATTTGTAATGCCATTTCCATTGCGAGCCCGTGACGAGGACGGTGAGATCGGCCTTAGAGGTATCCTCCATCTTCAACAGGGTCGAGGTTGCCGGTGCCGCCATCGCGATCAGTATCAACACGGGGATGGCCGTCCACAGCAACTCGATGCGGGTGCTTTCGTGAAACTGGGCGGCTTTGGCACCGCGCGATTTTCGATGGTGCACGATGGACCAGAACATGATGCCGAAGACGAGCAGACCGATGACGCAACAGATATAGAAAATCGTCATGTGCAGGTCATAGACCTGCTGACTGATGGCGGTGGCCCCGCGCGTCATGTTGAACCGGATCTCATTGGCAAAGGCGCTGCTGCTGATGAACCACATCATCATTCCGGCACCTGCCTGAGCTGCATCGTTTCTCACATTGCACTCCCTGTGCACGTTGGAGAAGATGGCCTGCATTCAATACACCCAACACTAACCATCTGAAAATAATGCATTTATTAAAATTCATTTCACATTCAAGTATTAGTCCATATTCAGAAAAAACCAAAATGCAGACAGCCCTGACTAGGCTCATCAGAGCAGTGGCAATAGGCAAAACACGAGCAGGGAAGAGGGAGAAACGGGTCCCGGGGTGGCCACGTCTTGAACGGGGAGAGCTTTAGCCATGGTGAGTCGAATCGATGTGCAGAACCCGGGAGGGGCCATGGGGTCCTCCCGGGCTCCGTGGTTTTCTGCCGTGCCAGAGGCGGGGGTCAGCCCGCTGGTGCTTGCTGAGCCAGCAGTCTGGCCAGCAGGGAGCGCAGTGCTTTTATCAGGGCGGGTTTGCCCGCGACACCCTGTCGGGCAGCCAGCTCGGACCAGGACGCATATTGCCAGATGGTGGCGATCAGCAACCGTCGTTCATCCTGACTCAACGCATCCAGCATCATCACTTGCCGGAGCAGCCAGCGTTGCAGTGTCGCCTGGCACAATTCGAATGGCTTGTGATGGTGGGCAAAGCAATCGAGTTCCCGATGCTCGAATTCATCCAGATCCGGCACATGAGTGACAGGTCCGCCTCTGAGGGATAGCCAGACCAGTTCGGTATCCAGCCTCTTGAGTTCACCCGCCAGCAGGGCCGGCAACTGGCTCATGAAACGCTGTCGCCATTGCGCCAGCTCGGCGTGATATTCCGATTGCAACGGCATCAGCAGCAAAGCTGCATGACTGCCGCTGGCCGCATCGCGCTGCAGACCAAGACGCAGCACCTTCAATCCCGCCTTGAGCCAGAATGGCAGCAGATCTGGACTGGCGGAGAAGGCAGATCCCAGATAATCGACCCGTAATGCCCGATAATGTGATACCAGCTTGTCCAGCAACCGGGACCCCAGCCCGAGACGATGAAGGGCAGGATGGATGGCGATGCGCATCACCCTGGCATAAGAGCGCTCCCCCGCCGTCACGAAACCGGCGTGGGCCAGCAGCGACTGGGGCAGCAGATGTCCACGAGGGCGCCTTCGTCCGGCCCAGATCGCGTGCGCCAGATCAGGGGGTATATTGCCCTCCCGCGCGACCAGCGCCACCCCGAGCAACTCCTGTCCCTGCTCCATCAGATGAATGTCGAGATCCGGCCCCTCCAGCAAATACCGCAGATCACTGGGGCTGGTCTGGTAGTGAGCCAGCACGAGCAGGCCGAACACCCGATTGAGCAGCGCGTCATCACGGGCCAGCTCATCTTGTCCGACCAGGCGCCAGGTCGGTGATGTCGGGGGATGAGGTGCCGATATGTCGGCATTCAGACCAAGGAGCCGGAAGATCAGAGGCTCCAGCGGATCGCTCAGGCTCCAGCGAATGGGCTCCACCAAGTGCAGCTCCTGCCAATCCGGGGTTTGCTCATCGAGTACCCTCTTGAAGCGCAGATGAAAGCCGCGCCCCGTCCCCTCATAGCCGTGCTCCGTTGTAGCGAAGACAATGCGACTGTGACGGGCCAGCATGGCTTCCAGCAGCGGGGTCGGGATGGCGGCGGCCTCATCCACCAGCAACAGATCCGCCAGCACATCTCCTTGAGCCACCCGATCAGGGGACACATAACTCAGACCGGCCAGCCGCTCAGGCATCTCTGCCAGCGCGCGCTCTGCATGGGCAAAAAGTGTCGCCACTGTAGCGTGGGAAGGGGCAGTCACCGCTATCGTCAAGGCCGGATCCCGACTCAGCAAGTCGGCGCTCGCCAGCCCCAGCACGGCGCTCTTGCCACGACCGCGATCGGCGCTCAACACCAGGGGGCGACGGCGATGGCCGTGCAACACGTTGTGGATGGCGGGCAGCGCACGGGCCTGATCCGCGCTTAGCGGCCGGTCCCCGTCGAGAGGCTGCCAGGTAATATCACAAGAGGCAGGCGTCAGATCTCGCGCCGGATCTTCTTCCAGCAACCGTACCAGACGGGAGATGAACCCCTGCCCGGCACGATCGACCTCCTCTGGCTGGGCGACCAGCCTCTGACGATCAGGGTCTGGGTAGGTCGGCCATGCCTCCCGCGGCGGGGTCAGCAGAAGCAAGAGCCCCCCAGCCCTCAATGTCCCCGCCAAGGCACCGAATGCATCGGGGTGAAAACCACTGAAGGCATTGAATACCAGGGTGTCGCACTCCTGACCGAGCCGTTGAAGCGCCTTGGCGGCAGGCTGCGGAGCATGACGCTCAGGACCCTGCCCCAGCCAGAACACCGCCCCCCACAGCAAGGATTCGGCACGAACGATGCAGTCATCCTGCTCCCCTTCCAGCCAGATCAGACGTCGCTCGCCGGCATGAGCGATAGCGTGGCGCAAGGCGAGCAGCTCGGCTGACATCATGGAGCTGGGCTGGCGTCTGGCTTCACACGGGGTTCAAACATGCGCTCCCCCATCTGGTCGATGAAGGTATGGGCCTTTTGCACCATGAAGCGCTCGGCATCCGCCGGGTTGGCAAAGAGATCGGAGCGGATGAAGCGATGGGTCTGTAATTGCCCGTCTATCTCCCTGGTGATGCGACCTGCCAGCCTGTATTGCCCCCCTTCCGCCATGGGCTCGGGATAGATGAGATAGCCCATGTATTCGATGGGCTCAACCTCGGGGCTCTGGGCGATCTCTCCCTTGAACAGGGCATTGAATAGTTTTTTGAACATGTTCGCATCCTCTCTGATAAAGGCATTCTCCCCAAGGGTGGAATCACTGGCAAGCACGGGATCTTATTACCATTCGTTCTTTGCACTACGAACCATTCTCATTTAGATTTCATCTCATTCCAGCATGAGGTCCAGATTATGTACGTGTGTTTGTGCCGCGGCATCACAGATAACCAGATCCGCAAGGCGGTACAGGCAGGCAAGACTGAGTTTCGACAGTTGAAACAGTCGCTGGAAGTCGGTGCCCAATGTGGTAAATGTGTGCGCATGGCGATGGAGATCATCGCTACCGAAATCGACAAGATGCAGTCAGAGCAGGCACCGCTCTATTACGAAGTGGCGTAAAATCGCCGACTTCTCGTCTTCATCTCTCCTTCTGCCCTCCAGGGGACGACTTTCCCCATCACGTTATGGTCATGTTTCTGGACTAAGCTCTAGTGATCGTTGCCTAGGCTCGAAAACGAGGAGTAATGTCGATGAAAGGAGATCCCAAAATCATTGCCCACCTCAACAAGGTGCTGGCCAATGAGCTGGTTGCCATCAACCAATACTTCCTGCATGCCCGCATCTATGATGACTGGGGCCTCAAGGGGCTGGGGCACAAGGAGTATCACGAATCCATCGATGAGATGAAACATGCCGACGAGCTGGTCAAGCGGGTGCTGTTTCTGGAAGGGCTGCCCAACTTGCAGGATCTGGGCAAGCTGCGCATCGGTGAGACGGTGGAAGAGATGCTGCGCTGTGACTTGTCTCTGGAGATGGACGCCATCCCCGACCTGAAAGTCGCCATCACCTATGCCGAGTCCGTGCAGGACTACGTCAGCCGCGACCTGTTCCAGGAGATCCTGGAAGATGAAGAGGATCATGTGGACTGGCTAGAAACCCAGCTCGATCTCATCGCCCGTATCGGTATGGAAAACTACCAGCAATCCCAGCTCCATGCCGAGTCATCCTGAATCGCGATGACATCAAGAGACAATCCCAACCCGCCCAGGCGGGTTTTTTCATGGCGCCAGCGGCAGAGATCTTGCCGAACGATACGGTGGCCAACCTGGCTGCTGACAAGGCAGGCCAGAGTCTGTCAGGATGGCAGGCGCCAGATTGAACCACCTCCGGGATCACAGTTACGATGCATGGGGCAGCGGCAGGCGCCGCTTTCGATTAGGATACGACCCCATTCCCATCATTTTGCTACGGATGACCTCCATGGAACTGATTGCACGCGAGATGGCGCCCCACAAACGGGTTGCCCTGGTGGCTCACGACAACATGAAAGCCCCTCTGCTGAACTGGGTGCTGCGCCGTAAGGAGGAGCTCAAGCTCCACCATCTCTATGCGACCGGCACCACGGGCACCCTGCTCGGCAAGAAGGCGCAGCTACCCATTACCTGCCTCTTCTCCGGCCCCATGGGAGGGGATCAGCAGCTCGGCGCCCTCATCGCCGAAGGGAAGATAGACGTGATGATCTTCTTCTGGGATCCCCTCAATCCCGCCGCCCACGATCCTGACGTCAAGGCCCTGCTGCGCCTCGCGGCTGTCTGGAACATCCCGGTCGCCACCAACGAGGCGACGGCGGACTTCATCATGGACAGCCCGCACATGCAGCAGGCATTCAGCGTCCAGGTGCCCGACTACGCCGGCTACCTCAAGGCCAGAACCGAATAAGCAACGCCAGACAGCAAAGAGCCGGAACAGATGTCCGGCTCTTTTCTTTTATGGGGATGGGGAAAGGTCAGCGCTGGAGGCTCTTCTGCGCGAACTTGGGTCTGGCGTTCATGATCTGCTCCACCTGCTCGTCGCTCATCTTGCCCCGCGACAGTCCCAGAACCTTGTAGGTCAGCAGAGGGCGAGCCGGCAGGGCGATCATCAGGGCGCGGATCTGGTTCTCGTCTTCCTTCTCTCGCGCCGGCTTGCCGTAGGCGTAGGTGAGCACGCCGGCATCCATCAGGTTTTTGACGGCGGGTTCGGTGATCGGCAGGTTTATGACGCTTTTCCGTTGCAGTACGAACTCCCGCAGCACCGCCTTCTCGTTGAAGTCGAGGAAGCCAATCATCTGGGCCAGTTGATCCTGCTGGCGGCGGGACTGCCACTCGTCACAGGCCCACTCCCAGGCGATCAGGAAGCCCTGACTGCAGAAATAGGAGATGGCGATCAACATGCCGACCCCAAGCCAGGCCGCATGAGCCGTGGCCCACTGGCTCACGGCACCTTTCATCAATCCGGCCGGAAACAGCAGGATGATGCTGCAGCAAAGCAGCAGCCAGACCATCAGCCAGTTGAGGCGATTAAGCTGGTAAAAATGTTGGATCCACCGTTTCATCGTTCACCCTTCCCAAGTCAATGTGGACAGTAGCCAACTCGTAGCAATCGCTGTGCCAGCACAAGGATTCCCGTAAAAAGATCAGGATCCCGGACGGGAGAGTCGAGGGGTTGTCACATCCTTTTACAACTTGTCGCGCGGATCATCCCCTGTTGGCCTTGCGCCTCACCGAGCCACTTGGTAAAAAGCCCGCACTGTCACTGGGGAGTAGCAACCCGCCCGAAATCCGGGCAGGGCCCATGTCAACACTCTTGGATCCACAGATCCATGGCATGGGCGGCGATAGCACCTATCGTCCTGCAAGACCTTTGGCCTCGATATGCACGCCAGCCGGGCGAGCCGTATCGGGTCCATCGGTTGTTCTGCTCGCCTGGCGGTTACTCATCATGCTGATCACCCTGCTGTTATTTCTGATCTCTGCCGTCACCATCTATCTGGCCTGCGAATACTTCGTCAACGGCATCGAATGGACCGGCCATCATTTCAAACTGTCCCAAAGCGCCACCGGTTCTCTGCTGGCTGCCCTCGGCACGGCCCTGCCCGAATGCATCGTCACCCTGACCGCGCTGCTGATGGGGGATGCCCCCGCCCAGCAGCAGATAGGCATAGGTGCGGCCCTCGGCGGTCCCCTGGTGCTCTCCACCCTTGGCTATGCCGCCGTTGGCGTGACCCTGCTGCTGTGCCTGGACCATGGGCACAGGGTCATTCATGGTGAGGTGCAGCGCGAAATAGGCCGCGATCAGGTCTGGTTTGCCGGTATCTTCCTGCTGGCCGTGCTGCTTGGCATGGTGGCCTTCACCGGTAAAACCTGGCTGGCCCCCCTGTTCGTGCTGATGTACCTCCTCTATGTGCGACGTGAGCTGAAACAGACCGACAGCCACGATGCGGAATTGCCCTCCCCCCTCATGCTGGATCCGCACGCCAGGATCCCGGCGCTCGGCAAGGTGCTGCTGCAAACCCTGGTGGCGCTCGGTGTGGTGGCGCTGGCGGCCCAGCTGTTCGTTCACCAGCTGGAGAACATGGGCGAGCTGTCCGGTCTCTCTCCGGTGCTGGCGGCCCTGCTGCTGAGCCCGGTGGCCACCGAAATGCCCGAGCTGATGAACGTGCTTATCTGGGTGCGGCAGGGCAAACACCGGCTGGCGCTGGCCAATATCTCCGGCGCCATGATGATCCAGGGCACCATTCCCAAGGCGTTCTGCCTGCTGTTCACTCCCTGGCTGCTGGACAGCACCATGATGGCCTCCTCCCTGGTGACGCTGCTGGCGGTCACGCTGCTGTGGTGGGGGTTCAGTCGGGAGCGGATGACGGTGGGCAGGCTCGCCCTGGTGGGACTGGTTTACCTGGGTTTCTGCGGCTGGCTGATGATGAGCTGAGGGCCGGTATCCGCCCCCGGCCCAACAAGAAAGGGCAGGATCCCATCCTGCCCTTCATCTCACGGGGTAGTGTCAATCAGACCGATCCGAGGTCTTAGAACTGCTGGAACCAGCGCTGGATCTGGGCCGGATCCTTGCTCTGGGTCAAGGCGAGCATCAGCAGCACCCGCGCCTTCTGCGGATTGAGGGTCTCGGCGGCGACGAAGCCGTACTTGGCGTCATCGATCTCGGCATCCAGGGTGGTGGAGCCGGTCGGCACGCGGGCGGAACGCACCACGCGAATGCCGTCCTTGCTCGCCTTGGCCAGGGTGTCGAACAGGGTGTGGTAGAGGTTGCCGTTGCCCACCCCGGCGCTGACGATGCCGTCAAACTTGGCATCCACCAGGGCCTTGGCCGGCAGGTCCGAGGCGTTGGCGTAGCTGTAGACGATGCCGACCTGGGGCAGCTTGTCGAGCTTGCTCACGTCGAACGGGGTCTTGCTGGTGTGCTGGCGGGCCGGGCTGCGCTGGTAGTCGATCTTGCCGTTGTGGATGTAGCCGAGCGGGCCGAAGTTGGGGGAGGCGAAGGTCTGCACTCCTGTGGTGTTGGTCTTGGTGACGTCGCGGGCATCCAGCACGGTGTCGTTCATCGCCACCATGACGCCACGTCCCTTTGAGGCGGGGTCGGAGGCAGTCACCACGGCGTTGTAGAGGTTCATGGGGCCGTCGGCGCTCATGGCGGTGGAGGGGCGCATGGCGCCCACCAGCACCACCGGCTTGTCGCTCTTGACGGTCAGATTGAGGAAGTAGGCGGTCTCCTCCATGGTGTCGGTGCCATGGGTGATGACGATGCCGTCCACGTCATCCCTGGCCAGCAGAGCGTTGACGCGCTTGGCGAGCGTGAGCCACACCTCGTCGTTCATGTCCTGGGAGCCGATCTTGACCACCTGCTCACCCTGCACGTCGGCCACGTTTTTCATCTCGGGCACGGCGGCGATCAGCGTCTCGATGGCCACCTTGCCGGCCTCGTAGTTGGACTGGGTGGCGGACTGGCCCGCCCCGGCGATGGTGCCGCCGGTGGCCAGAATGTGCACGCTGGGCAGCGCCATGGCCATGGGGGAGAGGGTCAGGCCGAGTACGGCGGCGATCAGGGTCTTGCGAATGGGAAGGGTCATGCTGCAATCCTTTTGGATGAGGGAATTGCAGCATTTTTATTCTTTTTAAACGGGATTTAAGTGATCATTCTCACCAATAAAAAGAAGTAAACAGAATATTAGTCTGATTTATACCAATTAAGTGATAATTCACTCTACCTGAAAGCCTCTCGCCTCGATCAGGGCGATCAACTCGGCTTTGCTCAGCTCGCTCTCGATGGCTGCCTTGCGGCTGGCAAAGTCGACCGTGGCGGTGCGGACTGCTGGCTGGGCCAGCAGGGCCTTTTGCAGGCTGGCAGCGCAACCGCCGCAGGACATGCCGGTAACGGTGAGTTCGATGGTCATGGGCTCTCTCCTCTGTCGATGTGACATCAGCCTAAAGCTGCCGCCTCCGGCAAGGTCAAGGGCGAATGTCGATCCCGTCAACCCCGGGTCGTGCATCATGGCGGCGCCCCATCACCCCATCAGTCCCAGGTAGTTCATCAGGGCGGCCCCCAGGCTGGTGGTGACGAGCGAGCCCAGGGTGGTGGTGGCGATGATGTTGGCCGCCAGGGCGCTGTCCCCCCCCATGGCGCGGGTCATCACATAGCTGGCTGCGGCGGTGGGGGTAGAGCTGATGAGAAACAGGATGCCGAGGGCCTGAGGGCTGAAACCGAGCGCCCAGGCCCCCAGCACCAGCAGCACGGGGATGCAGCACAACCGGTTGACCGTGGCCCAGCCGGTCAGCATGGCGCCGCCGCGCAGGGCCTTGAGGTTGAGGCTGGCGCCGGTGCAGAGCAGGGCCAGCGGCAGGGTCATGTTGGCGAAATAGTTGCCCGTGCTGATGACCAGCTGGGGCAGTTCAATGCCGAGCAGACCGAAGGGCAGGGCCGCCAGAATGGCGATGATGAGGGGGTTTTTGACGATCCCCTTGAGTATGGGGGCGAGCCCCTTTCCGCCCCCCAGGCTGCGGGTCAGGGTGATCACCGCAAGGATGTTGTAGAGCACTGTGATGGAGCCCACCAGCAGGGCGGCGGCCCCTATCCCTTCCGGGCCGTAGGCGTTTTGCACATAGGCCAGCCCCATGATCCCCATGTTGCCGCGAAAGCTGCCCTGCACGAAGATGCCCCGCAATTTCTGCTCGCTGATGAAACGGGCCGCCAGCACCTCCAGCACCAGGAAACCGGCGAGGGTGCCGAGCAGGCCGTAGAGGATGAGCCAGGGGCTCGGCATGGTGGAAAAATCGGTGCGCACCATGCTCAGGAACAAGAGAGCTGGCAGGGTGACCTGGAACACCAGACGGGAGGCGGACTCGACGAAGCTGTCGGGCAAGAGACCCAGCCGCTTGAGCCAGATGCCGAGTACCAGCACCAGACAGATGGGGCCCGTGATGGAGAGAGAGAAGTGCAGACTTGCCAACAGATCCATGATGCGCGTCCTGTGCAACGGCGAAGAAAGTCGCCTGGGAAAGGGCATTCTAACGCCATGGGCTTGTATTCACAGGAGTTAATCACAACAATGTCTGCATCCCGGTTGTCGCCCTCCCCTGTCACGGATCCCCCATGGAAAAGAAACTGACCATCCTCGATATCGCTCGCCTCAGCGGGGTCGGCAAGTCGACCGTCTCCCGGGTGCTCAATCAGGATCCCAAGGTCAATGCCCAGACCAGGGCCAGGGTCGAATCGGTGATCGCCCAGCACGGTTTCGTCCCGAGCAAATCGGCGCGGGCCATGCGCAGCCAGAGCCAGCAGGTGGTCGGCATCGTGGTGTCGCGCCTCGACTCCAGCTCCGAGAACCAGGCGGTGCGCGGCATGCTGGAGACCCTCTACCAGCGTGGCTACGACGCCGTGCTGATGGAGAGCAAGTTCTCCCCCGCCAAGGTGAGCGAGCACCTGGCGGTGCTGGAGCGGCGCGGGGTGGACGGCATCATCCTGTTTGCCTTCAACGATCTGGACTATGCCGCCATGGCGCCGCTCAGGGAGAAACTGGTGCTGATGGCCCGCGAGCGCCCAGGCTTCTCGTCGGTCTGCTTCGACGATGACGGGGCGGTGCGCGCCGTGCTCGCCCACCTCGGGGAGCGTGGCCTGACCGAGGTCGCCTATCTCGGGGTGGAACGCAGCGATCTCACCACGGGGCTGCGTCGGCATCAGGCTTACCTCGACTACTGTCAGGAACAGGGGCGCACACCCCGCAGCGCCCTCGGGGATCTCGGTCTGCAAAGCGGCTATCGGCTCGCGGCCGAGCTGCTCACCCCCACCACCCAGGCCATGGTCTGCGCCAGCGACACCCTGGCCATCGGCGCCGCCAAATACCTGCAGGAGCAGGGTCGCACCGACATCCTGGTGAGCGGCCTTGGCAGCAATCCCATGCTGACTTTCCTCTTTGCCAACACCCTCAGCCTGGATTTCGGCTACAAGGACGCCGGCATCCTGGCCGCCAGACAGCTGCTCGACCAGATTGAAGAGGGGCAGCCCCCCAGAGCAACCATCGCCCCCTGTCAGCCCCTGTAGTCTATCTTTTCCTCCATTCCCGGCGTTTTGCGCTTTTTGTGACCAGAGCCACGAATTGGGAACGTTCCCATTGCCGATACCAGCCACTGGCTTCATGCTGATTGGGAACGATACCAATAAACGGGCGGTCCTTGGCCAGCCGGTAAAGACACGACCATTATTCATGGAGTCACAGAGGGAAGGCTCATGTCAAAAGTCAACACACAGCATCTGGCGCAGCTGATCGAGCGGATCGGCGGCAAAGAGAACATCACCACTGTCAGCCACTGCCTGACCCGGCTCAGGTTCGTGCTGGCCGATCCGGCCAAGGCCGACCCCAAGGCCATCGAGACCATCCCTTCGGTGAAGGGAAGCTTCACCCAGGGCGGCCAGTTCCAGGTGGTGATCGGCAACGAGGTGGATCAGTGGTACAAGGCGCTCACCCAGGAGATCGGCGTGAGCGGTGGCAGCAAGGAGGCCGCCAAGCAGGCCGCCCGCCACAACATGAACCCGTTGGAGCGCGGCATCTCCCACCTGGCCGAGATCTTCGTCCCCCTGCTGCCCGCCATCATCACCGGTGGTTTGATCCTGGGCTTTCGCAACGTCATCGGCGACATCAAGATGTTCGACGACGGCACCCACACCCTCACCGAAATCAGCCAGTTCTGGGCCCAGGTGCACGCCTTCCTCTGGCTGCTGGGTGAAGCCATCTTCCACTTCCTGCCGGTGGGTGTCTGCTGGTCTGCGGTGAAGAAGATGGGCGGCTCCGAGATCCTCGGCATCGTGCTGGGTATCACGCTGGTGTCGCCGCAACTGATGAACGCCTATGGCATCGGCCAGCAGACCCCGGAAGTGTGGGACTTCGGCCTCTTCGTCATCCAGAAGGTGGGGTATCAGGCCCAGGTCATTCCGGCCCTGCTGGCGGGTGTCTTCCTCGCCTGGGTGGAGACCAGCCTCAAGCGCATCATCCCGGCCTATCTCTACCTGGTGATTGTGCCCTTCATCTCCCTGCTGCTGGCGGTGATCGTGGCCCACGCCCTGATCGGTCCGTTCGGCCGCTGGATTGGTGACGGCGTCGGCTTTGCCGCCAAGGCGGCCATGACGGGTTCGTTTGCCCCCATCGGCGCAGCCCTGTTCGGCTTCCTCTATGCGCCCCTGGTCATCACCGGCATCCACCACACCACCAACGCGGTGGACCTGCAACTGATGCAGAGCATGGGCGGCACCCCCATCTGGCCGCTGATCGCCCTCTCCAACATCGCCCAGGCGTCTGCGGTCGTCGGCATCATCCTGATCAGCCGCAAGGAGAACGAGCGGGAGATCTCGGTCCCGGCCGCCATCTCCGCCTATCTCGGGGTGACCGAGCCGGCCATGTACGGCATCAACCTCAAGTACAAGTTCCCCATGTTGTGCGCCATGGTGGGCTCAAGCTGTGCGGCTCTCATCTGCGGCTTCGCCGGGGTGATGGCCAACGGCATCGGGGTGGGCGGCCTGCCAGGCATCCTCTCCATCCAGCCGCAATACTGGGGCATCTACGCCATCGCCATGCTGGTGGCCATCGTGGTCCCCGCCCTGCTGACCCTGCTGGTCTACAAGCGCCAGCAGGCTGCCGGCAAGCTGGATCTGGCCACGGCCTGATCCACACAACCTCGGCGGAGCCCTGGCTCCGCCTTTATATCGTTGCCCTGTTCCAACTAATCCGGTTTCAACCAATGAGCGAACCAACCATGACACAGACACCCTGGTGGCAAAGCGCCGTGATTTACCAGATCTACCCCAAAAGCTTTCAGGATTCCGGCGCCCGTGGCACCGGTGATCTCAAGGGGATCATGGCCCGCCTCGACTATCTCAAGACGCTGGGGGTCGATGCCCTCTGGCTGACCCCGGTCTACGTCTCCCCCCAGGTGGACAACGGCTACGACATCGCCGATTACCTCAACATAGATCCCGCCTACGGCACCATGACCGACTTCGAGGCCCTGCTGGCCGCCGCCCATGCGCGCGGCATCCGCATCGTGATGGATATCGTGGTCAACCACACCTCCACCGAGCACGCCTGGTTCAAGTCGGCGCTGGGGGACAAGAACAGCCCCTATCGCGACTACTACATCTGGAAAGATCCGGTGGACGGCGGCGTGCCCAACAACTGGCAATCCAAGTTTGGCGGCAGCGCCTGGGAGCTGGACCCGGCCACCGGCCAGTACTACCTGCACCTCTTTGCCCGCGAGCAGGCGGATCTCAACTGGGAAAACCCGGCCGTGCGCGCCGAGGTGAAGAAGATCATCCATTTCTGGGCGAAGAAAGGGGTCGATGGTTTCCGCCTCGACGTCATCAATCTCATCTCCAAGGATCAGGCATTCCCTGACGACGAGGTGGGGGATGGCCGCCGCTTCTACACCGACGGGCCGCGCATCCACGAATTTTTGCAGGATGTGAGCCGCGACGTCTTCGCCCCCGTGGGGGCCATGACGGTGGGCGAGATGTCTTCCACCAGCCTGGAACACTGCCAGCGCTATGGCGCGCTGGATGGTTCCGAGCTCTCCATGGTGTTCAACTTCCATCACCTCAAGGTGGATTACCCGGGCGGCGACAAGTGGACCAAGGCCCCGTTCGATTTCCTCGAACTCAAGCGCATCTTCAACCACTGGCAGAGCGGTATGCATGGCAAGGGGTGGTCGGCGCTCTTCTGGTGCAACCACGATCAGCCGCGCATCGTCTCCCGTTTCGGCGATGAGGACGAGCATAGGGTGGTCGCCGCCAAAATGCTGGCCAGCACGCTGCACGGCCTGCAAGGCACCCCCTACATCTATCAGGGGGAGGAGATCGGCATGACCAACCCCGGCTATCAGCACATCGACGACTATCAGGATGTGGAGAGCCGCAACATCTTCGCCATCAAGCAGGCGGAAGGGATGAGCGAGGCCGAGATCCTCGCCATTCTCGGCGCCAAGTCCCGGGACAACTCGCGCACCCCGATGCAGTGGAGTGCCGCCGCCAACGCCGGTTTCACCAGCGGGACGCCCTGGCTCAAGCCAGCCGCCAACTACCCCGAGATCAACGCCGAGGCGGCGCTCGCCGACCAGCACTCGGTGTTCTGGCACTATCGGGATCTCATCGCCCTTCGCAAGGCGCACCCCATCTTCACTCAGGGGGATTATCAGGAGCTGCTGACCGGGCACCCGCAGATCTGGGCCTATGCCCGCCGCGCCGACGATCAGACCCTGCTGGTGGTGAGCAACTTCTACGGCGAGCCAGTGGAGTTTGCCTTGCCTGCCGAGCTGCAAAGCGGGGAGGGGCGACTGCTGCTTGGCAACTACCCGGATAGCCCGGCCCGCCCGCAATCCTGCAAGCTGCGCCCTTACGAATCCCTGATCTGGCTGATGGAGCAATGATGACTGACGCAACAACAGTGCAGCGGCCCGCCGTGCGTGGCCCCGAGTGGCAGAAGATGGTGGCGGGAGCGCCCTATGATGCAGGGGACCCCGAACTGCGGGCTGCGCGGGAGCAGTGCCGCGCCCTGCTGGGAGAACTGAACCGGGAGCGAACCGATGCCCCTGACTGGGATGAGCGCCTCACCCGCCTGCTGGGTGGCCGCGCAGAACGCTGTTTCATCACGCCCCCCTTCTTCTGCGACTATGGCGCCAACATCTTTGTCGGCGAGAATTTCTACGCCAATTTCAACTGCACCATCCTGGATGTGTGCGAGGTACACATAGGCGACAACGTGCTGCTGGCCCCCGGAGTGCAGATCTACACCGCTACCCACCCGGTGGCGGTAGTGCCGCGCATCAAGGGGGTGGAGTTCGGCAAGCCGGTGCGTATCGGCAACAACGTCTGGATTGGGGGCAGCGTCGTCATCTGCCCGGGCGTCACCATAGGGGACAACAGCGTCATCGGGGCGGGGTCCGTTGTCACCAGAGACATTCCGGCAGGCGTGGTGGCGGTCGGCAATCCCTGCCGGGTCTTGCGCCCCATGACGGCAGAGGAGCTGGCGCCCGGAGAACCTGGCTGACACAGAAGGGGCAGGCCGTACCTGCCCCTGTTCGTTTCCCTGACGGCGCTCCCGCAATGCCGGCAAGGCTTCGGCGCAACCCCCTCTTTACCCGGGCAGCAAGGCGCCGCAACGCTTGTGCTGTCCCATGACCACCAGAGTCTTGAAACTGCGCACCTGGTCCCTGGCATGGAGCACCCGACGGGTGAACTGCTCGTAACTTTGCATGTCCCTGGCGGCCACTTGCAGCACGAAGTCCTGCTCCCCCGTCACATACCAGAGATCCATCACCTCGGGTTCCCGCTGCAGGCTGGCGATCATCTCATCGACGATGTGGCCATGATCCCGCTCCAGGGTCACCAGCACCAGCATGGTGATGGGCCAGCCCATGGTGGACGGTGCCACCAGCGCCACTTCCCGCTCGATGAGACCGGACTCCCGCAAGGCGCGGACGCGGCGGTAGCAAGCTGGGGCGGAAAGACCGACCCTGTGGGCCAGCTCCGGCGTGGGCAGACGGGCATCCTGTTGCAGCTCGGCGAGGATGAGCAGATCAAATTTGTCGGTCATGGGGTTCATTAGATAAAAATTATCGCACAAGGCCAGTATTAGACCGGTTTTACCCAAGTCTCCAGATATATTTTACTGCCCATCGTCCTGCTCGGTATGAACACCATGCAACCCAATCCCAATGCCCTCTCCTCTCTTCTGGCCGTCCTGCTCGCCATGTTGTCGATCACCCTCGGCGCCTCCCTGGCCAAATCCCTGTTTCCCCTGCTGGGAGCCGCAGGTACGACCCTGTTCCGGCTGGGGTGCGCCGCCCTCCTTCTCTCCCTGGTGTTTCGCATCTGGCGTGTCCCCCTCGACCGACGCACCCTGCTGGGCGCCATCCCCTACGGCCTGTCGCTTGGGGCCATGAACCTGCTCTTCTATCTGGCCATCGCACGCATTCCCCTCGGCGTAGCCCTGGCCATCGAGTTCATCGGCCCCCTGACGGTGGCCCTGCTCTCCTCACGCCACCGGGCAGACTTCATCTGGCTGATACTGGCCATCGCCGGGCTGCTGCTGCTCTTGCCCCTGCGGGCAACACAGCAGGCCATCGATCCCCTGGGTGCAGCACTGGCTCTCGGGGCTGGCCTCTTCTGGGGGCTCTATATGCTCACCGGAAAGCGGGCAGGAGCCTTGCTGGGCGCACAGGCTCCGGCGCTGGGCATGTGGGTGGGCACCCTGCTGGTATTGCCCTTCGGGCTGGAGGGTGCGATCGAGGCTTCATTCACCGTCCCCGTGATCCTCACCATCATCGGGGTGGGGCTGCTCTCGAGCGCCATCCCCTACTCTCTCGAGATGTTTGCCCTGCGCCGCCTTCCCCTCAAGAGCTACGGCATTCTCACCAGCGGTGAACCCGCCATGGGAGCCTTGATGGGACTGGTATGGCTGGGCGAACAATTGCCCCCGTCCCAATGGCTCGGGATAGCCGCCATCATCGCCGCCTCCATGGGCACCACCTGGCAGGCGGGTCGTCGACAAGCCGGCTCCGCCTGAACCAAAAAAAATCGGGGCCGGCGATGACCGGCCCCGGGGATGGCACGAGCGCGTCAGGACGAGTAGTCGTAACAGCGTTTGAGCTCGCCGAAGTCATAGAAGAAGCTGCCCACCGCAATGGGGGCGCAACCTGCCTTGAAAGCGAGCTCCTTCTCGTTGTAAAGCATCTTCACCAGCACCCGGCCGGCCTCGTTGCGGTAGACATCCCACTGGATGTTGGCCGCATAGGGAGAGACCCAGCCGCCACGCCATTCGTTGTTTTCCTGGCTCATCAGCACGCCGGGCTGGGCGCTCTGGCGACTCCCTTCCAGCTCCATCAGGGCCGCCAGCGGGATCAGGGTCTCCGCATGGGCGAAGCGCAGCTTGGCGACATGCTCGCCTGCCTCTTCCACCACCTGGGTCTGTACCTCGTTGAAGAGGCCGTCAAGCAGGGGCTGGGCCACGGCGTAGGTGGCGCTCTGGCTGGCAAGACTCGGCCCCTTCTCGTAGAAGTCCTCGGCATCGGAAAGGTAGGAGAACCAGGCAGACTCCTCTGGAGTGATGAACTGCTCGAGATCCCAGGACCCGCCTTGTGCCTGCGCCTCCCGGATCATCCCCGGGCCGATGATGAAGAGGTTGTAGAGCATGAGGGCGGCGTCCACCTCGTCGCGCACATGGGTCTTGCCGCCGTCTTCCGGGTTCACCGCCACATAATCCACCCCGGCGGCCAGCTCGTCGACGAAGGCCTTGCTGTAGAGACGCTCGAGCATCTCGCGGGCCATCACCCGGGTCCTGGGCAGGGCCTTGAGCGCATCGAGGGCCTCGGTCAGCTCGGGAGCGGGAGCCACCCCGTTGTCTTCGTCCCCGACAAAGGCCTGATAGGCCTGGAAGGTGGGCAGATACCAGGTGTACTCCCCCTGCGGCTCGGTCTTGTGGAAGTAGAGCTCGAACTTGTTGCGCAGCCCCTTGTCGATCTCGGAAGGGTTCTCCTGGCTTACGTAACAGTCGGGGCTGTCTGTCACCAGAGAGACCCGTTTGGCCAGGCTCTGCATGAAGAAGTAGGCGCTTTCGTTGGCGCGATCCTTGCCCGATGTCTCGACCTTTAGGCAGAGGGGAGTCGATTCAGTGGCCAGCAGGGTGGGCAGCCGTTCGGCGAGCCGGGTCGCCAGGTTGGCGTGCTCCTCCTTGCCGAGCGCACTCAGCAGGCCATAGCCGAGGGTCTGGTTGGCGGCCGTGACGGCGTCCACCTTGGCGCCGAGCCGTTGGCCCAGCTCGGTCAAGGCCCCCTGCCTCGCGGCATCCTCCCACACCAGCTTGGTCAGCACATCATATTTGGGGCTGGACAGCGAGCGGGAGCCATGGCGTGCCACCAGTTCGGTGAAGACGGGACTAAAGCCTTCAGGGGCAACCTCATAGCTGTTCATTGCCTGACGGGCGGCATAGACCGCCTTGGTGCTGTATTGATAGTCGCCGACGGCGGGCGAGGAGGAGTCGTTGCCCGAATTGCAGCCGCTCAGCAGGGTGGCCGCCACGCAGGCGGCAAGGGAAGAGACGCGAAACATAGCCATCCTTGAAGCAGTTTTAAAATGAAACCGCACAGTACGCACCGGATGTGACAATCCGGTGTCAGGTCTGGGACATGCACCTCTCTCCGGAAGGGTGACTCCCCTCCAACCCGTCTATGTCCCCCCCACAAAACATCATTCATATTTTTTGAACGTGTAGGCCAGTTTATCTCGCTAACAATGACCGGGTGAGGCGCTTAATATTCATGCATCGCTTAGGCAGGAGCGCCAAGCCGCAAAACAACTGGTCGTTCATGGCAGTCCCCCATACATATGGGCGACAAACATCCGTGACAAAACAACACACCATTTGAATGACCTCTTGCAAGGATGCATTGATGCAGGCCTGTCAGGCCTTGCCAATGACATAAAAACCAAGAGAGTGAATGAACATGAAAAACGTGATCAAGATGCTGGCCGTTGCAGGCCTGATGAGTGCCGGTGTTGCCCAGGCTTCCGTCCCCGCCGACTTCAACGCCACCCCGGGTGTGCTGTTCGTGAACTGGCATGCCAGCGCCGCCATGGCCGGCAAGGCCAACCCCATGCTGGAGGTGCGCGATGAATCCGGTGATCTGGTAGCCTCCGTCCACGCCAACCTGATGGGTACCCAACAGGTACAGATCCCGAGCCGCGCCCAGGGCAACCTGACCGTCAGCCTCGGCGATCAGAGCAGCGATTACCGCATCCCGTTCGGCATCGGCAGCGGCAATCCCCGCTGATCAACGCAGACGACTTCCCTCCCGGGTCTGGCAAAGACACGCCGACCAGGCGAGAGATCAACGACAAGGGCGCCATCGAGGCGCCCTTGTCGTCGTTGCCGTCGGCACGCACGGCTACTGGGTGAAGACGGGACCCAGCCCGGATCCCCACAGGATGGCCGTGGCAGCCAGCACGCAGACCAGCAACACCAGGCCGACCGTCACCACTGAACTGGCGTAGATGAATCCCTGCTCCTTGGTGATGTGCATCAGGATGGGCACGCCGATATAGAGCAGGTAGACGGAATAGGTCAGCCCGACCAAACCGATGAGCATCACGAACCAGAGATGCGGGAAGAAAGCGGAGAAGCCCACCATGAAGAGTGGCGTAGAGGTGTAGGCCGCCAGCTCCAGCGAGGTCGTGTAGCTGGGATCCGAGCCGAAGGTATGACCCATCCAGTGCACCAGATAGGAGAGTGCCAGCACGCCGATGATGAGGGTCACGTACATGGCGACCGACAGCTTGAATGCGCTGTTGGCGGTCAGGGTGATGGGATCGCCGACCCCGATGCTCCAGCCGATGTGAACGGCGGAATAGTAAGCGCAGATGGGAGGGATAAGGGCCACGAGCAGGATGTGGGTCAGACTGTTTCTGAAGCTGTCGTGCCGCTCGTCTATGGTATGCCATTCGGTGTGGGGATGGGCATACAATCCCCATAAGTGATTCAATATCATAGCGTTATTCCTTCTCTACATCGGTGGTTGGCGGATCGATACCGGGCTTTCTCCTCTGATTGCGTCTTGTCCGGGCGCTGGCGGCGCCATCGCTTGCCATGGCATGCGATGACTTTAAATAAAGTCGCTCCACCGCCGCTGCGTCAAGCAAGGTCGCCGGGACAGCCGGGAGGGATGGGAAGACAGCAGGAGGACACCGGAGGCGGGCACTGATGGCACCCGCGTCGGCGCTCCCGTCAATACTGCTTGGTTTTCGAGGCAAAACCCGCGAGGAAGAGACCTGTCAGGAACATGCCGCAGAAGGCTTCGATGGCCGACAGCAGTTGCAGCGGCGAGGAGGTCTGGGAGATGTCCCCATAACCCAGGGTCACGAAGGTGACGATGCTGAAATAGAGGGAGCGCCCCAGATGGCCGTGGGTTGCAGACTCCGGTGCCAGGAAATAGGTCAGGGTCGCCAGCAGGATCACCCCCATCGACATCAGCAGGCTTCTGATGGGACGCTCCCCAAACCCCCAGGTGATGAAGCTGATGAACTTGCCCGCGCACTTGAGATAGCACAGCAGGGAGAGCCAGCACTTCGTCATCGGACCGCTGCGCAACCAGCGCTCCCGGAACAGCTCCCGCGGGCTCGCCAGGGACTTCATCTCGTGCAGCTTCTCCTTGTAGTAGCACTCGCCGGCGTCGACGGTGTCACCCACGCTGGAGAAGAGACGCTTGGCATTGCGATAGAGTTTGCTCGCCTCGTTGTGGTCGATCCGCCCATTGTCGTTGTAGACCACCTCCACCTTGTCCAGGTTGGTGTGCTCCATGGTGGCATCGAAGTTCTTGGCGCTGACGCTGAAGTTTTTCAGCACCGCCCGGGAGGAGTGGAAGCGGATCTCCTCGCACTCTATGGTGAAGTCCTGAAAGACCCCGTCCTCCAGCGCCAGCTCCCGCTTCTTGGCCCAGGCCCTGTGGTCCCACAGCAGAGAGTCGAACAGATCGAGCCCGATCACCCCGCCATTGACCCTGACCCCCTTGGCCGAGCAGTGCCACAGATAAACCTTGGAGTTGTTGACGGCCCCATCGAGAGAGAGCTCGTCGAGACAGGTAAAATCGAGCAACCGGCCGGAGATGATGGGGCTTTTGAGGGTAACACCGCCGATGTTGAGCAGACGATGCTTGCCCAGCACCTGGGCCTCCCCCTTGTTGTTCTCCGAGACCGAAAGCAGGCTTTGCACCCGTTTCACCTCGTCATTGCCATGTTTTCCCGCCAGCCACATGCTGTAAGGCTCGAAACGGGTCTCCGAGCGGATGAGGCCGCTCTTGCGCAGGGATTCCAGTGCACTCGAGGCGCTCTCATACAAGCGGACCTTGTCGTCGCTCATGTAGACACAAAGGCTCAGCACGCAGCGGGAGCTGATGAAGCGGGCGATGCCGATCTGGAAGATCACGCTTTTTTCTATCTTCTGCTCCGCCATCCAGTCGTCGAAATGGGGCAGCGACGCCACCAGCAGCGCCCAGATACGGGGATAATCGTTCTCACGCCGCCACTCGTTGAATTGCTCGGGGGAAAGCTGCCAAAGCTCTGTTGCATTCATGCATGACCTCACTCAAGAAACCGATCCCGTTTTGCCGGGCCGGGGTGACGGCAGGCGTCGATCACGACAGGGTGATCTGGCGGGCGCAGCATAGGGACTCACCACGCCATCATACTCGGCAGACGGGCCAAGTCACTGGGAGGAAAGATTCAAGAGGGGCGCTGCGACAGCTTTGTCACCGGACAGGACGCTTTTCGAACAGCGGGAAGCGGGACATCGAAAAACGGGAAAAGAAAAAGCCCAGCATTTCTGCTGGGCTTTTTATTTGGCTCCTCCTGCTGGGCTCGAACCAGCGACCTGCGGATTAACAGTCCGTCGCTCTACCGACTGAGCTAAGGAGGAATTATTAGTGGTGCCCAGAGACGGAATCGAACCGCCGACACGGGGATTTTCAATCCCCTGCTCTACCGACTGAGCTATCTGGGCAAATGGTGCCGGCTACCGGAATCGAACTGGTGACCTACTGATTACAAGTCAGTTGCTCTACCTACTGAGCTAAGCCGGCACACTTCAAACCATTGTGCATGAACACGTTTTTATTTCATGGCACCAAAATATGGTGCCCAGAGACGGAATCGAACCGCCGACACGGGGATTTTCAATCCCCTGCTCTACCGACTGAGCTATCTGGGCGTGGGCGCTATTAAACGGATTTTAGGGCAGGTGGTCAACGGGAAATTTCACTTTTCGTCTCGTTCGTCTCTTTTTTGCGCAGCATCATCCATTTTCATCACTTCTGCTGGTGGGACCGCTCCCCGGCGCCCCCAGAGGCGGGACTCCTCCCCCTTGAGCAGGCGGGTAATATTCTCGTGATGACGGATCAGGATGAGACAGGAGAGCAGGGAGACCGGCAACGTGTATTCCGGTTTGAGCAGATAGGTAAAGAGCGGGGTCAGCAACACGGTCACGATGGACGCCAGTGACGAATAGCCGCTCACCAGCAGCACCAGCAGCCAGGTGGTGATGACGGCGCCCCCCATGGCAAACCCAATGGGCAACATGGTGCCGAGGGCGGTGGCGACGCCCTTGCCACCACGGAAGTGGAAGAAGAGGGGGTACATGTGGCCCAGACAGGCGGCCACCCCGATAAAGCCGAGGTAGACGGGCTTGATCTGCAGATACCAGGCGAGGTAGACGGGGGCCATCCCCTTGAGCACGTCGAGAAGCAGTACGATCAGCGCCGCCATCCGGCCGCCGAGGCGCAACACATTGGTCGCCCCCGGGTTGTGGGAACCATGGTCACGGGGATCCGGCAGACCCGTGATGCGGGAAACCAGCACGGCACTGGACAGCGAGCCGCCCAGATAGGCCAGAATAATCATCAAAATCGTCAGGGCCGTCATCTTGGTCGTTTTTACCACGATATGAATGGGGTATGATGCGGGCCACATTCCCAGGCCCGGGCTTGCCCGAAAGCGTGTCGCCCAAACCGGCCGCCAGCGGCAATCTGCTTGCCGGGCCTGCATCCCTGCGCTGTTTTCACAGCCCATCAAGAGTAAAGAAGAAGTACTGTCATGGACAAGGTGTTTATTCGCGGACTCGAGGTTTTGACCACCATAGGGGTATATGAGTGGGAGAAGGGCATTCGCCAGAAGCTCTGTTTCGACCTCGAGATGGGGTTTGACAATCGCCCAGCCGCCGCAACCGACGATATCAATCTGGCGCTGGATTACGCCACCCTCTCTCGCAAGATCTGTGATCACGCCCAGGGCAAGATAGTGGAGCTGGTCGAGACCATGGCCGAGCAGGTCGCCGCTCTGGTGCTGGAAGACGAGCGGGTACAGTGGGTCAAGGTGACCCTGACCAAACCGGGCGCCGTCCCCAATGCGGCAGGTGTCGGGGTCGAGATCCTGCGCCACCGCACGCCGGCTGCGAGCGCCAGCTGATGACCCGCATCTATATCAGTCTGGGATCCAACATCGCTCGGGAACGCCATATCCGCGCCGGCCTCGATGCCCTGCACGCCGAATTCGGCGAGTTGCAGGTCTCCCGGGTATTCGAGAGCGAGGCGGTGGGCTTCAACGGCCGCCCCTTCTACAACCTGGTGGTGGGTGCCGATACCGAGCTGCCCCTGGCGACCCTGTGCCAGCGGCTGCGCGCCATGGAGTTCGCTCACGGCCGCGAGCCGGATGCCAAGAAGTTCGCCCCCCGCACCCTGGATCTCGATCTGCTGCTCTACGGCGAGCTGGTCTGCGAGACGCCGCTGGTGCTGCCGCGCGGCGAGATCCTCACCAACGCCTTCGTGCTCTGGCCGCTGGCGGAGCTGGCTCCCACATTCCGCCACCCCATTGATGGTCGCACCATCGGTGAGCTGTGGGCAGGTTACGACAAAGCCTCCCAGCGCCTTGACCCCATTCCCTTCCACTGGAAAGCGGGCGAATTGCAGCATCACTGAACGACAAAGGCACCCTCGGGTGCCCTTGTTGATGACTCCGCTGATGACGGATAAGAAACGGTGATTGGGCCTGCGCCGGTGCAAGTGGCAGGATGACCGCCATCACAGGAGAACCCCATGCCACTCGATGCCATTCACGACTTCAACCGTCAGTTGCTCACCGACCTGCCCCACCAGCGCTTCGAGCACGAACCCATCCTCGATTACGCCACCGACGAGCGGGTCAAGGCTCGCCTCGGCTGGCAGGCCGAGTTCAGCAAGACCCTTTTCCTCAAATTCAAGGATGGTCGCTTCGCCCTGCTGCTGACCCACAGGGACGGCCGGCTCGACAGCAAGGCGGTCAAGGCGGCGCTCGGTGCCAAACCCTCCATCTGTACCGCCGACGAGATGCAGACCGAGATTGGCTGCCTGCCGGGAGCCGTCTGCCCCTTCCTGCCCCGCGCCGACATCCCCCTGCTGGTGGATCCCGTGCTCATGAATCACCACGCCTTTACCTGGACGCCGGGCCACCCCGAGCAGACTTTCCTGCTGGAGACCACCCACCTGGCCGGACTGCTGGCCCGATTGCCCTGCGACGTGAGCTACCTGCCCTCCCCCTGAGCCTGGGACTCAGCGCTTTTCCCGCGCCAGCTGGGCGAAGATCAGCGCCGCCAGCATGGACATCAGGCCGATGCACAGATAGGTGAGGTGGAACCCCTCCAGCCAGCGGCCACTCTCCTCGGGCTGGCCGATGGAGAAGAGCCCCAGCAGGCTGGCGGCGATGGCCACCCCCAGGCTCATGGAGAGCTGCATCACCACCGACAGCAGACCGTTGCCGCTGCTGGCGTGCTCGCTGCTGAGATCCTGCAGGGTCAGGGTGTTCATGGCGGAAAATTGCAGGGAGTTGATGGCGCCAAAGACCGCCAGCCACACCAGCAGTACGCCGTGGGGCACCTGGTTGTCGATGAAATAGAAGCTCGCGATCATGGCCCCGAGCGCCAGGGTGTTGCCGATGAGGATGCGGCGATAACCGATGCGCGGAATGAGCTTGTTCACCAGCGTCTTGGTCAGCATGGCGCCGATCACCGTGGGGATCATGGTCATCCCCGCCTTGCTCGGGGAGAAGCCGAGCCCCAGTTGCAGGAAGAGCGGGGTGAGAAACGGCATGGCGCCGCTGCCGAGGCGGGCAAACAGATTGCCCCAGATACCGATGGCGAAGGTGGACGTCTTGAACAGCGCCAGACTGAACAGGGGCTGCTCCGCCGTGGCGGCATAGAGCCAGTAGCTCGCCATGGCGGCCAGACCGAACAATACCGCAAACAGGGCCCAGCCGGTTGAGATGCTGTGCTCCCCCAGGCCTTGCAGACCGACGGATACCAGCACCATGCCGACACTGAACAGCACAAACCCCTGCCAGTCAAACCTGGCGGTGTGCTGGCGAAGGTCGGGCATGAAGTGCCAGCTCGCCACGAAGCCGAGCAGGCCCACCGGCAGGTTGATGAGGAAGACCCAGTGCCAGCTCGCCACCTCCACCAGCCAGCCCCCCAGGGCCGGGCCGATGAGGGGGCCGAGCAGACCGGGGATGGTGACGAACGACATCACCCTCAGCAGCTCATGCTTGCTGTAGACCCGCAGCACCGCCAGACGCCCGATGGGCATCAGCAAGGCCCCCCCGACCCCTTGCAACACCCGGGCGATCACCAGCATGGGCAGGGTGTTGGCGATGGCACAGGCCAGGGAACCCAGGGTAAACAGCAGGATGGCGACCAGATAGACCCGGCGGGTGCCGAATCTGTCCGCCAGCCAGCCGGAGGCGGGAATGAGCAGGGCCACCGTCAGCATGTAGGCGATGATGACGGACTGCATCTGCAGCGGACTCTCGCCCAGGGCCTCGGCCATGCTGGGCAGGGCGGTGTTGAGGATGGTGCCATCCAGTGTCTGCATGAAAAAACCGACCGCCGTCAGCCAGGGCAGCCATTTGCGCTGGGCGGGCGTCACCATCGGGGAGCTGTCAGGCATGGTTCTGTCTCTCCTCATCACATAAGAAAAGACCCGCACGAGCGCGGGTCATATCAGCATATCAGGCATCCGGCTGGCCGAGCATGGCCTTGAGGTGCTCTTCCAGGCTGGGTTCGGGGGCCTTGAGGGTTGAGAGGAACAACTGCTCTATGCCTACCCTGTCCTGGCTCTTCACGATGAACACCAGCCGGGACTGGGCCTTGCCTTCGGGCCACTCCCCCAGCGCCTGCAACGGATAGAGCTGGCCGTGCACGCCGTGGATCACCACTGGCTGGCTCTCCCCTTCCAGTTGCAATATCCCCTTGAGACGCAGCAGAGCATCGCCGTATTGCGCCTGCACCGCATCGATGGCGGCCAGCAGGCGGGAGGGCTTGAGCGGCTCGCCGATGCGCAGGGAGAAACTTTCGATATTGCCGTGCTCGAAGCGGGTGGGCACGGCCGTCCCCACCTTGGCGGCAAACGGCGTCATCTTCGGCTGCATGGGCGAAGCCAGCCCCTGTTTCGGGGATTCGGTACGCAGCCAGGCCAGTAACTGGCGCACGTCGCGCCCCGCCGCCTCGTTGTAGGCGCCGAGTTTCTCCAGCACCGCAGGTGAGAGCACGCCATTGCTGACCCGCTGGATGGGGGCTGCCGGATTGAGGGCCGCCAGTTGGGCTTCCACCCGAGCAAGGGTCTCTTCATCCACCAGATCGCCCTTGCTCACCACCAGCAGATCCGCCAGCGCCACCTGTTTGACCGCCTCATATTGAGCCGCAAGCTGCTGCTCGATATGGCCGGCATCCACTACGGTGACGGTACCATCGAAGCGGTAGCGCTGGGCGATAAAGCCCTCTTCCCTCAACGTGAACAGCACGGGGGCCGGATCGGCCAGACCCGTGGTCTCGATAATCAGCCGTTTGAAGGGTTTGATTTTCCGTTGGATGGCCTTCATGAAAAGCCCCTGCAGCGCCTCCACCAGGGAGCCCTGCACCGAGCAGCAGATGCAGCCGGAATCGAGCAGCACCACCTGCTCGTCCACCTGCTGTACCAGATGGTGATCCAGCCCCACGGAGCCGAACTCGTTGATGAGCACGGCGCACTCCCCAAGCTCGGGCTGCTTGACCCAGTGGTTGAGCAAGGTGGTCTTGCCGCTGCCGAGAAAACCGGTCAGCAGGGTCACGGGGATGCGGGTGTCTTGCATGTCTGTCATCGGGTTGCCCCCCCTCTGATCGGCAGGAGGATGAGTAAGCGAGTGTCTTGCATATCGGTCATGTCAGATCCTTACCGGTTGGCGAACAGGTCGCCGAGCCAACGGTTTTCGAAACGGCCATGGGGGTCAAGCTCCCGCTTCAGGGCCAGGAAGTCGTGCCAGCGCGGCAACAGGGCCGGGAAGTCGTAGAGGTCCATCGCCAGGTGCTTGCCGAAATGGGGAATGCCGCCGAGCGGCACCAGCAGTTGCTGCAACTCGCGCATCTGCTCCATGGAGCCCCCGACGAAGGTCCCGTCCGCCGCCAGATAGACCAGAAAACCTATCCAGCACACCGACTTGTCATGGGCGGCACTGAGCCAGGCCACGGAGGGACCGGTGCAGCGCAGGATGAAGGGGTAGTGCAGCACGCCGGGGTTCGCCTCCTGCCATGCCTGCAGGATTTCAAGGGCCTCCCCCATGCGTTCGAGGGGCACGGCCACCTCGCAGTTGATCTGGGGCGCCGGGATCCCCTTGCAGAGGATCTGGTAGACGTTGCCCACCAGATCCGAGGCGTCCTTGAAGCGGCGCACCGTCTCGAAGTGCTCGCCTGCCCTGGCCTCGTCCTTGGTGTCTCTGGCCATCTTCTGCAGGGTCGCGTCTATGGTGGCATTGAGCGCCAGGTTCATGCGCTCGTCCATGTCTCCCTCCAGCACCAGCGGCTCGCTGCCCCCGGCCCGGTAGCGGGCCACCTCGTCATCGGAGGCGGGATCCACCAGCCAGATGTGGCTCTCGCCGGTCCAGGCGAACCACCAGCTCTTCACGAAGGCGTGCTCCCGGTTGAGGCGCTCGTTGTGTTCCAGCAGGAAGGGGTAGTCGGTGGTGAACTTGGTGCAGCGCATGATGCGGTTGGGCACAGTGTTGAGGGTCACATCCAGCAGGATGCCGAGCATCCCCATGCCCATCACGAAGGCGCCGAAGCGCGGATCGGTGCGATCCACACGGATGATGTCGCCGCTCGCCAGCATCACGGTCAGGGCAGCCACCGCATCGCACAGGGCGGACTGGTGCAATCCCTGCCCATGGGTGCCGGTGCTGAGCGCACCGCCCAGGGTCTGGATGCCGATGACGCCGGGGGATGCCGGCAGCATGCGATCCATGGCGATGAGGTCGGCATAGACGGTATCAAGCGGCGTCCCCGCCAGGTAGGTCACCGTATCGGCAGTCTTGTCCAGCTGGCCGCGCAGGTGGTGCAGGTCCACCAGCAGCGCCTGGCTGCCTTCCGCGTAGACGCTGTGGATGGGTTCGAAAGAGAGGCCGGAGCCGATGAGCCGCAGCTTGCGCTCGGGGTATTCCCGCAGCAATTGCTGCAGCTCGTCACGGGTCGTCGGGCGCCACACCTGATCAAGGGCGCCGAGGGGGTTGGTTCTGGACCAGTTGAACAGCACCTCCCGATTGCCAATCGCCTTGATGCTGTGAAATGCCTGGAACCTGACCGTCATACCGCGCCTCATCTGACTTCAAAATGAGCGCCAATTCTACCGAAAAGTGGCTGCCAAGGCATGAAAAACAAGACCCTACAGTCGGGGGTGGATAGGGGGAGCGCCCCTCCCCGCCTCAGCGCGTCTGCTGGGTCAATGCCAGCAACATGCCGAATCCCACCAGCAGGCCCCCGAACACCCGATCGATCCAGTGGCGTACCGCCAGCAGTCGGTCCCGCACCGCAGGGGTGGAGAAGAAGAGCGCCACCGCACCAAACCAGAGGGCGTGCGCCAGCGCGATGAAGGCGCCATAGCCGATCTGGACCGCCAGCGGCGTCTGCGGCTGCACCACCTGCATGAAGAGGCTGACGATGAAGATGGTGGTCTTGGGATTGAGCACATTGGTCAGAAATCCGGTGCGCAGCGCACCCAGACTGGAGAGGGCAGGCTGACAGATGCTCTCTTCATCGGCAGCCGGTTTGGCCCGCAGCATCTTGATGCCGAGGAAGATGAGATAGGCGGCCCCTGCCAGCTTGATGAGGTTGAACAGCCAGAGGGATTGCTGGATCAGCAGGCCCACCCCCAGCAGGGTGTAGGCCACGTGCACGCAGACCCCGGCCGCGATGCCGATCGCCGTCAGCACGCCGGTGCGGCGCGAGAGCAGCAGGCTGTTACGCGACACCATGGCAAAGTCGGGCCCGGGGCTGATGACGGCAAAGAGAGTAATGGCGACAACGGCTAACAGTTCGGTCATGAAAATAGTCCTGATTAGAGGGGATATCGGCTATTTTATTTGCCAATAACACCAATAACGAACGATGATTTCTGACATGAATGGTGAAAAAAACTCACAAAAAGCCCTCTCGCTTCCCTCCCTTACCGCCCTGCGCTGTTTTGAGGTGGCGGCCCGCACCGAGCATTTCGGCCGCGCCGCCGACGAACTGCATCTCACCCATGGCGCCATCAGCCGGGCGGTACGACTGCTCGAGGAGGATCTGGGGGTCATGCTGTTCGAGCGGCGCCAGCGCCGGGTCTTTCTGACCGACGCGGGTGAACGGTTCTATCAGGCGGTCAGAGAGGGGCTGGGCAGCATCCGCCAGACGGCGCAAGCCCTGCGCCAGCAGAGCCGTCCCCAGTCGCTGGTGCTCTCCTGCGAACCCACCCTCCTGATGCGCTGGCTGATCCCGCGCTGGCCCGCCTTTCAGGCCCTGCACCCCGAGCTGGACGTTCACCTGATGGCGGGGGGCGGCGCCCTCAGCTTTGGCAGCGGCATCGATCTCGCCATTCGGCGCAACGACTTTCACTGGCCTGCCGAGCTCTACAGCCAGCTGCTGTTCGAGGAGCGGACCGGACCTGTCTGTCAGCCGGGCAAGGTGGCGCAGTTTTTTGAACCCAGGGGGGATGTGCAGGCCCTCAGACCAACGGCCCCCCGCCTGCACACCAAGACCCGTCCGGGCGCCTGGTTGGAGTGGCAGCAGCACGCAGGCATGCCCGCCGACGAGGAGGTGCCGGGTCAGACCTTCGAGCACTTCTATTTCAGCCTGCAGGCGGCAGTCGCCGGGCTGGGAGTCGCCATCGGCCCCTACCGACAGGTGTGCGACGATATCGAGGCCGGTCTGCTGGTGGCACCGCTCGGCTTCGTCCCCGACGGCACCGGCTATCACCTGCTCGCCCCCGCCCCTCCCGAACCCGGCAGCCCCCACGACATCCTGGTGAACTGGCTGCACAGCCTGGTGGGCGCGGCCTAGCCCTGGGCGGTGCGCCCGGCGGCGACCTGTATCTCTCCCGCCGTCAGCTCCCGGCAGAACTGGCGTATCGGCATGGGGCGGGCAAACAGGTATCCCTGCAGATACTGGACCCCCTTGCCTCTCAGATAGGCGGCCTGCTGCTCCGTCTCCACCCCTTCGGCCACCAGGGACAACCCCAGCCGTCCCCCGAGGTCGATGACGTTGTCCACGATGTGCTCGGAGAGGGACTCCGTCCCGATACGGCCGATGAAGGAGCGGTCGATCTTGAGATAGTCCACGTGGAATTGCTGCAGATAGATGAGGCTGGAGTGGCCGGTGCCAAAGTCATCGATGGCGAGCTGCACCCCCATCTCGTCGAGCTGGCGAAACAGGGAGAGGGTCTGCGGGCTGGTCACCAGCAGCTCCCGCTCCGTGAGCTCCAGCACCAGCACCACCCGTCCCGGCACGAAATGGCCGAGGAAGTCGCGGCACTCCGCCACCAGGGAGAGGTCCCGGCAGTGGATGGCACTGATGTTGAAGCTGATGTGAAATGCCTCGGGCAGCTGCTCCTGCACCGGGTGGAGTGTCTTGGCCACCGTCTTCATCAGGTTGACCGTCATGGGCACGATCAGGCCAGACTCTTCCGCCTGGGGGATGAAGAGATCGGGGCGGATCAGCCCCTCGGTGGCATGTTGCCAGCGCATCAGTACCTCGGCTCCCACCATCTTGCCGCCCTTGCTGGCGATCAGCGGTTGCAGATAGGGGACAAATTCCCTGGCTCGCAGCCCGCGTCTCAGCTCGTCCGTCAGGGCCCCCGGCCGCCCAAGCAGCCACCACACCAGCAGTGAGAGCACCAGCGAACTGGCTCCCAGCCAGATCAGTTGCAGATGGCGAGCCTCCCACAGGGCACGCCAGTAGATCGGCATGGCATAACCGGCGTGGATGGTGAAGGGGTAACGCTGGGAGGCGAGTATCAGGGCAAACTTGCTGTGCAGTTTCGGCGGATCGCTTTGGAAGTGGCCGGACTCATCGAGCCAGGCGGACCCCACCTGCAAGAACAGCTCGCTGGGATCGCTGCTCAGGGTGAGCATGAAACTGAGCTGGCTGCTGTCAATGGCACTCAGTGCCGCATCACGCCCCCGCTCCTGACGCACCACCAGCAAGGGGTGATTCTTGCGCACCAGGTTGCCGCTCATCAGCAGCAACTTGCGATCCGTGTAGCGGGAGCCGTCATCCACTTCCCTGGCAGGCCCGAACAGCGAGGTGCAGTTGATGATCCCCTGTCGCACCAGATTGATGGAGCGCAGGAAAGGCTCCAGCGCCACCCGCTTGCGCAGCAGCAACAGGTTGTCGCTGCAAGGTCGACCGGCCAGCGGCAATACCTCGAGGTTGGCCCGCTCGGCCTGATCCAGCATGCGCTCCAGCAAGGTTCTGGCCTTGCTGGCTGACGCGCTGGCATCGTTCTTCAGCTCCTGCTCGTAGCTGTCGTGCACCATCCACCCTCCCACCACCAGGGGCAGGGCCAACACCAGCAGGGCACAACCAAGGCGCCACTTCATGCGGGCCAGATCAATCCGGAACAGAAACATAGCAACCACGCCGCAATGCGCGGGCCCGCTTCGCAGGTACCGCGGTATAAAAGTGCCCACCAGGAAACGGTGGGGCCATCATGGCCAGACAACGAAAGCGCAACGCGCGTACCAGGCAAATCGACGACGCCGTTGCTGGGCATGGCGGGTCATTATCGCGCAGCCCCCTGAAATGGAAAATGCCGCGTCGAGACGCGGCATTGTTATTTTCAGTGGTCAGACCGGCGAGTCTCAGACCGCTTGCTGCAGGATCACCGCATCGGCCTTCTTGGTGTAGGAGGCGATCTCGTTGAAGTTCAGGTAGCGGTAGGTGTCGGCCGCAGTGGCGTCCAGGGTCTTGGCATACTGCAGGTACTCGGCCACGGTCGGGATCTTGCCGATGATAGCGGCAACTGCAGCCAGCTCGGCAGAGGCCAGATAGACGTTGGCACCCTTGCCCAGGCGGTTCGGGAAGTTGCGGGTGGAGGTGGATACCACGGAGGCCCCTTCCGCTACCCGCGCCTGGTTGCCCATGCAGAGGGAACAGCCCGGGATCTCGATGCGGGCACCGACCCGACCAAAGATGCCGTAGTAGCCCTCTTCGGTCAGCTGATCCTTGTCCATCTTGGTGGGCGGCGCGATCCACATGCGGGTCGGCAGCTCGCCCTGGTACTTCTCGAGCAGTTTGCCGGCGGCGCGGAAGTGGCCGATGTTGGTCATGCAGGAACCGATGAACACCTCGTCGATCTTGTCGCCTGCCACGTCGCTCAGCAGACGGGCATCGTCCGGATCGTTCGGCGCGCACAGGATCGGCTCCTTGATGGTGGCCAGATCGATCTCGATGATTTCGGCGTACTCGGCGTCCTTGTCCGCCTCCATCAGCACCGGGTTGGCCAGCCACTCTTCCATCCCCTTGATGCGGCGGGTGATGGTGCGCACGTCGCCGTAGCCTTCGGACAGCATCCACTTCAGCATCACGATGTTGGACTTCAGATACTCGATGATCGGCTCTTTATCCAGCTTGATGGTGCAACCGGCAGCGGAACGCTCGGCGCTGGCGTCCGCCAGCTCGAACGCCTGCTCTACCTTCAGGGTCGGCAGACCTTCGATCTCGAGGATGCGGCCGGAGAAGATGTTCTTCTTGCCCGCTTTCTCGACGGTCAGCAGCCCTTTCTGGATGGCGGCGTAGGGGATGGCATGGACCAGATCACGCAGGGTGATGCCCGGCTGCAGCTCGCCCTTGAAGCGCACCAGCACGGATTCCGGCATGTCCAGCGGCATCACGCCGGTGGCGGCGGCGAAGGCCACGAGGCCAGAGCCCGCCGGGAAGGAGATGCCGATGGGGAAACGGGTGTGGGAGTCACCACCGGTACCCACGGTATCCGGCAGCAGCATGCGGTTCAGCCAGGAGTGGATGACGCCGTCACCCGGACGCAAGCTCACACCGCCGCGGTTCATGATGAAGTCCGGCAGAGTGTGGTGGGTCTGTACGTCGATGGGCTTGGGATAGGCCGCGGTGTGGCAGAAGGACTGCATGGTCAGATCGGCAGAGAAGCCGAGGCAGGCGAGGTCTTTCAGCTCGTCGCGGGTCATGGGGCCCGTGGTGTCCTGGGAGCCGACCGTGGTCATCTTGGGTTCGCAGTAGGTGCCCGGGCGGATGCCCTCCACGCCACATGCCTTGCCCACCATCTTCTGGGCCAGGGTGAAGCCCTTGCCGGTGTCGGCCACCGGCTGCGGACGACGGAACACGGTGGAGAACGGCAGACCCAGCGCTTCGCGGGCCTTGTCGGTCAGGCCGCGGCCGATGATCAGCGGAATGCGGCCACCGGCGCGCACTTCATCGATCAGCACCTCGGTCTTCAGTTCGAACCGGGCCAGCACCTCGTCGGTGCCGTGGCGGGTGATCTTGCCCTCATAGGGGAAGATGTCGATGACATCGCCCATTTCCAGCTTGGAGACGTCCACTTCGATGGGCAGGGCGCCGGCATCTTCCATGGTGTTGAAGAAGATGGGGGCAATCTTGCCACCGAGGCAGACGCCGCCGGCACGCTTGTTCGGCACGAACGGAATGTCGTCGCCCATGAACCAGAGCACGGAGTTGGTGGCGGATTTACGGGAAGAGCCGGTACCGACCACGTCACCCACGTAAGCCAGCGGGAAGCCCTGCTCTTTCAGGGAATCAATGGTCTTGATGGGGCCGATGACGCCATCCTTGTCCGGGGTGATGCCGGGACGGGCGTTCTTCAGCATCGCCAGGGCGTGCAGCGGAATGTCCGGGCGGGACCAGGCGTCCGGCGCCGGCGACAGATCATCGGTGTTGGTTTCGCCGGTCACCTTGAACACGGTGACGGTGATCTTCTCGGCCAGGGCCGGGCGGTTCAGGAACCACTCGGCGTCGGCCCAGGATTGCAGCACCTGCTTGGCGTGGACATTGCCCGCCTTGGCCTTCTCTTCCACGTCGTGGAAGGAGTCGAACATCAGCAGGGTGTGGGAGAGGCCCTTGGCAGCAAGAGGAGCCAGGGTCGCATCGTCCAGCAGGTCGATCAGCGGCTGAATGTTGTAACCACCCTGCATGGTACCGAGCAGCTCGACGGCTTCGGCGGCAGTCAGGATGGGGGAATGGGCCTCGCCCTTGGCGACGGCGGTGAGGAAGCCGGCTTTCACATAGGCCGCTTCATCAACACCCGGGGGAATGCGGGAGGACAACAGTTCTTTCAGAAAGTCCTGTTCGCCGGCGGGCGGATTCTTGATCAGCTCAACCAGGGCGGCGACCTGCTCTGCGTCCAGAGGTTTGGCAACCACGCCTTCGGCGGCACGTTCTGCGACGTGTTTACGGTATGTTTCAAGCACGACTAATTCCTCTTTGGTCTTTTTTTTGGGGTTCGCCCAAGCTCGCGGCGATCGTCCTTGCGGGACACCCGTAGGGTGCCCCCCACTATATAAGTTTTAACGACTAATTAAAATCCAAACCCTGTGCAGTTATTCATCAAACCAGCATAACCATATAAACCTATTAGGTTTTTTTAGAGTGACAAGCCGCCCACCCAAGGTGAGTTAACAAAAAGGCAGCATTTCCCCCTTATTGGAACGTAGTGCCCAATTGCAGATAGAACATGTCGTGTCCCCCCTCCGCCACGCCATAGCCGAGGAAGATGGGACCGAGGAAACTCTCCACCCCCATATAGAGGGAACCCGAGGTATAGGAGGATTCGATGCTGATGTCCTCTCCCTTGTCCCAGACCCCCCCTTGCTCGAGGGAGCCCCCGAGGAACAGGGGCGCCTTGAAGGCACCGAAGTCGTTGTCCGCCACCCGGTAGATGTAGCGCAATCCGCCAAACAGGCTGTAGCGACCGCTCAACTGGTAATGCTGGAAGCCGGACATGCGGAACAGCCCGCCCAGATCCTGCACGAACAGCGGTACCGTCTCCTGGGAGCTTGAGCCGCCCCCTTCCAGCATCAGGTTGAGGCTGTGCCTGTCCCAGGACCAGGGCTTGATCATCACCAGCCGGTAATTCACCCCCTCGGCCTGCTCGGAGGGCGCGTCCGCGGGGTCGAGATCGACGTAGGAGTAGCCCCCCTTGATGTCCCAGTAGACCCCCTGATAGGGGAAGTAGCGGCTGTCGAGGGTGTCGTGCTCGAAGCGGATGTAGGGGCCCCAGGCGGAGGCATCGGCATCCGCGTTGGTGAGGTTCTGGATCTCCACGCTGCCGATCTTGCCCTCCAGCCCAAGGGAGAAGCGGCTCCAGGGCTGGCGATTCCAGCCGACGGCGAGATCCACGCTGGTGAAGCTGTACTCGGAGTCCAGATAGCTAACCCCGGACGAGGACCTGCTCTCTTCCGGGAAGAAGACCCGTCGCTGGGTCTTGTCGTAGGCCAGGCTCGTCTCGCCGAAGTAGGTCTGGGAGGGCTCCAGCGGGGTGTAGAAGTCGGTCTTGAGGTGCTTGGCGGTCCCGAGGGACGCCTCGGTCAGCCACTCGCCTCCCCAGTCGTTGACGTTGGTCAGGGTGTAGGACATGCCGACGTTGTAGTTGGAGCTGCTCTCGAAGTCATCGGAGAAACCGAGCTGGAAGTTGAGATAACCCGGCCCCCAGTTCTTCTCGCTGGCGTCCACCACCAGCACGTTCTCCCCGTCCCGCTCCTCCACCTCGTAGGTGATGCGATCGAACGACTCCAGGGCGTAGAGGCGACGGATCCCCGCCTCCAGGCTCTCGTAGGTCTGCACCTTGTCCGGACGCACGTTCAGCATGGCCCGCACCGTGTCGTCGGAGAGGCGCGACTTGTTGATGATCTCCACCTTGTCGATGTAGTAGGCGGGCTGGCCACTGCGCTCGGCGCGCCGGCTCAGCTTGCCGTTGCGATAGTCGGCGTAGGCGGCGGGCGAGAGAGAGAGCGCATCGAGCCGGGCCGCTGCACTGTTGGCGACCGCCTCCCCAATCTTGATCCCCTCCGGCATCAGGGCGAAGTCGGCGATCCCCATGTTGCCGAACTCGGGGGTCAGCAGGATGTCCCTGGGGCCCAGCAGCGCCTTCTGCTTTTCGGTCCCCACCTGGGTCATGTAGGTGGTGAGCTGATCGATCATGGCCAATCCCGACTTGAGGGACTCCCGGGTACGCAGCTTGGCGCTGATGTCCACCGCGATCACCACGTCGGCCCCCATGGCCTTGGCCACGTCTACCGGCATGTTGTTGACCGTGCCACCATCGGCCAGGATGCGGCCGTCCCAGTCCACCGGCTTGAGGGCACCGGGAATGGACATGGAGGCCTGCATCGCCTTGGCGAGGCTGCCGTGATCCAGCACGAAGGGGGTCACCGTCTCCATGTCGGTCGCCACCGCGCGATAGGGGATAGGCAGGTTGTCGAAGCTCTTTTGCGCCGGCAGGTTGGAGGTGGCGTGGCGCAGCAGGCTGGCCATGGACTGTCCCTGGAAGAAGCCGTCCGGCAGCTGGGTCTGGTCACCGTTGACCCCGATGTCGGTGCGCAGCTGGTACTTCTCGGTCTGCTGCTTCTTGCGCAGGGAGAGCTCGTCGCGCCCCACCTTGTCCTGATAGCCCTTGTTCCAGTCTATGGCCAGCGTCGTGCGCTCCACCTCCTCGGCGCTGAGCCCCATGGCATACATGCCCGCCACATAGGAGCCCATGCTGGTCCCGACGATGATGTCCACCGGGATGTGCTTTGCCTCCAGCACCTTGAGCACCCCGATATGGGCCGACCCCTTGGCACCGCCGCCGCTCAGTACCAGGGCGATCCTCGGACGCTCCATCTTGGTTGCCCCCGAGTTTCTGGCCGAAGGCGCGGGATCATTGGCTCCGGCCGCCGCCATGAACGGCAGGGTCGCCAGCAGGAGCACGAGCAGGTGGGTCCATCCCCGATGAAAGATGCGCATATGAGAGTCCATAAATCCGGTGCGAGTCGAGCGGGCAGGCCGCCAGTCAGGTGCAGCCTACTATAAGTGCAAGCACTTTAACCGCAAGCCGGGGTGCTGGCGAGGGGTCGCCCCGCTTGCGACGATGTCTCGGCAAAATCGGGCGCCAATCCAGCCCAATCCGGGTGTGAGCGCAAACGTTAATCGACAATAAAGGCCCCCACCGCCTCAAGAGCGCGCCAAATCAGCCGCTATTATGAGTTCAACCCTGGTTCACACTTCCGAGTCACCCTTATGTTCGCAAGCCTGACACTGAAACAGAAAATTCTGGCCACCGTCATCCTCGCGGTGGCCCTCTCCTGCCTGCTGGTGGGCTATTTCAGCCAGCGTTCTGCCCAGCAGCTGATCGAGGACCGCATGTTCGAGCAGGAGCTGCCCAACCTGACCCAGCGCATCGGCAAGGAGATCGAAAAGGATCTCACCTCGGTCGCCAATGCCGCCAGACAGCTTGCCAACGACCGCTTCGTGCTGGACTGGGTCGAGCGCGGCATGCCCAAGGAGCAGGAGTCCATCCTCATCAACCAGCTCAAGGACATGACGAGCCAGTATGGTCTGGTCACCGCCTCCTTCGCCGATCGTCAGAGTGCCGCCTACTACAACCAGGACGGTTTTCTGCGCATCCTGAACCACGAGCAGGACAACTGGTTCTATGACTACACCAAGAGCCGCCAGGATCTGATGCTCAGCATCTTTCGGGAGAGCAACGGCGAGGTGAAACTGTTCGTCAACTTCCAGCAACTCGACGGACGCGGCCTCGCTGGCCTCGCCAAATCCCTCGACAGCATGGTCAGCATGCTCGCCAACTTCCGCATCGGCGACAGCGGCTTCGTCTTCATGACAGACGGCAGCGGCAAGGTGAAGCTGCACCCCGACGCCGCCCGCATCGATCGGGACAACCTGACCCAGCTGGCCAGCGGCAGTAGCACCAACCTGCTCAACAAGCAGCCCTTTGCCGCCACCCATGCCGAGGTCGACGGCCAGCCCGTGATCCTGGCCAGCAGCTACATCCCCCTGCTCGACTGGTATCTGGTGGCCCAGGTGCCGGAGGCCGAGATTTATGCCGAACTGGACAGAGCGCGCCTGCACATGGTGCTGGTCAGCCTGGCCATCGCCGTCGGCATGGGGCTGCTCGGCGTTCTCCTGGCGGGCTCCGTGAGCCGCCCCCTCAACGAACTGGCCCGCCTGTTCCGCGAACTCGGCAGCGGTGATGGCGACCTCACCCATCGCCTCAAGGTCGATGGCCGTGACGAACTGGCCCAGGTGGCGACCGGCTTCAACAACTTTGTCGCCAAGATCCACGGCTCCATCGAACAGGTGGCGAGCAACTCCCGCCAGCTCGCCGCCACCGCCAACGAGGTGGCCGCCAAGGCCCAGCTCACCCAGCACAACTGCACCGCCCAGCGGGATCGCACCGTCCAGGTCGCCACCGCCATCCACGAGATGGGAGCCACCGTCACCGAGATCGCCGGCAATGCATCCCTGGCAGCCGACGTCGCCAAGCAGGCTAACGAGCAGGCCGATGCGGGGGCCCAGGTCGTCGCCCAGGCCCGTCACGGCATCGTCGGCCTCTCCGGTGAAATCGAACAGGTCGCCGGGGTCAT